>DAIEHA010000009.1 GCA_027355945.1 Candidatus Parcubacteria bacterium | reverse complement strand
GGCGCAGAGGGGTGGAACATGGATAGCCCCTCCTTGTTGCAAAGATCGCATTTCCTGCGGTAAAGGTTCGAGAGATTCATGAACGCAAGCCGCCGTTGCAGCCGGCAGTCCGGGCAGAACGTCGGCGGCGGCACCTTCACATTCTCATAATATGAGAGATCCTCCGATTCGATCGTGAACGCCGTTTTGCAATTCTGACAAGTCCTTTCTTCGGCGTTCATGGAAGGGTCTCAGGCGATCTCGCTGTTATAGCATTGCTCGCAATAGACGATCTCGGGGCGATCGGGCGCATAGGACGTCTCGAACTCGTTCGGGCATGCATCCTTGCCGTGGGAATGCGCTGCTGAATTGATGTGCGCCCCATCCTTGGAGGCGGTCCCAGCGCAGGCGCATTTCCCGTGCCATAGCTGCAAGGGATTCCGCTGCGCCAGGCGTTCGTAATGTCGGCAATTGGGGCACAGTCGCGGCAGCGCGAGACCCATCCTCTTGAGGAACGCGAATTCATCCGGAATGATGCGGAACGCGCGAGAGCACTGATGCGTGCATGCGCCGCCATGCGAACAGGAAAGGATCGCATCGGCGATCGCGCCTGCGTCGGCATGCGAGATATCATCCGGGATGTCGGCCGATTCCATTGTTATCACATACCGCTTCGCATCCGATTCCTTCCATCGATGGTTCCTTATTTTGGCTTCGTCCCGCGTCACAGGGAAATATTCCTGCGCGACCGTCTCGTTGTATGCGAACGGCGATAGTTCCTCGGGAAAGAACTCACCGTAGCCATGCTTCCTGCCATGGGCATCCGTATACGGTGCCGCATCCATATGCGCAATAAGCATGGGCACGAGCGTTTCGTACTCCTCTTTTGAATATTGCTTGTTCAAGATGCAATACTGCTTGTTCCTTAGGCCGACGCATCCGAAAAGATTCGAGGAGCCGTGGCAATTATAGGAATACTGCACATCGTGGCATCCCCACGCGATGATCGAAAATCTCACGTTCGCCGCCTGGATGCCGACGTCCACCACCTCGTACAAAAGATCGGCGCTGTCGCCCATCCCGTAACCATCATAGGAATCCTTCATATTGAATCCTCCCCACACGCAGAATTTCGAATCCTGGATCCCCGTCACATCGAAACAATAGTGGCAGTTCTTCGCCTCTCCCGCAATATCACCCGTCACGTCCGTCGTTTTGAAGGAATACATATATTTCCGTGGGAACGAGGCCATCAGATGGCGCTGCTTCTCCCGGATCCCCTCGATGGCCGCATGACTTCCAAGATGGAGTTCGCGGGAGCGCCTCTCAAAATCCTCCTTGGAACAGGGTTCATTGAAGATATAGTACGATTTGTTCCTGAGTCCGACGCAGCCGATGCAATGATCGCAGTTCCTGCAATCATAAAGGAATGAGGAATCCCTGCAATCCTCGGAAAACGCACTGAAGGAAAGTCTATACGAGGTCCCGCAATTCACATCCTCATAGCAACCTTCCATCTTTCCACAGAGATAGAGATCGGAGGAATCGCGGTTGTTCGACGTACGGTTCGAATACAAGACGTGCTCATTCCGCAACGCTGCCGTCACAAGATAGCAATCCTTGCTTTCATATGCGTGGTTCGCATACTCCGTATGCGTCGCCGTACCGTTCACGACGGCGATAAGCGGCGTGGTGGCAAGAAGCTTCCCGAACTGCGTGAAGAACGGTACCGAACGATCGATATCCTGCCCGTGTTCCAAAGGGTCCCACGCATCGGACCACCACGCGGCTTGATCATAGACCACATAAGGCGTTTCGGGCGAAAAGACGGAGATGACCTCCTCGGAATGCCCCGGAGCATCGCATTTCCTCCTATAAAGCGTCCGTTCATTGCGCCAGACCATCCTTCTCTTCATCCGACATTCCGGACAGAAGGTGGGCGGCGGAACTTTCATCCGTCGGTAGAACGAGAGGTCGTCGGATCCGATGGCAAATGAATCGCCGCAATTCACACACACGCGCGACTCGCCGGGCGCATCATCAATCTCCTCCGGCATCGTATTGCGTCATCCTTTCCTTGATCTGCTTCTTCACCTCCTCCTCGCTCACCCCTTCGAGTCGGCGGACGACGGCTTCAAGCTTTTTCACGCGCTTATGGAGATGCGCGTTCATGATCACGAGATACATAAGCACCAATCCCACAAGAACGATGACCCACCAGGATACAAACATGGCGCAAGTGTGTTAGGGGTTGATAGTTATATCATATCAATGGCTCGGGAGGCTGGTCAATGCCCGCATCGTTTCCATGGACGGGTCCGGAAGCGTTCCGCGAGGAACCCCTCCCTCCCATGATGATGCTTTTTTCCTGGGCGCTCCTCAGGATACCCGCCTCTTCCTCTTGGATGAGCTTTTTCGCCGCATCGGCGGAAATGGTATATTTGCGCCTCGACTCCTCGATGATCTCTTTGCGGAATGACCGGTGCGGCGGCTCAAGGACCTTGAGCGTTTCCGCCGAAAATGGATCGTAGCTCTCCCCGTCGATCATCATTTTGATGTAAAACTCCTGCATGCCGAGGTTGATCATGTCCTTCACGTCGAATATCGGCGCCATCTCCGGCTTCAGATGGACGGCATCCTCCCCGCCGACGCGGAATATGATGATGCTGCCCACGTTGCCGAGCACGGCCATCTGGACGCGCGGCATAAGCTGGCCCATATATTGGTGCGCCACAGTGAGGCAAAGGCCGTATTTGCGGGCCTCGGAAAGGATGTTCTCGAACGTCTCCGTCACAAGGTTGTGGAACTCATCCACGTAAAGATAGAAATCATGGCGGTCCTTCTGCGGGATCGCCGCGCGCGCCATGCCGGCCTGTTTGATCTTCGTGATGAACATCGCGCCAAGGAAGGATGCGTTCTCCTCGCCGAGGCGTCCCTTCGAGAGATTGATGAGGATGATCTTCTTTTGATTCATCAGCTCCTCAAGATTGATCTTGTTCTCCCTCTGGCCGAAGATGTTCCGCAGAAGCGGGTCTGACAGGAACTGGCCGAGCTTGTTCACGAGCGGGATGATCGCATCGGTATCGAACTTCTCCGACCAATCGGCGAACTCGATCGCCCAGAACCGCTTCACCATGTCGTCATCGATATATTCGACAACCTTCTGACGATAGTTCCGGTCGGTGAGCATCGAAATCATGCCCCGCATCGTCGCGTGGGGATAATCAAGCAGCGCGAGCACGGTGAAGCGGAATACATGTTCGAGGCGCGGGGTCCAATTGGCGCCGAACTGCTTTTCCATGACCTCGATGAGCCCCTGTGCAAGCTGATGTTTGAACGACGGATCGATATTCTGGAGCGGATTGAATGATGCCGGATGATCGAGGTCCGTGGGATCTATGATCACAACGTCCTTGATCCTATCCTCGGGAATGAAATCGAGTATCGCATCGATCACGTCGCCATGGGGATCCATCAGGCAGAGCCCGTATTCATAGCCGATATCCTGTCGGATGAGGAGCTCCAGCAGTTTTGACTTACCGACGCCGCTTTTCCCTATCACGTAAAGGTGGCGCCTGCGGTCCACGCGTTTGATGCCGAACACGAACTTCTTCTCCTCGAGTGCGGCGACGTAATTCGTGCGGCCTATGAACGACGCCTCGGCAGAGTCCACTTGACCGTATATGGGGAGTTCGGGCGGCGGCGGCGCATATTTGATTATCTGGATCCTTCCGGGTTTTGGCATGATGTTATTCGATTGCGTTGATCTCCCTCAGGAATGCTTCGTAGTCTTGCATGGTCCGATCCGCATCATGCGGCGCAATGGCGAATCCCGGCGTATGGACGAGGTCATTGCGCACACGGTGCGCACGCCAGATTTTCGGCATGGACTTCAGATCCTCATCCTCGAGGTTCGAAAGGCGGTCTGCGAGGTGCTCCCCTTCGATCCTCATGTTCTTAAGGGCGGTGTCGACGAGTGCATCGGCCTCGATGATGGCAAGACGCGCCGCTTCGGGGGTTCCCGAGTTGAACTTTCCAAGGATGGTCTTCCAGCGCTCCCGCATGACCACGTCATGCATGGTGGGTTTGTGGGGCCCCTTGGCCGCTGCAGGATGATCATGTGCATCGCTCGCATGGAACCTGGGCCTGAACTTCCATGATTTTACAAGCGAATACACAAGACCGATGATGAGCGCGATATCGAAGATGATGAATATCCCGGCGATGATATCGTAGACCTCCCAGAGGGTCGAGGCGAGCGAGGTTTGCGGCATTGGATCAGTGGTATTTTTCTATGGTCTCCTCCCCTCCATAGATCGGAAGCCCTGCGGGTGGACCCGCCTTGCGGCTCTCGATACGGCGGACGTGCGGCGCAGTGAGCACGAGATAGGTCGGCGGATGGAACAGCGTCGCGAGCGAACGGCACGTAAGGATGAAATGCTTCGAGTGCTCGCCGTTCAGGAATCGTCCCATGAAATACTTCCCTATGGGAACGTGCGGCGGGACCTCGCGATGGCGATAGTAGCTGAGGATGCGCTCACGGCGGAGATATACGCGCCGGGCGGGAAAGAGATGGGGCCATGCCCATACTTTCGCACGGGTGCTCATATCCGGGTTCTGTATGAACGCATTGAGGTCGTTCGATGCGTATTGATTGAAGGCGCCGATCACGCCACGGCGGGCAAAGGTGTCGGTGTAGAGCTGCTTCGGAGAAAGATAGATGAACCGTATGACCGTCTCAAAGGCGGCCTGGGACAGGTTTTCCTCCACCGCCTTCAGGACGTCGGTCTCTCCCGGGGTCCGCATGAACATCTTCGAGAACTCGCTCGATTCCTTCCCGTCATGCTTTTCCACGGGGAAGGTAGGAAGGATATGGGGGAATTCGACGCCCATGGAAGCGCCGGGTCCATGTCCCTTTTCGGATTTCTTGGAACGGAGCTCCTCCACGACATGTGCACCATGCCTCTTCCATTCGTCGCCGGCGGGTGCGATCTCGAACTGGATCCCCACGAACTCCTCCCGTTTGGTCTTGCCAAGCACCTCGAGGAAGAGGGAGATGGGATCGTACTGCTTCTCCTCCTCGGGCGCCTCGAAATCAAGATAGCTCTTGATGGGATAGGCCTCGTTCTTCGCAAGAATGAGCTCGGTCCCCCAGAGCTCATAGCCCTGCTCATAGGCCTCCGTCATGGTCTCTGGAAGATTCTTCACATAATCATCCACCTCCACCACCTCCACATCCGAATAATACGAAAAGAATGCCGCTTCAATGAGGTCTTTCTGGGCGCGCACCGCGCGGACGTAGAAATGCACCTCGCCGCCGATACTCACAAGTTCGAGCGAGAACCATCGAGTGATCTCCCCGGAAAGATATTTCTCCTGGAAATCCCCCGGCGCATTGCGGAGGGCGTACAGCGCGGCAAGCACCTGTTCCATGGCCATGGGGCTTTTTCGCACCTCGCGGGGCATGCGGAGCTCGAGAAGCACCCAGTCGATCTCATGCTTGAAGGTCTCTTGCTTCCAAAAAAGCCACACCTCCACGAAGATCGGCCCCAGGAGAATGAACACCCACATCCACCAGGTGTAATAGAGCACGACCCCCGTCTCACGAAGAATGCCCCACACAATATCCATATAGGGTGATTATAACAAAATATCCGCGCGTCTGCGCGGATATTTCAGGGGGTCAGGATTCGCGGACCTTATATTTTCCGTCAGGCATCCGTTCGAAGAAGTTCCTGTTCTGGAGATTGATCAGGATGGTGTTGGGTTTGAAGAACCGCTGGCGATTCACCGCTTCCATCACCTCTGCGGTATTCATGGCGCCCTCCGTCTTCAGGATCTTGGCGATCACCTCCCGTGCGGTACCGGGTTCGTAGCCATGCTCCTTCAGGCCATAAAGGCCCCGTCCCACGAGCACGAAACGCTGGTCTTTGATGAGCTCGTTGTGGACCGTAGGTGCAAGTGCCTTTTCCGAATCGAACTTGGCGAGGTTGATATGCTTCGCGATGTCCTCGAAGTGAAGCGGCTCTCCCCGCTTCTTGAGGACAAGATAGATCTTATCGCGCACGGTCGAAGGGCTGATCTCGGGCCATTCACGGAGTCCCGTATCGCCGTAAGGGTTCTGGTGGATGTGCTTCGAGATCGAAAGGTAGTTTTCCGCAACCTCGTGGGCCATCGTCTTCGATCTGAGGAAGCCCGCGAGCTGCACCGCATAGGATTCGATGAGAACCTTTTCCTTGCGGCCCTTGAGGAATGCCACCCATCCCTCAACAAAGGTCTTTGCCGTCTTCAGGTCGCGATCCGTGACGTAATAGAACGGATGGAACGCATCATCTTCGCGGTAAAGATGGAAGGTTCCCGATGCATCCGCAAGAAAATCCACATGGTTCTCCTTGATGCCCGATGCGAGGGTCGCGGCATACTTGACCACGGCTTCCTTTTTGGCGATACCCCCTTTTTCCTCGATGAATACTGCGATCTTTCGGAGCATCGATTCAAGATCGGAATTCCGGGAAATGTTGCGCTTGATGATGGTGATGGCCCCATTCTCGATCTGGCGCACCCGTTCGCGGGTGACGTGAAGCGTTTCGCCGATCGCAGCAAGAGTCTGCCCTCCTTTGGGGGAATTTCCGTCGAGCCCGAAACGAGAAAAAATGACTTCTTTCTGCCGAGGACTCAGACCTATCACCGCTGCATTGACGAGCTTCGTAATGGACGCCATGGATACGATGTTATCTTATATATAGTTTCTATTATAGGGAACAAAACAATATAAGTCAAGGAATTCGCTCTTTCCCTTCCGATCGCGCATCCTTCCCATACTGAACCTCGTTATGCCTTCGCCTTTTCCTCCTTGGGGCTCACGATCACAAGAGCGGGACTCGCAATGAAGATCGACGAATAAATACCGGTGATGACCCCCACGAGGAGCGTGAGTACGAAATACTGCAGGTCCGCGGGTCCTGCGAAATAGAGCGCGAGAAGCACGAGGATGAGCGTGAGCGAGGTGTTGATGGAACGGGCAAGGGTCTGATTCACGCTGTCGTTCACGATCTGGGGGAACGGCTCCTTGCCCCGGTAATTCAGGAGATTCTCGCGGATCCGGTCGAACACGACGATCGTATCATGCACGGAAAAGCCCATGACGACGAGAAGGGCAACGATGGTATCGCTCGTGATCTGGACGCCCCTGAAATGGCCGAGAAGGGCGAGCATCCCTGCGGGGATGGAAACATCATGGAAAAGCGTGAGGAGTGTGATCCATCCGTATTTCCAGGAACTGATCGGCCGGGATGCCTTGCGGAATGCAAATGCGATGTAGAGCGAAATGCCCACAAGCACGAGGATCATCGCAATGATGGAGCTCTGCAGGAGGCTTTGTCCCACGGAGGGGCTGATCGACTGGAAGCTCAGCTCGGTAAGGGAGGGCCATACCGCCTTGAGCGAGGAAAGGTTGGTCTGATGCTGCGCCTCATTCAGTGCGGCGAAGGTGACGAGGAAGGAATGGTTGGTGGTATCGTATTCGACGTTCGCGTCGGCGATCTTGAGGCCGGTCGTGAACTCGCGCTGAACCTCGCCTACGGAAAGGCTCTGACCGGGAACGGTAAACTCCCAGAGCGTACCCCCCGTGAACTCCGTTCCCGCATTGAAGCGGAAAAGCGCCACCGACACGAGTGCCGCGCCAACGAGGATGATCGAGATGGCGAACCAGATTTTCTTATGTCCGACGATGTTCATTGTGGGATGTATGCGATTATGCCGAAGCGGTTTTTCCGGAAGATGGCCTGTCCTTTATGAAGATCCGAAGGAAGAGGCGCGTGGTCGTGATCGCGCTGAAAAGGCTCACGAGCACGCCGATGAGAAGCGTCAGTGCGAAACCGCGGACGAAGCTCGAGGTGAAATAGTAGAGGATGATCGCGGTGATGATCGTGGATGCATTCGAATCGCGGATGGAGGGCCACGCACGACGGAATCCTTCTTCCACTGCGGAGGCGCGGGGAAGTCCCCTCTTAAGCTCCTCTTTGATGCGCTCGAAAATGAGGACGTTCGCGTCCACCGCCATGCCGATGGTAAGAATGAAGCCCGCGAGGCCCGCGAGCGTCATCGTGATGCCGAAAAGCTTGAACACCCCGAGGGTGAGTACCACATAAAGCACGAGTGCGAGCGCCGCGAAAATCCCGAACAAGCGGTAATACGCGATCATGAAAAGCATGACGAGGATCGTACCCACGAGTCCCGCAAAGAGCACCTCCTTCATGGAATCCGCACCAAGGGTGGGGCTCACGGTCTGCTGGCTGATGAGGGTGATCGGGGCAGGAAGCGCGCCGGCATTGAACTGCTGGACGAACTGCTGAGCGGTCGCGATCGTGAAATTGCCGCTGATGGTGGCCTTGCCGCCGGTGATCTCCTCCTGTACGACGGGCGCCTCAAGAAGCTGGCCGTCGAGGAAAATGGCGATCTGCTTACCCACATCAGCCTTCGTCATCTCCTGGAATATCTGGGCCCCTTCGCTGCTGAAATTGATGTCCACCTCCGGCGCATTCGTCGTGGGATTGAATGAAAGGGTCGCGCCCGTCACGTATTGCCCGGTAAGGTTCGTGGGAATGTACTGCGTGCTTGAACCGTTCGTCTGGACGTCCTCGAACTGCAGGAATGGCGTCTGTCCTATCTCGCTGATGGCCTGGGAAAGGTCCTTCACGCCTGCGAGCTCCACGACAAGCTGAACCTGATTCCCCGACTGCGTGGTGTAGATATTGGGCTCGCTCACGCCAAACAGGTTTATACGCCGTCCAATGACGTCCCTAAGGCCTGCAACGACCGATGATTGGTCGCTCGAGGAAACGTTCGAAAGATCGATTTGATATACGAGATGGCTGCCCCCTACGAGATCGAGCCCCTCCTTCCAGGGGAGCACCTTCTGCCCTATCCCTTTCGGCCATACAAAAAACCCCGTCGCAATGGCGACGATCACGATCAGCGAAAGGAAAAGGCCTGGGTGGCGCCTCATAGGAAGCAATGATATCAGAAACCTCGGATGAATTCAAGCGGGCATGAAAAAGGCGCACCCTCGCGATGGAAAGGTGCGCCTGAAACCCGAACGATGGATCTATTCCATGGAAGGAAATACGTACAGACCCGGGAAGAACTGAAGCTTCACGCGATCGATGAACGTCGGTGAGATGTTCCCGTACCGGGCCATTGTGCAAAGCTCATCCTCGTGGGATTGCACATATCCCACGAAATCAGGATGGCCGTACGCATCCATGAATACGAGCCGGTTCGGCTCGTATCCCTCATTGAGCGTGCATGTGTCCCGGAAGTACTCTGTGACAAAGCGGATCCCATAGCCGTCCTTCAAACAGCACAGGGCAACGTCACGTACCTCCATCCGAGGCGCACGCATTGCGAGAGAGGAGAGGTCCTCCTCATTTCCTTTGGAAAAGATCGGCTTCCATGTCGGGAGACCGCATGTATACAGCACGGCCTCGGCATGGATGTCTACCCTGAATTCCACGAGAGGAAACCGCGTTCCCTCAAAATATTTTTGAAGCCTTTGAAGTCCGCCGTACGTAGGATTTCCCATGGAACCTCCTCACACACAGACTTTAAAATATCACATATACATAAAACGGTCAATCACACCATGTGGACCCGAGGGGAATCGAACCCCTATCTATCGGATGCAAACCGATTGCTCTACCACTAAGCTACGGGCCCGAAGTTCATCGAGACAAGAGTACCAAAAAAGGAGGCGCCAGTAAATATATGCGGCCGTTCCCCCATCCAACGGATCAGAGCCCCCAGATATGTCCGGTAAAGAGACTGAAAATGCCGTTGATCGGCGGAATGATGAGCGAATAGCCGAAAAAGACGAAAAGAAGCACAAGGAGCAATCCCCAGCGCTCGAGGAAATACATGATGCGATACGATCGCTGCGTCGGCGGAAGGATCACGAAGAGGACCTTCGAACCGTCGAGCGGCGGAATGGGCACGAGATTGAACACGCCAAGGAGGATGTTGATATACGCGATTATGAGGAAAAGGAAGAAAAGCACGTCGAGTGGCGAGGAGAACGCGGGCGACATGACCGAAGGATTCGCAATGGAACCCCAGATGAGGTTCTTCGCCGCACCTCCGATCGGGATGAGGATGCTCAGGATCCCGAAGATGAGCGCGATGGCGAAGTTCGTGATAGGTCCCGCAAACGCGACCTTCACGCTGTCGATCCGAGGATTTTTCAGATTGTTCGGATTGTAAGGCACCGGCTTCGCGCCAGCAAAAAAGAAACCGGTACCGAGCCAGAGAAGGAGCGGCATGATCACCGAAAGGAAGGGATCGAGATGTTTCAGGGGGTTCAGGGTGAGGCGTCCGGCGCGTTCCGCGGTATCGTCGCCGAGGCGCTGCGCCTCGAACCCATGGGCGACCTCGTGGAGCACCGCGGAAAAAATGAGCACGATGAACTCGAAGAATGCGATTGCAATATTCATAGGAATGATTATACCATTGAGACAGGCGTCGCGTCTGCCGTATGCAGGCGAACGGCGCAATCCTCTGCCCTCGTGGTGAAACGGATATCACGCATGGCTTCGAACCATGAAGTTGGGGTTCAACTCCCTACGGGGGCACACACACGGAAAAAACGCACAGGGGACGTTCGGCGCCATTTTGGGAGGATACCTTGCCGCGCTGTCCATCGGGATCTTCATCCCCTGAATGACAACGGGTATCGTACGACCCTCTCAGATCTTTTTACTTATTGATCGGCAACCACCCCACGAAGAAAGGCGTACGCGCACTCGAACGCGAGGGTGCGATTTGGCTCGTGATGTCGCCGTTAAATTTAAGCAGTTGAAGGTTCCGTCCATCTCCGATATAGAGATAATTTGAATCAGGGGAGAATTCGAGATCGGTAGGTAATTGTTGCGTATCCGTAGCAGAAGACCAAATCATTTTAAGGGTTGAGGCGTCAAATACCTCAAGATTTGTCGCATCGACAGGCTCGCGACGCCACACACTTGCGGCAATTTTCGAATCATCGGGAGAAAACGCGATCCCCCTCAGCTGATACCCCGATTCAATGGATTTGAAATTCTCTCCCGTACTCACGTTCAAAACATACATATACGCCTGACTGTAGAAACCATAGGTCGAGGTCGGTCGCATTTGCTGCCAAAGGGACAGGTCATTACTCACGCCGGACCATACGACGCTTACCGCGATTTTCGTTCCGTCGTGAGAGGGGGCGAATGCCCGAGGATCGATACTGGGGGTATGGTACAGCACTGTGTGATCCGGCGTTATGGTATAACTCCGCGCATAGGCCCGTCCATTCCAGTTGATCGCATAGAACGTCAGCCCATTTGCCGGAATATCATAAAGCGTTCTTTGATCGGGGCTCCATACTAACGTGCCAATGATCTTGAACGGGAGATTTTTGATGGAGCTCAAAGGCACGACTGTTCCGTCATTTTTTGAATAGATGTAAAATGCGCTGATGTTCGTATCTGCCGGCGAGCCGCACGTAGTTCCCTTCTGCGTGCCGCACAGATCCTTGAAAACATCGAAGATGATGAAATTGCCATCGGGAGAAATCGCGACCGCATTGCGTGTCATCCCCGATCCCACGACGGCATTCACAGCGGAGGGTAGGCTACTCGAACCAACACCACCCCACGCGGGAACGCTCGGGTGGCTGATCACGTGCGAAAGGATGCTCCGTGCGCTCGCCGTAACGGATCCCGTGGAATCATACAAGCTCATCTCGCTCCAGCGATTTGCCTGGATATCATAGATCTCAAGCTGGGTTGTGCTCTCTTGGCCAGCGACCGTCCTATCCTCGCCCACCAACACATACGATGAGGTTGTATGCATGGGCAAAGTGAACTGCCCGCTCTGGCTATTTGAGGACGCTGATTGAGACGTGTTGGATGCGGCGCGGCCGTAATAGTACCAGATGCCGGCCCCACTCAACGCTATTGCCGCAACGGCGGCAAATGCGAGCCACCTAAATCCTCGTTTCTCCATATCGTGATTATACTATTGCGACCTCTATTTGCCCAAAAGGATCTCTCGCGCTGCGGGGGCTTCTAAAGGACGTTGGGACTTATTTTTCAAAATATTCGCCCAAGCGAAACATTTTCTATTGATGCATTTTTTGACGAATCCAAACAAGAATACCGCAAGAGGTATCTAAAATTGTAACTGCAAAAAGATAAAGCGAGGTCGTAAACGTAAAATTTGCAATTGCCGCGAGGGCAAATGCGCTGGAGACACCACTCAAGATATGCGTGGAGGCGGTTTCGGTCTGATGTTCTTTGTACGCCTTCCTCACTGTCGGCATCGTGCCGATAAAATCGGTCAGTGCCGCCGCAATAACAGAGAGCAATGGGTTACGGAAAAGGAGATATGCGATAAGAGCGATTAATGCACCAAAAAGACAGAGTGTGTCAAACCGAGTTATATTTTTTGTTCCGTATTTAAACGAAAGTACAAAGATGAAGCCACACAACACGGCGCCAATTAGCGATGAGGCGATTGCCACGCCTGCGCCGCTGCTCCACATTGCCGCAGCGACAATAGCTTGCAGCATCGCCCAAATAAACCATGTGTAAATATGTGGCTTTGTTGTATTACGAAAAATATCACGTATGTAGGGAATAAAGCATGTAATTCCCACGATCGAGGAAATGCCTGCGAAGATTATTTTTAGATCCATTTTTGCGGGGGCAGTAGGAATCGAACCTACGTTAGCGGTTTTGGAGACCGCCGTCCTGCCTCTGAACGATGCCCCCTCGGACTTTTCCATTCTACTCGCAATTCCTGGAATTTAAAATGCGCCGAGGGGCGCATTTTATTTCCCGCTGATCCTCCCCTCTTTGTGAAGCGTCTTTACGCGGCACCAGTTGCAGAACTTCTGATATTCGATCTTCCGTTCCACCTGCTTCTTGTTCTTATTCGTATAATAATTCCGCCGTTTGCACACGGAGCAGCGAAGGGTGATAAGCCTGTCGGAACGCTTTACTTTTGCCATGGGGACTATTTTACTATGCCTTCTCTAAAAAGGCAACCCTTGCGAGCCGCGCTTTCTATTGAGCCGTTGGCCGGAATTGAACCGGCGACCTACTCCTTACCATGGAGTTGCTCTACCAGCTGAGCTACAACGGCGACCATCAAGGCTTTATTGTAAGGAAATTCCTATAAAAGTCCACCATATCATTCGCGGAGGGGTCCTTTGTCGAGGATAGCCTTCACATACACGTCCAGATTATCCAGCGTTTTCAATTCTTCCAGGGATATCCAGCGATATTCCACATTCTCACGTTCATCCAGTATCGGTTCCCCCTCGGCGGTACCGACATAGGAAAGGCGCACCACGTGCCGGTCCGCACTCCGAATGATGTCCTGGGCGGCAATGAGCAACGGTTCCGACGTCATCTCGAGCCCGGTCTCCTCCTTCACTTCGCGGCGAAGATTGTCCATAAGGGGCGACCCCGGAACGATCCGCCCACCGACGATATCCCATTCGCCGTCAATATCCGGATATTTTTCCCGCGAGCGCCGGAGAAGCAGGTATTTCCCGTCGGGGTTCCTGAGGAAGACCTTTACCCCGACCTGAAGCATTGTTTCTTTCATGAGCCACCTCCCGGGATCGAACCGGGGACCTTCGCTTTACAAAAGCGTTGCTCTGCCAGCTGAGCTAAGGTGGCGATGATCTTCATGAATATATTAGAGAAGCCGGCGAGGGAAAACAAGCGGATAGATGCCCTGCTGTATTCCCCGCCGATCCTCCATTATAATGAGGGCAACATCCATGCCTACCACTCCCCGCTTCACTCACCTTCATATTCATTCGCACTATTCGCTGCTCGACGGACTCACAAAAATAGATGAGCTCGTGAAGCGCGCCAAAGAGATAGGGGTCGATCAGATCGCACTCACCGATCACGGGGTCCTATATGGCGCCGTGGAGTTCTATAAAGCGGCGAAGAAGGCCGGCATCAAGCCCATCCTCGGCGTAGAGGCATATATCGCACCGCGGGACCGATTTGCGAAGGAATCGGGCGAGCGATATCACCACCTCATCCTTCTCGCCGAAAATGACACGGGATGGAAGAATCTCATCAAGCTGGTCTCGAAGGCACACCTTGAGGGCTATTACTACAAACCGAGGATGGATAAGGACCTCCTCCGCGAGCACCACGAAGGCCTTATCGCGCTCTCAGCGTGCCTTGGCGGCGAAGTGGCACAGCATCTCCTTTCGGGGCGCTACGATGATGCGAAGAAATGCGCACTCGAATACCAGGATATCTTCGGCAAGGGGTACTATTTCCTCGAGATACAGAAGCATCTGGGTATTCCGGATTCGGAAAGGATCGAACCCCTTCTCGTACGGCTTTCGGAAGACACGGGCATCCCTCTCGTGGCGACGCAGGACAGCCACTATACCCATTCCGAGGATGCGGAATACCACGATGTACTGCTTGCGGTCCAAACGGGCAACACGCTTTCCGACAGCGATCGCATGACCATGAAATCGGATGACTTCTCGATCCTTTCCGCAGAGGATATGCTCCGAAAATTCTCCGCGATCCCCGGCGGCGCCGAAGCGGTCGCTCGCACCGCGGAAATCGCCGATCGCTGCAACGTGACGATGGAGCTCGGGAAAACGCTCCTTCCCGATTTCCCCAAACCCGAAGGCAAGAGCGCGAACCAATATCTGCGCGAACTCGTCGAGGAACGCCTCCCGAACAAATTCCCCGCTGAAACGATGGCGGACGGCGCGCATGCGAAAGAGGTGCGGGAACGGCTTGAATATGAGATCGGCGTCATCGAAAAGACAGGGTTCGCGGACTATTTCCTCATCGTCCAGGACCTCATCTGGTGGGCAAAGCAGCACGGCATCGCCGTGGGACCAGGACGCGGCTCGGCTGCGGGTTCGCTCGTGTCCTACGTGCTCGACATCACGGACATCAATCCCCTTGCATACGGACTCCTCTTCGAACGTTTCCTTAACCCGGAACGCATTTCGATGCCGGATATCGACATCGACTTTTCCGACGCCCGCCGCGGCGAGGTGCTCGCCTACGCCCGCGAGAAATACGGGGAGGACCATGTGGCCCGTATCATCACGTTCGGAACCATGGCTGCACGCGCCGCGATCCGCGATGCCGGCCGCGCAATGGGCTATTCCTATACGTTCTGCGACCAGATCGCAAAGCTCATCCCCTTCAATCCCACCCAGGGCATGAAGGAAGGATGGCTTGATCAATGCCTCAAGAACGTGCAGGAGCTCCGGCAGCTCTACGACACGAATACGGAGGCGAAGAGGCTCATCGACACCGCGCGCCATCTCGAGGGCGTCTGTCGCCATGCCTCGGTCCATGCCTGCGGCACCGTGATCGCGAAAGAGCCTCTCGTTGAGCGGGTCCCCGTACAGTTCGCGCCTCAGGAAAAGGACACCATCATCACCCAGTTCGAGGGCCATGCCGTGGAGGACATAGGCCTCCTCAAGATCGACTTCCTTGGGCTTCGCAACCTCACCGTCATCGAAGAAGCGGTGCGTCTCGTGCGGGAGGTACGGGGTGAGACGATCGACATGTCCAAACTTCCGCTTGATGACGAAAAGACCTTCGCGCTTCTCCAGCGGGGCGATACGACGGGCGTCTTTCAGCTCGAATCGTCGGGGATGCGACGCTATCTGAAAGACCTCAAACCGACCGTGTTCGAGGACATCATCGCCATGGTGGCTCTCTATCGTCCGGGACCGATGGACCTCCTCCCCTCATTCATCAAGCGCAAACGCGGCGAGGAACGCATCGCCTACCTCCATCCCAAGCTCAAACCGATCCTCGAGAACACGTATGGCATCGGCGTGTATCAGGAACAGATGATGCAGATCGCGCGCGACCTTGCGGGCTATTCGCTCGCGGAGGCGGATACGCTCCGGAAAGCCATCGGTAAGAAGATAAAATCCCTCCTCGACGAGCAGGAGGTGACGCTCGTGAAAGGCATGATCGCGAACGGGATCCCGGAAAGGACGGCGAAGGAGATCTGGGAGCTCTTCCCTCCCTTCGCACGCTATGGATTCAACAAATCCCACGCGGCCTCTTATGCCATGACGAGCTACCGCACCGCATATCTCTCCGCGCACTATCCCGAGGAATTCATGGCGGCGCTCCTCAATTCGGAGATGAACGACATCGAACGGATATCGTTCCTCATCCAGGAGGCGCGGCAATCGGGCGTCTCGATCCTCGCACCCGATGTGAACATGAGCTTCGTGAACTTCACTCCGGAAGGGGAAAAGATCCGCTTCGGACTGCGTGCGATAAAGAATGTGGGCAGCGAGATCACCCGCATCATCATCGAAGAGCGTACGCGCAACGGGTCCTTCAGATCGTTTGAGGATTTTTTGAGCCGTGTCCAGCATAAGGATCTCAATAAGAAATCGCTCGAAAGCCTCATCAAAAGCGGGGCGTTCGATTCCCTCGCCGTGGAACGCAAACAGGCGCTCGAGAATATGGAGGAAATCATCAAGTTCACAGGTATGATGCGGAAGAGCGGGGCGGATGCGGCAAACTCCCTTTTTGGATTCCAAGCCCCCACCCTCACGCTCAAAATGAAGCCCGTTGAACCTGCAAGCCGCGGCGAGAAGCTCGTATGGGAAAAGGAGCTCATAGGATTTTTCATCTCCGATCATCCTTTGAACGCCCACAAGGAGACGCTTGAACGTTATAAGTGCCGTCCTATCGCCGAGATAGCCTCCACCACGGACGAGAAAAAGACCGTGCGCACCTCCGGTCTTGTGGCGAAAATGAAGAAGATAACGACGAAAAGCGGGCAACCGATGATATTTGCGACGCTTGAGGATGCTGCGGGGTCATCGATCGAGGTCGTCGTGTTCAATAGCGTGCTCGAAAAGACATCGCAGGCATGGGCCGACAATGCGTGTGTGATCGTGGACGGCCACATGTCCCATCGGGACGGAGAAACCAAGCTTCTCTGCGAGAATGCGAAACGGATCGAATGATCACCGCGGATCCCGATCGTTGAGGATACTGTTATGATACTTGTCCGGCTCATGGGCCGTAGCGATGAACACGTCGCATGAAAGTCCGAGCGCGGCGCGTTTTATGAAAAGATCGGCAGCAAGGGTCCGCTGGTCGTATCCGAGCACGACGACGTCCGGCGCATGAGCCTTGATGACCCCGTAGGTACCGAGTGCCTCGTCACCGGGAATCGCCTCATCGACGATCGGCTCCGCCTGCACAAGCGCCATGCGTTCCTCGAGGGAATGTGCCGGCGCGGATCCCTTGAGCCCTTTGACGACCGCGTCCTGCGCCACTGCGACGATGAGACGATCTCCGTGCTCCTTCGCCTGCCGGAAAAGCGCGCGATGCCCCTCGTGGACGCCGTCGAACACGCCGAATACCATCACGCGTTTCATATCAATCCTCCTTTCTTCCCCGCTTCACCGGGGTTTTTTTGGCACCTGCGGCGTTCGCTGCCGATGAGCTCCTTTCCGAGGTTCGCTCGGACTTTCCTTTGGGGTCGCCCCCTTCGACGGGGGAAGGCTCTTTATGGTCCTGCACATCCTCCTTCATGCGGCGCATGAGGGGGAAGAACACCGTCTCCCTGATCGGACGGTCCACGAGCACCGCGAACACGCGCTCCGACATGCCGAAGCCTGCGGTGGGAGGAAGTCCATGGGAAAGGGCGTTCAAAAAGTCCTCATCAAGAAGCATCGCCTCATTGTCGCCTTTCGCGCGAAGGGCCATTTGAGCCTCGAAACGCCGCCGCTGTTCATCGGGATCATTAAGCTCGGAAAATCCATTTCCAAGCTCGGTGCCGCATGCCACGATCTGGAATCGCTCGGCGATATCAGGGTTCTCCGGAGAGGCCTTTGCAAGCGGCGAGACGATGATGGGGGTTCCCGTGAGGAAACAGGGCTGCACGAGGGTGGGACGCACGGTCTTTTTGTAAATAAGGTCGATAAGCCTCCCCTTCTCAAGGGATCCCTCGGGTGCGAGCCCAAGGGACTTTGCTTTCATGAAAAGTTCGTCCCGCGTGGCCTTGATGGGATTCAATCCATTCACCTTGGTGAATTCGGAGACGTAATCCACCTCGGGCCATTCCCCGCTCCAGTCGATCTCGTGGCCGTGCCAGTGCGTGGAAAGGGTGCCCATCGTATGTTCGATGACGAAGCGGAACATGCGTTGAAGCATCTTCATGAGATCGCGGTAATCATGATACGCCCAATAGCACTCCATGAACGTGAAGTCCTGGAGATGCTCCCTGTCGATGCCTTCGTTGCGGAACACGCGTCCGATCTCGAAAACCTTGTCAAAGCCCCCTACCACGAGCTTTTTGAGCTGCAGTTCAAGGGCGATGCGAAGATAGAAATCGGTATCGAGGGCGTTATGATGGGTCTTGAAGGGCTCCGCTTCGGCACCTCCCGCCTCCGGTTCAAGAACGCTCGTTTCCACTTCGAGGAAACCTTCGTTCTCAAGGAACTCCCGCACGCTCGCCCAAAAAAGACTTTTCCGCACGAACATCTCCCGCACGTCCGGGTGCGCAAGCAGATCGACATAACGTTCTCGAAGGCGAAGTTCCACGTCCTGGATGCCGTCCCATTTGTCAGGAAGGGGCTTAAGGGTCTTTCCGGCGAACTGAAGCGTATGCGCTTCAATGCTCTTCTCGCCGCGCTTCGTAAGAAAAAGGGTTCCCGTCACGGAAAGAAAATCGCCCGTATCGATCACCGACCGCCAGAATGCGAGGTCTGGCAGCATATCCTCCCGGAGCACCGCCTGGATCTTCCCTGTCTCATCCTCAAGGTCGGCGAAGATGATCTTCCCCTGGTCCCGGAGGCTCCTCACGCGTCCGGCGAGGGAGATCTCCGTGTGCTCGGCGGCAAGACGCTCGAATGCATCGAGTGCATCCAGCATATCCCCGGTCCGCATGATGCGGGCAGGATATGGATCGATACCCTTCTCTTTGAGAAGGTCCATCTTCTTGCGGCGTTCGCGGATGATGTCTTCCAGCATGGACTTATTGTACCGCCGCTCCGTCCCTTATTCCACCTTCGTGATCTCGTACTTCGCAGTACCTGCAGGGGTCGCCACATCGATCACCTCTCCCGCTTTGCGGTGCATGAAGGCCTTTCCGAGGGGCGAATCATCGGAGATCCTTCCCTCCTCCGGTTTGGCCTCATACATACCGACGATGGTATACGTGGAAACCTTACCGCCTTTCTTGATGGTGACAGTGGAACCTACTTGCACGGTATCCGCATGATTGGAGGGCTTTTCGATCGTCACGGCATTCTTCAGAAGATCTTCGAGCTCGAAAATGCGGTTCTCCACATTCGCCTGCTCCTCGCGAGCCTCCGCATACTCCGAGTTCTCAGAAAGATCCCCGTACTCTTTCGCTTGCTTCAAACGCTGCGCAACTTCGTTCCGCTTTTCATTTTTGAGGGATTCGAGCTCATGTTTGAACTCTTCCAGCCTCTCTTTGGTGAGATATTCCTTTCCCATAGAAGGGGTATATATGATTGGTTCGACGATGGGGTCGTTATTATTTATAGCGAAGCCGCTTACGAAATATGAAGCGGCTTTTGGATGCTATTGGGCTTCATTTTAATGCGAATGCGGGCCTTTGTCCAGTCCGGAAGGGCCATAGGACCCGCGCCAGAAATCCAGCCGTATTTTCAAGAGCTCGGCAAGGAAATGGAACCCTGCCGCAAACCGCACATGGGAACGGGGATCGTTCACCCAGCGGACGGGCATTTCCTTGATGCGATACCCCTTCCGTTTGGCAAGCGCGAGAATTTCGACGTCAAAGGCCCATCCCGGGATCCTTGATTCCTCGAATACGGCAACCGCAGCATCCTCCGTGAACGCCTTGAATCCGCACTGGCTGTCCCGCACTCCGGGCAACACGAGCATCTGGACCAGGAGGTTCAATCCTTTTCCGGCGATCCTTCGGAAACGCGGTTCGGGAGGGTCGAGGAACGCTCCGCGGACCGCCCGGGACCCGATCACGACGGAATATCCTTCTTTGAAATACGGGATCATGGCGTCGAACTGCTCAAGGGGCGTTGAATTATCCGCGTCCGCAAAAAGGCGCACGTGTCCGGCTGCCTGGAGCATGCCATTGCGGACTGCAACGCCCTTGCCGCCACGGCCCCCATCGATGAGGCGGAGGTTCTTCACGATCTTTTCCATGTTGCGGACGATGGCGGCGGTTCCATCGGTGGAACCGTTATCCGCGACGATGATCTCATAGGAATATTCCGCGCCCGAAAGATGCCTGTCCATCGTCACAAGCGTCTGGGCGATGCGAGCCTCCTCGTTATAGGCGGGAATTACTACGGAAAGATATGGCTGGGCCATGGGGTGCGGATGAGGGCTATATTGGGATTATATCACGCAGCGGTGAGTATCTTCGGTCCCTTTGCCGTGATCGCGATCGTGTGCTCGAAATGCGCCGCCCACGAACGGTCCTCGGTGCCATAGCTCTCATCGCGGAGCTGGACTATCTCCCCGCCTCCAAGCGTGAACATGGGCTCGATCGCGAGCACCATCCCCTCCTTGAGCACCATGCCCGTGCCCCGTTCGCCGAAGTTGAACACGGATGGCTCCTCGTGCAGCGATTCGCCGATTCCGTGGCCGGTAAGCCCTTCTGCCACGGAAAGTCCTGCGTTGCGGGCAACGCGTTCTATCGCGTATCCTATGTCACCGAGACGCTTTCCCGGCTTTGCGGCCGCAATACCCGCATACAACGCATCTTCGGTTGCATCAAGCAATGCCCGGACATCCTTTCCCAGTGAGGATACGGGACCTACGGGGACCGTGATGGCCGCATCGAGATAAAGACCCTCATGCCGAAGGCCGAGATCGAGCGAAATGACATCGCCTTCCCGAAGGACGTGATGCGAAGGCTGCCCGTGGACGACGACGTCGTTCACGGATGAACAGAGAGTATAAGGATAGGCTTTCGCCGCTCCTGCGGGACGATAATGAAGGAAGGCGGGCTTGTCCCCACCCGCTTCGATGCGCAAACGGGCGATCCGGTCAAGTTCCAAGGTTGTAATGCCCGGTCGCACCTCTTTGCGGAGCACATTGAGAACGGCTCCAAGGCGACGGCCTCCTTCAGCCATTATTGCGATCTGCTCCTTTGTCTTGATGAGGTCCATTGTGGATGGTTCAATGCGCCGACCTTCCCTTCCGGGACGTCCTCTTCAAATGGGACGCTATGGCGGCCTCGATCCGCGCCGCCACCTCGTTCTCGGTGCCCATGCCGGAAATGCGCCGGAATTCATACCGCTCCCTGAAGAAATCGACGACGCGCGAAACCTGCTCCCGATAGTAGCGTCTTCGATTCATGAGCGCCCGCTCATTATCATCATCCCGCACGATGGCCTTTCCCTGCACCTCCACCCTTCGTCCCCGCATCCGGACAAGCACCTCCTTGAGCGGGATATGAAGATAGATGACGAGGGGATCCCTCCTTCCGCGCTCGCGAAGGAGGCGTTCCACAAGATTCGCCTCTCCGATCATCTTCGGCGTGCCGCTGAAGACGATGCCCTCGCGGGCAGGAGTGCCGAGGATCTTCTCTCTGAAGATCTTTCTCGCTACCGCCGTCGGTGTGAGCTTACCGACGGCGGTTGTATGGGCATAATCGTATAACTTGAGATTCTCAGGCTTCTTCACCTCCCGCCCCATGTCGAAATCATACATACCGTAGCGGGCGGCAAGATGCGCCGATTGCGTGCCCTTTCCGGATGCGGGGTCGCCGAGCAGGATGATATTGAAAGGCGCGCTATCGGACACCTCTACGGGGTGACGGGTCATAGTATCCCAAGTGCGGCATCGATCTCCCGTTCGACCTCGTCGACCGACGGCGTCCCATCGATCTCGACGTACTTCGTCTCCTTCTTCAGATATTCCATCATCGGCTTCACCACTTCCTCGAAAAATCGCAATCGCTTCTCGATGCGCTCGGGCGTATCATCGGCCCGTCCCTCGGTCTCAGCCCTGAGGAGAAGGCGCTTCAGCGATTCCTCGCGCGGAACGTCGATCGAGACCGTCATCATGCGATGCTTCCCCTGCTCCTTCAGATAGTTCAAGAGATATTCGGCTTGGCCTATCCGGCGCGGGACGCCATCGAAAATAACGCCCCTCCCTTTGAGGATCTCAGGCAGGCGGTCCTTTAGGATCTCGATCAGAAGATCATCGCTCAGGAAATTGCCATTATTGATGATGCCCGCCACCTCCTTACCAAGCGGGGTATCCTGCGATGCGATCGCACGGAGCGCCGCACCCGTGTCCCACAAAAAAAAATCAAGCTTTGCCGCAAGCCGTTTCCCCTGGGTTCCTTTCCCCGAACCTTGGGGACCGGTCATGAAAATGACATCGAAATCAGGCGTCATTGGAGGAAGAATGTGACCATCATACCAGAAAAAAATCCACTTGATAAGAGCCTCCGGCATTGCATGCGCCGAAAAACCGTATTACACTCTAAAAAGCTCTGACGATCCTCCGCGGCATCATTGACATGAAGGATACGAAAAACGCATCGTGTTCGCATCGTGAAGTGGGCCGCTATAGACAGGCAACGGAGATCCTCCGCGCCAACGGATATGCGGCAAACGGCCAACCGCTCGAAAAGGCCCAAACCCAGCGGGAAACGGACGCACTTCCCGATCGCCGTCTCAAATGGCAGCAGCCTCGCCGCCATTGATCTCGCATTCGCCACGCACCGGAATGGACGCTTCGTCCATTCCGTTTTTTATATAAGCCTTATTCTATCCCCTCGTATTCCCTGACGGTGAGCTCTGAATCCACCATGCGCATCGTTTCGAGCGCCACCGCAACAACGATAAGGATCGCCGTCCCGCTGATGGTGACCACCGAGATCCCCGTTGCAAACTGGATCAAGATCGGGAAGATCGCTACGATACCGAGGAACACCGCACCCCAGAAAGTGATCCGGTTCACGATGCTGCCGAAGAAACGCTCGGTGCTCTCTCCCGGGCGGATACCCGGAACGAATCCTCCGCTCTGCTGAAGATTCTTCGCGACTTCCTCGGGATTGAAGGTGATCGCGGTATAGAAATACGTGAATGCAAAGACGAGAAGGAAGTAGAACAGCCCATAGTAAAGCTGATTCGCAACGAATGCCTGCGCGAAATTGCTGATCGCAAGCCCCCACTTCTGCGAGAAAAGGATGACGATTTGCGCAAGGAACTGCGGGAAGAGCAGGACCGATATCGCAAAAATGAGCGGGATCATCCCTGCCTGGTTCACTTTGAGAGGAAGATAGCTCTGGTCTCCTCCATACATCTTATTGCCGCGGACGCGCCGCGCATATGCGACGGGGATCTTCCGTTCACCTTCGTTCAGATACACGATACCGGCAATGAGAAGGAACCCGATCACGATGAAGACGAGGTACGAGGTGAGCATCTGGGGGGTGTAGGCCGCAATCGCGGTCCCTACGGTCGTGGGGAATCGGCTCAGGATTCCCGCAAGGATGATGAGGGAAATGCCGTTGCCCACCTTCTGTTCGCTGATAAGCTCACCGAGCCACAATGCGACCATCGAGCCCGCGGTGATCACGATAACGTTGCTCAACATGCTGAAAAGATTGGGCTGAGGTATGACCCCCTGCGAAATAAGGAGCTTGAGGAATCCATAGGATTGCACGAATGCGAACGGAACCGTGAGAAGCCGGGAATACTGGTTGAACTTCGCCTGCCCACGGGCCCCTTCCTCGTAATACAGTTCCTTCATCCTCGGGAAGATGATAGTCATGAGCTGCATCACGATCGTGGCGGTGATGTAGGGGCCCACGCCGAGCATCACGACGGAAAGCGTGGCAAGTCCCCCTCCGGAGAAGAAGTTGAGGAATCCGAGGAGCTGGTTCGAATTGAAATAATTCTGGAGCGCTTGGGCGTTCACTCCCGGGATGGGGATCGCCGCAAGCACCCGATACGCCACGAGAAGCCCGAGTACGATGAGTATCTTGTTCCGAAGCTCCTTTACTTTGAATATCTGGACTAATCGTTCCATAGGGATGAGGCGATCCTTATACTCACTTCACGCTTCCCCCGGCCTTCTCGATCTTGGCCTTTGCGGCGGACGAAATCTGGAAGCCCTCGAAGGATGCCGGAAACGATATTTCGCCGGTGCCGAGGATCTTTATGATCCCCTTATAATCCTTTTTGATGAGCTTCACGGAGCGGAGAAGCGTCCGATCTATCGTGATCGCGCCGCCCTTGCCGCCTTTCGCCAAATCCGCGAACTTCGCGGCGAGCGCACCGAGGTTGAACACCTCAGGAACCTCGTCTTTCGGCTTGTTGCGGAAACCGCGGATCTTCGGAAGTTTGAGAATGAGATCGCGCTCCGCAGGACGGATGCGATGGCCGGAACGGGAACGCTGTCCCTTCACGCCGCGCCCCGAATAACTGCCGCGCTTGCCGCTGCGGCCGATACGCTGGACCTTCCGGGTCCTCAATGTGGAAAGTTGATGGAGTTTCATGGTCGGTTATGCCTTAAGCTTTTTAAGTGCCTCGAGCGTTGCCTTTGCGTTCGTAAGCTTGTTCGGCGTGCGGCCGAGCACCTTTGCCGTAGCATCCTTCACACCCGCGAACGCAAGCACGAAACGCACCGAACCGCCGGCGCGGAGACCGTGCCCCTTGCTTGCAGGCTTTATAAGCACCTTTGCGGCGCTGTATTTCGCATCTACTTCATGGGCGATCGTGCGTCCATCTTTCAGGTTGACCTGGATGATGTGCTTCTTCGCATCCGCTTTGGCCTTCGCAACGGCCTGTTGCACGTCGAGACCCTTCGCAACGCCGATCGCAACACGTCCTTTCTCATCGCCGATCACAAGCGTACAGCGGAAACGGAAACGTTTGCCGCCCGCCACGACGCGGGTGACGCGGCGCATATCAAGCACGCGCTCGCGAAAATCATCGCGAGGTCCCTGAGGAAGGCGCGGACCGCGGGATCCCGGGCCTCCGCGTCGGAAACCCGACTGACCGGAACCCTGATGCATACCGGGGCGCTGCTGAACCGAAGGATTGGAGGTGATGGGTGCCATGATTATGTTATATCGTAAGACCTGCCTTTTTCGCGCCTTCGACGAAGCTCTTTACGCGGCCATGGAACTTATACGAACGGCGATCGAATACCGCCGACGCGATGCCCTTTTCCGATGCCTTTTTCCCAAGCATCTCCCCTATCGCAAAGGATTCCTGGGTCTTCGTCGTCTTGGCCTTTGCACCGGCAGTCCCACCCTTATGGAGCGCTGCGCTCGAAGCGGAAAGGAGAGTGACGCCTTTCAGGTCATCGATAAGCTGGGCGTAAAAATAGCGGTTCGTCCTGTGCACGGCAAGGCGGGGGCGCTCAGCGGTACCCTTGATGCGGGCCCTCGTCCTGGCGATCCGGCGCATCCTCCGTTTATTCAATTTCTTTGCTGCGTTCATGATAGTGATGACTGGGATTATGCGTTACGAACCTGAAGCTCCCGCTTTCTTGCCCGCCTTTCTGCGGATGACCTCGCCGCGATAGCGGATGCCCTTTCCTTTGTACGGCTCGGGCTTCTTGAGGGCGCGGATCTCTGCGGCAACCTGTCCTACCTGCTCTTTATTGATACCCGTGATCTTTATGGTGTTCTTTTCCACGGAAACCGCCACATAATCGGGAATGGGCATACGGACCGGAAGCGCATATCCAAGGAAAAGAACGAGCTCCTTCCCTTCGATCGTCGCGCGGTAGCCTACGCCTTCGATCTCGAGGATCTTCTCGAATCCTTTCGTCACGCCCTCTATGGCGTTCTTCGAAAGGGACCAGATCGTCCCGTGCATCGCGGTAGACGCATTCCTTGAAACAGGGGTCTTTACCCAAAGCTCCTTCGCATCAGCGGTCACCTCAACCTCCCGCGCAACCGGAATAACGATCTCGCCCTTCGGGCCTTTGATGCGCACCTCTCCCTCGGCCACGGCCACGGCCACGCCTTCGGGAACGGTGATGGATTTTTTAATAAGTCTGCTCATGATGGTTCCGTTATGAATGGTATTACCAGATCTCAAAAAGATATTCTCCGCCGATCTTCCCCTTTCTCGCCTCGCGGCCGGTCATGATCCCCTGGGAGGTGGAAAGCAGCGCGAGTCCATGGCCCTGCCGCACGGAATTCAAGCTTCGGTAATCAGTATAAATATGGCGGCTCGGCTTGCTCTTGATCTTGAAGTCGTTGATGGGAGAGACCGTCGTCTTCGCAAGCTTCACGACGATGATGCTCTTTCTGCCCGTAGCCTCCCGCTCGGCGCTCTTCACATAGCCGTTATCGGCCAGTTTCTTGAGGATCGCCAAATCCATCTTCGAATAAGGGAAGATCACTTTATCCTTCTTTGCGCGGACCGCGTTCTTAAGTTCGGGGAGGATTGTGTAATGCATGTTACCAGGATGCTTTCTTTACTCCGGGGATCTGCTGATTCGTCGCCATCTCACGGAAGCAGATGCGGCAAAGGCCGAAGTCCCGCATATATCCGCGCTTGCGTCCGCAGCGAAAACATCGGCGTACGATACGACTGCTGAACTTGGGGCGCTTTTTCGATCGCGCGATGACGGATTTCTTTGCCATATCTTATTTGCTCCTTCTTTTTCCTGCACTTTTCTTCTTGGCTCCCGTCTTGCCAGCCGTCTCCTTTTTGAAAGGGACGCCAAGCTCGACAAATGCTGCGAAGGATGCATCGTGATTCTTCTTCTTCGGCACCATACTCGCGCCAAGGGAGAATGAGATCAAAGATTTCTCGGGGCTTATCTCCGGGAACACCATATGATCGCGCACGCCCACATTCAAAGTACCGCCCTGGTCAACCGCCGAGCGCTCGATTCCGTTGAAGTCGCGTACGCGTGGCAACACTATTGTAACCAATCTCTCAAAAAAATCAACCATTTTCGCCCCGCGGAGGGTGACGCGAAGGCCCACGATCTGTCCTTCCCGGATCTTGAAGCCTGCAATCGACTCCTTCGCCCTGCGGATCTGGGGCTGCTGGCCCGTGACCGCGGCGATATCGCGCATGACCTGAGGAAGGATCTTTTCCTCGAAATTCGGCTGCTGGCTCAAACGGCCTACGCCCGCATCAATGACCGCCTTCTCAAGAAGGGAGCGTATGGCAACACGATCATTATGATTTTTCTTTGCTTCCGGCATGGTAATGGGTTTCGAAAAGATTAGATCGTCGACTGACACTTCTTGCAATAACGGACCTTTCGCTTGCCTTCAATGCGCGTACCGATACGGGTGGGCTGTTTGCAGCTCGGGCAGATGATCATGACCTTCGATGCCACAAGAGGGCGGGAAACCTCCACCACCTGTCCTCGTTCGCCCTGAAGGCGAGGCCGCGAGTTCTTCTTGAAGACATTGACCCCTTCGATGGCGATCTTCCCGGTATCGGGGAACGCCGCCGAAACAGCCCCGGTCTTTCCACGGTCCTTTCCGGACATCACTTTCACAGTATCTCCTTTGATGATCTTCATGGTAATAAAATGGCAAGGATTACACTATTTCTTCCGCCATCGTCATGAGTTTTTCGTATCCCTTCTCCTTGAGCTCGCGCGGCAAAGGACCGAAGATACGCGTCGCCACGGGTTCCTTCTTCGCATCGACGAGGATGACGGCATTCTCATCGAAACGCACATATGAGCCGTCCTTGCGCCGGATGGCGTTCTTGGAACGCACCACGAGCACTTTTACGACATCCTTCCGCTTCACCGGCTTGCGCGGTTCCGCAGACTGCACCGATGCCACGACGATATCGCCGACGCCCGCATACCGGCGCTTGCTGCCGCCAAGAACACGGAAGCACCGCACCACTTTGGCGCCACTGTTGTCCGCGACTTTCAATATTGAACGTTCCTGTATCATGGTTATGATGCCTTACCGGTGATCTTCCAGCGCTTATCCTTGGAGATCGGCCTGGTCTCCTCGATGGTCACCTTGTCGCCCTCCTTATATTCATTCGCCTCATCGTGCGCCTTGAATGTGGTCGTCACGCGGTAGTATTTCTGGTACTTGGGATGCTTCTTGAGACGATCCACCGCAACCACGCGGGTCTTCATCATCTTGTCGGATATGACGACGCCTACGATCCTCCTTGTTTTCTTTTCCTCGGTCTTTTTCATGATGGTCATTGTTCCCTATTTGGAGGTCCCGTTTATCGCGGCGGCATTCCGCGCATGAAGGAATGTCCTTGCGCGCGCGATCGTCTTCCTCACTTCCCGGAGCTGGGCGACGTTCTTCACCTTGCCCGCCGCGAGATCGAATCGAAGCGCACGAAGCTTCTCCGCACTGTCCTCGACGAGCTTCGTGAGCTCCGCCGACGACCTGTTTTTCATTTCCTGGATATCTTTCTTCTTCATGGGATTTCCTTTAATGCTATTTCGTGACGATGCGGGTTTTTACCGGAAGCTTATAGGATGCATGTTTGAGGGCCTCCTTCGCCTTCTCGGCAGCGACGCCATCGATCTCAAAAAGGACGCGTCCGGGCTTCACGGGGAACACATAGTGGTCCACCGAGCCTTTTCCACCTCCGAGCGTCTTCTCGGGGGCCTGCATGGTGATGGGCTTATCGGGAAAGATACGGATCCAAAGGCGTCCTTCGCGGCGAAGGAAGTTGGTGATCGTCTTTCGTGCAGCTTCGATCTGGCGCGAGTTCACCCAGGCCGACTCGGTCGACTTGAGGCCGAACTGTCCATAGCTCAGATCGAGACCGCGGGTCTCCACGGCGCGGGTGCGCGAACGCCCCTTCTGCCACTTGCGATGTTTTACCTTTTTGGGAATAAGCATTTCAGTGGTGTTCGTTATGCGCGCGGCTCGGGACGGCGTCCCATCGGCGGACGGCCCTCGCGCGAAGACCGCTCCTCCCGCTCATCGGATGACTTTTTTGCAAACACCTCGCCTTTATAGATCCATATGCGGATACCGATCGTACCATAGGTGGTGAAAGCGGTTGCGGTGCCATAATCGATGTCCGCACGAAGCGTGGCAAGCGGAAGGGAACCCTGGGAAAGATGTTCGCGTCGTGCGATCTCATTGCCATCAAGACGTCCCGAAAGGGCCACCTTCGCCCCCTTCACGTCGCGATTCTGCATGATCTGTTCAAGGTACTTCTTCATTGTCCTGCGGAAACGAATGCGCTTCTCAAGATCCCATGCGATCTGCTGGGCGATATATTTGGAAGACACCTCGGTCCGCTTCAATTCCTCCACATTGAGGCTGAGCGCAACCTTCCCCGATGCCGCAGTGCCGCGTACCTTGCGAAGCGCATCGCTGATCGCCTTATTGAGATCCTCCATCCCCTTTCCGCCACGTCCGATGACGAGGCCCGGCCGTGCTGCACGGATATAGACGCGAAGATTGCCCTGGGTACGCTCGATCTCGATGTTCGCGATACCCGCGAGACCGATCTTCTTGTTGATCGTATTGCGGATCGCCTCATCCTCCTCGAGGAACTTCGGATAGCCGCCCTTAAGGAACCAGCGCACCGGCCATCCCTTCGTAACCCCTAAACGATATGAATTTGGATTTATCTTCTGTCCCATGTCCGTGTGTTATTCTCCCATTCCTGCTTTACGGTTGAATGTCCTCTTCCAGAAATTGCCACCCCGTTTTTCCTTCTGCTTCATATCAGGAGATTCAGACTCTCCCGTCTTGGGGGTCATCGTCCTCTTCTTTGCAGAACGCTTTCCAGTCTCTCCGAGGCCGGTCTTGCGCTTCTTGGGGGCAGCAATGGTGAAGCGGGACTTGAGTGCCTCGTTCACGCCAAGCAGGAGGGTCACGTGGCTCATCTTCTTCTCGATCGGCGATGCGCTTCCTCGAGCGCGAGGAAGGATCCTTTTCAGCATCGGACCTCCATCGACGCGAAGACTCGCGATGAAAAGATGATCCACGTTGGTAAGCCCGTTATTTTTAGCATTTGCGACCGCAGAGCGCAAGAGTTTGAGAAGCGGCTTCGCGGGACGGCGGGTCTGCATGAGGAGCTGTGCTTCCGCTTCGTTGACCGGAAGGCCCTTGATGAGGTCGCCAACGCTGCGCACCTTTCTGGGCGCCATTCGCAGATAATTCAGTTTCGCCGTATACTCTGTCGCCATGGGTTTGAATTGATAGGAAGGATATTACTTCTTTGCGGGTGATGCTTTCGCCGCCTGAGATTGGGCCTTTTGCGTTTCCGCGGCTTTCAGCTCAAGCTCCTTTTGCATCTTACCGCCGTGACGCAGGAATTTGCGGGTCGGGGAGAATTCTCCGAGGCGATGGCCGACCATCTCCTCCGTGACGCGCACCTCCACGTGCGCGCGGCCGTTATGGACGCCGAACACATATCCCACGAATTCCGGGGCGATCTCCGAGGCACGGGACCAGGTCTTTATGACAACACCGCTTCCCGGGCGAACACCGGTGATCTTCTTCAGAAGTTTTGGATCTACAAATGGTCCTTTTTTGAGCGAACGAGACATGATAGGGATAATGGAGTCTTACTTTCGGTTGCGCTTGCTTACGCGGCGCTTCACGATGAATTTGTTCGACTTCTTTTTCTTGTTGCGGGTCTTCCTTCCACCGGTGACCTTGCCCCACAGCGTCTTCGGCTTGCGGGTACCGCGCGGCTGGGCGCCTTCGCCTCCTCCATACGGGTGGTCGACGGGGTTCATCGCGCTTCCGCGTACGGTAGGACGGATGCCGAGCCACCGTGAACGGCCGGCTTTGCCAAGGGTAACGAGGCTCCACTCCGCATTCGAAACCTGACCGATCGATGCAAGGCACGTCCAAGGCACGCGCCGCACCTCTCCCGAATTGAGCTTAAGGTCGGTATATCCATCGGCATTCGCAAGCACTTCTGCATAAAGACCTGCCGAACGGGCAAGCTGGGCGCCGCGGCCCGGCATCATCTCGATGTTATAGACCTGCGTGCCGACAGGAATGTTCCTGAGGAGCATCCTATTGCCGGTCTTGAAAGGAGCAGATTCCGCAGTGACGATCTCATCGCCCACTTTGAGCTTTTCGGGCGCAATGATATATGAGATAACGCCGTCATCGTACGTAACCTTGGCGATGAACGCCGTACGATAAGGATCGTACTCAAGGCTCTGAACCACCGCCTTCTGGTTCATGCGATTCTGCTTGAAATCGATCATCCTATAAAGCTTCTTGTTCCCTCCGCCCTGATGACGGGTCGTGATGCGGCCCTGGGAATTCCTTCCGCTATGGGTCTTCAATCGCTTGAGGAGCGGCTTATGGGGACGCACGCCTTTCGTAAGGACGCGGTAATCCGGGGAGGTCATGCTGCGGCGCGAAGCGCTTGTCGGCTTATAGGATTTCATGGGATTAGTGGATGTCGATCTTCTGTCCCTTTTTTACGGTCACAATGGCCTTGCGGTATCCTTCCTGAACGCCTTTGCGCGAACCCCCGAAACGCTTCCGCTTGGGCGGGCGATTCACTACGTTCACGGCCGTCACCTCAACCTTATAAAGGGCCGCGACGGCTTTCTTGATCTCGGGTTTCGTTGCACCCTTGTCAACCAGGAAAATATACTGGTTGGCCTTTTCGGCGACCGCAGTCGCTTTCTCGGTGACCCAAGGCTTCTTGATGAGGAGTGTGTTCGCCATAGGAGTGGTGCGTATTAGATCTTATAATGCTTTCCGATGGCTTCGACCGCCTCTTTATCGATGAAAAGATTCTTATGGTTCAAAATATCGAAAATATTGAGCGAATCCGCGGCGATCGCTTTCGTCTTCACAAGATTGGATGCCGCACGGAAAAGGTTCTTGTTGGTCACATCGGAAACAAGAAGGACATCATAACGCGTTCCGCCCTTCGGAAGGGAGATCGCACCATGAAGCGCGCCTGCAAGCTCTTTCGTTTTGGGCTTTTCGAGCGCGAGGGAATCGAAGATCCTGATCTCGCCATCCTTCGCCTTCCGTGAAAGCGCAGAAAAGAGCGCCACCCGCTTCATCTTCTTGTTCACCTTCTGGGAATAATCCTTGTCGTTCCGAGGGCCATGGGCCTTTCCTCCACCCACCCAGAGCGGTGAACGGGTCGATCCGTGTCGCGCACGGCCCGTGCCCTTCTGACGCCAGGGTTTCTTTCCTCCGCCCGAAACCTCGCTGCGATCGCGGACATGCGCCCACGGTGCACGGCGATTCGCGACCTGGGCATCGAGCACCTGCTTCACGAGGGTGGCATTCCACTTCGCCTCGAACACCTCCTTCGGGAGATCGATCGAGCCCACGACTTCGTTGTTCAGATTATAGACGTCAATCTTCATGGTGGTGTTCCCGCGTGATGCGAATACTTATTTAAGATTTGAAATCTCTATAAGCCCTCCGGTGACGCCGGGGACCGCTCCTTTGAGGAAGATCAGATTGTGCTCCTTGTCCACCGCCGCAACGATGAGATTCTTCAAAGTGATGCGAGTGACACCCATATGTCCTGCCATGCGCCTTCCGGGAACGACGCGCTGGAACGCGGTGGAGCCGATGGAACCGGGGTGGCGGAAGCGATTCTTCTGTCCGTGGGTCTTGGGACCGCCTGCGAAATTATGGCGCTTTACCACGCCCTGAAAGCCCCTTCCCTTCATCACGCCGCTCACGCGGACCCGCTCCCCCTCTTTGAATGCCTCAACAGTAACCTCTGCATCCGCAGAAAAATCAGCGATCACAACGGGTTCATGGGAAAGATTGCGGAATTCGCGCTTCTTTTTGCCAAGGGAAACCTGCACGGCCTCGTACCCGTCACGCTCTTGATTGCGAACAAGGGAGACCTTGTTGGGTTCCGCATGGATTACCGTAACCGGAACGACTTTGCCGTCCTTCCAGATCTGGGTCATTCTAAGTTTTTTGCCGAGTATGAAAGACATCGCTTTGAATAATGTCGAAGCTTGACCGTTTGATCGAGCTCAAAAAAAATCGGGGCGCACCCCGGAGTCTGCTCGAACCACCTAAGGAACACAGCTCCCTTACGAAGGGCAGCGGTGAAGGATACATGAATCCCGTTTTCCCGCAATGATGGTTGTTCGCATAAAACTCCGAGGAAACCTTGGTTGAGAGTATAGCAAAACCCGGAAAGATGTCAAATGGATGCGGCCTCGTCCACCCTTAAGGTTTTTTTGATGGTGCGCATGCTAGCATTCGGGCCATGTCCATACGAAAATATCTGCCGTTTACGGTGCTTTCGGGATGCATCCTTTTCCTCACTCCCCTCCATTCCGCAGGAGCCGCAGCGCTACTTGCGCAACAGGACGACGGTTCGGCATCGGCAGGAATGCGCACATCATGCGATAACCGCTGTACGGACATCACGGCGGGCACCCAGACCTTCATGGCGGCCGCAACGGGGGTCGTGGGAACCATCAGGATATTCACAACGAACTTCGGCACCTCCAGTCGGTATCCGGACACGAACAGCTGCTACCTCACGGTCCGGGACGATGCTGACGGCACCTTGCTTGGCAGATCGGACAATAGTTTCTCGGGATATGGATGCGCGGGCGACCTCATGTTCACATTCAAAGATTCGCATCCATTCCTCACGGAAGGAACGCGATATCGATGGGACTACGTGTTCGGCGGGCAGAATTTCTCCAGTATATCGTTCCTTGGATCCACAACCGGAGAGACGGGCGAAACCTTCAGCCTTCCTCCTCTCGCGGAAGCGAGGTTCATGATATATGCGGAAATCCCACCGCCGTCCCCTGCGGGACAGTTCCAGGGAATGGACCCGGGATCCTCCGATGGAGGGTCGCTCGTCCCCCCGTCAGGAACCTCTCCCGTATCCACGATCGCCTTCACGGCCAGGGTGGGAACGCCGCTTCCTGACGACCTCGGCCTTCAGGTCGAGGTCGAACCATCCTTTGTGGGATTTTCCGGGGCTGCGAACGCCGTATCCCTCATGAACAGGGTCGAGACCACCTCGATCATGCGCGTATTCGCGCGAGAGCTTCCGAATGGAGGCTATCATTGGCAGGCGCGGACCGTCGATGGGCTCGGCAATACTTCTCCTTGGGTCGCGCCCGAAGGAGATCCGATAGGACCGGCCATCTTCATCGAAGATGGCGTGCGGGGAGATGCCGTACTCGAGGACCGATCCACGATCTACAGAAAAAACACCCAACCCGATCCCTGCTTCGGGGATGGATCTCCGCGTGCATGCGCCCTCATCCCCTCATCGACGCCCTATGCGGTTCCCGGTCCATTCACCATGACGAAGATCACCTTCGATTGGATGAATCTTGGGAGCAATAATTGCGATGGTTACGGGCGTTATGGCGCGGTGATCGCCCCCATTGAAATGCCGGAGGCGATCATCGCAACCTCAACGAACGATGTATATCTCGGCTGCGGCCGGGGCGAACAAGGGACAGGTGAACTGGATTTCGGAAACAAGATCGTGCCGGCACGGTTCCTTCTCACGTTCGGGGCGTTCGACGGGGTCCTCCAGGGAGGTGCGGACGTGCGTGTGGCGAATGTGACGGTCCATGGCATATTCGCGAGCGATCCCCCCGCATCCGCATCTCCCAGCTCCACGCCATCGGGAGAAACCGCGCCCTCGGAAGATGCATCGGGATCCGGTGCATCCGCACGCCGCAGACCCATCGTGATCGTTCCGGGAATGCTTGGCTCGAGGATCGCGCGGGAATCCGACGGGCGCGAATTATGGCCTGCCGCAGACATGCTGATCGCCTCAAGCTCTGATGCATATCTTGAAGACCTGGCGCTCGGACCGGATGGAAGGGAGATCTCCGGCAAAGAGGCGGATGCAACGGATATCATACGCACGGTCACCACATCGATCCCCTTCGTCTCCATGGATTTTTACAGACCGCTTCTCGATTCGCTCGCAGCAATGGGATACCGGGAAGGAACCGATCTTTTCGTCGCCCCCTACGACTGGCGGCTTTCCGTGGAAGAGGGCGCAAAGGCGATCACCCCCGTCATGGAGCGGGCGGCGGGGCTTTCTCTTGATGGCACGATTGATATCATTGCGCACAGCATGGGATCGCTGCTTGCGGAGGAATTCCTTGCGCATGAGGAGAATGCCTCCTCGGTCAACAAGGCGATCCTTGTTGCGCCGCCGAACCTCGGAACGCCGAAGATGTTCAAAATGCTCCAATACGGCGACGATCTAGGATTCCGCATAGGTCCCCTGCCGCTTCTCGATCCCTCAAAGACGAAATCGATAGCCCAGAACATGCCTGCGGCATATCAGCTCATTCCCTCCGAACGCTATACGGATGCGGTGGGAGGATATCTCATCGACAACCGAAACGGCGGCCATCGTACGCTCGGATTCGGGGAAATGCGGAACTTTATGACGACGGGATCCGGGACGAAAGGAGGAAGGAATGCATTCCTGCTCGATGCGGCCGAGACATTCCATGCGGCACGGGACGCTGCGACGCCCGCAAAAGGCGCAACAACAATAAAGATCATAGGATGCGGCGACCCCGCCACCATCGGCGGATTCGTACTTCGGGAGGATGGCGGCATGAGCCTCATGCGGGGAAACGGCGATGGCACCGTTCCCGCCATCTCGGCCATGGGTTCGAGAGGGGCGGATGAGACCTATTTCTCGCTCTATTCCGAGAACGGAGCGGATCATCTAGGCCTTATAAAAGATGCGAACCCGCTCACGTTCATCGATGCCCTCCTGAACGATACTGCGGGAGCCCTTGCGCTCGATGCGTTCGGAATGTCCACCTCCACGGAAGACTGCATGAACGGCCGTCGCAACACTGCTCGCCGCGAGACGACCATTGAAGTGGCGGTGCGGGGATCGGTACTCCTTGAGGCGGACGCTTATGATGGAGCGCGCACGGACGAGGGGAAGAACGGGATCCCGGGGAGCTCCATGGAACGTATCGGCGACAGTACCTCGCTCCTCCTGCCCGCGTCGGGAACATATCGCATGATCCTTCGCGCAACCGCTTCCGGATCGGCGATCGCCGTGATCCGCGCATACGACGACGCAGCACGACTCCAAGGTGCGGCCTCATACATCGGGATACCGTTCGAAACGGCATCGGATACGGCGGAGATCTCGATCTCATCGGAAAACATGGCCGATCCTCGCGCACCTTCTCCCTCGCTCTCCCTCGTGCACGCGGATGGAAGCGCCGGGACGCCGATACCGCCTACCGCAATCCTTTCCGCCAATGAGGCCGCGGACACAGAACCGCCCCGGATCGAATTCTCTGAAGGCACCCACGTGCTTCAAAAGAGCGGGGTGCTCGCCTCGCTTTTCACGGTACGCGATCCGGGGTCCGGAATCGGCATCATATCCGTTTCCGTGGATGGAATCCCCATGGCACGCAGTACGGATGGAGGATCACTCACGGAGGGTGGCCATCGTCTCACGGTGGATGCGATAGATGGAGCGGGCAATGAACGCACGGCGATGCTTTCTTTCGAGGTCGCCAAAGATACGATTACCCCGACCGTGGTGCAGGTGCCCGCGGGGAATCCTCCTCCTCGCCGCTGCAAGCCGCGACCCACAAGCACCGTGCCATGAGAGGGGGATGAACGTGCCGATTGCTGCGCGCAAAAAAAAGACCCCTGAATGGGGTCTTTTTGCGGGAAAACCTTGGGCGGTAACCCTTAGAGCGAGGTTCCCAACTTTTGACGGATGCGAGACCCGGAGATCTTGCGGATGAAGTAAAGCTTTGCACGGTGCACTTTCTTGGGGCTGGATACCACCTCCACCTTGACGATGGCAGGCGAATGAATAGGATAGACTTTCTCCACGCCCACGCCGGCAAGGATAGTGCGAACCGTGAAAGTTGCGCCGGGTTCCGACCCGTGCTTTCGCGCGATAACGACACCCGTGAACGGGGTCTTGCCCTCATAGACCTTCACCTTGGCTCCCGGCTTTATTTTATTGATGATTGCGTCAGCGATCATGGAAATTTTAATAGATAGTGATGAGGGTGGGTCCGCCGTTACGGCGTCGCGACAAGGGTCTTTATCCTCCCCACGAGATCGTCGATGGAAACCTTCACCTTCACGTAATACTCCTTTGCACCAAGCTCTCTCGCCTTTTCGATATCGGAATCCTGGGCAAGATTGCTCACGATCACCACCGGCACCTTTACAAGCTGCGGGGTGACAGAGATGGCTTTCAGCACTTCAAAACCGGTGACCTTCGGCATGATGAGATCGAGGATGATGAGATCGGGAACCATCTGCTTGAGCCTTTGGATCGCTTCTTCCCCATCGAACATCTGTTCGACAAGAAAGCCATCCTTCTCAAGGCGGGATTTCAGCAGGAAGGACAGGAATCTGTCATCCTCCACGATCATCACTTTCTTCGCTCCTTCGGCCATAATACTTATATGATAGCACGACCGTCCGCCTGAATCCACCGATTTAAAGAGCTTTTTAGTTGTCCCAATCACCTGACTTTCTTCCATCCGCGATCGATCGCGGGCAAAAGAGAGACAAGCTCGACATCACTACAATTCAATTGTAGTAGTTTAATTGATCCACGCACAGCTTCCGCTACGCGTGCCTTGTTACGACTTAGCCCATGTCACCGAGCTTAGGCTGGACCCGCTCTTTGTTCGCGAAGCAAACAAAAGTCATAGATGTTCTCATTGTTATATCGGCCGATGCGGCCTTGTTATAAATGGCTTC
>DAIEHA010000008.1 GCA_027355945.1 Candidatus Parcubacteria bacterium | reverse complement strand
GTGGCGTACAGGAATGCCGTCCTTCGTTCCTTGCGGCAGGTAGGGAACGGCGTCCCCATCCGCAGCTTCCAGTGTATCCGGAGAGGTATCTCTCTGCGGATCCTGCGGACCCCGCCGTATGCGATAACGAACGCCCTCCGGACGTACGCCATCGGTGAATATGAGTGCGAACCCATACTCCTCCTTTCTTGCATCGATGAGGGACAATCTTCCGACCCTCCTCTGAGGGACGGATCGATGCACTGGGCATATTATATCATATATAAGAAATAATGCAATTCACCGTGCAGCGGGGGTGCGGAGAATGAAATCCCGCCGGCATTGCGGCGGGATCTATCGCGGAACGGATGGCATGACGGGATTAGAGGAAGAAGAAGCCGAATCCCCGCCGCGTACGTGAAGAGGTCTTCTTGAATGATAAAAAGGTGATGAAATTGTTGCCCACACGGATGGTCTTCATGGTGGTAGGTAAGTGATGGTTATGCGACCTTTCGCGAGGAAGTGCCCTGTGATCGTTTCCTCTTCCAGGATACGCCCATGGCAGGGGATTGTCAAGTGTCAAGGGAAATTGACATCTGTCCAGTATCCTGTGGTATACTAAGGGCATATCCAAAAAAATGGAAACACAACGACTGCATCCGCTACAGGAGAAGATCCTTCGTCTTGCAAAGAACAGGAACATTTCGAACCTTTCGCTGCGGGAGCTCGGCGATCTCGTGGGGGATCGTTCCGCCCAAAAGATAAAGCATCATCTGCAGCAGCTCGAGAAAAGGGGATTGCTGCGGATCGATAGGGTGAAGGGAACCATCGAGAAACCAAAGGAAGGATGGATCGACGGATTCCTCGAGCACGGGAAGCGCCTCCTTCAGATTCCCATCGTGGGCGTGGCGAATTGCGGTCCTGCGGAAGTGCTTGCCGAAGAGAATGTGGCCGGGTATCTGCGGGTATCGAATTCGCTCGTGCATCGCGCGAGCAACAAGGGGCTCTTTGCCGTGCGCGCGGACGGATTTTCCATGAATCAGGCGAAGGTCCGCGGAGAGACCATCGATAACGGCGATTATCTCATCGTGGATGGCGGGGACTGCACTCCGGAGGAGGGCGATGTCATACTCTCCGTGATCGATGGCGCGGCGAACGTGAAGCGGTTCCATAGGGATGCCGCTCATAATCAGGTGGTGCTCACCTCCGATTCCACGGAGGACTTCGCGCCCATCTATGTCGGCGATCACGACGATTTCTTCGTGAACGGCAAGGTCATCGAGGTGATCAAAAGGCCTCGCTAGCGGCATGCCTCGCGGGCGGTCCCGCTACTTTATATAATAGGTGCATGGACAAACATGCGGCGCTTGCGGAGATCGAACGGGAGATGGAGATTGACGCGGCGCTTCCGCTCCGTCCCGCAAACCTCGTCTTCGGCGAGGGGAATGAGGATTGCGCAGTGATGTTCATCGGGGAGGCTCCGGGTGCGCACGAGGATCGCCTCAAGCGCCCATTCGTCGGACGCGGAGGACAGCTCCTCGACGAATTGATCCGCGGGCTTGGCTGGAGGCGCGAAGACGTCTATATCACGAACATAGTGAAACGCCGGCCCCCGGAGAATCGCGATCCGCTTCCCGGGGAGATCGCGGCATACAGGCCCTATCTCGCAAGGCAGATCGATATCATCGGGCCGAAGCTCATCGTCACGCTCGGCCGTTTTTCCATGAATTATTTTTTCCCCGAGGCGAAGATGACGAGGGACCGTGGTAAGGCGTTCCTCATCGGAGGGAGGACGGTGTTCCCCGTCTATCATCCTGCGGCGGCATTGCGTTCGAAGGAGATGATGAGGGTCTTGAAGGGCGACTTTGGAAAGATCCCCGACGTGCTTGCAGGAAGGATGGCTGCGGAGCTGCCTCCCGCCGCCGCAACGAAGGCGGAGGCGCCTTCCGGGAGGCGGACGCGGAACCAGGATGGCAAGGGACCCGCCAAAGCCGGGCCAGGATTTTTCTGATATTATTATGATATGGATTTCAGCGTAACGTATCTTTTGGTGCGATTTGTGTATCGGATCTACGCGTTCTTCCACCATTGGTACATCGACGGATCGGCGGCCTTCGGGAGGAGGCTCATGGCATCGCTTGCGGCTGCGGATCGTCTATTCGCCCTTCGGGTGACGATACGGCACTTCTTCGAGCCTCTTTACAAGGATTACACGATCGTCGGACGCATATTGGGGGTCATCTTCAGGACCGGTCGTCTTGCGATCGGCGCGATCGCCGATTTCGCGATCGCCGGATGTTTCATTCTCGCCTATGCCCTCTGGCTTGCAGTCCCATTTCTCACTCTTTATTATGCAGCAAAGACCTTTTGACCCTTCATCGCTCTATCTTGACGATCCCCGCCTCAGGATGACGGTGGGCGGACGCATGATCGTGCGCATAGTGGACCGGGTGGCATACCTCGTGCTTGCGGCTGCCATCTTCACGTTCATTTTTTCAAAGATCCATTTCCTGGTATGGATCGGCGTGTTTCTCCTGATCTTCGCCGCAGACCTTTTCATGCACCGGGGACAGGGCGATGTGCCCATATCGGAGATATCGTTCGGAGAAGGGAGGATCAATCTTGCGAAGGTCGCATCCCCTGCGGCGTTCGCTGCGCTCGAGCGGGCCCTCGATCGGAGCATCATCACGCGGAAGGATTTTCCTGCGGAGCTCGCGCATCGCCTCCTTGAATCGCCGGTGATCGTGGAAGGACTGCGCCGTCTCGATGTGAAGATTCGCGACTTCAAGGAGAAGCTCGAGAAGATTCTCGAGAGGAGCGCGCAAGGGGAGAGCGGGAGCATCGAACGGACCGCCGAGACGATCCTTGCCGCGGCGTTCGCGCAGGCGGTCAGGGCGGGCCATGAGTTCATATTGCCCACGGACCTGTTTTCCGCGCTCGCCAAGACGGGGGGTGATGCGATGGAGATGCTCTTCAGGGAATTCTCGGTCGAACCGGGCGACCTCGAGCGGGCGCTCCTTTTCGGATCTCTCGTAAAACGGGGATGGCTCAGGCGTCTTCCGCGGGTGCTCGGCGGGTTCGGTATCGGTACGCACCGGGTGGCGAAGCATAGGATCATGAACAGGGCATGGACCGCGCGTCCGACGCCCATCCTCGACCGGTACGCCGTCGATCTCACGGATATGGCCCGGGGCGGATCGACGGGATTCCTTGTGGGGCACGGCGCGGAATACGGACGCCTCATTGAGACGCTCGCGCGTCCGCTCAATCCTAATGCGATCCTCATCGGTGAGCCGGGCATCGGCAAAGAATCGATCGTGCACCATCTCGCGCTTGCGCTCGTGAACGACAACGTGCCGACCGGGCTCTTCGACCGCCGCCTGGTGGAACTCCATCTTGCGAGCCTTGCGGCTGGCGCCCCTCCGGAGGAGCTTGAGGCGCGGATCAAGGCGATCGTGGAGGAGATCGAGGATGCGGGCAATGTCATCCTCCATATCCCGGACCTTCACAACCTTGTGCGTACCTCGGGGACCTCCTATCTTTCGGCGGCCGATGCGCTCATGCCCGTCATCATGGAGAACCGGTTCCCGGTGATCGGGTCGACCTATCCGCGCGAGTTCAAGCAGCTTATCGAACCCCGCAGCGATTTCGTCGCCATATTCGAGAAGATCCCCGTTGCGGAGATCACGGAGGAGGAGGCCGAGCGGGTCCTCACCTATCAAAGCGTGCTTTTCGAGAACGAGACGGATATCGAAATAAGCTTCGGGGCGATCAAGCGGGCGGTCGTGCTCGCAAAGAGATATCTTCGCGACAAGTTCCTCCCCTCGAGCGCCGAGGAGCTCATGAAGAGCGCCCTCGTGGATGCGGAACGGCGGGGGGAGAAGGTGCTCGGTCCGGAGCGGATCACGGCGGTCGCGGAAGGGATGGTGAACGTGCCGATGCACGAGGCGGACGAGGACGAGGCGGAGAAGCTCCTTCGCATGGAGGAGATCGTCCATGAGCGGCTCGTGGACCAGGAGGAGGCGGTGAAAGCCGTCGCGGACGCGATCCGTGAATATCGGTCCGGACTCGCGCGCAAAGGAGGTCCGATCGCAAGCTTCCTCTTCGTGGGGCCGACGGGCGTCGGCAAGACGGAGCTCGCAAAGATCCTTGCCGATATCCAGTTCGGTTCGGAAAAGATGATGGTGCGTTTCGATATGACGGAATATCAGGATAAAGCGAGCTATGCGCGCTTCATCGGATCGCCTGATGGTGCGATGCGCGGCGCGCTCACCGATGCGGTCCTCGCGAAGCCGTACAGCATCATCCTTCTCGACGAGTTCGAGAAGGCGTACCCGGATATCCTCGATCTCTTTTTACAGGTGTTCGACGACGGGCGCCTCACTGACAGTTTGAACCGCGTCGTGGATTTCACGAACACGATCGTCATTGCGACCTCGAACGCCCATTCGGATATCGTGAACCAGGCGCTTTCCCAGGGTGAATCGATGGACCAGATCTCCGAATACGTGAAGGCGCGCCTGACGGACGTATATAAACCGGAGCTTCTGAACCGCTTTTCGAAGATCATCGTCTTCAAGAATCTCGGACCGGAGGACCTTATGAAGATCGTGGTCATGAACCTCGCGGAGCTCGTGGATACCATGAAGGAAAAGGGGATCTATCTCGACTTCGATCCGGACGCACTCCGGGAGATCGCGAAGCTCGGGTACGATCCCGCATACGGCGCGCGGCCGCTTCGCAGGGTGATCGATGAGAAGGTGCGTGCGCCGCTTTCTCGGGCGATCCTCGGCAGGAACGTGCTCAAAGGGAATCGCGTGAAACTCGTATATGTGAATGGCGTGTTCGATTTCGTACCCGAGCAGGAATGAGTGCGGAAAAACGGCGTGATGCGGTAGAATGGAGATATGGCTCCACGGCAGGCGGCGCGTACGAATCAGGATATCGCAAAGGTGCTTCGCGAGGTCGGGGAATACCTCGCTATGCAGCAGGTCCCCTTCAAGCCGCGCGCCTATGAGAAGGCCGCAGAGGCCGTTGAGGGACTTGAGACGGAGGCGGCCCAGCGTTATGCCGAAGGGGGCATAAAGGCGTTGCGGGAGATCCCCGGAGTGGGTGCATCGATCGCAGACCATATCGAGGAGCTGCTGCGCACGGGACGGCTTGCATATCATGAGACGCTCAAAAAGGAGATGCCGGTGCGGCTTGACGAACTTTCCCGCGTGGAGGGACTCGGGCCGAAATCCGTGGAGCGCCTCTATCGAGAGCTTGGCATCCGCAACCTGAAGGACCTCGAGGCGGCGGCGAAGGCAGGGAAGATCGCGGCATTGCCGGGGTTCGGAAAGAAGAGCGAGGAGAAGATCCTGAAGGGGGTCGGGTTTGCGAAAGGGAGCGGCCATAGGTTCGTGCTGGGGCATATCATGCCGAAGGTGCGGGAGATCGAGGCGATGCTCGGCGCCGTGCCTGGCGTGGAGCGCGCGATCGCCGCAGGTTCGGCGCGCCGACGCAAGGAAACCGTCGGCGATATCGATATTCTCGCCATTTCGTCCGATCCGCATGCCGTCATGGATGCGTTCGTGGCGATGCCGGGGACGATGTCCGTCATTGCGCATGGCGCAACGAAATCATCGATAAAGATACGTCCTGGCATCAATGTCGATCTCCGGGTGGTTCCCCGGGAATCCTATGGTGCCGCGCTCGATTATTTTACGGGGTCGAAGGATCACAATGTGGCGATACGCCAGATCGCGGCAAAGAAAGGATTGAAGCTCAACGAATACGGGCTTTTCAGGATGGCTGCCGGGGGAAAGGAGGTTCGCATCGCTGGGGATGATGAACGGGAGATCTACGCCCATCTTGGCATGGATTGGCCCGAACCCGAGTTAAGGGAAGATGCGGGAGAGGTTCAGGCGGCGCTCGCGCACGCGCTTCCGAAGCTCATCGGGTACGGGGACCTTGCGGGGGACCTTCAGGTACAGACGGACTGGACCGATGGTACGGCATCCATCGAGGCGATGGCGAACGCGGCGGCATCCCAGGGACTTCGCTATATCGCGATCACCGATCACACGAAGCGCCTTGCGATGACGCACGGCCTCGATGAGACGAGGATACGGAAGCAATGGAGGGAGATCGATGCGGTGAACGCGCGGCTTGGGGGGAGGATGACGGTCCTCAAGGGGACGGAATGCGATATTTTGAAAGATGGGTCCCTTGATCTTCCCGATGATGTGCTTGCGAGGCTCGATGTCGTAGGGGTATCGGTGCACTCGTTCTTCGGACTTTCCCGCAAGGACCAGACGGCGAGGGTCATTCGCGCGATGGAAAATCCTCACGTGGACATCCTTTTCCATCCCACATGCCGCATCATCGATCGGCGTCCCCCCATCGATCTCGATATGGATGCCGTGATCATGGCCGCAAAACGGACCGGCACGGTGCTCGAGATAGACGCCTATCCCGACCGTACGGATCTCAAGGATGAATACATCCGAAAGTGCGTGGATGCCGGCGTGCCGCTTTCCATCGATTCCGATGCGCATGCACCGGCACATTTCCCATATCTCGAATACGGCATCGCGCAGGCGCGGCGGGGATGGGCATCGAAGGATGATATCGTGAATGCACAACCGCTCGAAAAGATGAGGGCGCGCCTTAAGAAGAATCGGCACTCGTGAGAACCCGAGGAGCGATCAAGGAGCGGGAATAAAAAAGCCCATCACAGGCGAACCTATGATGGGATGATGACGGCGATCGCCGCCGGGCTGCGGGAGATGACGATCCTTGTCATGACAAGGATATTCTTGAGGAGCAGCATGACCTCCTCGTCGTGCTGCAGCGGGAGATTCTTGTATCCCTTATGACGGCCCCACCGCATGAGGCGGTCATTCAGGAAGTCGCCCCGAAAGGTCTGGGTCTTGAAGAACCCGATATTCGCCGCGATCTCCTCGGAGACCACGCATCCGTCCGGGGTGGAGAACATCATCATTGCATAAGTGCAATGATAAATACCTCGAGACGAAATTCCTGTGATCCGGAATATGGCTCGGGGATCTCCTGGCGCGGTAGGCACTTGGAAGACCTGGAATCCTTCTGCGGTCGCCGCCGCTAGTTTGATTTCATCAAGCGAGGCTGGCGCCAATTCGATCAATATCGCCAGAAGGCCAAACGCAACGACTATTCCAAAAGCTTGAATCATTGAACCCTCCTGGGAATGATTATACCATATATATAGAAAATGAGAAGGGTGCCGCGAGGGGAGGGGTGTGTGGTAGAATTACCCCATGGCATCGCCCAAAGATACCGGTGAACCGAGGAGGATCCCCACGAAGAAGCAGGTCGTTGCGGGTTTCGTCGTATATCGTAAGACGAGCGACGGGGTGAAATTCCTTCTCCTCTATCGTCGGGGGAATTATTGGAACTTTCCGAAAGGGCATTTCGAACCTGGCGAGCGGAGCATCGATACCGCCCTGCGGGAGCTCGAGGAGGAGACCGGTATCAAGAAAAGCGAGCTGAAGATCGCCCCGAATTTCCGCGCATATGAGCGTTTCTATTTCAAGATCGGCGCGCAGGGCATCTACGATACCGTCATTCTCTTCCTTGCTGAGACGCACAAAGCGGAGATCGTCATCCGTCCCAGGGAGCATAGCGGATATGGATGGTTCCTTTACCACGATGCGATGAACGTGATAGGGAAGAAGTATGTGGATACGAAAAACGTGTTGAAGCAGGCGAACGATTTTCTGCGACCGCGCCGGAAGTCACAAGCACCGCAGCTGCCGCAGCATCGCGCCACCGAGCGCCGTCAGGGAACGCCCGCATCCTCGCATCGCGAGACCCAGAAGGAGGGCCCTGCAAGGAAATAAGAGATCGAAGAAAAAAGGCCCTAAGGCCTTTTTTTGTTTTCTATTTCTTGGCTGCAGCCACCACCTTCTTGAATGCATCGGGCTCGTGCTCGGCGAGATCGGCGAGGATCTTGCGATCGAGGGCGATGTTCGCCTTCTTGAGGGCGGCGATGAATTTGCTGTAGCTCATGCCTTCCTCGCGGATCACCGCATTGATCTTCACGTTCCAGAGTTGGCGATAGGTGCGCTTCTTTTCCTTGCGGCCGCGGAATGCGTGGGCTCCTGCATGGAGAAGCGCTTCTTTCGCATAGCGCTCCTTGGATTTGCGACCCCAGCTGAATCCCTTGGTCCTCTTGAGAACCTTGGCGCGGCGCTTATTGGCGATGGTGCCCCTTTTGACTCTCGGCATGGCAGTGTGACGGTTAGATTAATAGTTGAGGAGCTTCTTCAACGGGAAGTTGAGCGAAACATTCTTCCGGGAATTGCGGTTCGTCTTCGTGCTCTTGCGCGTCTTGAAATGATCGATGCCCATGGGGCGGCGCACGATCTTCCCGTTCTTCGTGATCTTTATCCGTTTTGAAAGGCTTTTTGAAGGCATCGGATTCGTATGGGTTTTCTTGAAAAATCCCCTAGCGAGGGGTATCTCCTACTCAATAGGTAAGAGGGTATCATATTGTGGAAAACATTGCAACTACCCCTGAAGGGCCCCGCACCATCATGGTTCCATGCGGCGAGGGGGTCCGCGATGGCGCCATCGCGGGTCGTGAGGATATGGGAAGGGGCAGGAACGGCGATGGTTCCTGCCCCGATCGAAGCGCGTCCCCTAACGAATGAGCAGGAGGATGCGCTCCGCGATTTGCGGCGTGTGGGTTATGCCGTACAGCATAACCCCGAAGATCGCTGCCCCGGCTGCCGCGGGGCAGGTCGCAAGCACTCGCGGGCGCCAGTAGGCGACCGCCATGAGAATCAGAAGACAACCGATGCTAGTCATGACCCCTCCTTTGGGATGACCGTATAATAATAACACACAAATAACTATTTTGTCAAGTAGCCCTCCGGAACGCTACTTTTTGGCGATCTGTACGGCGGGGCCGTTGCCGAGGAAACGAGGCTCGCTGAGCTTTTTATATTCCATGGGGAGGAGCTTGAGGAATTCAAGGAGTTTTTGCATCGCCCAGTCTTTATTGCGCTTCTCGCGGCCACGAAGACGCATCGTCACCTCCACGGGATGCCCTTGGGCGAAGAATTTTTCCACCTGGCGGACGCGGACCATGAGGTCATTCTCTGCGGCGCGGGCGCTGATTTGCACCGTTTTCATGGCAGTTCCTTTTTGCGCAAGCCGCTCCTTTTTGAGGCGCTTATCCTCTTCGTAGCGGAATTTGTCGTAGCTCATGAGGCGTACGACCGGGGGAGTGGCGTGTGCGGATATCTCGATGAGATCGAGACCCTCGTCGGGGCGGGCGAGTTTAAGCGCCTCGCCGCGGGGCATGACGCCGAGGTTGGCCCCATCCTCTCCGATGACGCGGAGCTCAGGGGCGGTTATTTGGCTGTTGATACGGGGCTTTGGAATGGGAGTGGGATCTTACGCGAACAGATATGCTTGATTCCATTGTAGCGAAGTATGGTAAAATAATCAAAATGGAAGAAAAACAGGTCAATAACCCAGGGATCCCGGAAGAGGAGTACCGTACGCTGGGGCGGAAGACGCTCTGGTTGTTCGTGTTCGAGCGGATGAACGCCACGCTGCTCTTTTTCCTGCTCGCGATCGTGCTTCTTGTGGCGGGTGGGCAGAAATCGCTTGCAGCGACGCCTTTCGGGAATGTTGCTGCATATGCGATGCTCGGCGCCGCCGCGTCCGCGATCCTTTTCATCGTCGTGTTCGGCGTCACATTCCTCGTGGCATGGCTCATCTATTCGAACTATAAATTCGCGCTGGGGGAGGATTCACTGAAGATCAAGCGGGGCATTCTTGAGAAGGAAGAGGTGGCGATCCCGTATCGGCAGATCCAGGACGTGGATATCGAACGGGACATCTCGTTCCAGATGATGGGTCTGAGCAGGATCCTCATCCTTACTGCGGGCCATGAGGACGTGGGGAAACAGGGAGGGGACGATAGCGAGGGCATCCTTCCCGCGCTCGATAAGGATCTCGCTGCATGGCTTCAACAGGAGCTGCTACGTAGGGCCAATATCCAGAAGGTGACGGAAGAGCCCTCGCGGTAACGGCACGACCCTGAAAAAAAGACCGCCTTCGTTCGGCGGTCTTTTTCGATCCTTGTCCGCACCGGATCGCATGGTCACTTTCCTTGGCAATGGCCGTGGCAGCGGCAGCGGTGGTCCCTGAGACCCGCGATGCCCGCGATGACGACGAGGAGCGGCCAGGTGACGTTCACAAACCCCCACGTGAATATGCCGATCTCCGCGAGGAAGAATTCGAGGCCGACGATGATCGCAAGTACCGGGATGGTGCGGCGGTGGGAGCAATGGCACCCCGCGTCCTGTCCGCGTGACGATGCCGTATTCTGCACCCCGTGCTCTTCCGGGTGTTCCTGCGTGGAAGCGTCCATATTAAAGAGATGGGAAGACTATGGTACGACCTTTATATATAGTAAGTATACCACCCTCCGCCAGGGGAGCGGCACTCGGGGAGGAATTGCTTGCAAAGGAAAATTATAGTATAATATCGTTGCGATTCCGGGAATTCAGGATGTCCTTTGTCATCCGGAACGCATTTCAATATGGGGACGTACCGGCTTCGATAATGATGTTCCGTGAGTTTGCGGGCCGATGGCGGCGACGTAATTGCCGCACAATCTATACTGCCAACTCTCGAGTTGCAGCTCCGAGCTTCGCGTTTGCATAGTTCGGGATCGGCCAGTTCGGGTCTCTTGAGCTGATACCGGTCTTATACAAGGAGACTGGCCCCGCGCAGACGGCCCTATGCGCAGGGCGAGAACCTAGGACCATTTCTGCCTAAACTCGTTTAGACTACGCCCGTAGACGGCTCACTGGCATCATCATTACACGGCGGTTCGACTCCGCCCGTCTCCACCATTTTGAGCGTTTTGCTACGAACTTTGTATGTGCCTGATAATGCCAGCGAAGGCACTTTAAAATGACCGATCAGGACCGAAAAGGTTTCTGGGGTTGTGGCATTTATAGTAACCCTCCGAATATCCCAATCAATATATTCACGCACAAAGGTTGGACGATATTCCTCCTGATATAGTTCGGGTAAAAACCCTGCCTATCCCCATCACTCAAATAGACAGTAGCTGAATTTTTTGATATGATGATTGTACTAAGCTAATGGTCAAAGCATTAGACAGCTTCTTCGGGATTACCCAAAAAGGGTCCAATACGCGAACGGAACTTTTAGCGGGCCTTTCGACGTTCTTATCGCTTTCGTACATTTTTGTTGTTAATCCGGCGATATTGTCAGCGATGGGACTTAGTACGAGCGCTATTTTCTTTGCCACAGTTCTTGGTTCTGTGGTGACGACGCTATTGATGGGTCTGTGGGCAAAACTGCCGTTTGCTGTTGCACCTGGATTGGAGATGAACGCCTATATCGCTTACGTGGTCGTAGGCATCATGGGCTTTTCTTGGCAGGGAGCGTTAGGAGCAGTTTTTTGGTCTGGTATCCTGACGGTCATTTTCAGTTTCACTCCATTGCGGGTGAATGTGGTAAAAGCGATTCCCGATAAGTTGAAATCGGGATTGGCGGCAGCGGTGGGCGTATTCCTGCTCCTTGTAGCATTGAAAGTGAGCGGAGTGCTGCTTTATAAAGGAGTTGATTTGACGGGCATAGGTTTTCTCGGCTCGAAAGAAGCGATTATTTTCTATATTGGATTGGCGTTGGTCGCTCTTTTCAAATGGCGTAAAATACCGGGTGCTATCATATTGAGTATTATCGGGGCCTCGATCGCTGCATATTTCCTTGGCGTCAATCAAGCGATTGCCCCCATTACATTTTCCAAAGATATGTTCTCGGGGCTGTTTGCCTTGAACTGGGGCATTATTTTGGATCCAAAAATCTGGTCAGTCATTATTGTGCTCTTTATGCTGGACTTCTACGGAAGCATCGCTAAATTCATAGGCCTCTCACGCAACACTTCCATTGTAGATAAACAAGGCAATCTGCCGAGGTTGAAGGAGGGGCTTATCGTTGATGGCGGCGGAACTGTTATTGGGGCGTTAACGGGAACGTCTAACCTGATTACTTTTGTCGAAAGCGCGGCGGGTATCGGGGAAGGGGGAAGGACCGGCCTTGTTGCTGTGTTCGTCGCCATCCTCATGTCGCTGTTCTTTTTGTTGACGCCGCTTGTCAATTTGGTGCCTATCGTAGCGACGACGGGGGCGCTTTTCTTCGTAGGCCTGACGCTTATTCCATGGAATTTCAAGACGTATTCATGGATAGATATTGTTTCGGTTCTCTTGATGATAGTCGTCACTATCTGGACGTTCGGGTTGAATCAGGCCATGTTTGCGGGCTTCGCAGCATTCGTGGTGCTTTATCTCGTGACGGGGAAATGGAAACAAGTCAACGGTTATTTGGTGGCATCCACACTATTACTTCTGCTCAGCCTCTACTTGTCGAGGTAAATTCCAACAAGGGATCAATGGCTGACGATTCGGCAAAGTTAATCGAAGAGGAAGGACAGTGGCACTTAGTGGCGAAAGAGCTTGAGGACGAAAATCTCAAGTTGGCTTCTTATGACAATACACTCCTGCCACTATTGGGCGATCTAAAGGGCAAGAAAGTTTTGGATTATGGTGCAGGGCCTGGTGTTTTGGCGCTTGCAATAAAAAGGCTCGGTGGCGACATCGTGGTGTATGACATCAACCCGGACATGCTGAAAAGTGCCGGAGAGAAGATCGGGTCAGAAAACATTTTTCACTCCATCGGCGAAATCCCCCAAAATACTTTCGATATCGTGATATGTAATTTGGTCGTCTGCATTGTATCCGAAGACGAGGTTAAGGAGATCGTTCACAATATTACTGCCGCATTAAATACAGATGGGACTGCATATATCGGCTTTTGTAATCCAAAGATATTCAACATTCCCGAATCCAATCTTGATTTGCGATTTCAGACAGGGGATGGGTACGAGGTCAATCATCGCTATAAAAAAGTTAAAAAAGAGGGAGGATATGAGATTATCGAAGACCATCGTCCGATTGAATGGTATGAGGGAGTTTATAAAGATGCCGGCCTGACGCTGGTAGACAAGTATTTTACGCCCGAGTACGAATTGAAGGGTAACAAGGTTCAGGATTTCATCATTTTCAAACTTAAAAAAGCGTAGTTATAGAATCGGGATAATTTTTTATATTGCAGAAGACGGCGTTGATGGGTGCGCCATGGTCGGTTTTTTTCATCCAATGTCCATATAAAGGAAGACTCTGCTCGGGCGGGGTCAAAAGATCATCAAGCCGCGCACTCGACATTCGATCGACGTGCCTATTTGGGGTGGATATATATTTTCTTCACCGGGGCCTGCCGCCTCTCCGGTTCAGCCTCCCCTTATAGCATCTGCCCCTCAAGGTGCTCTGCCAGGTTTTTCATGAAGAAGTTCTTCCCTGCGAATCCGGGCCAGGGGAATGCTGTCGTGCCGTTGATCTCGAAAAGAAGAGGCCGTCCGTCCGCACCGATGCCCACGTCCATCGTATACATCGGGTTCGGGAATCGTGCGGCGATCCTTCCATAAACGGCGCGGTGGAGCGACAGGACGCTTTCGGGAAGATCCGCAGGCGAAAGTTCGCGGATGGTTGCACCTTGTGCATAGTTCGCGATAAGGCTGCCCGGTTCGGGGATGCGCACATGCGTGAGCGCGATGGTCCCCTTGTTCATGACGGCGATACGCAGATCGTGATATGAATCGCATATGCGAGAGATGCCCGACGCTGTGTCGATGAATTCCTGAAGGATCGCGCCTCCCGGTTCGGCGATGATCGCGCGCATCTCCTCGTTGAGTGCCGCATCGCCTTTCTCCATCACCGTCACGCCGCGTCCATTCGTGCCCGTATCCGGCTTGAACACTGCGCGCGCATCGGGGAATCGTGCGCGCGCCGGGGAAAGGTCCTCTTCCCGTTTCACGCGTATCGTCTGCGGGAAGAATTCGTGCAGAAGTTCATACGCAGCATATTTTGATGCAAAGAATCTTCTGAATGCGGGCGTGTTGGTGATGGGCGACATCCCATGAATAGAAGGAATATCACCGAGGTTATAAACGACATCGGCGCGGATCGGATCTGCGGATCCCGGCGCCTGCAGGGCGCCGTCCCGGTATTCCGCCGCCGGGGGGAAGAGGGTATCGTTCCCCCGAAGGTCCGCGGCGCCGAAAGTAAGGAACACGCGATGTCCGCGCCGGTACAGCGCTTCGAGAAGTGCGAGATATGACGGGCCTTTATGATAGTGCAGCGAGAAGATCTCCTTTTGGGAATATTTTATCCAAATGATGATGTTCTTCGGCGGCGGCATGATTCAACTATATCACCATGCGCAGGGCGTGGAACGGTATGCCATGTGCACATTCTCCGCCCGCCCGCGCCGCTCCGCGGAGTCCGTGCCGCCGCATGCGGCTGGGCTTGCTTCCTTTTCGCTTTTTCGGTATTTAAAAAGGAGGACACGGGGCGAAACTTCGTCCTTGGAGGGGATCGTGAAACAGGCAGCGGATTATCTGAGACCATTTTTCAATCCCATCGTGCGGCAGGCGTTCAGTCCGTTCATCGAGTTGCGCGACGAACAGGTGCAGGAGTATATCGCAGGGGTCCTCGCGGGATTTTGCGCCAGCGACCACCTGTGGAGCATCCGGGACGCCGACGGAAGGCATATCGTCAGGATGGAGGACCTCGTCATGAGGGCCGACCCGGTCCTCGGAAGCGCGGTGTCGTTCGGCGAGGAGCGCAACATGCGCCAGCATATCGGCGATTACTCGCTGTTCCTTGTGGGACTATTCCCGGAGAGCCTCAAAAGCTCCCGTTTCGGGTGGGTGGATCAGCCGAAGGATCCCGTCGACATCGTGAAGGTGGGGAAGGAAAGCTACTCCATCGTCGCATTGTTCGATGAGGTTGAGAATCCCAAAGAAGCGCCGCTTTTCAAGAAACTCTCCAGGAATTTCGAACTATGCGCCGGAGGGTTGCGTGGGGTGGCGTGCGAGATACGATGAGGAGCGGGGAATGAGGGAGCGGTCCCCGTCCGGCAGGCATTGCGGACGGGGTTTTTTATTTCTGCGCAGCGGCGCGCCGCTTCTTGAGGACGCCATACTCATGGCCTACGAGGACGAGGACAAAAAGGTCGAGTACGGTGATGGCGAGGACCCACCAGGAGAAGCCAAAGGCGAGAAGATAGAATTGATATGCGATGAACGCACCGAGGGCGGCGAAGGAGATGGGGTAGGCCCATATCTCCTCCCGCCAGAGCGCGACGACGATGAGCCCGTTTACGATGCCGTGGGTGAGAAGATAGAATGCGGCGAACGCGCGGTCGGTTGCGCCGAATACCTGCGCAAGATGGAGAAGGTAGTTTGCGATGCTGTCATGGGGATCTTCCCGGATCTCTCCCGCGGTGAGGAATTCCGCGATGCCGAGGAGATGCCGCGCATCCGTGATGTAGAGAAGGACCCCGCCGAGCATTTCGATCGCGGCATGGGCGCCTTTGAGGAGGAGCGTGAAATCGAATACTTTATGGATTTCCTGCTCCGTACGGCTGTTGGGGTCGATCATCGGGATAGTGGATGTGGAGGGCTCCTTTATAGAAGGCATTATGCTCGAGCAGCGATTCCGCGCGATCGCCGATCCCTTCCTGGCGGAAGAGCAGGCCGAAGGTGACCACCATGGCAACGATGCCGATCGCGATCCACCATGCGCGGAAGCGGTACCCTTCCTTTATATGCCGAAGGTTGAGGAATGCAAGCACCACGAATGTCGCGGAGGAGAGGATCCAGAGGAGGGAGGTGCCTTGAAGGATGAAATGGAGGGGCCCATATGCGCCTCCGACGGCAAGGCCGCGCTCGATGACGGCCTCTTCGATGCTGAGGGAAAGTGCGCCGAACGCGATGGCGGCGACGAGCGCCGTCCACACGGATGCATCGCGCATGAAAAAATGCCATCGTGGACGGTGGGTCACATGCCGCTCATGGATCTCCTTGATGATCTTTTCGCTGGTATCCGACATGATGGGGTGTATCGTTATCCTTGTACGTGCGCGCGGCCGGTTTCTTTCACCGTATCGACGAGGAGGCGCTTCGCCCGGGTGATGAGCGAGGAGACGCTGCCTTTCGGTTTGCGGAGGATGTCGGAGATCTCCTCATAGCTTTTATCCTCGAAATAGCGGAGCACGAGCGCCTCCCGATATTTTGCATCGAGCCGGTCCACGGCGGCGCGGACCGCCGCGTTATCCATCGTGCGGTGAAGCTCCCGTTCGATGTCCGCATCGGAGGCGAGCGCCTCGAGCTTCTCGTCATCCCATGGGGCCGATGGCCGGGCCGTGATGCGTCGCAAATGGCTCACTGCTTCGTTGTGCGCGATGCGGTAGATCCACGATGAGAACTTGAGCCCGGTATCGAAGTCGTTGAGGTTGCGGTAGGCATTGATGAAGGTGTCCTGTACGATATCTTTCGCGTCCTCCTGGCTGCAGTTGATGAAGCGCATGATATAGCGCCGCAACCGGGGTTCATACCGTTCGACAAGGACCTCGAAATGGCGGTCGTCCGCAATGGCGAGGGGGACGAGCGTCTCATCGGATGCGGCGGCCAGGGATTCCTCGGTGATATCGTGTTGGTTCGCCATAAGCGCGATGCGGAGCGTCATTTCGTTCGATAGTATCTATGATAATACGCCTTGTCCGGGAATTATAGTGCGCGTGCATGAAAAGCGCGCAGGAGCGCGTATAATTAGGTAATAAAACGGCAACCCTATTTTTCATGAAAAAATTCCTGATCTCCCTCGGACTCATTGCGGCATCGGCGGCATATATGATCTTCATGAACCAAGGGTCCGCGTCGGTGGGTCCCTCCGTGGCAGCTCCCGTAGCGGCGGGAAGCGGCGGTTCGTCGGGAACCCTTGCATTCACGGGAGCATCATCCTCGGGCAGCAATCCCCCTACGGGGGGATCGGGAGCATCATCAGGCACATCCGGCACATCGCAATCTGCGACGCAGCAGGCGAATACGGGAACGCAGTCAAAGACGCAAAAGTCAGCGCCCGCACCGGCTCCCGCACCCGCGCCCGCACCGACGCCTGCGCCCAAACCTCAGGGACAGTATAATGATGGAACGTACACCGGAGGCGCAGTGGATGCCTATTACGGTATGGTACAGGTCGAGGCGATCGTGCAGGGCGGCAAACTGACCGATGTGAAATTCCTTCAGTATCCGAACAGTCATAGCACGTCGGTATATATAAACGAACAAGCGATGCCGTATCTGACGCAGGAAGCAGTGGCGGCCCAGAGTGCGAACGTGAACATCATCTCGGGCGCCACGTTCACGAGCGAAGGCTTCCAGCAGTCGCTCGCATCGGCTCTCTCACAGGCAAAGGCATAGTCCACGGCAATGGAAGCGATGCTCGCATGGATCGATGGCATTCTGAACAGGACGACGATGTATCGTCTCATCCTGTACTATCTTGCGGCCCTTCTCGGGGTGTCGTTCGTGTTCAGCTTCTTCGGTCTTGTTCCCTTCGGTCCCGCATCGCTCGTGTTCTCGGCGGCGGTCATCATGGGGACGAGCATGGCTGCGAACTGGGTTTTCGCAAAAGCGTTCGATGCCGTCACGAACGTCGAATCGGTCTATATCACCGCATTCATCCTCGCGCTCATCGCCTCTCCCGTAGCGGCGAACGACGTCGCCGGCATAGGATTCCTGATCTTCATCTCCATATGGGCGACGGCCTCGAAGTATCTTTTTGCGATAGGGAAGCGGCATCTTTTCAATCCCGCTGCGTTCGGTGTGGCGCTGTCCGCACTCCTCATCGGCAGGGAGGCGACATGGTGGGTGGGCGGCAATCTCGCCCTCCTGCCCTTCGTGCTTGCGGGCGGCTTCATGGTCGTGCGGAAGATCCAGCGGACGGACCTCGTGGCGGCATTCGCGGCCGCGCTCTTCGTGACGGCTGCTGCGACGGCGGGGGCAGGGAACCAGCTGACCGCCATCGATCAGACGATCCTCCACTCCGCCTTCTTCTTTTTCGCATTCGTGATGCTCACGGAGCCGCTCACGACCCCACCGAACCGTCCGCTGCGCATCGCCTACGGGGCCATTGTCGGATTCCTGTTTGCTCCCAACATCCATATAGGATCGTTCTATCTTTCGCCGGAGCTCGCGCTTCTGTTCGGGAACGTGTTCTCCTATCTCGTAAGCCCCAAGGGGCGGTTCATGCTCACCCTTATCGGCATCGAAGAGGCGGCGAAGGACGCGTATGATTTCGTCTTTTCATCGGACAGGAGATTCGCGTTCGCGCCGGGACAATACATGGAGTGGACGCTCGCGCATAAAGACCCCGATGATCGCGGCAACAGGAGGTATTTCACGCTCGCATCGGCGCCCACGGAGGATGTGGTGAGGCTCGGGGTGAAGTTCTATCCGCAGCCGAGCACGTTCAAGCGCACGCTTGCCGCAATGAAGAAGGGGGACAAGATCTCCGTGGCGCATCTTGCAGGAGGGTTCGTGCTGCCGCGGGATCCGAGGAAGAAGCTCGTGTTCATCGCAGGAGGGATCGGCATCACTCCGTTCCGGAGCATGGTCCACTATCTCCTCGACAAGGGCGAACGGAGGGATGTCGTCATGCTGTATTCGAACAGGACCGCAGGCGACATCGCATACAGGGATATCCTCGATCGGGCGGAGAAGGAGCTCGGGATACGGACGATCTATGCGGTGACCGACGGGAAGGGTTCTGCGGCCGGAACCTATGCGGGAAAGATCGATGCGGGCCTTATCGAAAGCCAGATACCGGATTATCGGAGCCGTACCTTCTATATTTCGGGCCCTCATGCGATGGTTGCAGCCTTCGAAAAAACATTGACAGACATGGGCGTTTCCCGGTTCAGGATCAAGAGTGACTTTTTCCCGGGTTTTGCGTAAGTATATAATGAAGGATATGAACGACCCCGGGGATGACTGGCTTTTCGTCGTGAATGCGCTTCTCGTGGGAGGGCTTATTGCGGCAGCATCGTGGTTCCAGCCCGGGAGTACGTCCGTGCTTCCTTCCGCTGCTCCGGGGGCGGTGAGTGCGGCGTCAGGCACTCCGGCAGCTGCAACGGCAGCTGCGCCCGCGGCGGCCCTTGCGGCTCCGGCATCCGGTACGTCGGGGAATGCCGCCGCATCAACTTCCGCACCCGCACCCGCACCGACGCCTGCGATATCGCATACGGTGGCGCGTCCGGCGGGAGGCGATGGAGGGGAGGGATATGGCGATAATTGATCGGCAAAAAAGGAAAGGTCGTAAAAACAATACTCAATAACCATGAACAGGAAATTGACGGCAGGTGCGGGCATTGCTGCGAGCGCAGCGATCCTCGCGATGGCGATGGTTGCAGGAGCTCAGACGGCGGTCCCGGCTCCCGTGGCCTCGACGGTACAGCCGCAGATCGTTCAAGTGGGCCCGAAAGGGAACATCCTTCTCCGTGGCACAATCGCATCCGTTTCGGCGGGTACGATCACGGTGGAGAGCTGGGGCGGTACGTGGACGGTGGACGTTCCCGCATCCGCAACGGTCCTCCCCGCGGCGGCGACGGATTATGCGAATCAGTTCAAGACGGGTGATTTCGTGGGCGTCCAGGGTTCGGTGGCGACGAATGCCAACTGGACCGTGAATGCCACGCTTGTCCGGGATTGGACCTATCGCGCAGCACTCTCCTCACAGGAGAAGGCGAACGCGCAGTCCGCGCAAGGGATCCGTTCTGCGGCGCCGCGCGATTATATCGGCACGGCGAGCAATGTGAGCGGTTCCTCCTTCACGCTGACCACGGCGAACGGTACGGTCTACACGGTGAACACGGCTGCGAATACGGAGCTCGTGAACCGCGTGTGGGCGACGCTTCCGTTCTCCGGAATTACGGGCGGCGATAGCGTCCGCGTGTACGGAGTCGATGCGAACGGTACGGTGGCGGCGCAGATCGTCCGCGACGTGTCGGTGCATTGATATCGGCGTAGCGAAGCATTCATAAAACCCCGCATGTGCGGGGTTTTATGCGTTATGGCATTCCAGTATTCGTTCCGGCGCATGCGAGAAACGGGTCCGCGCAGGTGCTCATGCAACGAGGCTCGTTCCGGTCATGGCATCCGGCTTCGGGAGTCCGAGGAGCCGGAGCACGGTGGGTGCGATGTCGGCAAGGGAACCGCGGCCGTTGCGGGAGGGGACGATGCGAAGGGAGGGGTCGGCCGATGCGACGATGAAGGGGACGAGATTTGTGGTATGGGCCGTATGCCGCGCGCCGGTTTCCGGATCGACGTTCATTTCCGCATTGCCGTGATCGGCGGTGACGATCACGGTGCCATTGCGGGCGAGGACGGCATCCACGATGCGGCGCAGTTCGCGATCTACGGTCTCGACCGCGGCAATGATCGCGGGGCGGTTCGCGGTGTGGCCTACCATGTCGGCATTCGCAAGGTTCACGACGAGGAGGTCGTCGCCGGCCTCGATGCGTTCGAGAGCCTTGTCGGCGATTTCGCGCGCCCGCATTTCAGGCGCCTCGTCATGCGTGGTAACGTCCTTGCGGCTTTCAATGAGGTAGAAGCGCTCGCCTTCATGCGGCGTTTCATTGCCTCCGTTGAAGAAATAGGTGACGTGCGCATATTTTTCCGTTTCGGCGATGTGTGCCTGCGCAAGTCCCGCGGCTGCGATCTCCGCGGCGAGCGATGCGGTGGCGCGCGTCTGGGGGAACGCGACGCGGGCGCCGGCGGCGGTGAGTGCGGCATCGTATTCCGTGAGTGTCACGACGAGGAGGTCGAGTGCATCCTTCCGTGCGAGAAGTCGCTCGGTGATCTGCCGTGCACGGTCGGGGCGAAAATTGAAGAGGAACACGCCGTCGTGGGCTCCGATGGTCCGCGCCGCAGGTTCCCCGTTTTCGTTCCGCGCGCCGTCATCGAGGAAGACGACGGGTTCGAGGTGCTCATCCACGATCCCTTTTTCATAAAGTTCCCCGAGTACGACGGAAGGCGCACGGGATTCCCGGCGCGAGGCGTTACCTTCGAAGATCGCGGCCTCAGCCTTTGCGACGCGGTCCCAATTCCTATCCCGGTCCATCGCATAGAAGCGGCCGCCCATCGTCGCAATGAAGCCGATACCAAGTTCGCTGCAGAGCGCTTCGAGCGCGCGGAGATGCGCCGCCGCGCTCTGCGGAGGAAGGTCGCGGCCGTCCGTGATCGCATGGATGGCCACCGTTGCGACGCCAGCGGCTTTCGCGGCGCGCAGGAATGCATGGAGATGGTCCTGATGGCTATGCACGCCGCCGGTGCCGATGAGGCCCATGGCATGCAGCGTGGAACCATGGCGCTTCACATGGGCGAAGAGATCCATGAACGCGGGGTTCTCGGAAAACCCATTTTGCGCGGCGGCGCGCGTGATCTTCACGAGGTCGACGTCGATGACTTGGCCGGCACCCATCGTCATGTGGCCGATCTCACTGTTTCCCATCTGGCCGTGCGGAAGACCGACGTGTTCCTCGCTTGCGTCAATGAGCGTGTGCGGGAACCGGAGGAGGAGTGAATCGAAGTACGGCGTATGCGCGTCTGCGATGGCATTGTGCTCTCCATCCTCCCGATGGCCCCAGCCGTCGAGGATGATCAGGCATGCGGGGCGCCGCTTATCCATAGATCGTTCTGCCGGGATAGGCCGCGCGCGCACCGAGGGATTCCTCGATGCGGAGCAGTTCGTTGTATTTCGCGACGCGGTCGGTGCGGGAGAGCGAGCCGGTTTTGATCTGGCCCGCGCCGAGGCCGACGGCGAGGTGGGCGATCGTCGTATCCTCCGTCTCGCCGGAGCGATGGGAGATGATGGTCCGCCAGCCGGCGTCCTTTGCCATTTTGATCGCGGCGATCGTCTCGCTGAGCGTGCCGATCTGGTTCGGTTTTATGAGGATTGCGTTTCCCGCCTTTTCGGCGATCGCACGCGCGAGGAATTCGGTGTTCGTCACGAGAAGGTCGTCGCCAACGAGCTGGCGCGCGGCCCCCGCTGCGGTCATCGATGTCCAGCCCGTCCAGTCGTCCTCGCCGAGCCCGTCCTCGATGGAAACGATGGGATACTTTTCCGCGAGGGCCTTGAGCCAGGCGATCATGTCGTTCGTCGAGAGCGAGCGGTTCTCGGTGGCGAGGCGGTATCCGCCCGCGCCGTTATCGAATGAGGGGTCGCGGAGCTCGGATGCCGCGACATCGAGCGCGAGCATGATGTCTGCACCGAGCGTGTAGCCTGCCGAGGAGATGGCGGCAGCGATGAGTTCGAGCGCCTCCGCATTGCCCCCCGTCACGTGAGGAGCATAGCCCCCTTCGTCGCCGACCGTCGTGCCGTAGCCCTTTGCCGCGAGCACTTTTTTGAGCGCATGGAAGACATCCGCGCCCATCCGGAGTGCGTCAGCGAACGTCGCTGCTCCGACAGGTACGATCATGAATTCCTGGATGTCCGTGGAGCCGGCCGCATGTGTGCCGCCGTTCACGATGTTCATCATGGGCACGGGGAGGCGCAGCGCCGCATCCGAGTCGTCGGAGAGGTCCGCGATGCCCGCCGCGCGGCCGAGCGCGCGCACGCGGGAGAAGAGAGGGATGCCGTGCGCCGCCGCCGAGGCTTTCGCTGTCGCGAGCGATACGGCGAGGATCGCGTTCGCGCCGAGGCGCGATTTGTTCTGCGTGCCGTCGAGCGCGATCATCTTGGCATCGAGCGCGCTCTGATCCTCCCCATCCATGCCGGCGACCGCGGCGGCGATCTCGCCGTTCACGTTCGCCACCGCCTTCAGGACGCTTTTGCCGCCGTACAGTTTCGGATCGCCGTCGCGCAGCTCGATCGCCTCATGGCTGCCCGTGGATGCGCCGGAAGGGACTGCCGCGCGCCCCATTGCGCCGGTCTCAAGGACCACGTCCGCTTCCACCGTCGGGTTGCCCCGGGAATCGAGAATCTGCCTCGCGTGAATTGATTTTATGTTCATGGGCATAGTATAGATTTTTTTCACAGAAGAAAAAAGTCTGCGCTACGCCGTGCTCGACAGCGCGGGCGTACGACGGTATAATGAGGGCCATGCGCACCAAAATAATCGCAACAATAGGTCCGGTATCCGATTCCGAGGAGATGGTCCGCGAGTTCGTGAATGCGGGCATGGACATCGTCCGCGTCAATTTCTCCCATTGCACGGAGGAGAATTTCATCAAATACAAGAAAAGGATCGAGGCCGCGGCGCGCAAAGCGGGCCGCAAGATCCCCATCATGCAGGACCTGCAGGGTCCCCGCATCCGGGTGGGCGCGCTTCCGTCCGAGGGGCGGACCCTTACGGAAGGGGAAAGCATCACGTTCTCCACGAAGAAGGGCGACGCCGAGAGCGATGGCCGCATCATTTTCATCGATAGCCCGCTCCTTCATAAGGATATGCGGCCGGGAGAGCTCATCTATCTTGCGAACGGGGATATGGAGCTTGTCGTGACGCGCATCAGCGGCCAGAGGATCGTCGCCCGCGTGGCGCGCGGCGGCACGCTGTATTCCCGGAAGGGTGTGAACCTTCCCGACACCAAGCTTTCCAATGCCGGGCTCACGGCGAAGGATATCAAGGACGTAAGATTCGCGCTCAAGCACGGAGTGAAGGTCTTTGCGATCTCCTTCGTACAGACCGCCGCGGACGTTGCGGCACTCCGGAAGATCGTGGGACCGAAAGCGAGGATAATCGCGAAGATCGAGACCGCGCTCGGGATCAAGAATATCGACGAGATCATTCTTGCATCCGATGCGATCATGATCGCGCGCGGCGATCTCGGCATCGAGATCGCGCCGGAAAGGCTCCCGTTCATCCAGAAGAACCTCATTCGCCATGCGGGATGGCACGGCAAGGGAAGCATTACGGCGACGCAGATGCTCATGTCCATGGTGCACAATGCGCGGCCTACGCGCGCCGAGGTGAGCGACGTGGCGAATGCGGTATGGGATGGCACGGATGCCGTGATGCTTTCCGATGAGACGGCGAGCGGTGAACATCCGCTCGAGGCGCTCCGCATGATGGTACGCATCGTGGCGCAGGCGGAATCGTCCCAGTTCGAACGCGAGAATCCGTTTAGCGGATGGTGACGCACCTCAAGGCGCAGCGGAGAGGCATCCGCGGGTATGCATAGCAGCGAGGAAGCGGGATGGAGGGGATGGACAAAGGAAAAAAGGGCGTGCAAAAGGCCGAGCGGGGGACTCGGCCTTTGTGATATGCCTTCAGGCAAGCTGAGGAAGGGGCGACGAGCCTCCTCCAAGCTGCTGCCTGTCGGATTCGATGGGGGTGATGATCGTAAGCTGGTGCAGCTTGTTCTGCAACTGCCGCTCCAAGCGTTCACTTGGAGCAGGAAGTTCCATGAGCTGGCGCACCGCTCGAGGGCTTGATGCGGCCCGGAGGCAATTCGTGAAGTGGGAAAGATAGCGGTTCTGTGCAACCGACCTTTCCGTGTTGCTCGCGGCTGAATCGACTTCCTTCTGAAGGATCAGAAGGAATGAAATCTGTTGGGTCGTTAATACTTCCGTGGGAAGCATCTGCCTTCCACGCTTGCTAGGGGTTCCGTTCACGAGAATCCTCCCGAAAGTGATTTGCCTTGATACGTCTGTTACGATGAAACTGCGTTTTAAAATAAGGCATTCACAGAGAAGTGTCAAGAACTGTATGGCGGCGGCGTATCTCGCAAGGCGGGAATGGGAGCGTCAAAGCGTGGCGAACATCGCGAGTGCGGCCGCAGCCATGACGGCGAATGTGGCCCATACGAAGATGCGCGAAAGCCATCCGCTCTTATGCTCGCCCATGATGCGCTCGTCGCCCGCGATCTTTGCGATGATGAAGACGAGCGGCACGGCGGCGACCCCGTTCGCCACCGCAGTGAAGACGAGCGCTTTCACGGGATCGATCCCGATGAAATTGATGGTGAGGCCGATGAGCGTGGCCACGGTGATCACGCCGTAGAATCCGTGGGCGCGTTTGAACTTGAGATTGAGCCCTTCGCGCCAGTCCATGGCTTCCGCGATGGCATAGGAGGCTGATGCGGAAAGGACCGGTACGGCGAGAAGCCCGAGGCCGATGATGCCGATGGAGAAAAGGAGTTTGGCGAAGAACCCTGCGTAAGGGAATGTGCGGACGAGGGGTTCGAGCGCCTTCGCCGCATCGGCGCTTGTGCGGATATCCGTGAGACCATGGGCATTGAGCACCGTGGCACCCACCACGATGATGGACCATGTGGCGATCTCCGATGAGAGCATGCCCAAGAAATTATCGATGCGGATCTTGCGCAGGAAGGCCGGCGTGATGCGGGGGGCGCCGTCTTTGCGGAGCATGTGCCGCGCCGCCTCCTCCTCGACCTCCTCGGAGGCTTCCCAGAAGAACATATAGGGCGATATCGTCGTGCCAAAGACGCCCGTGATGATGAAAAGGAATGCGAAGCTGAATTCGATGTGCGGCACGAAGGTGGCGTGAAGGAGCACGCCCCACGGTTCTGTTACGAGAAGCGCGGTGAGGGGATAGGCGAGCAGCGCAAGCGAAAGCCATTTGAGGACGCGCGCGTATTTTTTGTACGATACGAAGATCTCGAGCGTGAGGATGGTTGCGGTAAAGAGAAGTGTGAGGACTCCGAAGGGGATGACGGGTACGACGAGCTTTGCCGCGGCCGCCATTGCCCCGAGGTCGGCGCCGATGTTGATGGTGTTCGCGACGAGCACGAGCGCGATCACGCCCCAGAGCACCTCTTTCCGATAACGCTGCTTCACGACGGCCGCAATGCCCTTGCCGGTCACCGCTCCGATGCGCGCCACCGCCTCCTGGATCGCCGTCATGAAGGGGAGCAGGAACGCCGCGGTCCAGAGCTGGCCATATCCGAACTGCGCGCCCGTTTGGGAATAGGTGGCGATTCCCGACGGATCGTCGTCGGCCGCTCCGGTGATGATGCCGGGGCCCGCAATATCGATCAATTTCTTCGTATTCTTCTTGAGGAATGCCATAAGGGGTTTGGTTCAGTATACCAGATGCGGGGGTCCCGATATGCTACAATGGGAATATGGATCAATTACTTGGGGCATGGACGGGGCAGCTCGGCATTTCCGGGGGCAAAGGGACGATTCTGTTCCTTGCGGTCATCGTATGGACGCTCGTCTGGAAGGGTCTTGCGCTCTGGAGAGCGGCGCGGGAGGAGCATAAATGGTGGTTCGTGGTCCTGATGATCATGAACACGCTCGGCATCCTCGAGATCCTTTATCTGTTCTTCTTCAGTGATCGGGCGCGCGCGGCGCGCGGCGCCGATGCCGCACGCAAAGGGGACGGTGCGGATGCCGTACAATAAAAAATGATGGAACGCGAGAGGATCGAAAGCTATATATTCCTCGGTGCGATCGTCCTTGCAGCGTTGCTTGTGGGGCTTATCTTCCTCCCGGAGATCAACGCCATCGTGCTTGGCGTGACGTTCGCAGTCCTTTTCCAGCCGCTTTATGAGAGGATAGTGAAGAAGATGCCGAACGACAGGGATGGTGCGGCGCTTCTCGTCGTGCTTCTCACACTTCTCGTCGTGCTCACGCCGCTCGCGTTCATCGGGTGGCAGATATTCAATGAGGCATCGTCCTTTTATGGAGCGCTTGCATCGGGACAGGGGATCCCCGGGATACGATCCCTCGATTTGCGGCTTGCCGCCGCGAATCCCATGCTCGGCGCCGATCTGAGCGCATATCTGCAACAGTTCTTCGGCTGGGTGATGGGGAGCCTCGGTTCGGTGTTCTCGGGGATCGCATCGGTGCTTTTCGCCATGCTGCTGTCGTTCTTCGCACTGTTTTATTTTCTGAGGGATGGCGACCGGTTGCGCGAGGCGGTCCTCGAGAGGAGTCCGCTTTCCCGGGACGAGACCGCGCGGTTCATCGCCCGTCTCCATCGGGTCATGGACTCGATCATCCGCGGCTCGCTCCTCATCGCGGTGCTGTACGGCATCGGCGGAGGGCTCGGGTTCTTCATGTTCGGTCTTCCGAACGGGGTATTCTGGGGATCCCTGACCGCGTTCGCATCATTCATCCCGATGTTCGGCACGTATCTCGTGGTCGTACCCGGCATGATCGCGCTCGCCGCAGGGCGCCATTACGTCGAGGCTTTGGGACTTTTCATATGGATCGGCATGGTGGGGCTTTTCATGGAGAATTATCTGCGTCCGCGGCTCATCGGACGGAAGGCGGATATCCATCCGCTATTCGTGCTCTTCAGCGTGGTAGGCGGCATATCGGTGTTCGGCCCCCTGGGGGTCCTCCTTGGGCCGCTTGCTCTTGGACTTCTCATTGCGCTCCTTGATGTCTACCCGCTTCTCGCCAAAGGGAAAATAAATGCCGCTGCGGAGGATTCCGCAGCGGCGTAGGGGCGTTCCCGAAGGCGCGATCGATGGGGTCTTCTAGGCCCTTGGATGGGGGATGGCGCGGTGGTGTTTGACCTCCGTGATCTTGTTCTTGTCGTCCACGAAGACGACGGTTGGTTCGACATCCTTCATCTGTTCCTGGGTGACCCAGGTCTCCGCGAGGACGATGATCTTGTCGCCCTTCTGGAAGTGACGAGCCGGAGGCCCATTGAGGCAGATGTCGCCGTTGCCCCGCTTGCCGGGCATCACGTATGTCCGCCAGAAGACGCCATTCGATACGTTCGTGATGTTCACGTATTGGAAAGGAAGCATCCCTGCGGCATCAATGATATCCTCATCGATGGTGATCGATCCGACATAATTGAGGTCGGCCTCGGTGACGGTGGCACGGTGGATCTTGGCCATGCAGGCTTCGATCAGCGCGGTGGGGGGTATTTTTGACATGATGGTGGTATCTCCTTCGCTATTTATACACAAAGATAATAGGTAAGTCAATTGTTTTTTGGGATCATCGCACGGGGCAGGACGCAAAGCGGAGAGGCGTGGTATGATGCAACCATCATGGAAAAATCAGGAAAGAAGGAAGATACGCAAAAGTATGATGAGGTTGTAAATGAGACGGGCCTCGTGATCGAATATGCGCCCCGCGAAGACGGCGGCGCAACGGTGAGGGCATCCGATGCCGCCGAAGCGTCGTTCACGCCCGAACGCATCGATGAGGCACACATCCTCTGGATGGAAGCAACGGAGCTCCTCCGTTCCCGCGCAAAGATGAAGCAGGATCCCGCGGTCATCAGGGCCGCGGCGGAAAAGCTCTTTGCGCTTTTCCGCGGCGAGAAGGTCTCGTTCGAGGATGATGCGGTCGCGCTCAAAGAGAGGAGGCCCTCCGGGGACTTCGCACCGAATCCCGGCAAGCAGATCGAGATCGATGTGGATGGCGCGATCTATGAGAGGCTTCCCGTGAAGACGCGCGTCATCACGGCGAAGGACACCGATATCCTTCCTCTTATCGAGGAATACGTGAAGCCGTACGTAAGGCCCGGCGACACGGTGTACGTGAGCGAGAAAGCGCTCACGATCACCCAGGGTCGCGTGGTGGACATGGGGACGATAGTGCCGTCGCGCCTCGCAAAGCTTCTCGGCCGCAGTGTGGGGAATTATTACGGCACCACGGATTTCCACGGCTTCGGACACGGGACGGCGATCGCCATGCAGGCGTTCATTGAGGAAGCGGGATATCTGCGCGTGCTCTTTGCGGCCGCGATCTCGGCGGTGACCCGTCCGTTCGGCATCAAGGGCATGTTCTACCGCATCTGCGGCAAGAGGGCGAAATCGATCGATTGTCCGATGTCGTTCCTCATCCTGGAGTACGCGCATTCCGTGAAGCTTGCGCCGAACGCCACGGACCGCGCCGCGAAACGGATCCGGGAGGCGCTGGGGGGATGCGAGACGGTGATCCTCGATGCGAACTATCGCGGTGCGTTCTCGCTCGGCAAATCCACGCGCGCCATATCGGAGGAATTCATTGGAAAGCTCTTCAGGGATAATCCTCTCGGGCAATCGGACGAGATGACGCCGTTTTGCATCGTGAGAAAGAAGGCGTGACGGGCGTTTTTCTTGACTTGACGGACGACAGGGCACTACACTGGGGATAGTTCCCGTGATGATCACCAAGGAACGGGACGGAGGAAACATGTACCCTATCTCTGATTGGAAAAAAGAGCGTTTGCCCGTGATCCCCATAAAGGATGAGCGGGTGAACTTCTTCGCAAAGTACGGGGTCGAAATGGCGGCGGTGGCGGGATGTGCGCTTTCATGGCGCACGCTCAAGCTTCCTGCAGCCGAGGGGATCCTGGATGGCCTTGATGCGCACGGCCTGCTTCGGAGCGACGTGAACTATGCGGAAGCGAGCTCCGGACGGATGGCGGAAATGTACCTTGCACGGGCGAAGTCGCGGGGCCTCCGCCGGGATCAGTTCACCTTCCTCATCCGGGACGATGTTCCGGGGGCGAAGAAGGGGATCGTCCGGTTCGGCGGCGCGGACAGGATCGAGCCTGGCAGGAAGAGCAATGCCATCCAGCTTGCGCGCGACATGGGAGGGGGGGGATGGAACGGGAAGGGGTGGAACATCGGTGCCAATAGCACCGTGAACCCCGACCAGTATGCAACCCCTTATGCCTATACCCACTACGAAGGATGGGCATCGGAGAATATCGTCGAGCAGTTCGGCGAGTTCGATGATATCGTCGTTCCTGTGGGGACGGGTTCCACGATGATCGGTCTTCGCCGGGGGCTTCATGCGCGCCTTGAGAAGAAACCGAACATCATCGGCGCGATGTGCGCCGATGGCGTCGAGGTTCCGGGGATGAGGGATGAGAAGAAGATGGCGTTCGTACGGCATCCCTGGAGGGAGGCCGCCGATGCCATCATCAAGGTTTCCCGCAGCCCGTCATTCCTTACCGCCCCTTGGATAAGCTGGGAGATCGACTCGAACGCAGCCCCGAGCGGCGGAGCGGCGTACGTGGCGACATGCCTCTATCTCGAACAGCTGCGCAGGAAGGATGCGAAGCTCCTTCACGACCGGCGCGTCCTCTTCGTCATTCACGACGAGGCGAGCCAGTACGTCGGCGATAGGATGGATGAGTTCCCGATGGAGGCATTCTATCTGCCTACGGCGACCCTTCCCGAGGAGCTGATCTTCGGCGGCGGAAAGTAGACGATTCATACATGACCGTGAAAATCCCGATTCTAGAGGGGATTTCACGGTCTTTTTTTGATTTGCGGGTTGTAGTATGATAACGGCATGGCCAATAACAATTCCGGATACAATAGGACGACCGCGTGGTTCATCGTGGGGTTCATCGTACTCGTGACGATAGGAGTGATAATCGCGGGAGCGATGTCGGCGAATTCGGGTGCCGGGAGCGCAGCCGTGAACAGCAATGGGTTCGTGTCCTCGACCGCGTCCGCGATCGTATCGACGGATCACGTGCTCGGGAATCCGAATGCCAAAGTGTCCCTTATCGAATACGGCGATTTCGAATGTCCCGCATGCGGCGAATATCAGCCGCTCGTACAGCAGGTGATACAGAATATGAGCAGCAGCATACTCTTCGTGTTCAGGAACTATCCGCTCACCTCCATCCATCCGTTCGCGATGGTGAGCGCGCAGGCAGCGGAGGCCGCAGGTATGCTGGGCGGTCCGGCGAAATATTGGGCGATGCACGATCTCCTGTATGCCAAGCAGTCGGAGTGGTCGCTCAACACAACCCTCACGCCGGCACAGGTGCTTTCGCAGTATTTTGATGGATATGCGAAGTCGCTCGGCCTCGATGTGACGCAGTTCGATGCCGATATGAGCTCGTCGCAGGTATCTTCGAAGATCCAGAATGATATCGCAGGCGGCGACCAGGCGCTCATCAACCACACGCCGACGTTCTTCGTGAACCTCCAGCAGATACCGAATCCTACGAGCTACGCCGGGTTCCAGACGGTGCTCGACCAGGCACTTTCCGCTGCGGGATCAGCGAACGCCACGGGAACGAAGAAATAGAGGAATACGCAGCAAAGGATAAAGGATCTCCTTTCCTTGGAGATCACCGGGCCTCCCGCATTTCGCGCCGGGAGGTCTTTTCTTTGAGGGCCTCGCGCTTGTCGGACTTGCGGCGCGCGCGCGCGACGCCGAGCTCCAGCTTGATGAGGTTGTGCTTCAGATAGGCGCGGAGCGGGATGGCGTGCATGCTTTTATCCCTGAGGATACCGTTGAGGCGCATGATCTCGCTGCGCGCAAGGAGCAGGCGGCGGGCGTGGTCCTCTTCGTAATCGGAGGGCGTGTTTGCGGGCTGATACGGAGGGATGTGCGCGTTCACGAGCCACGCTTCGCCGCCGCGCACGAGCACATGGGATCCTGCGATCTGGAACGCACCCGCCTTCGCGCTTTTCACCTCGAAGCCTGCAAGCTCGATGCCCGCCTCGAATGATTCCCGTATCTCATAATCGAAACGTGCGCGGCGATTCTCTGCGATGGTCGGCGAAGGATGTTCCATAGGTAAATTATAGACGAAAAGCCCTCGAGGGAGGGCTTTTTATTGTTGTGAAGCCATCATTTTTAAGGTATCCTCAAGGGAACAAAAGGGGAGCGGCAAGGCGCAAGAGGCATCCATCCTCGGATGACGAGGAGGAAGATCGCTGCCTCCGCAAGATCATCCTGCCGGCTCCCTGCCTGCGTTATATCAAAAAATAATGGAGTTGTCCATGAATGCAAAGATTGCGGCGCTCGTGGCCGCCGCCCTCGGCGGCGGGGGAGCGGATGCGCCAGTGGAGGTATCCGTGCCCGATGAACCGGAGGTGCAGGGACATTTTTCGACGAATGCCGCGATGCGGGTCGCAAAAGGACGCGGTATGGCCCCGATGGCCCTTGCGGAGGAGATCGCAGAGAAGGTCCGCGCCGCGGCGCCTGCAGGATTCTTCGAGAAGGTGGAGGCCGCGGCGCCGGGATTCGTGAATTTCTGGGCGAGCATGGATGCATGGCGCGCGGAATATGCGGCGATCGCGGAAGCCGTGCGGCGCGGCGCGGCGGGAGGGCGCATGTATGGGACGAATACCGCAATGGAGGGAAGGACGGTCATGGTGGAGTTCACCGATCCGAATCCATTCAAACTTTTCCACATAGGGCATCTCATGAGCAACACGATCGGCGAGTCGTTCTCGCGGCTCTATGCTGCGACGGGCGCAAAGGTGGTGTGTGCGAACTATCAGGGAGACGTGGGTCTTCATGTGGCGAAGGCGGTATGGGGGATGGAGCGGATCGGAAAGGTGATGCCGGAGGCGAACGACGGTATCGGCCTCAAGATGGCCTTCCTTGGGGAGGCCTATGCGTACGGCGCGCGCGCGTACGAGGATGATCTGCAATCCCGCGGCGAGATCGACGTGCTGAACGAGAGGATCTATGCGAAGGACGATGCGAATGTGAACCGTCTCTATGCCACGGGGCGCGCATGGAGCCTCGAATATTTCGAGACGGTCTACGCACGCCTTGGGACGAAGTTCGACCGCTATTATTTTGAAAGCGAGATGGCGGCGCCTGGACTCGATGCGGTGGAAGAGGGGCTTGAGAAGGGTATATTCGCGAAGAGCGAGGGAGCGATCGTGTTTCCCGGGGAGGAATACGGGCTTCACACACGCGTGTTCGTGAACTCGCGGGGCCTCCCCACCTATGAGGCGAAGGAGCTTGCGCTCAACAGGAAGAAGTTCGAGGAATATCCGCTCGATCTCTCTGTCGTGGTGACGGGGAACGAGATCGTGGAATATTTCAAAGTGCTTCTGAGGGCGATGGCGCAGGTCTTGCCTCCGGAGGTCGCCGCGCGGACGCGGCATATGCCGCACGGCATGCTGCGACTGCCGACCGGGAAGATGTCGTCGCGCACCGGGGACGTGGTTACGGCCGAGGACCTTTTCGATCAGGTGAAGGAGCGTCTTGCAGAGAAAGTGAGCGCGCGGAGCGCGCTTGATGATGGCGAGCGCGCGATGGCGACGGAGACGATCGCCGTGGGCGCCATAAAGTATTCCATCCTCAAGCAGAATCCCGGGCAGGATATCGTGTTCGATTTCGAGAAATCGCTTTCGTTCGAAGGGGATGCGGGGCCGTATCTCCACTATGCGTATGCGCGTCTGCGGAGCATCCTCCGCAAGGCCGACGAGGCGGGGCTCGGAAAGGACGTGTCCATGGAGCGCGGCAGCATGGGTACTGGTACCGGAAATGGAACCGGAACCGAGGGACGTGCGGACGGGGTCGCTCTTCTCGGGAATGATGCGGAGCGCGCGCTCATCCGCCGTCTTGCCGAATTCCCCGATGCGGTTGCGCGCGCCGCGGAGCGCCTTGCGCCGAGCGTCATCGCGGCATATTGCTATCGTCTCGCCGTTGCGGCGAACAAGTTCTATGAGACAACGCCCGTCCTCAAGGATGAGGATGCCGTCCGGCGCGCCGCGCGCCTGGGGCTTGCCGCGGATGCGGCGGAGGTTCTCCGTACGGGGCTCGGCCTTCTCGGCATGGGGGTGCTTGAAAAAATATAGTCAGGCGGATATCCTTCTTTGCAGACAGCGGTTGCCGGTATGCGCGACCGCGGAGGGGAATATGGCATCGAGAAGGATAGAGATGGCGACCAAAGAGATCCGCCTTCGCGAGGATCCGGATCGTTCGGCGCCGGGGATCTGCTGCATTGCCGGGATCTCCGTACCCGATAGCGCGTTCCTTCCGCAATGCGGGAGATCGCTCATCGTGAACGAAGGATGGAAGGCGAGGGTCCGTCCGCCGATCTTCTTCCGTATCGTAAGGAAGGCGTTCGGGCTGAGGCCCTCAATATCGGTGATGCTTACCGGAAAGACCCTCGAAGGGAAGGTTCACACGGCGACGATCCCTGCCGGGGTGATCGAGAAGGTGCTTTCCCGGGAAGGGACGTTCTTCGTGCCGGAATGAAAGGACCTCAAAAAAGGGATATGCCCTGCACGTGTTCCATCGTGCAGGGCTTTTTTATTCGTTTATATGGAAAAATAAGGGAAAATCTGGTATTTTTAGGGGTAATGTCCACACGATCGCATCGCGGGCGCGCATCCCGCAAAGCGCCTGATTTCATAGGAGGGGAGTTTGATCTTCCGGGGACCGAAGAGAAGGTGCTTTCGTTTTGGGAGGAGCGCCATGTGTTCGAGCGCTCGCTCGTAAAAAAAGGGTCGGCAAAGGAGTTCGTGTTCTACGAAGGGCCTCCGTATGCGAACGGCAAGCCGGGGATCCATCACGTGCTTTCGCGCGTGGTGAAGGACGTCATCCTGCGCTATAAGACGATGCAGGGATATCGGGTGCCGCGCAGGGCAGGGTGGGACACGCACGGGCTCCCCGTGGAGATGGCTGCGGAGAAGGCGCTCGGGTTCAAGACGAAAAAGGACATCGAGCAGTATGGGGTGAAGCGGTTCAACGAGGCCGCAAAGGAGCAGGTATGGATCTACAAGGATGAATGGGAGAGGATGACGCGCCGCATCGGTTATTGGCTCGATCTCAAAAACGCGTACGTGACGTACGCCCCGGAGTATATCGAATCGATCTGGTGGACGATGTCCCAGATCGCGGCGCGCGGCCTTCTCTATAAAGGACACAAAGTGGTGCCATGGTGCACGCGCTGCGGTACGGCGCTTTCCTCGCACGAGCTCGCGCAGGGATACAAGGAGGTGAGCGATGAATCGGTGTATGTGAAGTTCAGGGTGAGGCCGGGACAGAAGATCGGGGAAGGGCCCGCATCGGATGCGCATACCTATATCCTTTCGTGGACGACGACGCCGTGGACGCTGCCGGGCAATGTGGCGCTCGCGGTCGGCGAAGCAATCGAGTATCGGATGGTCCGTCCGAAAGGCACCAAAGAGATATATATCCTCGCGACGGAACGCGTCGGTGCGGTGTTCGGAGAGGAGGCGCCGGAGATCGTGGGGACCGTGAAGGGGCGTGATCTCGTGGGGCTCGAATACGAGCCGCTGTTCGAGGTCCCGCCGCTCGCCGGTCCGCGGTCATATCGGATCTATCCTGCATCATTCGTGACGACGACCGACGGTACGGGCGTGGTACACACCGCCGTGATGTACGGCGAGGACGATTATGCGCTCGGCAAGAAGGAGGGGCTTCCCGAACGCCATACGGTGAACGAGGAGGGGAAATTCACGAAGGACGTCGCCGGGTTTACGGGAATGTACGTGAAAGCGAAGGAGACCGAGAAGGCGATATTCGCGCATCTCAACGAGCATGGGAATTTCCTTCGGACGGAGTCCTATGTGCACGAATATCCGTTCTGTTGGCGCTGCGGGACGCCGATCCTCTATTACGCGCGATCTTCGTGGTTCATTGCGATGGCGAAGCTCCGCGCCGAGCTCAGGAAGAACAACCGCGAGGTGGGATGGCAGCCGTCGCATGTGAAGGACGGGCGCTTCGGCGAATGGCTGAAAGAAGCGAAGGATTGGAATCTTTCGCGCGAGCGATACTGGGGCGCGCCGCTTCCCATATGGGAATGCCGCGGGTGCGGGCATACGGAGGTCGTGGGAAGCCTTGATGAGCTCGACCGGCATGCAGGGGGCGCGCGGAACACGTACTGGGTGATGCGCCACGGCGAGGCCGAGAGCAACGTGTTCGACATGATCGATTCCGGGGAGCGGAAGTATCTTGAGCTCACCGCCCGCGGCAAGCGACAGGCGGAACGCTCCGCGAAGGCGTTCGCCGCCGCACTCGCAAAAAAGAGGAAGAAGATCGATCTCCTCATCCATTCGGACATCACGCGCACCTCTCAGACCGCGGAGATTGCGGCAAAGGAACTCGGGATCCCGAAAGAGGACTGCATCGCGGACCGTCGCATCGAGGAGATCCATCTCGGGCCCTCGTTCTGGGGGCTCCGGGATGAGAGCTACGGCAAGGCGTTCCCGACGTACGATGACCGTTTCAAGAGGCGTCCGGAGGAAGGGGAGTCGCTGCGGGATGTGCGCGCCCGCGTCTGGAAATTCATGGAGGAGTGCGAGGCGAAGTATGAAGGAAAGAACATCCTCATCATCACCCACGAATATCCCGCATGGATGCTATTCCATGCGGCGGAAGGATGGAGCGAGAAGCGGGCCATCGAGGAGATCGATCAGGTGTGGCAGAAAAAGAAGGGATTCATAGGGTTTGCGGAAGTGATGCCGCTCAGAGTGATGAAGATACCGCGCAACGATACCGGCGAGGTGGACCTTCATCGTCCTTTCGCGGACGATCTCGCGTTTCCCTGCGCCCAGTGCGCCAAAGGGACCATGCATCGCGTGCCTGAGGTTGCGGATGTGTGGTATGACTCCGGTGCGATGCCCTACGGGCAGGTGCATTTCCCGTTTGCTCAAGGGGGAGGTAAGGATGCTCCTCGGGGCGCGCGGACGAAGAAGATGCTGCCGAAAGGGATCCCGTATCCCGCCGATTATATCGCGGAGGGGATGGATCAGACCCGGGGATGGTTCTATACGCTCATGGCGATCGCGACCGCGTTGGGCTACGGCGTTCCATATAAGAATGTGGTGGCGCTCGGGCTCATCAATGATAAGTTCGGACAGAAGATGTCGAAATCGAAAGGGAATATCGTGGAGCCGTTCGCGGTGATCGACAAGTATGGTGTGGACGCGCTTCGCTGGTATTTCTTCACCGGATCCCCGCTTGGCGAACCGAAGAACTTCGACGAGGGGGAGATCGCAAAGGCGTTCCGCCGCACGCATCTCATCGTATACAACTCATTCGTCTTCTGGCGTACGTATGCCGATCGGGCCGCCACGCTTTCCCCCGCAATCCTTTCCGGGAAGGCGAAGCCGGCGACCGCGCTCGATCGCTGGATCCTCGCGCGCCTCCGCGCCACGGCATCATCCGTGACGGCGAAACTCGATCATTATGAGATCCGCGAAGCGGCGCTCGAGATCGATGCGTTCGTGGACGACCTTTCGCGATGGTACATTCGCCGTTCGCGCCGGCGGCTCCAGAAACCGCAGAGCGCCGCGGACCGCAACGCGGCGTCCGCCATGCTGCGCCACGCACTCCTTTCCATCGTCACCATGATGGCGCCATTCACGCCGTTCTTCTCAGAGGGACTTTACGGTGCGCTCGGAGGCGCGCAGGAATCGGTGCATCTCGATGCGTGGCCCAAGGCACCCAAGGCGATTTCCGCTGCGGAGCGGAAGCGTATAGAGGAGATGGAGGTGGTGCGCGGATTCGCCGCCGCGGGTCTCGCAAAACGGGCGGAAGCAGGGATCAAGGTGCGTCAACCGCTCGCATCCGTCACGGTGGGCGCGCGCATCGGGAAGGACCTCGAGGCGATCCTCGCCGAGGAGGTGAATGTGAAGAAGGTGATCGTGAACCCGAAGGCAAAGAAACTTTCCCTTGATACGGCGATCACGCCTGCGCTTCGGGAGGAAGGCCTCTTCCGCGAGGTGGTACGCATGTTCCAGGAACTCAGGCAGAAGGCGGGACTTTCCCCGAAGGACCGGATCGTGGCGATGATGGCCCTTCCGCCGGATGTAGCGCAAGCCGTGGCGCGCAGCGAACGCGCGTTCATCAAGGAGGTGGGTGCCTCCCGTGCGGAGATGAAGCGTTCGGAAAAATGCATTGCGGAGGAAATCGGGAAGATCGAAGGGCAGGAAACGTGGATAGGGCTTCGCAAGATATAGGAAAGACCCCGCCAAAGCGGGGTCGGGGAGGGGAGGGGAAAGAAAGAGAAAGAAAGAAAAAGAAAGAAAAAGAAGGACTAGCCCGAAAGGCCGGTCTTTCTTTTTATTTCTGCCATGGTGGCATTGGCGGTCGCTGCGGCGGTCTTCGATCCTGCGGCGAATATCTTCGCGATCGTATCGGGGGATGCGAGCAGTTCCTTCTTCTTCGCGCGGAATCCGGCGAAGTGCTCCGCGACGAGCGAGGTCAGCGCTCGCTTGAGTTCGGCATAGCTCTCGCCGGCGAATTCCGCGGCGACCGCTTTCGGTTCGAGGTGGGTGAGTGCGGAATAGATCTCGAGGAGGTTTGCGAGGCCGGGACGGCGATCGGGATCGTAGGCGATGGTCGTCTCGGAGTCCGTCACTGCACGCGACACTTTCGCTTTGATCGCCTCGGGTTCGTCATCGAGGAAGATGCATCCGTCAGGCTGCGACTTCGACATCTTCTTCAGGGGGTCCTTGAGCGACATGACGCGCGGGGTCCTGGTAAGCAGGCCTTTCGGTTCGACGAATGTGTTGCCGAACTTTGCATTGAACTTGCGTACGAGCGTTCTCGTGAGCTCGAGGTGCTGGAGCTGATCGTCACCCACCGGCACCGTGCGCGCGTCATAGAGGAGGATGTCGGCTGCCATGAGCACGGGATACGTGAAGAGCCCCGCATTGATGTGCTCCTCCTGGCGGAGCGATTTATCCTTGAACTGCGTCATGCGCTGGAGCTCACCCACGGGCGTGATCGTATTGAGGATCCATGCGAACTCGCTGTGCGCGGGAACCTCCGATTGCACGAAAAGCACCGATTGCGCGGGATCGAGGCCCGCGGCGAGATAGTCGGCGCAGAGCTCGAGCACCTGCAGGCGCTTATCTTTGGGATCGAACGGCTCCGTCATCGAATGGAGATCGGCGATGAAGAAATGGCATCGATATTCGCCGGAATCCTGGAGGTCGACGAAATTCTTGAGCGCGCCGAGATAGTTGCCGATATGGAGCTTTCCGGTCGGTTGGATGCCGGATACGAGGACGGGTTTCATGATTCGATTATAGCATGCCGGTCCGATCCCATGGATCGGGGGATCCGGGGGAAGAAAGAAAGGGAGGGGTCTCTGTCGGCGCATAGTGCTCCTTCAAAGGCCTCTCCCTGGGTGAACCTATACCTCGATGATGACCGGCAGGATCATCGGTCGGCGCTTCGTCTTGGTGTAGAGGTACTGTCCCACCTGGTCGCGCACGAGCGTCTTGATGTAATCCGCTTCCACCTCGCGGTAGTTCGGGATGCGCTGGAGGAGCGAACGGATGCGCTTCCTGATCTCCTCAAGGATCTCCTGGTTCTCTTTGAGATAGATGAACCCACGCGAGATGATATCCGGGTTCTTGAGGAGCCTACCCTTGTCGCGATCCGTCGTAAGGATGATCACGATCATCCCTTCAGCTGCGAGAGTGCGGCGGTCGCGGAGCACCATCTCCTCCACGTCGCCCACGCCGAGTCCGTCCACCATGACATAGTAGGCGGGAACCTCCTCTTTCGTGATGGTGAAGTCGTCCTTAGTGAGCTCGGCAACCTGCCCGTTGTCCATGAGGCGGACATTGTCCGGGAGGACGCCTGCCTCGCGGGCGGTCTGGCCGTTCGCGGCGCGCATGAAGTAATATCCGTGCACGGGCATGAGGAACTTCGGTTTGAGGAGCTCGATCACGATCTTGATGTCGTCCTTCGGTGCATGGCCGGAGGAATGGATATCGACGAGTGCGGAATGGAAGACGATCGCGCCTTGGCGGGCGAGATTGTCCTTCACCGTCTGCACGCTGCGCTCGTTGCCGGGGATGACGGACGAGGAGAGCACGAAGGTATCGCCTTTCTTGATCTTGATGTGGCGGTGTTCGCCGTTGATGATCTTCATGAGCCCCGCGTTCGATTCGCCCTGGGCGCCCGTCGAAAGGATCATCACCTTGTTATCTTTGAGCTTGTTCACCTCTTCGATGGGGATCATGGTATCGGGACGCACCTTGACGAACCCGAGCGATTGCGCGATCTGGATGTTCGTCTTCATGGAGTAGCCGTTGAGCGCCACCTTGCGTCCGAGCCTTTCCGCGATCTTCATGATCTCCGCGATGCGCGTGATGAGCGATGCGAATGTGGCGACCACGATGCGTCCCTCCGCCTTCCGGAAGATCTCCTCGAGGTTCTTTTCGACGGTCTTTTCCGAAACGGAATGTCCCGGTCGTTCGGCGGCGGTTGAATCCACCATGAACGTATGGACGCCCATCTTGCCGAGCTTCTCGAATTCATCGAGGCCGTGAGGATTGCCCTCGTCGTCATAGTCGAGGCGGAAATCCGCGAAGTGCACGATGTTGCCGATCGGGGTCTTGAGCATCACGCCGGTCGTCTCCGGGATCGTGTGCGGCACGCCGAAGAAGAGCGCGGTGAAGTTCTGGGAGAGTTTGAGCTCCATCCCGTTCTTCACGATCTGCACGTTCATCTTGGGCGCATTCGGGAAATCCTCCTGGCGCTTTTCGATGATCGCCTTCGTGATCGAGGTCGCGTAGATCGGGGGATTGCCCAGCCGTCCGAGGACGTGGGGCAGGCCGCCGATGTGGTCATAGTGGCCGTGAGTGAGGATGATCGCTTGGATCTTATCCTTATGCTTCTCGAGGTACTGCGTGTTCGGGATGATGTAGTCGATGCCCGGCGTCTCCTCTTCGGGGAACTGCAGGCCTACATCGACGATCACGATCTCGTTCTTGTATTCGAAGAAGGAGCAGTTGCGTCCGACCTCTTCGAGGCCGCCGAGCGGCACGAGCCGGACTGCGTCGGGATTCGATTTGGCGCGCGCATCGGGCGCGACCATTGTGTGCGGCCCCATCTTGTTGCGATGGGAATGGACCCCCGCGTCGCGCGAGGGAGGCATGCCGCCGCGGCCGCCGTTCCCCTGGGGGCGCGGACTGCCATGGCGGCGCCGGTCGTCCCGAGGCGCGTTCGCGTGTGCGGGACGGGGCCTGATCGGGGGCGGTGTGGGACGCGTGCGCGGACGATCTTCGTTTCGCGGCGCGTCTCCTGTCTGATGTTCGTTTTTCTTTATTGGCATGAATGTAATTGATTATTCTTTGTTTATTGTTGATTATTCTGCGTGTTTCACTGTCATTTCTTTCTTTATTTTCTCCACCATTGCCGCAAGGTCTTCCTGGTCCGCGGGCTGCGCGCGGTCTGGATTCAGTTCGTGCGGACCGTGAAGGGGGATCAGATGGATATGGGCGTGATCCACCCCGAATCCTTCGACGGCAATCCCGATCTTCGCGGCGTCCGTGGCGCGCCGGAGGGGATCGGAGAGCCGCTTTGCGATGGCGAACGCCTCGGCGTAGCGCGCGTCATCCATTGCGAACACGACCTCGACATGGTCTTTGGGGATTATCAAAAGATGGCCCGGATTGACCGGTTTGATGTCGGCGATCACGATGAACTGCTCGTCCTCCCTTACGATATGGGAAGGGATCTCGTGCGCCGCGATCTTGCAAAAAATGCAATCTGGCATGGATTGTGATTCGAAAGGACGTTGATTGGTGCTGGGAAGGAGAGTCGAACTCCTATGATCTTGCGATCGCTGGCACCTGAAGCCAGTGCGTCTGCCAGTTCCGCCATCCCAGCGTGCCAGGCCGAATAGTGCCGAAGGCCCGCGAGTACCGAAGTACGGATACCAAG
>DAIEHA010000007.1 GCA_027355945.1 Candidatus Parcubacteria bacterium | reverse complement strand
CACGGGCGGGCAGGGCGATGGTACTTTTGGCGGTGCAGGCGGAGGAGGAGGGACCGGCGGCCGTACCACTGTCGTGGGCAGCACCGGAACAGCCGGCACAGAGTGGACCACATACGGGTCCGGTGGAGGAGGCGGCGGAGGAGGAGGTGCGAATTTCAAAACGAATGCGGGTGCGGGCGGCGGCGTTGCGGGTGTACGGGGTGCGGGTGGAGGCGGCGGAGGAGGATGCGCGAATGCCGGGTGCGTCGCGGGCGCCGGCGCCGCAGGCACCCAGGGCATCATCGTCATCACCTATGCCCCCGCCTCGGTCGCGGTGGGAGCGACGGGATCCCAGTTCGCGACGACGACCGTCCCCGCAGCCGGCTTCTACACCGGCGGCGCATTCACGATGGCGAGGGATTCCGGTTCCACGAACGTCACGCAGATCGCAGTGACCGCCTCGGGCACCCTGAACGCGAACGCATACCTCGGGAACCTCGCCCTCTATTATCAGGCGTCGACCACCTGCGCCACCTCGAGCATCCCTGCGGGAGCGACCCTCTTCAACGCAACAGGAGGCTCATTCAATGCATCGGAACAAGCGACCGTGACGGGCACCATGCCCGTGGGTACCGCGAACGTCTGCATCTATGCAAAAGTGGATATCGCATCCTCCTCTCCCGGAGGCCAGACCTTCGAGCTTACGATCGCGAATCCCTCGGCGAACGTCACGGTTGCGGCGGGCACCGTGGGACCTGCGACGGGGGTGGGGCTTGGGGGGTTCACCGCAATGCCCTCGGCCACGCTCACTCAGCAGGATTTCCAGATATACAAAAATGCCGACGCGGTCCAACCAACATCCTCGCTCGCCGCGCCGGACGTTGCGGCGACAGGAACCGTCTCGGGAGGGGCGGTGAGGATCGTGATGAATATCGCGGTGGGCGGCGCGGCATTCCCGAGTTCCACGCAATCGTTCAAGCTGCAATATGCACCCAAAGGAACCGCGGCATCGTGCAGCGGAGTGCCATCGGCGAATTTTGCGGATGTCGGAGCATCAGGATCGTCCGTGCCGTGGCGCGGCTACAGCAATGCGGGCACGACGAACGGTACGACGCTCGCCGCAACGCTCCTCGCGAGCTCCACCGTCCCCGAATCGTACGTGGAGCAGAATCCCTCGCCGACGAACCCGAACCCCATTCCCGCGAACGGGGCGGGCGAATGGGATTTCGTCGTGCAGGACAACGATGCATCCTCCGGTGCGGCATATTGTTTCCGCATGATGACCGGCGCAGGGGCCTCACTTGACGGCTACGTGAACTACCCCGAGGTGGACACGGTTCCCTCGGCGACATGGCGCGCCGCGGAAACGACCCCGACGAGCACGACAGAGGACACGAGCGTGCGGCTGCGCATGGAATTTTCCAATAACGGGAATGTTGCGGCAAGCGCGGCGTTCCGTCTGGAATATGCGACCTCCACGGCGGGGCCGTGGACCCCCGTGCCCGTCGACCCCACCTGTTCTACGATCGCCGCGGCGTTCCGCGAATGTCCATCGGGATATTTCGCAGATCTTGATCCGACCCACAATCTTCTCACTCCGGCGGCAGCGGCATTCGTGAGCGGCTTCATGCTGGAAAGCACGACCCCTGCGCCGGTGATCACGCTCAACACGAATCAATTCACGGAGCTCGAATGGAACATCCAGGCGACGGAGGGCGCTTCCTTCGGGCAGACATATTACTTTCAAGCGACGAACAACGGGGCGTCGATCGGTACGTATACTGTCTATCCTCAGATAAGCGTGATCGCCGCGAGCTCCACGTTCGCAGAGAACTATTACCGGTGGTATACGAATGCGAACGCGCTCACGCCGACCGCGGCGTGGCCCGCGGGCACGTCGACGCTCGGGGAGAATATGGCGATCACGGCCGCGGATTCTCCTCCGACGAACGGAAGCGTGCTGCGTCTTCGCATGGCGGTGACGCTCGGCGGCGCGGTGCTCCCGACATCAACGCAGGCATTCAAGCTGCAGTACGGGGTGATGACGACGTCGTGCAGCGCGGTCGCATCATGGAGCGACGTGGGCGCGATCGGCGGCGCGGGGCCATGGACCGGATATGCGAATGCGGGCGTGGCGAACGGTACGCCGCTCACCACGCTCCTGCTCTCCGTATCCACGCGCGACGGTGTGTATACGGATGCCAATCCATCCGCGGCGAACCCCTATCGTTCGCTTATCGGGGACAACATCGAATATGATTGGGCGCTCCAATACAACAGCACGAGCTCCTCGGCATCGTATTGCTTCCGCATGGTGAAGAGCAGCGGGACGCCACTCGATTCATACGTATATTATCCTGCCGTGACGACGGCGCCGTTCAACCCGGAATCGGCGAACTGGAGATTTTACGGCGACGCGAACGATGAGACGCCGGTGAACCCGCTCGCGGGGGAGAATGTCGCGCCCTCGACCGCGCAGAACGGGAGCATCATCAAGCTTCGCGTGGCGGTAGCGGAGGCGAACAATGTTTCGGGGAGCGATGTGAAGTTCAGACTTCAATATTCCACGTATAGCAATTTTTCCTCAGGGGTGGGGTATGTCGCGGAGACGGGGAGTTGCACCTCTGCGTCGCAATGGTGCTATGCCACATCGACGGGGGGTACGGATAATGCAGTGATCTCGACCGCGGTGCTTTCAGACTCGAATGCATGCGCGAGCGGCGTGGGACCGGGATGCGGTACGCACAACACATCGGGAATAAGCTCCTCGACCTTTGCGCAGCAGGCGAGCGCCATCACCGAGTACGAGTTCACCATCGTCGGGGACGGTGCGACGACGAACGCGACCTATTTCTTCCGCCTTGTGAACAACGGCACCGGAGCACCCGTGGCACTTTACAGCACCTCATCGTATCCAAGTCTTGCGGTGGAAGGGGCGCTCCTCACCTTTACGGTGAGCGGCATGCCGCAAGGGACTTCGACCGACGGCGTCGTAACGACCGCATCATCCACACCGGCGGGGATCTCGTTTGGAACGCTCACGATCGCCACAAGCTCCATGGCGGCGCAGCAGCTTCTCATCTCGACCGATGCGCCCAACGGGTTCGAACTGTACGCGTTCCAGGATGCGCCGCTCATGAACGGACGCGGCTATATCCTGCCGGGCGTGGATGCCACGAACGGAAGTCCGCTGCCATGGTCATCGGCGTGCACCGCGACCTCAACGGCCTGCTACGGGTATCATCCGGGAAGTCCGGTGCTCTCGGGAGGATCGACGCGGTTCGCCGCGGACGATTCATATGCCGCGCTCACGTCCACGCCGGCGGAGATAGGATATTCGAGCGGACCCGCCACGAGCACGATCAATGTCGTATACCGCGTTCAAGCGGGACTGACGCAGGTGAACGGGAACTACAACGATAACGTGATCTATATCGCAACCCCCGTCTTCTGATGACGCCATGACAATGAAGAAGAATATGAAACACCTGCTCCTGCTCATCGTCGCCATCGCGGCGTTTTCCGCTGCGGCGGGCGCATTCGCCACGCGCGTTGCGCATGCCGCGGATCTTACGGTCGCACCCGCGGTGATCGATGGGAACGGGATCCCGGATGACATGTTCAACTACACCCTCACGGTCACGAACACGAGCGGCAGGCAGCTCAACATCTTTGCATCGGTATACGAACTTACCGCGAGCGGAACGCAACCCTTCATAGATCCGGCGAGTTCCAACAGGCCGGAGCTCCTTGCCGACTGGATCGGGATCTCTCGCGGGGCGATGATCTTCGCTCCCGGAGAGACCAAGACCATTCCCATGAACGTGACGATCAATCCGTATGCGACGGCGGGGGATTATCATGCCGTGGTTGCCTTTGTGGAGGGAGGGACGAGGGACGAGGCGGAGAAGAATCTTAATGGCGCCCCTCAGGCACTCGTGAACTTCACGGTCATCTCCGATCTCAAAGAGGAACTTCAGCTTGTGAGTTTCGGTCCGGAAAAAAGAATATCATCGGGATTCCCGATGACGGTCGATTACGCCATCAAGAACACGGGCGACATCCCATCGGATCCGGGAGGGGACGTGATCTTCTATGATCGCATCGGCCACGAGCTCGGGTCGGTGTCCGTGAATCCAGGCGGCGATTCCATCGCGCCGGGAACCACCAAGCAGTTCACCGCCACATGGAATGGTGCGGGCGGCAGCATGGGGGAATATAAGGTAGGATTGGAAGCAACCTATGGAGCGCAGAACGCCCAGCTCGCGGATACGGCGCTCTTCTGGATCCTTCCATGGAAGGAGCTGTTCGTGATCTTCATCATATTGCTCATTCTTGTGATCGCGGCCGCCGTGTTCATGCATCGAGGATATGCGAAGCGGCATCATCGCAGGCGCCAACTCATCGAGCATCTTCTGAAGAACAAGCAGGTGATAGACCTGAAGCACCCCCACCATCATGAATGATGCTACGCACACAATGACGTTTGCGAATGCGCGCCGCGCTGCGGCAGGTGCGGTGCTCATCCTCGTCGCGCTTGCGGCAGGTGCGCCGTGCTTCCTTCCCCGTGCGGCGGCCCAGTCGGCCGATGCGACATCGCTCACCATCACCCCCCCGTTCTTTACGTTGAACGCATCGCCGGGGGACGCATGGGCGAGTTCGATCCGCGTGGTGAACACCAATGCGGCGCCGCTTCCCGTGGTGGCGACCGTGATGGGATTTGCGCCCTCAGATCAGGAGGGTCATGGCACCTTCAAGAATCTTTCGGAGATTGCGGGAGATCCCGACGCCTTGGCGAACTGGATAACACTCGGATCGTCCACCGCGGTGGTGCCGCCGGGAAGCGCGGCTGACGTCCCTTTTTCGATCAACATCCCGAAAGACGCATCCCCGGGAGGACATTACGCCGGTATCCTGATCGGGACTCAATCGCCGGAGGGGTCTCCCGCGTCGGGGTCGCATATCGGCATATCGAGCTTCATCTCGGCGCTCATATTCGTCACCGTATCGGGGGATATAAAGGAATCCGGGAACATCCAGGAATTTTCCACGGACAAAGGATTCTATCAGCGGCCGGATGTGAATTTCAATCTGGTGTTCGCGAACACCGGCAACGTCCATGTGCGTCCGGTGGGGGAGATCCAGATCTATAATGCGTTCGGAAAGGAGGAGGGAACGGTCCCGGTGAACCAAGAGGAGACGTTCGGATACGTGCTGCCATCGAGCAGCCGTAAGTTCAGCGAAGAATGGCAGGGCCCAGGAAATCTATGGGATATCGGGCGTTTTACCGCAATAGTGACCCTTGCCTATGGCGTCGATGGGACGAAGAGCGTGTCCCAGACCCTCACATTCTGGGTCCTGCCGCTCGGAATGCTCGCGGAGGACGGCGTGATCGCACTTCTTGTCATAGGAGGGTTTGTGATATTGCTCCGTCGATACGTGAAGAAGATGCTCGAACGCGAGATGGGAAGATATGGTTCTTCGGGACCGAGTGCGCCGCACGAACCTCCTCGTCCGCAGGTTCCGCGAAGCGATCCGAAGGGGACAGTCGACCTTCGAAAGAAGTGATCGCGGACCGAGTGCGCGCATTCTTGAGCGCCTGTGGATAAGTACCCCTTGCGATGTGGATAACCTGTTGTGATAGAATGAATACAAGTCGAATAAAAAAGCAAACCCCTCTTTCAACAAAGAGTATCCAATGTTTAGTAAAAGGACGATGACAAATCGCGATGTCGCAATCGCGGTCGCAGCAGGTCTGATCGTAAGTCTTGTTTCGTGGAGCACGATGCTTCGATTTGTGAACACCGCCCACGCAGTGAGCCTTACTTCAGTGAGCGACACATTGTCCGATTCCCGCCCGGGGTTTGCAGCGAATCATACGATAGTATTCACTGATTCGACGAGCACGTTGACGGGGCAGACGATCACGTATACCTTCGATCCCAACACGAGCGCATTCGGCAACGTAGGCGGCGTCGTGCTTGCAGATGTGACTTCGACCGGGATGACCATCACCGGATATACCTGTAACAACGGAGGTAACAATGTCAGCGTGGCGACCACCACGAACTCCCTTGTATTCACCGTATGCGGCGGCGCAACGATCCCCGCGGGAACGGTCACCCTCAAAGTTTTGAATAATACGATCACGAACCCGACGAGCACCGGGTCCTATGTGATAAACGTCGCGGCAGGCACGAATTCCGCGGCAACCCGCGTCGCGATCGTGAATGGCGTCAATGTGACGGCGGCGGTTGCTACGACCTTCACCTTTACGGTGGCGGGGCTTGCGACCTCCACGACGCTTGGAAACGGCGCAACGACGACGGGCGCATCCACCTCGACCACGGTCCCATTCGGCGTGATCTCACCGAACACCCACGCCGAGCTCGGTCAGCAGCTGTATGTGACGACGAACGCCGCAAACGGCTTTGCGGTGACCGTCCACGAGGACCAGGACCTTACGAGCCAGACGGGGAACACCATCCATCTTTTCGATAACGGCAATGCGACATCCACGCCGAGTCCGTGGGCCGCGCCGAGCAACGTCATCAATCAGCCTGCGACCTACGGCCATCTCGGCGTCACGAGCGACGATGTGAGCAGTTCGATCGTCGGTGCGCCAAGCTTCGGTACGTCCACGCCGCTCTATGCCGGCAGCATCAATCCCACCTCCACGCTCACCGTGTTCGCATGGAACGGTCCTGCGGACGGAACGACGCAGAACGTGGGAACCGCGAAGGTGGCCTATCGGATCGAGATCGGTACATTGCAGCCTGCCGCGAACGACTACACGAACAACCTCATCTACGTCGCAACCCCGACCTTCTAAGCCCTCAAGGCTTGAAAGGGTGCGGCGGCGCATGATACGATGCATGTAATGAAGAAAAAGGCGTGGGGAGCGGTCCTTGCCGGTGCAGCCGTCGCGACTCTTATTGGAGGGATCGCATTCGCGCAGTCCGCTCCGGGAACCCCGGGAGCCAATGCGACAGGGGTGAAGGTGCAGCCCGCGATCTTCCAGCAGATCGTGAATCCCGGCGATAAGTTTTCGACATCGATCACCGTCACGAATCCGGATCCCGTATCGCGGACCTACACGGTGAGCGTGAAGGACATCTCGGGCCTCAACAGCGGTGGCGAACCGGTGTTCAGCAGCTCCTCGGTGCCCGAATACGGCATCACTTCCTGGGTGAGCATCCAGAGTCCGGTGATCACCATCCCCGCAGGCGGGGCCGTCATCGTACCGTTCACCGTGAACGTCCCCTCGACCGCCGCCCCCGGCGGCCATTATGGGGCGATTTTCGTGACCTATGGCGCCACGCGCCCTCAGTTTACGGGGACCGGCATCGGGTATGAGGTGGGTTCGCTCCTCGATTTCAGGATCGCGGGACAGGCGAATGAGACGGCAGAGATACGTTCTTTCTCCACGGACAAGGGTCTTTATCAGGATGCGAACGTGACGTTTGCGGCAGATGCGGCCGATACCGGGAATGTCCTGCTCCGCCCGCGCGGCCCGATCGATATCACGAACATGTTCGGACAGAAGGTGGGGACGGTCATCATGAATGATTCGAATGACGCGATCTTTCCGGGACAGGACCGGACATTCACGGTGAATTGGACGAGCGGAGGGTTCATGATGGGGAGGTTCGATGCGGTGATGTCCCTTACCTACGGGGATAACGCCCAGAAGACGGTGTCCCAGGAGACCTCCTTCTGGATCATCCCGATCGTGCCGATACTCGCACTTCTCATCATCCTCGTGCTTATCGTCTTCGGATTCATCTGGGGCGTGAGGGCGTATGTGAGGAGGCGGATCGCGGCCATGACCGGGGGCCGCCAGGGCAATGCAGCATCCATCTCCGCCGAGGAGCGACTCCTCGCTGAAGGAAGGCTTCCGTTCTCCCGCCTTGTCTTCATCCTCGTGGCGACGGTGGTCTTCGCGATCATATTCCTGATGATCCTGTTCTTCTTCTTTGGATAGTCCTGCTTCCGGCATGCGCATGCCACACGCAAGGATAGGAACGATACTCATGGCGGCGGCCGTAACGGTCGTCGTGGGAAGCACCTTTTTCATCGCAAGAACGCCGGGAGGATTTGCGCCGGCGAAGAGCATGCTTGCGCAGGTGGGCGTGGTCGTGGGTGTTGCGCCGAATCCGTATAATACTTTGAACGCGCAATTGAGCCAGGAAAAGACCCAGCTCGACATGGAGGCTGCGGACCTTGCGTCCCAGAAGGCTGCGCTTGCATCCCAAGCGGCGAAGGGATCTCCCGCATCGTCTTCGGCGGTGCCCTGGTATCTCATGGTGGCGGTGGGGATCGCTGCGTTTTTTGTCGGACTCAGTTTCCACCTCGGGGCACGGCGCGAACGCATGGAGAGGGGGATGGGACAAGGGAAGGAAACGCCGACCGCGGCGTGATACCATAAAAGGGTGAAACGATATCTGTTGCTTTTGGCGGCGATATGGATATGCGCGTCCGCGATCCCGCAGTTCGCGCATGCCGCGGTCATGTCCCATGTGAGCGATACGATCGGGGATTCGCGGCCCTCATGGCCGACGACCCACACGATCGTGTTCGGCGTCCCCGGAGGGATCCCCGCATCGGGCTCCGCGGTCATTTCGTTCGAGAACGATGCATTCTTATTGGACCCCTCCTTCAATTACACGGATGTTTCGTTCGCGGTCTCCACGTCTTCACCGACCGGCGGATTCGTGCCGTGGGCGGTGGGGCCTTCCGCGGGAATTTCGGATGCGGGGGTCTCCATCGTTCCGGGGACGGGACCGATCACGGTTGCCATGCCGTCGGGAGCCTCCGTTCCTCCGGGGGCATATGTGAAAATGATCTTGGGCATACCGGGAGGATATGAGATAACCAATCCATCATCGACGGCGTCCTATCGCATCTTTATCGATACGAATGCCGCTTCGGGGACCGCGATCGATTACGGTTCGGCGATGGTCGCGATCCTTCCCGCGGTCGGTGTCGACGTGAACCAGTATCGGACCACGCCGCCGGTCCTCTCCAATGCGCTGCCGACGGGCACGATCCCCTCGAACGTTCTCGGGGTCGTCGTATCGTTCAATGCGGATACGTATTCCACGTGTCGGTATGCGACATCCTCGGGGGTGAGCTATAGCGCGATGACGGGGACGTTTTCGAGCGACTATACGGGGACGTTCCAATATACGACGATCACCGGCATCACCAAGGGGACCACGTATACGCTCTATGCGCGCTGCATGGATTTTACGGGGAACACCGATACGAGCGATTACGTCATCTCTTTCATTGCGGGCGATCCGACGGGTACCGGGTTGGGCGGCGGGACGTCGGGCCAATCCTATTCGGGCGGAGGCGGAGGCGGCGGAGGCGGCGGTGCGCCATATCCTGCAGGGCCGGCGGAGCCGGCGCTCGCCATCTCGGGCATCGCGCTGCCGAACGTCAGTATCTCGGTGCTCGAGGACGGCGTTCTGCTGCCGAGCGCTTCCACCATCGCGGACAGCGCGGGGAATTTCTCCGTCACCATCCCGCCGATGCCGGAAGGGACATATTCATTCACGCTCCTTGAGAACGGTACGGGTGGGACCGCGATCGCCTCGTATACGACGACGATCACGCTCATTTCGGGGACGACGAACCAGATCACGAACATCCTGCTCCCCCCGGGACTTTCATTTGCCACGAGCACGGTGGGTATCGGAGGGACCGCGACGATCGCGGGCGTCGCCGAACCATCCTCGACCGTGGAAATCGTGGTGACGAGCCAGAGCGGCGCACAGGCTCCCGTGACGGCGACCACGACCGCGAATGCGACGGGAGCGTGGTCTTACGGTCTTTCAACGGGAGGATTCCCGGCCGATACCTATCAGATCAAAGCGAGGGCGTTCCTTCCCGCCTACACGCAGAGCCCTTTTTCGAGCATATCCTATCTTGGTGTGGGCACGGTGCCGAAACCCAGAGGAAAAGGAGACCTGAACGGCGATGGGAAGGTGAATCTCGTGGATTTTTCCATACTCCTCTTCCATTGGGGAGAGGCATGGTCCCCGGGAGACCTGAACGGCGATGGCGTCGTTGATCTCCCCGATCTCAGTATCATGCTGTACAACTGGACAGGATGAGGGAGCGGCGAAGAGGTGTGGTATACTTAGATATAATATGCTCTCGTTCTACCAGAAGCTCGAAAGCAAACTGAACGAAGTCAATCCCGATGCGGTACCCGCCGCGCCGGCGCCGTCCGCGTCTTCGAGGACGGCATCCTTCAAAGCCACAGGAGAGCGCGTGGACCAGCCGCAACGGCCCGGGGAACCTCCGGTATCCATTGCAGTGGACCAAGGAAGCGATCTTCCTCCTGATGGGACGGAACCCCTCGACATAGACCTTTTCCAGTCGGATGAAAGGATGGTGGTAGTGGCGCAATTGCCCGGTGTCGCGAAGGACGGCCTCGAAATAGTGATGAGCGAAGAAGCGAACACCCTCACGATCCGAGCGGAACAGCAGCGTCCTGCGCCGCCTCCGCTTCCCGGTGCGAAGGATGGCGATCGGGATGAGAAGGGGCGGTATGTGAAACAGGAGACGAAATGGAAGAAATGGTACAGGAAGGTCTATCTTCCCGCACCGTTCGATAGCGGGGAGGCGGAAGCGTCCCTTGAGCGGGGAGTGCTCCGCATCGTATTGCCCGCGAAGCACCCCGGAGAGGGGAAGAGGCTTTCGGTTAAAGAAATTCCGGATGAACCATCAAAGGATCAGGCTGGGAAGTAGCATTGTCGCCGCTGCGTTCCTCGTTGCGGCATTCATCCTCCCGTCCCCGCATACGAAGGCCGCGGGAGGGGCTTCATTATCCATTTCTCCGGCAAGCGGTTCGTATTCCGTGGGCCAGACATTCACGGTGAGCGTCATGCTTGCGAGCGGAGGAGGCGTGGGAGTGAACGCCGCCGACGGCAAGATCACATTCGATCCCACGATGCTGGCCGCCGAGAGCATCTCAAAGGGAAATTCGGTGTTCAACCTTTGGGTGAACGATCCCTCGTTCTCGAATACGGATGGCACCGTGAATTTCAGCGGAGGGAGCAACAACGCGTACACCGGCGATGCCGGCGACGTGTTCGATGTCACATTCAAAGCATTGAAGGCGGGAAGCGCATCGCTCCAATTCGCGTCCGCGGATGCGCTTGCGGCGGATGGCCAGGGGACGAGCGCTCTCGGAGGAACGACGGGCGCCACATTCACCATCAGTGCCGCCGCTCCCGCACCTGCCCCCTCATCCGCGAGTCAGGCTGCGGCGGCAAGCCAAGGAGGCGGATCGTCGGGACAGGCGGCCCAGCCCGTGAGCACCCCCTCGTCGTTCACGCCTGCGGTGACGATCACTTCGCCGACGCATCCCGATCCCACCAAGTGGTACAGCAATCCGAACCCATCCTTCTCATGGAAGCTGACGCCCGACGTCGCGGGGGTGAGCACGGCGTTCGATAGGAATCCCAACACGTATCCCAAGAGGGTGTCCGAGGGCCTCATTTCAAGCAAGCAATATTCCAACATCGGGGAAGGAGTGTGGTATTTCCATGTGCGCTTCGAGGATGCGCTGGGGGATTGGAGTGATCCCATGGCCATGCCGGTGCAGATCGACCTTACGTCCCCGCTGCCGTTCACGCTCACGATCGCACCGGGCGCGGGAATCTCAGGAAGGACGACGATCGCGTTCAATGCGACGGATACGGTTTCGGGGGTGGACCATTATGAGGTGATCTTCGATGGAGGGGCGTCGTCGACGATCGCGCTTTCGGATATGCAGAATGGGGTCTACACCGCTCCGCCGCTCCTGCCGGGCAAGCATACGGTCGCCATCTTCGCGATAGACAAGGCCGGCAACAGCACGGAGGCCGACGGCCAATTCCAGATTTCAGGGATCGGAAGTCCGGAGATCACGAATTTCCCGGCGACGGTGATCGAACAGTCCCCGATCGTGATCGAAGGCGTTGCGGATAGCGGCGCAAACGTGACACTCGATATCGATGACTCGACCGGAAAGACGGTGTCCGAGGGGAAGATGGTGGCGGATGCGACGGGGCATTGGCTCTATGCGGTGGAAGGCGGTCTTCCTGGAGGGAGATACACGCTTGTCGCGTCGATGGTCACGACGCAGGGCGCGTTTGCGAGCACGACCGCGGGCGCGCCGATGAACGTCCTTGCGGCACCGTTCCTCGACCGGTTCGGATGGATCATCATCGTCCTGCTTCTTTCGTTCATCGGCGGACTTGTGACGTACGGGTTCTATCGGAAGAAGATAAACGATATTCACATCTCGCTCGCGAAGAGGGAGAATGAGGATGTGCGCCAGAAGACGAAGGCGGTATTCGAGGCGTTGCGCGAGGAGGTGGATGACCAGATCAACCACATGGAGGGCGGCGCGGCGGCGGCACAGGGCGAGATCAAACTCGAGCCGGAGAACGTGCTCGATGCGATGAGGAATGCGCTTGCCATCTCCGAATCGACCATCGCGAAGGAGGTCGACGACGTCGATCGCGCATTGAACGAGGGCGAGGAAGAGAGGGAAGCGAAGCGATGAAGGGAAAAAAGATAAGGGATATACGAGAGAGTTCCCGGGGAGGGACGGTGATGCTTCGCGAGCGGACGTATCGCGTCCAGTTCGAGATAAGCGCGCGGAGCGTCCGCGCGTTCATCAAAACGCATAAAGCATGGTTCCTTGCGATGTGCGGGGTGCTTGCAGCGGGCGGGTTCGCATATTCCTTCATGATAGGGTTCGCGAGCACCGCGGATTTCTATCCTTCATCGTGCCTTGGTTCGTGGGACAACGTCCAGAATGCGCTCGGTGCGCCCGATCTTCCGCCCGGCGCGCCTGCAGCGGCGTTCACCCCGCTCAATTCGGCGGTGTTCTCGACGGGGCACGCGCAGATGTTCTGCGGGAATTTTTCGGGACAGACGAACATCGCGGACCTTGAGGCGAAGCAGTTCCGTGCGGCGTCGCTCGTCCTTTCCTGGTATGCGGCCATTGCGCCGATTCCCGCTGCGGCCGGAGGGGGATCGGCAGAGGCTGTTCCCATAGCAACCTCGACGGATGGAGCGATCACGGGACAGGCAGCCACTTCTTCTGCCACGGAAGGGAGCGCCTCATCATCGACAGGTTCGAAGATCCTCGCATCGTCCACGGCTGCAATAGCATCATCCTCCGTTTCCGTTCCGGCGGCGGGAGGCGCGCCATCAGCATCCACAACGGATTCCGGAAGCGTGTCCGCGCCCGCTTCGACCGCAACCTCTTCCCCGAATTCCATTCCAGCTTCCGCGAGCAACGACATGACGAAGACATCGGCGCCCGCGCCGATTTCGACCCCTGCGACCGCGAATACGAATACTGTTTCATCGGCGCCCGCGCCCGCATCTAGTGCAAGCTCCACACCTACGCCTACTCCTACGTCCGCTCCCGCACCCACGCCCGCTCCCGCACCCGCTCCTACGTCCGCATCTAGTGCAGCATCAACCCCAACCCCAACCCCCGCCCCCGCTCCGACCCCCGCACCGTCACCTACGACAGCATCGTCATCTGGAACGTCGTGGCTGTTCAATATCGTTCCGACCGCGTTTGCCGAAAACGCATCCTCGGTTGTTGCGGCGCACGACAGCGCACCATCGTCTTCTGCGGCTGCGGCTCCCGCTCCCGCATCGCCTGCATCGCCCGCATCGTCGACGAACACTGCTGCCACAGCAACCTCTTCGCTTACAGAGGGCATCCCCTCGACCACTACCGCACCCGCTCCCATCACAATGAACACATCGGTGTTCCAGAATATCACGCTTCCGCCTGGCGCACCGGGGGATTTTCTCGCCATCATGTATTCGACGGATGGCGTCACGTGGCAGCCGGTCGTGGATGTGAACGCGGGGAATTGGCAGACGGCGCGGTATTCCATACCGATCTATTCATGGCAGGAGCTTCAGCATCTCCAAGTGGCGCTTGTGGGATTGAACGCCACGGATTCCCCGAAGGTATACCTTGATTCGATAGGGGTTGAGGTGGATTATGCCGACGCGCCGAACGGTACGATAGCTCCGGGTACGGACCAATCGGCTTCCACGAGCACGGTGTTCTCACAAAGCTCATCTTCCGCGGCATCCGCCTCCTCGACGCCCCCCGTGAACGCGCTCCGGGATGTGTTCGATCCTTCGGCGGAACAGCGATGTTCCGTTACCCCGTTCTCGAACGAGGCATATCCCGGAGGGAGCGTGTCCTACGTCCTTTCGATGGTCGCGCAGCCTCCGCCTCCGGCGGTTGCGCCAAGCTCGTCGGCAACGGCATCGTCGGCAACGATGTATCCTCCGCCTCCGATCCCGCCCCCGGCGCCCATGGTCGCACCGATCTATCAGGCTTCGCTTGGGTCGCTGCCTACGGGCGTGACCGGGACCGTAGTCCCCGGAGGGCCGTCCGGGATCGACACGATCGGTCTTACCATAACCCCTTCAACGGTACCGGGCTCATACGGCGTGATCGTCATATATAAAGAGCGGCAAACGGACGGGAGGGTCCTCCCCAACTTCTGCCAGTTCAATCTTGTGGTGAAATAAAGGACGAGAGGGATGGATGCGGCCGCGAGCATGGTAAAATGACACCATGATGCGCCGCATCTACTCCCTTGGCATCATTGTTGCCGGTTTACTCCTCGCATGGCTTGCGGTAAGCCGGATATTCGTGCTGTGGCCGTTCGCTCACGCCACGACGACGCTCGTGCAGACGGCGAGCAATACGAGCGCGGGCGGCAGTGCGAACACCGTGACGGCGACGTTCGGCGTGACGCCGACCTCCGGGGATCTTCTGATCGCGGTGCTCGGCGCGAGCGGAAATACGGGCATCAACGTGCCGACCGGCTGGTCCGCGGCGCTCAATATGAGCGGTACGGCGAGCCAGGCCATTTTTTATAAGTTGGCGGGTTCCGCCGAACCGACCGCGGTCACGGTGACGACGGCAACCTCGCTGCAGCTCGGTCTCCATATTTACGAATATAGCGGGCTATCGGTCTCCAATCCGCTCGATCAGGCGACCTCCACGACGGGCACCGGTACGGCGACGAACGGCGTATCCATCACGACGACCCAGCCCGATGAACTTATCTTCGCCGCCACCACCATCGTGGCGCAAACGACATTCTCTTCCTGGAGCAATTCCTTCACGAAAGAAAATGACTTTGCGAACGTGAATGGCAGTCACAATACCCGTGCGACCTACAGCGGCGCGGACCGCGTGGTGAACGCAACAGGGACCTATTCCACCGTCGGCACCGCGGCGGCATCGGGCGCATGGATCGGGCAGATCGTGAGCTTCAGGGCGCAGATCACGTTCACGCAGTCGGCATTCCGATGGTTCTCGAACACGGACAGCGCAGGCGTCGGGCCCCCGCTCGCATTGCAGAATGCATCGACGGTACTCGCATCGCTTACGGCGCCCTTCCGCCTCCGCATGCTCATCAATGTGACGACGAATCCGCTTGCGGCGGGAAACCGTTCCTTCAAGCTCCAGATGGCTACTATGGGGACGGGTACGTGCGCGGCGCCGACGGGGGCGTATGCCGACGTGGCGACCTCGACGGGATACATCGAATATTACAACAACCCCACCCCCGCGAACGGCGATCCTCTCATTCCCACATCCACCGATCCCATCGACGGGACGAACACGATCGTGAATCAGACCTATGGGGAAGCAAACCCGTTCACCAATTCGCAGGGCGCCATTCCTGCCGGAGAGGATGGCAAGTGGGACTTCGCGCTCATCGACAACAGTGCGCCCGGAGGGTCCACGTTCTGCTTTCGCGCCGTGGAATCGAACGGCACCGCCTTTACCTCCTATGCCGCATACCCGGAGGTCACCATCGGGAACGTCCCTCCGACGATAAACTCGGTCACCTTGAACGGCGGACAGAGCATCGCGCTCATCGAGGGGACCACGACGCTCATCACCGCGACCGCAACCGTGAGTGATGGCAACGGCTATACCGATGTCCAGACGGTCACGAGCACCCTTTATCGCACGAGTCTCGGGCCGGCATGCACGCCGGATCCGAATGATTGCTATCAAGGCGTTCCGAGCGATTGTTCATTCAGTAACTGCGCGGGAACGTCCTGTAACGTGACCTGCAATTTCCATGTAGCGTATTTCGCCCAGCCGACGGACGCATCGACGCCGTGGGCGGGGGATTCCTGGTCGGCTTCGATGCTTGCGGTGGACTCGGCCGGCGCTACGGGCACGGCATCCTCCACCGGCGTGACGCTGCTCTCGCTCCTTGCGTTCGAGACCACCTCGACGATAAATTACGGGAACCTCACGCAGGGTTCCGGCACCGCGAGCCTTGGTCCTGCATCGGTCATCCAATCGATGGGAAATGTCGCGATGAACGTGGACGTCTACGGCACGAACATGGTGAACGGGTCGTTCAGCATCCCCGTGGGACAGCAGCACTTCGCGACATCCGTGATCTCCTATGCATCAGGAACGGCGTTGCTTCCCAATCCGGGATCGACGGTGGCGATCGATCTTCCGAAACCCACATCCACGATCGCGGTGGAAAGTTCCACGTTCTATTGGGGCATTGCGATCCCCACGGGGCAGATGGCGACCACGTACACAGGGATGAATTCGTTCGTAGGCGTGAAACTTCCGCTGCCGTGGCCATAAACGAGGAGGTGTGGCACGGGGCGATGCCCGTGCGTGTGGTATCATAACAACATGAAGGCGCGCTCGCTGTTCGCCATAGGGGTGCTTATGGGTGCCGCGGCCATGTCCGCGGCGGTCGTCGTGCGGGCGCTTGCGGACACCTCGCCGAACATCTCGAACGTGGTCGTTGCGGGCGTGACCGCCACCTCGACCACGGTCACATGGACCACGGATTCCAACACCGACAGTTTTGTGAACTTCAGCCAGGATACGAACTATTGCGGGATGAGGAACCAGGGGCCTCTCGGCACCCAGCACTCGGTCGTCATTCCCAATCTTGATCCGGGGACGACGTATTATTTCCGCATACGCTCCACCGATGCGAACGGCAACCAGCACGTTTCGGGGGATTATACGTTCACGACCTCGAGCACCATCGACCTTTCCAAACTTTCGAACATCACGAATCCGCAGCAGCAGCAGCTTTCCGCAAAGGCGCTCTCCATCATCCAGCAGATCACGAGCACGCAGGCGCTCGAGGCGATCGCGGGAGCCCTGAATCAGCAGGCCAAAGCAAGCATCGGGCCGCCGAACATCCTGGGTATCCCTCAGCTCACCATCGGCACGGATAATGTGACGGTCGTCTGGAACACCGATCAGAGCGCGGATGGCACGGTATCCATCGCCTCCGCCGCGGAGTACAATCCCTCGAATGCGAACCCGTATCCGCGGCAGGAAACGGATCAGAACGGGCTCGGGAAGACGCACACGGTGACGGTCTACGGACTCTCGCCGGCGACGGAATATCACTACATGGTATCCTCGCGCGCAGGAGGGATCGGCACGCCGGGAGAGAGCGCCGATCTCACGTTCACGACCAAATCGGTCCTTCCTCAGATCATCAATCCTCACGTCGTGACGGTGGGCGAGCACGACGTCACGATAAGCTGGGGTACGCCCATGCCGTCGGCGGGTGAGATCGTCTATACCGATATGGCGAACAACAAATCGCTCTCGATCGGGGATCCATCGTACCTTACGACGCACATTCTCCAGATCGCGGGACTCGTCTACCAGACGCGCTATTCGGCCGTCATCATCGCGCAGAACCAGGCGGGCGATACGGTGAAGAGCGACCCCGTCTACTTCGTGACGACGAAGAACATCTATCCTCCGGTGATCTCGCAGGTGAGCAACGACTCCACGCTCTATCCGGGACAGGACACGACCGTCCAGACGGTCATTTCGTGGGCGACCGATGAGCCATCGATGTGCTTCCTTTCATATTCGAGCGGGAGCGGCGCGGACGTCGTGACGACGACGCTCGAAACCGTCCCCGTCGTGAAGCACGTGGACGTCATCACGACATTCACGCCTGCGACCGTGTATAAATACTGGGTGACCTGTACCGACGTGGATGGGAACACGACGAGCTCGGAGGACTACGTGCTCCTTACGCCGCAGCAGCAGAAGAGCATCGTGGATATCATCCTCGAGAACTTCCAGGGGACATTCGGATGGCTCGGAAACTTCTCGGGAGGCGCCAAAAAATAATCGAATCATCATGCTTGAACCGATCATCAGGGTGAACAACATCAAGGTCATCTACAACCAGGGCAAATCGAACGAATACAACGCCCTGCGCGGAGAGACGCTCGAGATCTATCCCAAGGAATACATAATCCTCTTCGGTCCTTCGGGCTGCGGGAAATCAACGCTGCTGTACAGCCTTCTCGGGATCCTTCCGCCGTCGTCCGGGGAGATCCTCGTGAAAGGGGAGAATCCATATAAGTACGGCGTGAAGGACATGGTGCGATTCCAAAGGAGCACGGTGGGGATCATCTTCCAATCGTTCAACCTCATCCCCTCGCTCAGCGTGATCGACAACGTCGCGCTGCCGCTCATCTTCGCGAACGTGCCGCCCGCGGAACGCTATATCCGGTCCATGAAGCTGCTCAAGCAGTTCGGCGTGGAACAGCAGGCGCGCAAGCGGTCGACCGACCTCTCCGGCGGACAGCAGCAGCGCGTCGCCGTCGCCCGCTCGCTCATCAACGATCCCGAGATCCTCTTCGCCGACGAACCGGTCGGCAACCTCGACAGCGTTTCGGCGGACCAGGTGATGGGCATGCTCGAGGAGATCAACATAAAACAGCAGAAGACCGTCATTCTCGTCACCCATGATGCGAAGCTCTTGCCGTACGCGCACCGCGTGTATCATATGAAGGACGGAGGCGTGGAGCGCGAGGTGGTGAACCCGGAGAAGAAGCAGATCAAGCAGACGGATCCCGGCACGTCGATCCTTTCCGAGATAGAGAAGTTGGCACGCATCTATCCGTATGCATCGCCGGAGGAGCTGCGGGTGAAGAGCGTCGTGAACTTCCTCACCCAGGACATCGGGTTCGATCAGATCGAGCGATTGGAGCGGACGGTCGGCATGTTCATCGACGGGAAGCTCACGGACGAGGGGTTCGTGGACAAGCTCACGAGATCCGTGGACGAAGGCGGTCCGGAGATCGATCGGCATCGGGCGGAGACTTTCGAGGAGAAATTGAACATCGTACTTAAAGAGGCGAGGGACATCCGCGCCTATCGCGATAACTTCACGGCGAAAGTGGCCTCGCTGCGCCAAGGGGACCGTATCGCCGAGGTGCGCGAGGATCTCATGCGGGAATGCGGGTTTCGCATCCCGCCGGAGCACATCGCGCGTATGGACGAGCTCCTGAAATTCCGCATTCGCGGATTCATCCAGTCCGAGGATTTCCGCCGTCGCCTCAAGTCTCCCTTCGAGGGGGATGGCATGGGCCTCGATCCGGACACGGCGCGGTATGTAAGTTGGTACCTCGAGAAGCTCATAGGGCAGGGCATGTATCTCTGAACCGTTTTATACTATAACCATGAGGATCGCCGATTCACTGAAGCTTTCCACGAGGATGTTCAAGACCAATCCCGCGAGGACGTGGCTTACGATCCTTGGTATGGGCGTGGGCACTGCGGCGGTCGTGATGCTCGTGGGCCTCGGGTTCGGCCTCCAGAACATCCTGCTCGAGAAGATCGTGTTCGGGGATACGCTGCTCAGTCTCACCGTCACGCCACCGGCGACGAGCGCCGTGGCCCTCGACGATGGCGCACTCGCGAAGTTCAAAGCGATCCCGAACGTCCAGGACGTCTCGCCGCTTGCAACGTTCCAATCGCTCATCACCTACAACGGCCTCTCGGCGAACACGGACCTCGAGGGCTCACAGGCGTCGTATTTCAAATATGCCGGTATTGCCATGGCGGCCGGGAGCCCGTTCACCGACCAGCCGTCGGACGGGAACGACGTCATTCTTTCAAGCGCGGCGCTGCAGCTTTTCGGCGTGAGCGATCCGAAGGCGATCATCGGGAAACCGGTATCGTTCCGGATCGTGACGCAGGCCCAAAACGGGGGACAGAGCGAGCAGGTTCCTCTGAACGGCAATTTCACCGTGACGGGGGTGACGAATGACAGCGCCTCCATCTATGCGATGATCCCGCTCGCCACGCTTTCCTCCCAGGTGGGGATCCAGCAGTACGACAAAGTGCAGGTGCGCGTGAACGCGAGCGGCAATCTGGGCGGCGTCCAGGCCGCCATCGTGAAGGCCGGCTATGTGGTCTCGGCGCTTTCGAAGACGGTGGACCAGGCAAACCAGATCTTCACCGGCGTCCAGTGGGTCCTTGCCGGGTTCGGGGGTATCGCACTTATCGTATCGGCGATCGGCATGGTGAACACCATGACGGTGACGCTCCTCGAGCGTACGGGGGAGATCGGCGTCATGCGTACGATCGGGGGGTCGCCCCGGGACATCCAGTTTCTTTTCCTCGCGGAAGCGGTCGTGGTCGGTTTTCTTGGAGGCATGACGGGGATGGCCATAGGCATCGCCGGAGGTCTCATCATCAACTACCTATTAAACCTTGTGGCTACGCATTTTGGCGGTGCTGCGGTGGCGCTTTTCGCATTCCCGCTGCCTTTCCTCGGATTTATCACGGTTTTCTCGGCTCTCGTGGGTTTCATTACGGGAATATTCCCCGCGCGAAGGGCATCGTCCATAAGTCCGCTCGAGGCAATACGCTATAAATAGCAGGGGATATTCGCCCCGAAAGAGGCGACTTTGTACAAGGTGTGGATAACCTGGCCTTTTTCTGGGGACAACATGGGATATAATGAATAAAACAATCCCGATATGATCGTTCGCTGGATCGCCTGGTGGAAAGAGAGAGTCCGTGATGTGAAGGGCCGCGTGAGCATGGCCGTGATTCTTTCGGGCATCCTTGTGGCGGTCGTTGCCATCGTGGTGAACTTCTGGACGACGGGAGCCCTCTATCATGCCCGCTTTACGTTCGCCCAAAGCACGGCGACGACGACGGTGACGGTGCTCAATACGCCGCCCAACTGGACGACGAATGCATACGAGAATCCGGTGTCCACCACCACCGCACCGACGAACGTGGGGAGCAAAGTGACGTGGTATGCCGTGGCGACCGATCCCAACAACGACAGCTACTACCTCCTTCTCTGTAAATCGACGAGCACGCCGACCCCCGGTACGTCAGGGGGTTCGCCTACGTGCGGCGGCGGCACCGTCAACCAGTGGGGCGTATCCGCGGTCACGCCGAGCACGGCCACGGCGACGACGACCTATACCGCGTCGAGCAGCGATCCCCAGTTCGATTCATGGTATGCGTGGATCTGCGACAACAATCTCGGCGGCGCCAAATGCAACCCGACATATACGACGGGATCGCCTTTCGTGGTGAACCATCCTCCGATCTTCGCGTCCATCTCGAACACCGGCCCGGTGAACCCCGGTACGCTCATCAGCTGGACGGCGGTCGCATCGGATACCGACACGTTCACGGGAGCAACCGACACCATTCAGCTTTTCGTCTGTAAAGCCAACGACTTCACGGGTTCGGTCTGCGGTCCCGCGGGGACATACTGCACCTCCGCAACGACGACCCTGAATCCCACCTGTTCCTATACGACCCCGCTGCCGCGCCCCGACGGTTCCTATCCTTCCTATGGATACGTCGTGGATCAACACGGACTTCCCGCATTGGGTGGTGCGGAGGGAGCGACGTCCACATACGCCATAAGCAGCGTGGCTCCCACGATCGCATCGTCGAGCATAAGCCTTCTGAACACCGACGGAAGCACGAACCCCCTTGCGCTCACGGTGCCCAACGGGCAGACGAACGGATTCGCAGTGAAGTTCACCGTATCGGACGATAACAGCTGTCAGACGATCACCGGAGGACAGGAGATCACCTCGGCCCTCATCAACGTGTATCGTTCGGGCATTGGCCAGGCAGCGTGCCAGACCGGACCGAATTACAATCCTGATAATTGCTACCCCGAGGCGGTGGGATCCTCCACGTGGCCCGTCACCTGTACGCAGGATGCCGCATCGTGCAATGGATCGAGCTCCATCAGTGCGACATGGACCTGCTATTTCCCGCTTTGGTACGTCGCAGACCCCACGGACGGTACGACCGCGAGCGATACGCAATATTACAATCAGAACTGGCTCGTGAGCGCGCAAGCGACGAACCATAACGGGTCATCGAGCCCGCTTACGGAATCTGCGGTCGGCAACAAGGTTGCGAGCTTCCTCGCGGCCCAGCTCGATACCCCCGCGATCAATTTCGGCGGTTTGAGCCCGGGCTCCAGCACGCCGACACTCGCAACATCCACGATCCTTGCATCGACGGGGAACGTCGGTCTGAACGAGACCCTGTATGGCGCGAATATGTGTACCACCTATCCGAGCTGCGCCGTCTCCACCACCTCGACCATTCCGGTGGGGCAGATACAGTACGCCACGTCGACCGTCGCATACGGTTCGGGCGCAACCCTTCTTACGAATCCGGGGACCCTTGTGCCGATCCAGATCCCCAAATCGACCGCCACATCCTCGCCGAACACGGGATCGACCTTCTGGGGAATCGCGGTGCCGAGCACCATCCAGCTTTCGGGCGCCTATACCGGGCAGAACACGTTCATTGGCGTGAAGAGCCCCGCACAGTACTGGTAGTACCGGACGCGGTCCCGTTGTTGCTGTGCTATAATTATCGAAACGTTCACGGGGTTCTTTTTTTCACGGACTAATGAGGAAGATGATCTTCATAGCGGCGGCGGCGCTTATGGTGTGCGCCGGTTTTCCGTTCGGCGTGCATCGGACGGATGCCGAGGGGTTCGGCATCACTCCTCCTTATGTGACGAACGATGCGCTCGCACCAGGCTCTCATTATGAACAGAGGATCCTCCTTGTGCGCGGAGCGCCGGACCAGGACCTTACCGCAAAAGTGACGATCAACGTCCCCGGCGCGGAAAGCTGGATTTCCATCGATAAGGGCATGCAGTTCGCGATGCCCTCGGGCACCCAGGAGATGCCGATGATCGTGAGCGTGAACGTGCCGAGCAATGCGAAGCTCGGACAGTATCAGGGGAACATCCAGGTCGTCGTCTCTCCGATGAGCGGCCCCGTAGCGGGGACCGTCGGTCTCACGATCGGTGCGCAGATCGATGTGAACCTCCGCGTCATCAATGAGAAGAACGTCAATTTCAAAGTGCGGCGCGTGTCGATGACGAACGCAGAACAGGGGTTCACGTGGTTATGGATGCATTTCCCGGGCAAGGTCCTGTTCAATATGGATATCGAGAACGACGGGAACATCTCGGGAAGTCCGGAAAAAGTGGTATTTACCTACAGCGATTATCTCACGCAGAAGGTGCTCGAGGTGGAACAGAACACGAATTGGCTTGCAAGCGTCGATCCGTTCCAGACGAAGACCGTGACCGCGGAGATGCCCACCTATCTACCCCAAGGAACCTACAAGGTTTTCTATCAGATCTACGGAAGGGATGATAGCGATCTTATCGGACAGGGCACCCTCGACCTCAGCGTGCTGCCGCCCGGAAGCATCCCCGGATACATCCCTTACAACTTCCTCGTCCTGCCATGGCAGGAGAAGCTCATCACATTCGCGGTCCTCGCAGGAATACTGCTTGTGCTCTGGGCGATCCTTTTCTTCATCCGAGGATTTTTCCGAAGCCGCCGCCGAAAGAAGGGTATTCCGACGCCTCCTCCTCCGCACGCGCCGAGGGCATAATTATCCATATGATCCGCCGGCCATCCCTGCGCTCCATAGGCATATTCTCCGCCGCGGCAGCCATGGCGGCAGCGCTGTTCCCTTCGGTGCGGCCGATAAGCCCGGCGCGCGCCCAGAGCTATGCAACGACCACCGTGACGATCAGTGTGTGCGGGGATGGCATCGTGCAGGCCCCCACCGAAGTGTGCGACACCGGGACGAACACGGGGCAGTATTCCACGTCGACGGCCAATCGGCAGTGCATGCCGGGATGCCGGGCGTGGGCGCCGTATTGCGGCGACGGGATCCTCCAGCCTCAGTACGGGGAGCAATGCGATGCCGGCGCGATGAACGGAGTGCCGGGGTACGGATGCTCGGCGACGTGCCAGATCACGTCGCTCGCGCCCCAGCCGGGTCCCGGCCCCGCGCCCGCGCCCTCGTTCGGTTATTCTCCGGGAAGCTACACCGCGCCGAATCCTACGACCGTGGTCATCCAAGGACAGGCATATCCGGGTGCGAGCGTGAACATCCTCCAGGACGGACAGGCGATCGGCGTCGTCCAGGCCGATTCCAATGCGAACTTCTATTTTTCGACGACGAACATCTCCCCGGGGGTATATACATTCGGCATATGGGCCCAGGATTCGACCGGGCTCAAGTCGATCGCGCTCACGACGACGTTCACCGTCACCGCGGACGCCGCGACCACGATCTCCGGTGAACTTCTTCCTCCGACGATATCCATCGATAAACGCCAAGTGGCGAAAGGAGGTGTCGTGACGGTGTCCGGGGAATCCGTGCCGTCGTCAACCATCGAGGTACATGTGCATTCCGGGGGTAATATCGTGGTGACGACGAGTACGAACGCTGGGGGAGGATGGATGGTGCCCGTGGATACGTCGGTGCTTCAGAACGATGCTTATCATACGGTGGACGCCGATTTCATTACGATGGAGAACGGTGCGACGCTGCGGAGCACGATAAGCCAGGCAGTGCCTTTTTACGTGGGCAGCGGTACGCCGAGCAAAAAGCTGCTTGCGGACCTGAACGGCGACGGCAGGGTGAACCTCGCGGATTTCTCGATACTCCTTTATTATTGGGGGACCAGCAATCCCACCGCGGACCTGAACGGCGACGGCGTGGTGGACCTTTCGGATCTGAGCATCCTTCTCTACTATTGGACGGGATGACCCCCGCTCCGTGTGATATAATTTTAATATAAATGAAAAGGAACGGTATCATCCTTGCGATTGTGGCGTATGCGGGGTTCGCGCCCTTCTTTGCGCACGCGGCCCAGATCTACATCGATCCGGCAACGGGGAAATATCCGCCGGGCGTCACCTTTCCGGTAAGCGTGCGTCTTGATACGGGCGCATCGCAATGCATCAATGCGGCCGAGGTGGACATCGCATATCCGGCGGACGTGCTTCAGGCGGTCGCCGTGAGCGATGGGGATTCCATATTCTCCATGTGGGTGAAGAATCCCACGATCTATCCGCAGTATGGGATCGTATCGTTCGTGGGGGGGCTTCCCGGAGGATATTGCGGACGCGTTCCCGGAGACCCGTCGCTCAGCAATAAGCTTGCCACCATCTATTTCCGCTTTGCCACATCGACGAGCGAAGGGTCCTCCACCGCCCCGGAAAACGCATCGCTCACGTTCCTTCCCGGCACCCAAGCGACGCTGAACGACGGCGAGGGGACGATCGCACCTCTTACGACGGCGGGTGCGAAGTACGGGGAGCTGCTGCAGGGGCAGTTCGCAGCGGTGGATACCTGGCAGAAGGCGCTCGAGGATGACACCATCCCCCCCGAACCTTTTGCGATCGGCGTATATCGCGACCCCTCGCTTTTCAATAATCAATGGTTTGCCACGTTTTCGACCGTGGACAAGCAGACGGGCATCGATCATTATGAGGTCGCCGAGATCCCTTCCTCCAACCTCAAGCTCCCCGAGGACCAATGGAATTGGAAGAGGGCAATAAGCCCCTATCTCCTTACCGACCAGTCGCTCACCGATACCATCGCGGTGCGGGCATTCGATGCTGCGGGCAATGAACGGCTTGAGGAATATACCCCCACGACGACCGTCCCCAAAGGCGGGTTCCCGAATGCCTCCGTGTTCTCATATGTCGCGATCCTCGGCGTGATCGGTCTTGTACTCGTGCAGCTTCTGTTCAGGATATTCTGAGGCGGGCCTCGTTGCGGATCCCGAAGGGGCCGCATTCCGCACACAACGCAGCGACGGGGAGCAAAGGCTTCAGCCTTTATTGATCGCGGAGAGGTACGATCACGCGGTGGTCCGCATCAATGAATGGCTGCCCAATCCCGCGGGTCCCGATGCCTCGGGGGAATTTGCCGAACTTTTCAATGACGCTCCCGCCGCGGTGCGCCTGGATGGATGGTCGCTTGGCACGGGCACGAGGACTGCGACCCCGGAACGGGGGGCGGCGATCGTCCCTTCGCGCACAAAAGCGTTCCCGCTCGGGAACAGGACCATCCCCGGAAGAGGATACCTTTTCGTGGTCCGCAGCGAAGGGGCGCCGTCTTTCAAAAATACGGATGGGGCAGTATTGTTATATGGCCCGGACGGGACAATCATCGATCAAGCCGCGTTCCGGGGCGCTGCGCCAGAAGCGAGAAGTTTTTCACGCATCGAGGAAGGCGCTGCGGCGGGCATATTCATGTTCACGGATCCCACGCCGGGGTCCGCGAATGCGGCGTTCGGGAATGTTGTGGCACCGCCGCGGTACGGGATCGGCATTCCTCTTGGATATCCGGGGACCGGGCCGGCATCGGTTGCGGCTTCGGCAATGGGTCTTGGCGCGGTCATAATGCTCTTATTTGCATATGCGGTCAAAAAAAACGACTATCTATCGCACATCCTCCTCGGAGGAGACGAAACGCCTCGGCGAGGTGTTCTCGGAAGGATTTCTGAAGGAGGCCCCGGGGGATAAGGGAGCCTCTGTCGTGGTGCTTTCCGGGGAGCTTGGGGCGGGAAAGACGACGTTCGTGCAGGGGTTCCTGCACGGGTTGGGCGTCCGCCGCCGGGTCCCGAGCCCCACATTCGTGATCATGCGGCGCTATGTCGCGCGGGCGGCACGGAAACACGTATTCCATATGGATGCATACCGATTGAAAGATGCGTCCCATCTCTCCGTGCTCGGATTCGATGAGCTTCTCGAAGATCCGAGGAACATCGTCCTCATTGAATGGGGTGAGCGGATAAAGGATGCGATCCCGCGGGGTGCTGTATGGATAAAATTCGGATACGGTAAAAAGGAAGGGTTGCGAAACGTCTCTATAACCGAAGGAGGACGCACATGAAACAACTATTGCTCATCGACGCAAATTCGATCATCCATCGTTCGTTTCACGCGTTGCCGCCGTTCACGACGCCGGACGGGAGGCCGAGCGGGGCGATTTACGGCATCGCGAGCATCCTTATGAAGCTTTGGCGCGACGGGAGGCCGGATTATGCGGCAGCCCTCTTTGACAGGCCCGAGCCTACATTCCGCGAACAGGCATATGCCGAATACAAAGCTCAACGGCCGCCGGCGCCCGACGATCTCATTGCGCAGATCGTTGAAGCGCACAGGCTATTTCCCGCGTTCGGCATACGGACGTTCGAGATGCCCGGATATGAGGCGGACGATCTCATTGCGACGTTCGCTGAGCGTTTCAAGCGGGAGGAGGGGGTGAGCGTCGTCATTCTTACCGGCGACAGGGATACATTCCAGCTCGTGGAGGACGGATGCGTCGCCGTGCGGACATTCAACAAAGGCGTGAGCGATACCACGATCTACGATGAAGCGGGGGTAAAGGGGCGATTTGGCGTGACGCCCGCACAGATGGTGGATTACAAGGCGCTCGTCGGCGATGCCTCGGACAACATCAAGGGCGTGCCCGGGGTGGGGCCGAAGACCGCGGTGGAGCTTCTTACGAAATACGGGTCGGTGGAGGGCATTTTCGCGCACATGGGAGAGGATGCGAAGGCAGAGAAAAAGATAGGACCGTTCAGGATGGAGGCGGAGCGTTCACGTTCGCTTGTCGTGCTCGAGCGGCACGTGCCGCTCGAAATGCCGGAGCTCGAGGCGCTCGTTCCGCGGAGCGATCTGCGGGACCCGGGAATAGAGGAGTATTTCATCAATATGGGATTTGCGACGCTTCTCAAAAGGATCTACGAAGGAGATGCGGCGCCGGCCGGGGAAATACGCGCGAACAAGGAGAGTGTGGGAAAACATAAAGGGAATGGGGCGGGGAAAAGGAAGGGTCCCGAAGGACAGAATCCCCTGTTTTAAGGAGGGTGGGTGGAGTATCATTATTATATTGGAGAATATAAAGGCTACATCTAAAAAGGGAGCGATCCCGCCCGGGACCATTCCTGCCGCGCTTATCATTTTTGCGGTCGCGGCGGGTGCGGGGGTGGCAGCGGCGGCAAGGATGCCGCTGCCGTTTGCGATCGCCGAAGGAGCGGCCCTTGTTGCGGTGGCGGTCATCGCGATCGCGGCCTTGCGGATGCAGGAGCGGGGCGCTTCGCCTCTCGCCCAGGTGCAGAGCGGCGACGGGGAACTGAAGAGCATCCTTGGGGCGATCGAGGATGCGCTCATCATCTACGGCACCGATTTCCGCATCACGTACTTCAATCATGTTGCAGAAAAGCTTTTTGGGATCACCGCGACCGAAGCGGTGGGGCACGTGCTTTCTCCGCGCGATGCCGAGGGCGAGGGCGGATGGAAGACGCTTGCGCAGGTCGTGTTCCCTTCGCTTGCGCCCCGGGTCATGCCGAGGAGCAGAGAGGGCGAGCTTCCCCAGGTGGCCGACGTCTCCCTTGCCGATCCGGAGCTTGAACTGCGGGTATCGACGGAGCCGGTGACGGACGCCGACGGCCGCACTCGTGCGTTCGTGAAGATCGTGAGGGACCGTACGCCGCAGATCGCCGCGCTTCGTGCGAAGAGCGATTTCATCACCGTCGCATCGCATCAGCTGCGCGGTCCGGCGACGGATATCAATTGGGCGCTTCAGTCGCTCTCCCAGGCGCAGGAACTTTCCGAAACGGAGAAGATGATCGCGGCGACCGCGGCGGCCGCGAGCCAGAATCTCCTCACGCGCATCGAGGACCTCCTTGGCATCGCAAAGATGGAGGACGGCCAGGTGGGATATGCATTCGAAAGCACGGATCTCGTGCAGTATGTGAACGGGGTATTGGCGGGGGTTCTGCCCGCAGCCCGCAAGGCGGGGGTGAAGATCTACCTCGATCGTCCCTCGGAGGAGCTTCCCAAGGTGATGATCGACCCGAAGCAGCTCTCCCTTGCACTCACGAACATCCTTGAGAATGCCATCCGCTATAACGTGGAGAACGGCGAGGTGACGGTGAAGGTGGACCGGCTTCAGGGGAAGCCGTATCTCGTGGTGAGCGTGAGGGATACGGGCATCGGCATCCCGAAAGAGGACCTCGGGAAGCTTTTCACGAAGTTCTATCGCGCGGGCAACGCGGTGAAGGCGCAAACGGAAGGTTCGGGCCTCGGGCTTTATATCGCGAAGGGCGTCGTTGCGGCGCATGGAGGGCAGATTTGGGCCGAATCGGAGCTCGATCGCGGCACGACGGTCTCGTTTGCCATTCCGACGGACCCGGCGCTCGTGCCAAGGCACGAGATGGGATCGGCGGATCTCGTATAGGATTTGTCGTTGCGGGAACGCTCGTGTATACTGAGAGGCGTTATGGCCTCCACGGATCAGAAATTCATATTCGTAGTAGGAGGAGTGATGTCGGGCGTCGGCAAGGGAGTGGCGTCGTCATCCATTGCGAAGATCCTGCAATCCCGCGGGATCGAGGTCACGTCCCTCAAGATCGATCCGTACGTCAACGTTGACGCCGGCACCATGAACCCCACCGAACACGGTGAGGTTTTTGTTTTGGATGATGGTACGGAGTGCGATCAGGATATGGGGAATTACGAACGTTTCCTCGACAGGGACCTTTCCGGGGCGAATTACATGACGACCGGAAGCGTGTATAAAACGGTGATCGAGCGCGAGCGGAGCATGGGATATGGCGGACGTTCGGTGAGCGTGGTGCCGTACATCCCCATGGAAGTGATCGATCGGATCCGCAAAGCGGCGGAACTTGCAAAGGCCCGGATCGCGATCACGGAGATAGGGGGCACCGCGGGGGAATATGAGAACATCCTTTTCCTCGAGGCGGTGCGCATGCTGAAGATCAAATCGCCGAAGGACGTCGTGCTCATTCTCGTGAGCCATCTCCCGATCATGAACGACGACAATGAGTTGAAGACCAAGCCGACGCAGCATGCGGTGCGCGCCCTGAACGCCGTAGGGCTTCAGCCAGACTTCATCCTCGCGCGCGCGAAATATCCGATCGATGCGAAACGCAAGGAGAAGATCGCGTTCAACTGCAATGTGAGCGAGGAGGATGTGATCTCCGCGCCCGATGTCGCAGACATCTATGACATCCCCCTGAACTTCGAGAAGGACCGGCTCGGCGACCTCATTCTCGGGAAACTGGGGATCAGGGCCGCAAAAAAGGACCTCAAAGAGTGGCGCGCGCTCACCGAGCGCATGGACGGGGCCACACGCTCCGTGAACATCGGCATCGTGGGGAAATATTTTTCGAGCGGGAGGTTCGTGCTCGCCGATTCGTATCTCTCGGTGATAGAGGCGGTCCGGCACGCGGCGGCGCACTGGGGGGTGAAGCCGAACATCCATTGGATCGATTCGGAGGATTTCGAGCCGCATATCGGAAGCGGAGCTTCGAAGGAGGGGGTGGCGAAAGCAGAGGCGGTTGCAGTGGAGAACCTCGAGGGACTTGGCGCGTACGACGGTGTGATCGTTCCCGGCGGGTTCGGCGCACGAGGCGTGGAGGGCAAGCTTGCGGCGATACGCTACTGCCGCGAAAGGAAGATACCCTATCTCGGCCTTTGCTATGGCATGCAGCTGGCCACGATCGAGATTGCGCGCGATGTGCTCGGATGGAAGGACGCGAACACGACGGAGATAGACCCCCGCACGAAGCATCCCGTCATCGACATCCTGCCCGAACAGAAGAAGCTCATGGCCGAGAAGAAGTATGGCGCGACGATGCGGCTCGGTGCATATCCTGCGGTGCTCAAGAAGGGGACCATCGCCGAGCGCGCCTACGGCGCGACGAAGATCAGCGAGCGGCATAGACATCGATTCGAAGTGAATCCTCGTTTCGTATCGCGCCTCGAGCATGCGGGTGCGGTATTCTCCGGCAGGTCTCCGTCGAGAAGGCTCATGGAAGTACTGGAGCTTCCGAAACGTGAGCACCCGTTCTTTGTGGGCACTCAGTTCCACCCCGAGCTCAAATCAAGGCCAATGCGCCCCAGTCCGCTGTTCCGGGAGTTCATGAGGGCCGCGCAGGCGCGCCGCGGCGAGGAATAAAAAAGGCGATCGTCGGGGGGGCGATCGCCGGTTTTTGATGTGGGTGAGGTTAAAGATCGATGTAGGCCCAGCATACCTGAATGCGGCGGAAATCAGGTTCGGGTTTGATCGATTCCTCGAAAAGGCGTTGCATGGCGGCCCGTTCTCCTTCGGAAAGATTTCCGAAATCCCGCAAGCGGCTTGCGACATTCCGGAGATCGCTCCTTATCTCGTTCCACTTGATCCTTGGACAACCAAGATTGATCCAAGCACCGACCCTCAGGAACCTGCTATCGAATTGGAAATGCTGCTTGACGTTGAGCGCAGTGTTGTGCAAAGCGAACACGTCGCGCAGGGTGGCCAAACGGATCTCTTCCGAAATGGGGACGTTGGGGGTCATAGAAGGACTCCTCCTCTGATATTCATGGTAGATCCATAATGGGAGGGCCGCAATTTGATTTTGTGGATAAACCCCTTATCCTTACAGTATGATCGTATTTCTTTATGGCCCCGACGACTACCGGCGCACCGCGAAACGGCGCGCGGTTGTGGAGGAGTTCGTGAAAAAGCGTTCGGACATCGGCCTCGCCGAATTTGATTTCGAGAGCAAAACGGCGCCGGAAGAGGCGGAAAGGTTCCTTGCCACGCAGTCGCTCTTCGATGCGCCGAGGCTTGCGGTGCTGGAGAATGCGTTCGCGCTCGAAGCAAAGAGACTCGCAAAGCTCCTTGAGCCGCTCCTCGATGCGAAGGATGCCACCGTATTGGTGGCGGAACGGGAGAAACCGGTGAAAGCGCTCGCGTTCCTGCTCAAAAAGCCGGTGATCGTCCAGGAGTTCAAGGCGCTTGTCGGTGCGGAATGGCTTGCGTTCGTGAAGAAGGAGGCGAACGATCGCGGCGCGGATCTCGCCCCCTCCGCGGTGCAGTTCCTCGGGAGCGTGTTCCAAGGGGATGCATGGGGCCTTGTGACCGAGCTCGAGAAGATCGCAGCGCTCGCCTTTGGACGCACCGCCGCCATTGAAAAGAACGATCTCGGGGAATTAGGGCTCGAGACGGCGCCCGATTATTGGATGCTCATGAACGGGCTCAAAAGCCACGATCTGAGGAACCGCCTTTACGCATTCGAATCGATGCTTGCCCTCGCCGATCCCCCCGCAAAGATATTCAATATCCTCGCCGCGCAATGGCAAGAAAAAACCCCGCACATGGCGGAGTATGATCTGGCGGTGAAGTCGGGGAAGGTCGATTACGAGGAGGCTTTGGTGGACCTATTGGTGAGCTGAGCGAGGCGCGACTTGAGACGGCTTGCCTTGTTCTTCTCGATCACTTTGGTCTTCGCCGCTTTATCGAGCGCCTTGAAAACCGCAGGGAACGACTTTTTGGCATCGTCGAACTTCTTGGCGGTGATGAGCTTACGGTATTCCTTCACTGCTTTCTTATAGGCCTCTTTCCTGGCCTCGTTCTGCTTCCGCCGGGTGACGTTCTGACGGAGAGCCTTCTTTGCTGAGCTGGTTATCGGCATGGGAACTATTATAGAGGAAACGGAGATTTTTGCAAGGGATATGCCAGATGCCCCGGGGCCTATATAATATCCTTATGATCTACAGCGTTTCCGGGAAGCTTGCGCTCAAAGGGGAGAATTTCGTGGTCGTCGAGGCGGGCGGGGTGGGATTGAGGCTCTATGTGAGCAAAGGGACGCGCACGGCCCTTCCTGCGGCGGGAGGCGAGGGGGTTGTCAGGCTCTTTTCCCACCTTCACGTGAAGGAGGACGCACTCGATCTTTACGGGTTCGCATCGCAGGACGAGCTCGAGTTCTTCGGGATGCTCATCAGCGTTTCGGGCGTGGGTCCCAAATCGGCGCTCGCGATCCTCGATACCGGACCACTCGAGGAACTTGCGGCAGCCATCAAGGAAAATCGCCCCGATCTGCTTACTCGTGCGGCAGGCATAGGGAGGAAGACGGCCGAACGGGTGATCCTCGAGCTTAAGGCGAAGGTGGAATCCACGCGTTCGGGTGCGGTGGTGGAACGGATGGAGACCGACTCGGACCTCATCGAGGCGCTTGCAAGCCTGGGATACCGGCGCGACGAGGCTCGTGCGGCGATCGCGAAGGTCGGGGAGGAGGTGAAGGGCACCGAGGAACGGTTGAAGGCGGCGCTCAAGATCCTCGGCGCGAATGCGAAACGCTGACGTCATCCCGGGGACCGGCCGCATCCATTCCGAAGGGCGGGGATCGACGCGAACACATCTACATGGACATCAAACGATCACAGCTTGCAAGATTGTTCTACGGCCTTCCCGGAGCGGTATCCGCGTATCATTTCATATGGGCATGGACAGGCTCTGCGGCGTACCGCAATCCGAGCAGGAGGATATTCACGATAGGGGTGACGGGGACAAAGGGGAAGACGACCGCCCTCGAGCTCATCAATGCGATCCTCGAGGCTGCAGGGAAGAGGACCGCACTGCTTTCCTCTCTGCGCGTGAAGACGGGGGAGGGGAGCGAGAGGAACCATACGGGGAATTCGATGCCGGGAAGGGCTTACATCCAGCACTTCCTCGGGAGGGCGGTCCGCGCGAACTGCGAGTATGCGCTCATCGAAGTGACGTCGCAGGGGGTCGCCGCGCATCGGCATCGTTTCATCAAATGGGATATGGGGGTCCTCACGAACCTTCATCCGGAGCATATCGAGGCGCACGGGTCGTACGAGAACTATCGTGCGGCGAAGCTTTCGTTCTTGCGGTACGTTCTGAGCGGAGGCGGGGAGGTGTTCCTGAACCGGGACGACCGCGAATCCGGGTTTTTCTTCGATGCGCTCTCATCGGTTCCCCTGCGGTATTCGAAGGATGACGAGTTTGTGAAGGGGTGCATGCCGCGGATAGAGGCCGCGCGCCACGCGGAGGGAGAGAAGGCCCCTCAAGGATTCCTGCTGAGCGATTTCAATAAAGAACACATCGCCGTCGCGGCGGCGATCGGGCGCCGGCTTGGCGTGGACGATGCGACGATCGAACGTGCCATCCTGAATTTCGGAGGAGTCCCGGGAAGGATGGAATTCGTGCGGGAGGGCGGGTATACCGGCGTAGTGGATTACGCCCACACTCCTGATTCCCTTGAGGCGGCATATCGCGCGGTGAAGCCGAAACCGACGCCGGAGCATCCGCATCCGCGCCTTATCGCGCTGCTCGGCGCCGCGGGCGGCGGCAGGGATAGATGGAAGCGTTCCGCAATGGGGGCGGCCGCTGCGCGGTGGTGCGATGAGATCATCCTTACGGACGAAGATCCATATGATGAGGATCCCGGGGAGATCCTCGACGAGATCGAGAAGGGGATCCGGGAGATCGATCCTGCGAAGGCGATGCGCGTGCGAAGGGTGTTGGACCGCGCCGAAGCGGTGCGCGCGGGGTTCTCGATGGCGCGGGCGGGCGATGTCGTGATCGGGACGGGAAAGGGGAGCGAGGAATGGATCCATGTGCGCGGTGGCGGCAAGGTGCCATGGAGCGAACGGGACATGTTCGAAAGGGCGATAAAGGAAAAGGCCGCACACGATCGGTAGGAAACACGCGCAATGGCAACGAAACGTACGGTGCAGATAGGGAACCCCGCGATACGGACGAAATCCGTGCCGGTCCCTTTGCCGGCCTCGGCATCCGTGAAGAAGATCGTGAGAGACCTCGTGGATTCCATGAGGGCCAATGGCCTCGTGGGAATGGCGGCGCCCCAGATAGGCATCAACAAGAGGATCTTCGTGACGGAGATCCGCACGACGGACACGAGGCGTTCGGACGGAAGGGACCCTGTCCGCGTGTTCATCAATCCGAAGATCCTCGAGGTCTCCGCGCGCAAGACCGCGGATTATGAAGGATGCGGCAGCGTGGCGTATGCGGGGCTTTTCGGGATCGTGCGCCGCGCAAATACGGTGATGGTGGCCGCCTACGGCCTCGATGGAAAGAGGTTCGTCTTGCGCGTGGAAGGCCTTCTTGCCCGGATCGTCCAGCACGAGCAAGACCATCTCGAGGGGAAGGTGTTCCTCGACCGGATGGCCGGCATGGGGAGTATCACGGGAAGGGAGGAACTTCTGAAAAGGAAATGAGCGCGACGGTGCGCGTGCGTGCCGGGGAGGTCTCTGCGGGAGGCGTCCGTGGTATAATTTCCATATGAAACTTACTTTTTACGGAGGCTGCGGCGAGGCAACCGGTGCGAACTATGTGCTCGAATCGGAGGGGACGAAAATAATGATCGATTGCGGCCTCCATCAAGGAAGCCACTATGCCGAACGCGAGAACTTCGAGCCGTTCCCGTATGACGTGAAGGAGATCGCGGCGGTGTTCATCACGCACTCGCATCTGGACCATATCGGACGGCTGCCGTCCCTCGTGAAGGCGGGGTACCGGGGGCCTATCTATGCGACGACGGCCACCGAGGACTTTGCGGAGCTCATGCTCATCGATTCCGAGCATCTTCTGAAGGACGAAGCGAAGCGCGAAGGGAGGCCTCCGCTCTATAACAACACGGAGATAGAGGAAGTGATGCGCCAGTGGAAGGGCCTCAAGTACCACGAAAAGGTGACGGTGGGAGGATCGTCGGAGAAGCCTGCGTTCACGGTGGAATTGTACGATGCAGGGCATATCCTCGGTTCGGCGATCGTACACGTGCGCGCCGAGGCGGAGGGGAAGACGATCGCATTTTCGGGGGATCTTGGGAATTCCCCTGCGCCGATCATCAAACCGACCGAGACGGTGCCGGATGCGGACTATTGCCTCGTGGAATCGACCTATGGCGACCGGGTGCACGAGGACGTGGGGCGCCGGCAGGAGCTCCTTCGGAGCGCGATCGTCGAGACCGTCCATGCGGGGGGTACGCTCATGATCCCCGCATTCGCGATGGAGCGCACACAGGACCTCCTCTTCCAACTCCATCAGATGTTCCAGGCGAACGAGATCCCTCGCGTGCCCGTCTTCATCGACAGCCCGCTCGCGATACGGCTGACGGCGGTCTATAAGAAGCACGAGGAATATTTCAATACCGAGCTCGAGCAGGTCATCGCCCGCACGGGCGACGACATCCTCAACTTCCCGGGTCTGCGCCTCACGCTCACCACCGAACAATCGAAGGAGATCAATGACGTGAAGCCGCCCAAGATCATCATTGCGGGATCGGGAATGTCGAACGGCGGGCGCATCCTCCATCATGAGATGCGCTATCTTCCGGACCCGAAAAGCACGATCGTGTTCGTCGGATATCAAGCGGAGGGATCGATGGGACGGCAGCTCCTCGCGGGAGTGGACGAGGTGAAGATCTTCGGGGAGACGATCCCGGTGCGGGCGAAGCGGGTGGATATTCCCGGTTATTCCGCCCATGCCGACCAGCCGCATCTCCTCGATTGGGTGGGTGCCATCGCGCATCTCAAAAAGGCATTTGTGGTGCAGGGGGAAGGCCCTTCGTCCGCGGCGCTTGCGGGAAAGATCACGGAGCGGTTCGGGATCCCCGCCGAGGTGCCTACGCCGGGGGAGGAAGTGGTGCTCTGATCCATTCGTACGACAACGACGCAAACAAACAATATTACACGCATAACGATGGCACACGCAACGAGCAGGAATGAAAAGGGAAAGAAGGATGCGACGAAGAAAAAGAGGCCGCTTTCAGAGCTTGGGAAGGCGCATCTTAAATTCAAAGTATGCATTTCGGGCGCTGCAGATATGACCTATGCCCCTCCGGGCACGATCGAGAAAGCGATGGAGGTGGGACGTCAGGTGGCGAAGCAGGGCGCGGTGCTCGTGACGGGCGCGACGACCGGCGTACCGTACTGGGCTGCGAAGGGAGCGAAGGAGGCGGGCGGCATCGTGATAGGCATTTCGCCGGCAGTGTCGAAGATCGCGCACGTGAAGACCTATCGGCTTCCCGTGGAATATCATGACCTCATCATTTATACGGGATTCGACTATTCGGGGCGCAACCTCCTCCTCATCCGTTCCGCGGATGCGGTCATCACCGTATTCGGACGCGTGGGTACGCTGAACGAGTTCACGATCGCATTCGAGGATCAGAAGCCCCAGGGCGTCCTTACTGGAAGCGGCGGCGAGAGCGATGAGATCGAGAAGATCCTGAAGATCGCGCATCGCGGCATGGGCAAAGTGACGTTCGATCCGGATCCGGAGTCCCTTGTCAAAAAGGTGCTTGCCCGTGTACGCCAGGATGAGAAGGATATATTGGTGGACGAGGCAAAGCTGTTCGCGCGACGCGCGAACGGGTAACGGAACGCGGCGACAATGGCGTCGATGAAGCGGCTCGAGATGGCGGCCCTCGTGACGGCCGCAACGGTGGGGGACGGGATCTTCGCCCTTCCGTATGTGTTCGTGCGCGCAGGATGGTTCGTGGCGCTCTGTTATTTCGCGGTACTGGGAGCGATCGTGGTGCTTGCGCATCGCGTCTATCTTGAGACGCTCGAAAAGGAGGATGAGAAGAAGCGCCTCGTGGGTCTTGCCCGGACGTATTTCGGCAGGGAGGGATTCTGGATCGCGCTTGCCGCGATCGTCGGAGGCCTCCTTCTCACGCTCCTCGCCTATCTGCTCCTTGGCGCGGAATTCATCCGTCTCGCATTCCCCGGGGTATCCTGGAGGTTCGCATTCATTGCGTTCTGGGCGCTTATCTCCGTTCCGCTGTTCCTCACGAACCGCTATGCGCGGGAGCTCGAGCTCGCGGGTATCACCGCCACCGCGGCGGCGGTGATCGCCATGTTCTCGGCGGCGTTCCCGAGGATCCTGTCGGGCGGCGCGCTTTTTGCGGGTGCGCCATTCTTGGACCCGCATTCCTTTTTCCTTCCCTTTGGCGCGGTGCTCTTCTCCCTCGCGGGATGGACCGGTATCGAGACCGTCTATGAGGCCCGGCGTGCCGCGGCCGCGGCGGAAGCGGAGCGCACGGGAACGCCCGCGCCGAGCCCCTCATCCCCCAAAGAGCGCATTCCATGGGTGGCACTCGCGCAGGGAACCTTCTTCGCCGCGCTGCTCTATACGCTTTTTTCCGCGGGCATCCTCGGATCCGCTCCCGTGATCACGCCCGATACCGCCTCGGGCCTCGCGGGATGGCCACTCTGGGAGCGCGAAGTGGGAGCGCTGATGGGGCTCATCGCGGTGGGGACGGCATACATCCCCATCTCCCGGGAGATACGGAATTCCCTCGAGAAGGATCTCGGCTGGAACAAGAGTTTCGTGCGTGCGATCATCATGTTCGTCCCTCCGGCGCTCATCGGGTTCGGACTCAAGGATTTCCTTGCGGTCGTGGGGATCGTGGGGGGCGTGTTCCTTGCGGTCCAGTACATCCTCATCATTTCGGTGGGGCGCCGGGCGCTCTCCCTTACGCGCGCCGAGAGGACATTCCTCGATCTCGCCGCTGCGGTCTTTGCCGCCGCCGCGGTTTACGAGATCGCCTCGTTTGTAGTACATTAGTAAGCGGTGCCGGAGTCCTGGGGTATATGTGCGAAGGCATCCATGCAGCGCTCTCGTAGTTCAATGGATAGAATATCTCCCTCCGAAGGAGGTGATCGTGGTTCGATTCCACGCGAGAGCACCACGCAGCGAGACCGGGCCATGAGGCATAAATGCTATGTTGAAGTGCGTCAAACAGGAGCCGGCCAGGAATTGAAACATGAGTTTATAGCTCCGATGGAATATTTTCAAATAATAGAAACTGTTTGAACGTGGGACGGTTGAGTAAAATGCTGAACTTATGGTAGCGAACAAAAAAGGATCTGTGGTGGTGGGTGTCTTAGCGAGAGGAATTGCGATGGCCCTGATGTTATAAGAAAACAGCCCGCAAGGTTTTACCTTGAACGGGCCGCAAGTCGACTACTAGTCATCATTGGTAGAGAAGAGCGTTCCACCCATGCGCTTCCACGCATCCTCCGCGGTCTCTGCCGTGATGCCTTCTTTGGATGCGACATCCATGATCATCTCTTCGATGTCTTGCCCAAAGGGATTGGATATGCCCGCGATCCATTGACTGAGCCCGCGACGAAGCCGGAGGACTATCGGATAGGGGATCTTCCCGTCCATGACGTACTGCAGAGATTCGAAATTGCTCTCGAACCACTGCTTCATGGTCAGGACGCTCTCCCGCTGTCCGTTGTGGAGCTTCTGAAAAAGCTTTTCTCGAATTCCTCCCCATTCTTTTGGAATGTCATTGATGCCTTCGATTGCGCCGCCGATCCTCCGGTCGGTCGCTTCTATGGCATCAATCAGATTATTAGAGGTGAGACAGCTCCAATCATTCCCGCTTTTCTCTTTATATTCGAGATTCGCGGCGATCAGGCTGCGCATCAACCAGGTTTGCAGCTGGTCGCTTACGGCGGGTGGCTGTTTTTTCATCATGCGCCGAATGCGGTGCAGCGAGTAGAGGGGAATGTCTCCACTCGTATCACCGATCGCGTGACGAAGAACGAGTCGTGGAGCCGCTAACGTCACACGGCATACGAGAAGGGACATGATTACTCTCCTGATGTGAATTTGAGGACGGATTGTATTATAGCATTATACATCATATTCGTCAATATTATATGTTTGAAAAGCCGGATTTTAGTGCTAAAATGCCTACATGGAAGGAAAGGCAGAGTATAATGTTAACGAAAAAGCGTATATCCCCACGCAAGGGATACGCCATTATGGCAAGGGTAATCCCGAATCGTCATATCTTTAGGTCTCGTTGTGACCGAGGTGCTTTAAGAGAGAAACAAAGGAGGGCGGAATGCGATCATCAAAAGTGCTTGTGGGACGTGCTCAATGGGGCGATGCCTACAATCCGAGACCACGAGGGGGCACCACGAAGAAAACCAGCGGATCGAATCATATTTAGGGAGAAGAAAAAATTTTGATCCAAACCATAAAATCCTTTTTAATAATCAACCAATCAACTCTATGAGCATCAAAAATCCGCTTAACAATCCTCCGCAAGAAACCCCCACACCGGAAGGACAAGAGAGAGGTTCCATCACTCCAGAAAAGAGAACTTTTGAAGACGGTAAAAATACCTTACTTATCGGTATTGATAAGGGTGCCGTAGATTTGAGCGGCATACAGGAAATGGCTGACAAAAATGGATTTACGCAAAAAGGCGAGTTCCATATTACGGTTTTGGGGTTTAAAAATGGTAGAGAGGTTAAGAAAGCCCTCAACGCATTACCGGAGTCGGAAAGACAAAGTGCTCTCGAACAAATAAAAGCACTTGTGGAGGAAACTGATTTTAGTTTTGTTCTTGAACCCCAAAGATACCACATAGAAAAAGAATATATTTCTCCCGACCCTAAAAATAAAGGCGCAGAATTAAGAGAGCGGAGAGAATCGTATATACAAATGGTAAGTTTGCCTGGCATGAAGATTTTTTATGATAAGTTGAATGCTATTCTCGGCACTGATCTCGAAGCTCCTCCGGCTCATATGACTCTTTATACCGGAGGTGATGACAAGGAGAAATCGAAAATGGGTATCGGTATAAATACTCAAGACGAATTTTTGAAGATGAATCCCGAATTGATTTCATAGGGAATTCCGCAAAAGAAACCTCGAAATTGTCATCGGTGCGGCTCCGCCGCCTTTCCGAATTTTCGCGGGGGGACTTCCTCGCCGCCTGCGGCGGCGAAGTGCGTTCGGACCAATTAAAAAATACTGCATACGCAAAGAGGCCTTGTGTTTACCGGCAGGGACCGGTTTGATATGATGGAGGTATTATCACCATGGATGCATACAATCCCGATCGTATTCCCCTGAATGAGGCGGATATCACCCCGGAGAAAGCCGAGGAGCTGAGGACGATGAAAGATCGCCTCATGGAAGCGTTCGGCGATCCCGAGATCAGGAAGAGGGTTGAGGGCGATTTCATCCACACCTTCACGCAGCTTGGGCTTGATGGCGCTGCTGCGCAGGAATTATGCGACGAGGTGATCGCAGCGCTCTCCGGCGAAGGACGGCTTGATGCGATCGAGGCGAAGATGCTTGCGCGGTTCAACGGCATCCATATCGATGACGGCAGCGGCACGAAGAATCTCGTGGACATCCTTCACGAGAAGTTGAAGGGCCGCGCGGAACTCATCGCATCGCAGGTGCGTCCGTATTTCAAGGATATCAAAGGGAAGGTTTTTGATTATGGTACGGGCGATGGACAGGTCGCACAGCGTCTGCACGATGATCCCGAGCTGCATCTCGACATCGAGGGCGGCGATGTGAGGGACTATAAGGCGGCCGGCGTGACGATCCCCGTGAGGATCTTCAGCAACAAGCACGTCGATTCGGCTGACGGCGGATACGAGGCCGTACTCATGACGAATGTCGCGCACCATGAGAAGAACAACGAGATCATCCTCGAGGAGCTTTCAAGGATCGCAGCGAAGCGATTGGTGGTGATCGAAACCGTACCGACGGGGGAGGATGAGGAGGAGATCGAGAAAGATGCCGAGCGTACGTTCGCGAACGATTATCTGTATAACCGGCTTTTCCATGATGCCGACGTCCCGGTCCCCGGCACCTATGAGACGCCGAAAGGATGGGAGGATAGGTTCAAAGCGCATGGATGGCGCGTCGTTGAGTCAAGGGATCTCGGGTATGATCAGCCGACCATCCGCGACATCCATCATCTCCTGATTTTCGAGAAATAGCATCCATGCGTTTCGGGGAGGGGGCGATGAACCCGGCCTCGCACGGGGGATGAAGCACGTCGGCCGCGCTCCGATTCCATGCGAGAGCGCATTATGCGATAATTCCTGTAATGATGAGGATCACGGACGAGGAGCGTGAGCGCGAACGGGCGCTCTTTGAGGCGGAACGGAGGAACGCGCCGGAGCTTTTTATACGGCCGCCGATGATCGATGATGACGAGGTGCTCCGTACGGTGGGCATCGACGGCCTGCCGGCGGGGAGGCCTGCGGCATATCTGAAATTGATGCCGCAGGATTTCATCGTGGAGGAGGTGGGCCGCGACGGGAGGGTGCATGCCGCGACAGCGGAAGAAGAGTCTGTTTCCGTGTCGGCCGAGGAGGAGGAAGGGAGTACGTATTATGCGGACCTCGTGAAGGTGGGGATATCCACGCTCGAGGCGAAAGACCAGCTTGCACATGTGCTCGGGATCGAAGGGAAGAACATCGGCTTCGCGGGTGTGAAGGATCGCCTTGCACTCACATCGCAGGCGATCAGCATCCGAGGGCTTGCGGACCGGGATGCGCTTGCGCGCGTACACGAGGAGAATCTGTTGTTGAGGGATATCCGACGAGGAAAGGGTGCGATGGCGAACGGGGATCTTAAAGGGAACAAGTTCACGATCGCACTGAGGTTCGCCGAACCGCTCACGGGGGCGGCGAAGGATCTCGTGGAAGAACAGCTGGCGATCGCGAAGGAGGAGGGATTCTGGAATTTCTTCTACCTTCAGCGTTTCGGCACGCCGAGGCTCATCGCGCACGAGCTTGGCCGTCTCCTCGTGCAGGGGAGGTATGAGAATGTCGTGAAGGCGTTCGTCACGCATCGGTCTCCGCGCGAACTACCCTACTTTGCGGCGATCCGGGAGGATGCGGAGGGGCGATGGGGCGACTGGCGCGCGCTCCGGGAGGCGTTCGACCGATTCCCATACCACTTCGGCATAGAACGGACCTTCGTGGCGCATCTCATGGAACGGCCGGACGATTTTTTGGGAGCGCTCCGGGAGGTGCCGGACCAGGTGCGATTGTGGTTCTATGCGTATGACAGCCTTCTCTTCAATGAGAGACTTTCGGCACTCATCCGGTCGGGCGAGGTGCCGCTCGAACTGCCGTTCCTTACGTCGTTCCGGCAGGAGGATTGGAAGCCTTATGCGGAATATCTCGCGCGCGACGGCGTTTCGCTTCCTGCGCGTTCCTGGAGGGATTTCCCGTTCGTGAGGGTCGAATCGCGGAAATGCGCGACGCTGCAGACGGTCGATATCCATAAGGCATCGTTCGAAGGGAATGTGGGGGCGGTATCGTTCTTCCTCCCGAAGGGATCGTACGCCACAAGTTTTCTTATGAATATATTCTCTCTTGCGTCGGGACTCCCCGTGGTGCCGGGCATTTCCATGGAGAGCGTCGATCCGAAGGCGATCCTCGGGGATGGTACGCTTGCGCCCGTGCTCGCGCGGTTCAGGACGGTGCTCGCGCGGCGCCAGGCGGATATTGATGCGGGTGAGGGAGGGGAGTAAGGCGGATACGCGCGAGCATCCGAGGCGGCGCCGCGGCGGATAAATGAAGGAATATATAAAAAGTGAAGGGCCGGCATTGCATGCGCAATGACGGCCCTTGATCGTGATTGGAAGAAGCTCAAGAATCAAGAAGTTGCAACTGCAACCTCTTCGACCCCCCATGTCCCGCCTGCATACCGCAGAAGGAGTTTTGACGCTGCCCCATCCGCGCGACGGCCGCAGTTCACGGTGTGCACCGTTTTACCGTCGGCCGCAGTTTCGTTCGCCCAGACGTCAATCTGGTCGAACGACGTTTCGAGGAGCTCCCGCACCGCGCTCCAGGGAAAGCGGGCGAGTGCCGGTTTCGATGACGGCCTGGAGAATTCGAGCACCAGCCGCACCGGCGGCTTATGCTCGCGTCGGAGAAGATGCGCTCCCGTGAGCACAAACCCTGCGGCGAAGAACTCGTTGATGAGCTCGGCGACCGACACCTTCATTTCTGAAAGTCCGGTCTTTCCGAACACGGGACATCCCGTGTCCGCTGCCTCGGGCGTGTGGTGTGAATCGCGGCCCGAAAGTTCCCGAACGGAATACGCATTCCGTCCGAGCGCGGAGGCGGACGCCACGCGGCGTTCCTCGAGCTGGAGCGCACGATCGTACGTGCGCGTTTGGATCGTGATGCCGGCGGCCAACAGGCGGCGTTCCCAGCGTTCGTTGACGTTTACCTTCAGCAGGATCGCTGAAGGCTCCGGCGCCGGGCTCCAGTACTCTGGCCGGGCGTGAACGGAGCACTTGCCGCGTTCGTTGCGGCACCGCGCCTTTCCGTCCATAACTCCTGCGGTACATGCTATGAAAATGGGCTGCATCTCAGCCCTCTCTTTCTGCCCCTTGGGGCGGTGGAATGGGGTCTCAAGGACCTAGAGAAAATTATTACATATTAAAACACATTTGTCAATATATGGGTGCGGGGGGGCTATTGCAGAAAAAAGCCCCGCAGATATGCAGGGCAAAGGCCGAATGGTTCAGCGGCACGCTTTCATCGGTGTGCTCGCCCGTGCTCCGGCCCGGAGCGATTGGAGGAACGCACGGGGATCGTCCCACCGTTTTTTAAAACGGAGCCGCACGTCCCGGAAGAGCGCAAGCTCCTTGCGGTACATAGCGAGGGCGACGTCCCGCATCAGAGGATCGG
>DAIEHA010000006.1 GCA_027355945.1 Candidatus Parcubacteria bacterium | reverse complement strand
CGAAGCGATCAGGGCGAATGCGAGACTCACGGAAGCGAAGGCAACCACGGAGGAAGGTCTTCTGCCATTGCGGAAAAACGCGATGGCGGCGGATGCCAACCTCACGAACATGAGGGCCGGCTATCTGAAGCACGACCACCTGTGGCAGCTTTTAGATCACATGGTCGATGCTACGGGGTTCTCGATGGGCATGGCCTATCAGAACGTCGCCGGCATCAACGTTTCCCAGCAGGGAGGGGGTGCAAGCGTTTCGAACGCCGGCAACGTGACCGCAAAGGCCGATGGCGGCAATGCCTCGAGTTCGAGCTCAAGCGCAAGCCAGAGCCAGAGCAAGAGCTCGAGTTCAAGCTCGAGCGTCAGCAACTCGAAGTCCGACTCCGGCGCGAGCGCAAGCGCGGCCGCAACCGGACCGGCACTTCCCCCGCCGGACAAAGACGCTCATTGACAACAGATTTATCCAAGGACCTTCATTGCCCGCAATCGCGGCGCGAAGAAGGTCCTTTTTTTATCGTTCGACTATTTCCACTCCACACATAGGCTCAGGACCCCCCCATGTGTTCAAATTTTTCATAATCATTGCGATATGCTAGGATAGTCCAGTCTATGACCACCAATAAGATCATCATGGAAATACGCGCGGGCGCAGGAGGCGACGAAGCGTCCATTTTTGTGGGCGATCTTGCGCGCATGTATCAGCGGTATTCCGCAAAACGCGGCTGGAGCTTTTCCATACTCGATGCAAATGATAACGGCCAGGGCTACAAGCACCTCGTTGCAGAGGTAAGGGGGGAAGGGTGTTATGATGCGTTCCGGAACGAATCCGGCGTGCATCGCGTCCAACGAATTCCTGTAACGGAAAAATCCGGCCGGGTACACACCTCGACCGCATCGGTTGCGATCCTTCCGATCGTGGAGGCAAGGGAGGTGCGCATTGCGGACGGCGATCTCGAGGTCACCTTCTCCCGCGCCGGCGGCCCGGGAGGGCAGAACGTGAACAAGGTGGAGACCGCGGTACGCATCCTTCACAAGCCGACCGGCATTGTCGTGGCCTCCCGGGAGGAACGTTCCCAGTATGCGAACCGTGAAAAGGCGATGGACGTCCTCCGCGCGAAACTCTATGAGATCGAGCAATTGAGGGCAACCGGAAGTATCACCGATATGCGCCGCGAACAGATAGGTTCAGGGGATCGTTCGGAAAAGATCCGTACGTACAACTTCCCGGACGATCGCATCACGGATCATCGGATAGGCAAGAAATGGCACAATATCGAGAAGATATTGGAGGGCGATTTCGACCCGATCGCGAAAACATTCGAAAAGGAAGCGGCCACATGACGCCGCTGCGATGCATGAGGCCCCTTTGGAGGGGCCTCATGCATCCTTACCGGCTCACTTCATCGAAACAGCGAAATTGATAAGTTCATCGCCGGATTCATCGAAGAAGAAGCGACCCTCGACGCGCTTCCCCGCCAGCACGAGCGGCACCCAGTGCGGGTCATCGATCCACATGGTTTCAAAGGGGAGTTCATGGATGGAATGCCACATAGGGCGCATTTCGTCCGTTTCTTTCGGTTCCCCTGTCCACGCATCGGCCATAAACACATGGCAATGATTGTCCCACGAAGGATTGTCCTTGAACGTGAATACGAGGGATCCCGCATCGCGAAGGCCGAGGGGATCTACGGCGATACCCGCCTCTTCGGCAATCTCCCTGACCGTTCCCGCGCGCGGGTCCTCGCCTTCTGCAAGTTTGCCGCCGAAACCGTTCCATTTTCTCGAGCCGAAACCCCGTTTCTTCATCCCGAGAAGGACCTTTCCGTCCTTCACGATGAAACAGATGGTGGTTTCCCTCATTGGAACTATTGTTTAAGGGTGATATGGGTATACGAAGGAGCGTGAGTGACGAGTTCCCCGGGCGTGAACCAGACGGCGATCTCCTGCTCTCCCTCCTCCTTTGATCCGGATGCGTGGATGAGGTTGAAAACCCCCATCTTGTGCTCATCCGCATGCTTGAAGGACACATGCGCGAAATCGCCACGGATCGTTCCGGGAGCGGCGGACTTCGGCTCCGTTGCACCAACCATCTTACGGACCACCTCCACCACCTCCACGCCTTCGAGCGCGAGCGCGACGATCGGGCCTGATGAAATCATCTCGATCATGAGATTGCGCACCGCCTCTCCGCGCCGCTCAGCAAGGTCCTCGGTATAGTGCTTTCGCGCGGTCTCCGCAGAAGCCAGCACCATTTTCATGCCGACGATCTTGATGCCGGTCCTTTCAAAACGGTGGATTATCTCCCCTACGATCCCGCGATCCAATGCATCGGGTTTGAGCAATACGAGCGATCGTTCCATGATAGATATGATTTGTTTTATTTTTTTTGTTCCGTCTTTGCAACCACGATCCCCAGTTCCTTCAACTGCGCCTCGTCCACCTCTGCGGGCGATCCCATCATCGGATCGCGGCCGTCGCCCGTCTTCGGAAACGCGATCACCTCCCTGATGTTGGGCTCTGCGCGGAGGAGCGAGATGAGCCGATCGAGTCCCCATGCGATACCGCCATGAGGCGGCGCACCATATCCGAGGGCCTCGAGCATATGACCGAAATTCCTATGGATGCGCTCCTTTTCGAAGCCCATGACCTCGAACACCGCTTCCAGCGCCTCCGGCCGATGGTTGCGGATGCTCCCGCCGCCGATCTCAAGCCCGTTCATCGCGACATCGTATTGCGTGGTGAGGATATCCCCCACATTCTGCTTCGCGAGGAGGTCGTTCATGAACTCCGGCTTCGGCGCGGAGAACGGATTGTGCGTGAAGGTCCACCCGCCTGCGTCGGTCTTCTCGAAGAACGGGAAATCGATCACCCAGCAGAACGCAAGGAGGTTCGGATCGTTCTTATCGGTGCGAAGGTCGGGCCGATCGGTACCATGCGTCTCCATCGCCTCCTTGTAGGTAAGGCGCGGGAACGGGACCTCCTGGATCTTCTTCTCCGGTGCGACCGCCTTTACGAGCGCGATGAGGAGCTCCTCGTTCAAGCGCAGGATGTCCTCCTCTTCCACGAAACTCATCTCCATGTCGAGCTGGGTGAATTCCGGCTGACGGTCGCCCCGCGTATCCTCATCGCGGAAACATCGCGCGATCTGGAAATATTTCTCGACACCCGCCACCATAAGCAGCTGTTTGTACTGCTGAGGCGATTGCGGGAGTGCGTAGAAATTGCCCCGTTGGATGCGGGAAGGAACGAGATAGTCACGCGCACCCTCCGGCGTGCTGCGGGTGAGGTTCGGCGTCTCCACCTCGTAGAATCCCCGCGCGTTGAGGAAATTGCGGATGAACGCGATCGTCGCATGGCGGAATGCGAGGTTCTTCGCAAGACGCTCCCGCCGAAGATCGAGATAGCGGTATTTGAGGCGCCGCTCCTCATGGATATCGTACCCATCGGTATCCACCGGGATCGGCATCTCCTTCGAGGCATTGAGAACCTCAAGGCCGCTCGCAAAGATCTCATGATGACCCGTCGGGATCTTGTCGTTCACCATATTCTCCGGACGCCGGTTCACCGTACCCGTCACCTTCACGACATACTCAAGACGGAGATCCGATGCCCCGGCTATCTTGGGACCGAACACCACCTGCACGAGGCCGCTCCGATCGCGCAGATCGATGAAAATAAGCTTACCGTGGTCCCTGCGAGCATGAACCCATCCGAAGACGGTCACATCCTGGCCCTCCTTTCCGACGATATCCGCAATGTTCGTTCTCGTATCCATATATGTTATGGTAATATTAATACAATGTTGACGTTTGAACAAATGCTTGGACGGTTCCTCATCGCGCTCATCCTCGGGGCGATCCTTGGGCTCGAACGCGAGCTTGTCGGCAAAGAGGAGGCGGGCATCCGCACCTTGAGCCTCGTGACGTCCGGCGCAGCCATCTTCGCCATGATCGGCCTCTCGCTCCCCTACATCGTCTCCGCGGGAACGGGCAACCTTGCGGACGTCATCGCACGAAACAGCGGATTCCTTACCGTGATCGCGAACATCGTGGTCGGCGTGGGATTCCTCGGTGCCGGGATCATCATGAAAATGAACGACCATCCGCGCGGCGTGACGACGGCCGCCCTCATATGGTCCGCGGCGGCGATCGGAACGCTTGTCGGCATAGGACTCCCATGGTTCGCAGGTACCGCAACGGTCATTCTCGCGGTGATCCTTTACTTCCTGAGAACGGTGAGCATCGCGGAACGCATCGAGCGGAAGAAGGAAGAGGAGGCGCGGCACGCCAGCGCATAACGGCTCCCGCCCATGCCTTGGCTGGTATTCGCACTCGTTTCCCCGGCGCTTTTCGGCGCATCGACCATCATCGATAAGTTCCTCATCGACAAAAGGGTCAAAGACCCCGTTTTTTTGACCGCGTTCGGGGGGTTCATCGTGCTCGCAGGCGCCGCCGCCATATTCACCGTACGAGGGTTCGGCACGCTTCCCGGGGGACAGATCGCCGTGCTGATCGCGATAGGCATCATGGACGAGATCGCGCTCGTCCCCTACTATAAAGCCCTTTCCTATGATGATGCATCGAGGATCATGCCGTTCTTCCAGCTTGTGCCGGTGATCGTACTGGCATTCTCCTACCTCTTCCTCCATGAAGCGCTCGATCTGCGTCAAATCGCTGCATTCATCCTCATCCTCGCAGGAAGCTTCCTTCTCGCCGTGGAAAGGATCGATGCAGGGATGTTCCGTCCGAGAAGATCGCTCTCATGGGTGGCGCTCACGAGCGTGCTCTGGGCGGTTCCCGCCGTGCTCTTCAAATCGGTGGCGATGGATCGGGGATTCTGGGACACGGCCGCCTATACCCTCCTCGGCATCGCTACGGGTGCGTTCATCCTTTTCGCCGCATCGTACCGCCGCAGCGTCGCGCAATTCGGCGCACTGCGCGCAGGAACCTGGGCCATGGTCGGCGCGAACGAGGTGGTCTATTTCCTGGGACAGATATTCTGGTTCTACGCCATCGCGCTCGGTCCGGTATCTCTCGTATCGGCGATGGGAGGGCTTATTCCCCTTTTCGTGTTCCTCTATGGAACCGCTATCTCGCTCTGGCTGCCCAAGATCCTTCGCGAAGACCTTTCGCGGAACACGCTATTCCTCAAGATCGCATCGCTCGCGCTCGTACTCGGCGGGATATGGTTCATCAATCGTTGACGATCCCGCAAGGTCACTTTTCGATCAATCCGCCATACCGGCGATAGAAGTACTTCTTTGCGATCTCGACGGTGACGAGATATACGGCCACAATGACGAGAATGAGCCCGAGCACGGGGATGCCAAGCCGGGAAAATCCAAACGCCGGTCCGAGCGGCGAAAAGGCGATGAGCCATGCGACCACCACAGCACCGAACGACGCTCCAAGAAGGGCCTTGCTCGGTCCTCCATTGGCCCAGAAATTGAACCTGCTCCTCACGATGTTCACGACGAGCGTCTGCGTCGCGATGGATTCAAGGAACCACCCTGTCTGGAACGCCCCTCCGGAGAAGCGGAATACGAGCAGCATTCCCGCAAAGGTGAGAAAATCGAAGACGGATGAGAGGGGTCCGAATATCAACATGAACTTCTTCATGAAAACGATATCAAAGCGCTTTGGGCGCGCAAGAAAATCCGGATCGACGTTATCGAACGGGATCGCGAGCTGCGATGCGTCGTAAAGGAAGTTATTGAGGAGAATCTGCGGTGCGGTCATGGGAAGAAACGGCAGAAAAAGGGAGGCGATCGGCATGCTGAACATGTTGCCGAAGTTCGACGAAAGCGCCATCATGAGGTATTTGAAGGTGTTTGCGAAGGTTTTCCTCCCTTCTACGATGCCATCAATGATCTCGCCGAGCCCTTTTTTAAGAAGGATGATGTCGGCGGTCTCCTTCGCGATATCGACGGCGTTGTTCACCGAGATGCTCACATCGGCCTCTTTGAGGGAAAGGACGTCGTTCACGCCGTCGCCCATATAGGCGACGACATGGCCATTCGTGCGAAGGGCGCGGAGGATGAGCTCCTTCTGCTCGGGATTGACGCGAGTGAACACATTCGTCGTCTCGACGCGCTTCGCGAGATGATGTTCATCGAGCGCAGCGAGGTCATCGCCGGTGAGAGGGTCCCGCACCACAAGCCCGATCTCCTCGGCGATATGCTTCGTGACGAGGAAATTGTCCCCGGTGATGATCTTGATGTCCACGTTATGGGCCGCCATGCGCTCGAGCGTCTCCTTCACCGTCTTCTTCGGAGGATCGAGGAATGCAAGGAATCCAAGGAACGCAAGATCATGCTCATCCTCTTTGCCGTACGACCCCTTGTGGGGTACGTCCCGCACGCCCACGGCAAGCACGCGAAACCCTTCCGCCGAAAGCGCATCGTATGCCGCGACGATCTTCGTGCGGCTCGCCGCAACAAGCCGTTTCGCATGCTCGGGGGTGCCGTAATGGGAGGCTGCTTTCAATATCCCCTCGGGAGCCCCTTTTGCGATAAGGACCGCCTTGGTTCCTTTCCCCACCACCACCGATTCGATGCGCCGTTCCGCATCGAACGGCACCTCATCGAGTTTCTTCCAGGAAGCCGCATCCTTCGCTTCCGCCGCCGCTCCTTTGAACTCTTCGATGGCGCGATCAAGCACGCCGCGCACGCCGGTAAGATTCGTGCTGCTCACATATCCCCAGAAAAGGGTATCCTCGCTGTCCTTGCCGAAGGGATCGAGGCATTTCACGAGCGAGATCCTATCCTCGGTGAGCGTACCCGTCTTGTCGGTGCAGAGCACATCGACGCTTCCGAAATTATGAATGGCTCCGAGACGTTTCACGATGACGCCTCCTTCCGCCATGCGGATGGCGCCCTTCGCAAGGTTGCTCGTCACGATGAGCGGGAGGAGCTCGGGGGTGATCCCGACCGCGATCGCGACGGCGAAAAGGAATATCTGAAGCGGATCATTGCGGAGGAAGATGTAATCGAGGAGGATGACCGCGAGCACGAGCATGATCGTGGTCCTGAAGATGAACATGCTGAAATCCTTCAGGTTCCTTTCGAACTCGGTCGGCTCATCGGGCTTCACGAGGCGTCCGGCGATCGCGCCCACCTTGGTGCGCGCACCGGTAGCGGCCGCAACGGCCATGCCCTTGCCGCTCACCACGCTCGTACCGAGGAACACCGCGCGAACGCCTCCGTCCTTTGCCGCCGCACCGCGGAGAGGTTCCGCGAACTTCTCGACGGGGGCGGATTCCCCGGTAAGCATGCTCTCGTTGAGGAAAAGGTCCTTGGCCTGGAAAAGGATCCCATCCGCAGGGACGAGGTCCCCCGCCTCAAGGCTGAAGACGTCCCCGGGAACCACGTCCTGCATCGCACGCTCCTTGAGTTCGCCTCCTCGCATCACTGCCGCGGTGATCTTCACCTGTTCGCGAAGCGCCTCCGCTGCCTGCGCGGAACGGTAGGTATTCAGGAAATCGATGAATGCGCTGCCGAAGACGATCGCAAGAATGATGATGGCCTCGATATGCGATCCAAGCGAGAATGTGATGAGCGCCGCAACGATGAGAAGGATCTGGAGAGGATTCCTGAATTTGGAAAGGAATATGAGGAAGGGTCCTATCTTCTTGCGTTCAGCAAATTCATTCGGACCGTAATTGCGGAGGCGCACGGCAGCTTCCGCGGGAGAAAGCCCGTTCGCGCCCGTGCCGAGGGAACGGAATATGCCCTCGCCATCGAGAACGGCAAGGGCTTCACACGTGACTTCCGGGGCATCGGACATGATATTGGAAGAGGTGAGGATTGATGATGGGTATCAGCCGAATGCCGCAAGTATATCCTTCGTGGAGCGCACGCGACCCAGGTGGGTGAAGATGCCCTTCATCGCATGCAGATGCTCCTCCTCGGACCGAGCCGAGGAGGCATCCTCGACGAAGATCTGATCGTACCCATATTCATACGCGAATCGCGCGGTGCTTTCCACGCCGATGTTCGTCGATATGCCGCACAGCACGATCGTCCGTATGCCCCGCCTGCGGAGCTGGAGATCGAGCTCGGTGCCATAGAATGCACCCCATTGCCGCTTCGTGATGACAAAATCTCCCTCCTTCGGACCCATTTCCGGCACAAATTCGGCCCAATCGGCGGCACGGGAGAAGTTCATGGATTCTGCGTCGATCGCGGGACGGAGACCGTCCTTCCCGTCCGCGGAAGGGGTGACGTGCACAAGGAACACCGGCATGCCTGCGGCCCGGAATGCGTTTGCGATCGACGATGCATTTGCGATGACGTCTGCCGCGGCATGCGGAGCTGCCGGCATCCTGGTGATGCCCTTCTGCAGATCTATGACCACAAGCGCGGTCCTCTCTTTGTCGATATGAAGCTGGTCCATTGCTCTATGAAGGTTTTTTTTATTTACGAACGATCTCCGAGGGGGCGGTCGCGCGGCCGCCGAGGTTCATCATCCCCTATGATCGTTTCATGATCCTCTCCGAGAGGAATAGCGTAAGGGCGCCGAAGGATGCGAGATAGACCGCGCATGCCACGATCCATCCGACGAACGGCACGAGTGCCACGATAGGAAGGGCAATGGTACCGAGAAGGATATGATACCAGCGAAGGGCCTCCTTGCGCCGCGACCAGATGATGGTGGCGCTCACGATCCCGGCCATAGGCACCGCGGCTATCATGACCGCCGCATAGGCAAAGAGCGCCACGACGCCAGGCAATGCGCCAATGACGGTGAAGATGGCGATCACCGAGGCGATGGGGAGCGCGACCGCGACGAGGAACCCGCGAAGGAGCTCCTTCCAGAATCCATTCACGACACGGGACGCGATGGATGTCACATCCTTCTTGAACGCATACCAGAGAAGATAGGCGCCCGCGAGGATGATGGCGAGTTTCACGAGCCACCAAAGCGTGAGGATCGCGAGGAAAGGCGCCCATGCATTGTGCGCATCGCGTGTCTGCGCCTGATGGAACAGCGTAGTCCCTCCGATACGGGCGCGTTGCGCGATCGAGGCGGCGCGCGGGGCGGTATATTCGAGATTCCCGCCGATCATCGCATCGGGACCTATCGTAACCTCCTTTGCATTCTTGATCACGAGATTCCCCCGGGTCGTGCCGTCAAAATATACGGTGCCGCCCATCACATACAAAGTGCCCGATGCATCACCGTCGAACGAAAGATCGCTCGCGGCAATATAGGAATCCTTCGCGATCGTGGTACCCGGAGTGACCGTCACCGATGCGCCGGCGGCAAGGAGTTCCCCGCTGAACGCGCCGCCGACGGTAAGATTTGCCGCGGCCACACGGACGTCCTGCGCCTCCGCACCTTGGATCATCACCGTACTGCCAAGTGCCATGATATCGCCCGTTACCCTGCTTGAGATATAGACGACATCGCCCGCCGCAAACACATCCCCCGTTACCGGGGCCGACACCGAGACGTCGGTGCCCGCCGCATAGACGTTCTGATCGACCACCGCCGGGGCATCGAGGGTGACGTTCCTCCCCGTACCGAAATACGCCGCACGGACCGTCGGCACCGCAAAGGACGCGGCAACAACGAACACCGCTGCGATCCCCGCACCGCGCACCACCGCCATCATTTTTTTATCGTTCTTCTCCATGGCTCTATTATATCACCGGGAAATTTTGCCGCACTGTGCACGTATGGATAAGGGTCTGATTGACCCTGTTTCCGCGCGCATGGTAGATTTCCCTAAGAACGTCCTTCGCCTGAAAACCGGGAACCGCCGGAAAGGAGCGGGTCATGAAAAATCCAAGTACGGAATGGAACAAGAAGGAACGGCTTAACGCGATAGAGGCGATCAGCCGGACGCTCATCGATGCATCGAAGCACGCACACACCGTTCCGGGAAAGTTGGTCTTCGAATCTGCGGAACGGATCATGCTCATCGCCACCGAATCGGCATACTTTCTCGAGATGAACCGGAAAGAGATGCTCGAGGGCCTCCATTTCGATGGGCATCTATGATCAAAACCCCCTGCACCCGCACGGGGCTTTTCCATTGCTATCGGGCAACGCAAAAAGGGAACCGTGCTGGAATAGGGATATATAGGCCTATTTTTCGATAATTTTGACAAGAATGCCAGAAAGGGTATATCACTTAAGAAAGGCCGAAACGGAGAAATAACCCAAAATAACAATGAAAAAAATATTTGTAGGTACCGTGATGACGCTTGCGATCGCAGGGATGTCGGTGATTCCCGCGCTTGCGGCGGGCGGATTCAATGCCTATGGTTATAATTACGGCGCCCGTATATTCAACGGCACATATCTTTCCTGGTGTGAAAGCTACCCCGGAAGCACTGCGGCAAGCTGCGAGGCAACCTATGGTGTGTACGCACACGATCAGCTCGTCATGAAGTGGAATGCGCAGTGGGATGCATGCAATGCGCATGGATACGATAATCCCACCTACTGTCTTGGCGCGTGGGATTCCAATGAGGCGAACGGCCGTTTCCCCGGAGGAAGTGGCGAAAGTTGGCACTACAAAATAATCTGGGTCGGTTCAGAGGAGAGCAATAGTCCGTACTGGCTTCCTGGAGGATATTCGGTCTGGGGAAATTATGAGGTGATCATGGATCAGGGATCCGATCCGAACATCGGAATAGGCCATATATGGAATGCGCTCGCAACGCCGGCAGGATATGGCGCGGTGAACGGTCACTGATACTCGACATATGCCGTTGTATGAAAATCCCGCTTCACGCGGGATTTTTATCGGGAAAGATATCTCTCTCAAGGACGTCGGTGCCGAAAACCCGCCATTTCGAGCGGGTTTTCGACTGCAGGGCGGACTATAAACCGGATTCTGTCGCCGCGCGCGGACGCGCGGGGACGATCATTCATCTGGACCCTTGATTGCTCGCGGGTTCTTGCGGCACTCCTCATCGATCCGTTAAGGATCGATGAGGCACGACCTTGCACCCGGTAAGGATTTTGCCGTTTCACTTCCGCCTTATCATCCCTATAGCGGAATTGGACCTTCTACGTCGGGATGGGGTCCTTCCTCGGCTTTCGCCTCGGAACGTCACTGCTCGCACCTCTATCCTTGCGGACGCCCGGCGTTTCGCCGGGTACCTTTTTGTCTCCGCCGCGCCGGTAGCGCGTTCCGCCGTAGCGGATTCCGGTTCCGCACGAATGCGGCACCGGAGCGAAGAGGGTGTCCGGATTTTCCTCTCCCCGTCCCGTCGCGCAGCGACATGCGCCGCACGATACAAATCGGAGAGCGATCGTCCGTTCCGCCCCACAACAGTATTATATCACATTTTGGGAGGAAAATCCATTGACTTGCCGGCACGGTTTCGTATTATTGTAAACGGTTCATATCCCACCGAGGAGGAAAGAAGAAGTTGACCCACATCGAAGCACCTGAAGGAAGACCGGAAGCGCCTGAAAAGCATCCGCCAGTCAAGAAGCCGCCACAAGGATCGCTCGCGCGGGCGGGACAGAACGTCACCGAAGCGCGCCTCAAAAAGAAAATGACCCAGGCGGATTGCGCAAAACAGGCGGTCTGGGGCGTGAATGAACTTCAACGTTTCGAACAGGGATTCGGGAATCCGAGCATCGGCATGGTGATTCGCCTTGCTGCTGTCGTGGAATTCGGACCCTGGTACGAACTCTTCACCAGGTGATCCTCCGTCGGAAATCCCCACAGCCGGCCGCGTGCGATGCACGCCGTGCCGGCTTTTTTTATCGCTCGTTATCGCTCATCTATGGAATCCGAGGTCTGCGGGATTATCATCGCCGGAAATGCGCGTCACGGTGCCACCCCCCTCTTCGAAGCGTGCGCGAAGTGCGGCGACCTCGTCCGCAAGGGCAACGGTCTCTGCCGCGACCTCTTTGCGTTTGATCTTGCGCCGGGACCAGTAATCGATCACGAGCTTGCTGTCCCCGAAGATCTTCGCGATACCCGTTTCCATGGCGATCTCAAGCGCAAAGCGGAGCGCGAGAAGTTCGCCGTAATTGTTCGTCGCCGCCTCATCATCGATGCGATGCTTGCCGAAACGGTTCAAGGCGCCCACCGGGACCGCCCTATGGAGAAGGTCGTTCCCCCTCTCATCCGTGACGCTCACCTCAACCCCCTCCCCCCTTCCCGTACCTGCGTCAAAATAGATGCCCGGATCGAGCGTGGCACGGCGACGAACGATGGAAGGACGGGATTCGTACATCGCGCCCCCGGCAAGCCATTGTTCCGCGCGAGCACGGTCCTCGAAGGATTTATACCGCGCACCAGTGACCCCGGAAACGATGGACTCGCACACCTTCCATTCGGACGTCACCCCCTGCCGTACCGCAGCACCTTCGCCCGGCACAAAATATGCATAATATTTCCTTTTTGTGGATTTCATCGTAGTGCGATCATTCTCCGTTGAGTACGGGAATGAGGGAAACGGCCGCCGCAAGGGCGTCCTTTTTTGAGGAGATCTCGCATGCGCCCGCATTCTTATGCCCCCCTCCGCCAAACTTCCTCATAAGTTCGCCGATATGGACGTCTGCATGCTTCTTCCGTGCGGCTCCCTTGATCCACGGATTCGCCCCGACCCCCATGTGATAGAACCTTCCTTTCTTCGTGATCCTCACCCCGTAGAGCACCGTGGGATGGAGATAGTAAGGCGCGAAGCGGAGCGAGGAGATCGTGGTGGCAGTAAGGTCGATGAGCGTCACATCACCCATGGTCTTCAGGTGCTTCCGGTAATATGCGAGTCCCTTCAGATTCTCCTTTTGCGCGATTTTCGCCATTCTCCTCACTGCGGGCATCTTCGCGATCTCATCAAGCGGCTCCTCGGCAAGCAGTGTTACGAATGCTTCCGTCGCGGGACGGTCGTCCTCGGTCCCATCCACATATGCCATGACCTGGAGCGCAGGCTCCTTGAGCATGATCGTCTGCGCTGCGGACGCAAAGCGCGCGCCATCGATCACGTCGAGCCATTTCACGAGGTCCCTGAAATGTGCGGGTGGCCTCCATCCGAAATTCTCTTTGAGGGCCGTATACGTGAGATGGCAATTCGAAAGATATTCGGGATCGAGACGATGGAATCTGTCCTTACGGAACATCTTCTTCCATGCTTCCTTTTTGAACGTCGTCGGATGATGGTCGAACCAGATCGCGGCTCCCGGATGGTAGGGAAAGTCGAGGACGATGGCGGGGTTGCGGGGACCCTTGAACAGCGCATGCTTCACGAAGAACCTCTCATCAAGCCATTGCTTCGTAAGATCGAAATTCACCGGGACGAAGTGCATGATATCGTCTCCGCGGCTTCTCAGAAATGCGAGCATCACGGCTGCGCTCGCACGGCCATCGAAGTCGTTATGGAAATACACGTCGTAGGTCATGCGACGGATCGTGCGTTCCTTTTTTTCGTGCGCGGGCGCATCCGCTGTTTCCCAAGCGCGACAATGCCGGGAAGCTTCTCTCCCGCGAGGAAATCGAGCATCGCGCCGCCGCCTGTCGAAATGAAGCTGAATCCCTTATCGAGCCCGTACTTCTTCAGGAACATCACCGTCTCTCCGCCGCCGGTGAGCGAGAACGCCTTCTTGTTCCTTCCGATCGCGCGCGCAACCGCGATGCTTGCATTCGCATACGGCGCGCGTTCTATGAATCCGAGCGGACCGCTCCATACGATCGTCCGCGCTGCGGCGATCCGCGCTGCGAAAAGCTTCTGCGTCCGGGGTCCGAGATCGAGGATCTTCCCGGCGTCCTTGCCCCGTCCCCATACGAGATCCGCGGGAAGCACGACTTTGGGATTCCGCGCAAGGGGTTTGAGCGCGGCGAGGACCTTCGGATCGGTTTCGCGAAGGGACTCCTTCACATCGATGCCGCGAAGCGCAAGGATGCTGTTCGCAGAACCGCCGCCGAGGAGGAACGTATCCGCACGGGAACGAAAACGGCGTACGACCCCAAGTTTGTCGGATGCCTTCGCTCCCCCGAGAATGAGCACCACCGGATGGACAGGGGCCATGATCGCACGCGAAAGCCCTTCGATCTCATCCTGGAGCTCAAGACCGCCGTAGCTCGGCAGGAGATCGGTCACTGCAACCACCGATGCGTTCGCCCGATGCGAGACCGCAAACGCATCGTTCACGTAGAAATCGGCAAGCGAGGCGAGTTGCCGCGCAAACTTCGGGTCGTTCCTCTCCTCGCCCGGCATGAAGCGAAGGTTGTCGAGAAGGAACACGGACCCGTGCGGCGAGGCAGCCACGCGTTCCTTTATTTCAGGAAAGCGGAAATGGTCGATGAACGCGACGCGGCGGCCGATCAGCGCAGAGAGCTTCGCGGCATCCTTCCGGAGATGGAGATCGGAAGGGAAGCCCGTGGGGACGCCATTCACGAGCGAACCCCCCGAGGGACGGCCCCGATGGCTCACGACGACGATCGTGACGCCCGCATCCAGCAGGAATTTCACGGTAGGGATGACGGCACGCATGCGCCAATCGTCTTTCGTGTTGAAATCAAGGCGAAGAAGCGCCGTCCCGTCAAGCACGGATGGCGATACATTGCGAAGATAGGTGATCATGCATTCCATTTTACCAGATGCGGGGACCGCGGCCAACTATGCGGTGCCATGTGCGATAGGAGAGAAGGACCGTCGCCACGATGCCATGATGCATCATAAAAAAACGCGGGACCCTCGAAGGGACCCGCGGGCATGGAACGACACGCAAGGATGCCGATCGCTATTCCCGCAAGCGGCGATAGATTTCGTCTTCGATCGCGGCACGTTCCACCCCATATTTCAACCGGGAATATTCTTTGAGCTTCCCCACGAGGTCCGCGTTCCCGGGCGCCCACGATTGCGTGCCGATCCGCAGGTTGAAAGGCCTCGAGGTCTGGCCGTTCACGAGGATCTTCGCATAGGCATTGAAGTTATCGATGTTGATGAGATCGCTCTCGTTGAACGTCGGCATGAACTGCTTCGCGAGGAATTCCGCATCCTCCATACCCACACGCATCACGAGCTCCGATCCCACGTTACCGAAGACCGCAGCCTTGATGGCATCGGTGAGCTGGCCGACGAACTGATGGGCCATTGTGAGCGAAAGATGGTATTTCCGCGCCTCGCTGAGGATCGTTGCGATGGAATCGGTCGTGAAGTTCTGGAACTCGTCGATATAGAGATTGAAATCGCGGCGGGAAGCATCATCGCTCCCGGCGCGCGAGAGCGCTGCCATGAGGATCTTCCCGGTGAACACCATGCCAAGGAGGCTCGCGTTGATATCCCCTATCCTTCCCTTGGAAAGATTGACGAGGAGGATCTTCCCGGAATCCATCACCTCCCGGAAATTGAACGCCGACTTCGATTGCCCGATGATGGGCCGCATATAATCGTTCGTGATGAATCCTCCGAATTTTGAGGTGATGTAGGGCGTCATATTCGCGAGCGACGCCTCCCCTCCGGCCTTCACCGCCTCCTTTTCCCAGAAATCGATGACGACCGGGTTTGAGATCCGCGCGAGCTTCCTATTGCGGTATGCGCTGTCAGTGAAGATGCGCGGCACCTCGACGAGCGTCGCCGGTTCGTTCGGCATATCCTCCATGAGAAGAAGGAGTGCGTTCCGCATGTACTGCTGGAACATCGGCCCCATCGATTCCTGGTCGAAGAGCTTATCGAAGATGCTCTGCATTTCGTTCACGATGAACGTACGCTCCTCGGGCTTCGCGGGATCGTGATCGAGCATATTGAGCCCGATCGGCCGTGAAAGGTCGCCGGGGTCGAAATAGATCACATCGTCGAGCCGTTCCTTCGGAACGAACGCGAGCGCCTTTTCAACAAGCTCGCCGTGAGGGTCGATCACCGCGATGCCCCTTCCGCGCGCAATATCCTCGATGATGAGGTTGTTGAGAAGCGTCGATTTTCCGGTCCCGGTCTGTCCCACCACGTAGATATGGCGCCGCCGATCCTCATCGGTGAGATAGACGGGGCGCGTCTGTCCGCGGAACACGCTGTCCCCGAGGCATAACCCCTCCTTCGGCATGTTATCCGGGGGCGGAGCCTCTTTTGCCTTGAGCCACTTCACCCGAGGGGTCTCTGTGGATGCGATCGGGAAATGATAGAAGCTCGCGATCTCCTCGGCGGAAAGGGTCATCGCATGGGAAGCGTCGAATTCCCGATAGATGAATTTCTCGACGAGCGACCGCGGATTCCTGGGTTTCACGATCTTGAACTCGTTGCGCATGGGGCTTGCGAACTGGCTGAAACCCGCGGCAAGGCCCTCAAGGATGTCGTCCGCCTGGAACTTCGATGCTGCGCTCGCCACGATGCGCACGTTCACGTCGAAAAGAGGCTTTGTGGTCTTTGCGGTGAGTGCCTTCACGGCCTCATCATCGATCACCTTCTCCCGCTCCTTCTTCTCCTCTTCCTTTTTGGAATCGGGATTCAGGAGCTTTATCGCATCCTCAAGACCGCTGATGAATCCTGCTTTGAATATCTTCTCGAGCTTCTCGCCCCGCTTCAAAAGCTCTATGTAACCCTGGATGGTCTTCTTCGCGCTCGGGAACGCGGGACGAAGGATGACCTGGAGCGAAGCCCCTTCGCCGATCTCCGCGATCTTCGAGAATGAACCCACGATCGATTCGAAGGAATCAAGTCCAAGTTCGGCATAGGTCCTCACGGGAAGGGCGAAATTCTCCTTTTCGGTGACATAGGCCGCCACCGTCGTCCCATGGACGTTGAAGATGTTGAAATCGTCCCCTACGAGCTCCACGCTCGCGCCATTCCAGAATCCTTGGACCTGCTTCGCTGCGATTTCGGAGGAAAGCTTTGGCACGCCGAGATAGAAATGGATCTCTTCGCCGACGTGCGGCACGGCAACCTCGAACGTGAACGGTCGCCTGATCGCGGCAAGCGAACCAAGGAGCTGTTCGAAATGGGCGAGCTCCGTCTTGAAATCGTCCCCTTCCGACGAGGTGGCATTATCGGTGGGGAATGCCTTGGGGATCCGTACGAGGAAAAGCGACGTCTGGAGCGAATCGAAGATCTTCCGCCTCGCTACGGCACGCACGATGAAAAACGCAGCGACCCCCGCGGCGGCGCCGAGCACGATCGCAAGAAGTATCCAAAAATCTGCCATTGCATTCATTGTAGCACAGGCCGCATCCCGGAAACCGGACGCGCGTGCCCTATTTTACGATCCCGCGCCTCTGAAGTTCCGGATAAAGACGCCCGGTGAGTGCATCATGGAACGCATCCTGGACGAAGTAAGGCGATTTTTCCGACTCTGCGAGCGCTTTCCCGATACCATGACGCAGCGCCACATCGAGAAGGTATTCTATCTCAAGCTTCACCTCCGGAGGTGCGTTTTGCGCATATTCCGGCAAAGGACTCGTGCTCGCCGATGATGCCGCGGGTGCGGGTGCAGGCGCGCTCGGTGCAGGTGCCGCCGCTGAGGATGCCCGAGGCGCATGTTCGAAACTGGGAAAGGCCCTGATCGCCTCCTTCACGAGCTCGCGCTCGTTGTAATCCTTTATGGTGATGCGCTCCTTCCGGTCTTTGATCCCGGCCGCAAGCGCAGCGATATCGGTCTCAAGTCCTTGTTCGAACGATGCGGATTGGGGTGATGCCTGGTCCATTGATGGAAGTTGGAATTTTTATCGCTTCGATTTGATATACTGGAATATATGCAACGATCCCTTCGCTGGTCGCTCCTTGTAGGTATCCTCATTATAGCAGCCTTCCTCCGCTTCTACCATTTGACGACGATCCCGGCAGGGCTCTATCCGGACGAAGCGATGGATGGCAACAACGCGACGGAAGTCGCAGAAACGGGGCATTTTCAGCCTTTCTATGTCGAGGATAACGGCCGCGAGGGTCTCTATGTGAATATCCTTGCGGTCGTCATCAAAATAGCCCCCGTAGCGGACAAGACCCAGCCATGGATCGTCCGCGTGCCTGCCGCGTTCGCGGGCGTGGCCACCGTCTGGGGATTCTATCTTCTCGTAGGAGAGCTTCTTGGCGATGCCACCGGACTGCTTGCGGCGTTCCTCCTCGCGACGAGCTTCTGGGGCATCATATTTTCCCGCATCGGATTCCGTGCGATCCTCGCTCCCCTCTTCCTCATTTGGGCGCTTTGGCTTCTCCTTAAAGCATTCCGGGCCAGACGAAGGAAAGGGGGCGGTATGGATGAGGCGGACGACAAAACGACGGGATGGTGGTATGCCGCGCTCGCGGGAGCGGTATATGCCACAGGATTCTATACCTACATCGCATACCGGGACACGCCGATCCTCTTCCTTCTTTTCATCCCCTTTTTCCGCACCACACCGGGATTCTGGAAGAAGACCGCCCTTTTCATCGCGGTCGCGGTCATCGTTTCCCTTCCTATCGGATGGTACTTCGTAAGCCATCCCGGAAGCTTCTTCGGACGCACCGCGGAAATCGCGGTCACCACAGGGACAAATCCTATCCACGACTTTGGGGTGAACGTAGGAAAGGAACTTCTGATGTTCAACGTGCGGGGGGATTATAACTGGCGGCAGAATGTGAGCGGGGCTCCGGAGCTCTTCTGGCCCGTCGGGATCCTGTTCCTGCTCGGGATCGCGGTTTCCGGGACATCCCTTTGGAAGCACTGGCGCTCCCGGCACAAGAAGGATCCCACAGAACGTACGATGCAAGATTCCGATGATATATTCCCTCCATTTGCGCTTCTTCTCACATTTGCATGGTTCGCATTCGGGATCCTGCCCGCAGCAGCATCCGATGAGGGGATCCCTCATGCGCTGAGATCGATCCTCGCCCTCGCACCCGCGCTCATCTTCACCGCGATCGGAGGCATCTGGGCGTATCGCCTGATGACGAGGAAGCTTGAATGGAATCCCTCGATCGCAAAGACGATCGCGGCGCTCTTCCTCGCATTTGTTGCGATCGGGGGCTATACGGAATATTTCATCACATGGGCTCGCAATCCCAACGTACCGGGCGCGTTCAATGCGGATTACGTGACGGTCGGCGATGCAATGAATGCACTTCCCATCGCTACGCCGAAGTACGTGATCGTGAATGCGGGCGGGGTTCCCGCGCGAGGCATTCCGGTCCCCGCAGAGACCGTGATGTTCATCACGCACTCCTTCACCGCGGCCGATGCCTCGGCGGGGAACATCCACTATATAGTGCCGGCGGGACCCAATGCGACGGGAACCATCCCCGAGCACACCCCCCAAGAGGACATCTTCTCCGTGAACTGACCCCCCTCAAAGAGCTGCGGAAAATCAAAAGGCCCCTTTCGGGGCCTTTTGCATCATATCGATACGATCTCCACTTCCGTGAATTCCTGACGATGCCCTTTCTTGCGGCGGCTGCGGGTCTTTGGATGGTACTTGAATATGATCTTCTTCTTATCCCTTGCATTGCGAAGGACCTTCGCCTCCGTCTTTGCACCGGCAACAACCGGAGCGCCCACCTGTACCGTCCCTCCTTCGGAACGGAGAAGCACCTCCTGGAAGATGACGGTACCGCCCTCTTCTCCGGCGACCTTCTCCACCCTGAGCTTATCTCCGGCGGAAACCTTGTACTGTTTACCTCCGGTCTTTATGATTGCAAAATCCTTGGCCATAGCTTTGGTTTCAATTGACGTTTATTATAGCCGCACACGCGATAAAAAGCAAGACCGCCGCGGCAAGGACGGTTGCGGCAGCCAATTTGCCGAGAATACGGTCTCTGCGGTCGAGCTCGAATGCGATAGCGATCCCGGCCGCTGCGGCAACGAATGCGAACACGCCGGCAGTAAGGAGGTCCGCCGCCGTACCGATCCTCGTGATACCCGAAAGGTCGTTGAAATGGAGGATGACCGGCCTCCCCGAAAGACCCAGGGAAAACGCTCCGAGCGCAACGAGCGCCCATCCGAATCCCCCGACGATAAACGCGATGGCCGCCGCGCCCATTGCAATGACCCCATTATGCCGTACGATCGTTTCTTCCATGGTCATCGTTATTTCTCTCCGCGGAGGATCGCCGCCGCATTATCGGGATCGATCACGTTGATGATGATGCTCGTCGAAAGTTCGAATCCCGCCTCGGTGGTGACCCTTGGGACCATCTCAATATGCCAATGATGATGGCGATAATCTCCCGATCCGAGCGGAGCGTCGTGGATGAAGAAATTGAAATCCGGATCGCCCAAACGGCGTTTCATGGCCTTTGCGGCCTCCTGTGCGAGGAGCGCGATCCCCCGAAGCGCTGCGGGAGGGGTATCGCGCAGCGAGGGGGTATGGCGCTTGGGAAGGATGCTCATCTCGAACGGTTTTTTGGACGCATAGGGAGCCATCGCGATCGCGTGGGAATTCTCCACGATGATGCGTGCGCGGGCGCTCCGTTCGGCACGAATGATATCGCAGCGCACGCAGCGTCCGTGCGATTTGAAATAGCGTTCGCTCCCCTTGAGCGAACGCGCCACATGTTCAGGGATCACAGGGAGCGCGAGCATCTGATAATGCGGATGCCAGACCGAGGCGCCCGCAGAAGGACCATAATTGTAGAAGGACGCGATATAGCGGACGCGATCATCCTGTGCCGCGATCCTATGAAAGCGCTGCAATACGGCGAAGAGCGCCGCCGCATCCTCCGCCGGCAGTTCCGTGAAATGGAGGGTGTGGGCCCTTGTGATGAGGAGATTATGCGTGCCCACTCCCGTGCGGACAGGATAGATGCCGCGCGCAAACGTGTGCGATGGGACGCCGTTCTCTTCGACGGCAGGATATTTGTTGCGGATGACCGCGATCCTCCAATCCTTCCCGGCAGGATGCTGATAGAGCGGCATCGCGGGACTTGCCAAGGAAAGGTCCTCAAAAGGACATTCGCTCTTGGGAAGCGATTTTCGTGGCCCTTTCTTCTGGTCCATGAACCGGGGCCGTGCAGCGCGTCCGGGCGCGAGAAGCACCCAGTCGCCCGATACGATATCCTGACGAAGTTCGCTCATTGGGTCGCAGTGGAGGATGGGAACGGAAGCGACGAGGATGCGTTCGCTCCCTGTGCCTTTATACGGTTATCATAATACCAATTAAAGACCTGATTGGCGATAGGCACCGCGTTCAAGCTCCCCTGTTTCGAATTCTCGATGAGGATGAGGAGTGCGATCCGCGGGGATCCGTCGTCGGGTACGCTCGGGTTGCAGGGAAGATACCCCACGAAGAGCGCGTTCTCCTCGGAATTGTTCTTCACCTGGGCGCTTCCCGTCTTCGCGCATGCCTGGATGGGAAGGTCGGAAAGCATATGGGACGTCCCCCTCGGGGAATTGACCCCTGCAAGCATCCCCTGCTGCACCTCCCGGATATAGGGCGCAAGCGACGTGAGATCGTCATTCACATGGGAGGTCGAGCTTGCATTGACGAACGGACGCCAAAGGGTGCCGCCGTTCGCAATGGCATCGATGTAGCTCAGAAGCTGCAGCGGGGTGACGGTGAGCGATCCCTGTCCGATCGCGACGTTGTAGGTATCGCCGAGAAGCCACCGGGTGCCGGTCGTCTGCTCCTTCCATTGAGGCGTAGGAAGGAAACCGGACGCCTCTCCGGGCAGGTCGATGCCCGTCCGTACGCCCAGACCGAACGTCTTCCACCAGTCGAAGAGCTTGCTCACGCCGAGACCGCCAACGCCGTAATCGCTCGCGTCGTTGATGGGCGGGGTCGTCACCGCCGGCGACCCTCCCACGGTGATATAGAAATAGACGTCGGATGACTGCGCAAGCGCCGATACAAGGTCGACGCTCCCCTGGTATTGCCAATCGAGGTACTTCGTCGGATTGGAGGGATCGTACGGGTTCGGCACCATGAGGTACCCCGGCGAGAATATCTGCCTCGTAGGCGATACAACCCCTTCCTTCATGATCGCAACGCCATCAAGCGGTTTGATCGTGGAACCAGGGTTGTAATTCCCGGAAACGATGCGATCGAACATGGGCTTGAGCGGCGAGGTGAGGAATCCCGTGATCTCCGCGGAGCTCGTCGGGGACGGCTGGGCGAACGCATTGTTGTCGTAGCCGGGAACATTCACGAGCGCAAGCACGGCACCCGTCCTCGGATCGATCGCAAGCCCCAATCCTATCTGCCGTCCAAGGATGGCAAGCTCGTTCTGGATGGCGTCGTACAGCTCCGTTTGAAGCGCTCCATCGATCGTGAGGTGGACGGAATCACCTACGACAGGCGCGGATTGCTCCTTTTCCCCGAGCACATGCCCCTGAGCATCCGTGAACGTGATGTTCACGCCGGGCTTTCCTTGGAGCATGGTATCGTACTGCGCCTCGATCCCCGTCTTCCCTATGAATCCATCAGCGGTAAGGCTCGGGTCTGCAGTGAGATCTGCCTGGGTCACCCGGCCGATATATCCCACAACCGAAGAAAAGACCGGCCCGTTGAGATAGACGCGCTGGAAGTTGCTCACGATCTTGATCGTCGGAAGCGCGAGCGCCTGAAGATTCACGAGCTCGCTTTGGTTGAGGCCCTCGGAAAGCACCACGGGCGTCGCAAAATCCTGCGCGGAGCTCGAGGCGAGGAGCGACCAGAACGTGGACGTCGGGATACCGAGGAGGGAGTATGCCGCGGAAAGGGTCGAACTTTGCAGGACGGCATCCGCGCGGATGAATCTCGCGGAATCGAGCTCCGCGGTGAACACCGTCCTATTCTCCGCGATGGGATTCCCTTCCGCATCATAGATGATGCCCCTCGGAGCGGAGGCCTGCGTCGACTGCGATGCATTATCCGCGGAGCGCGCCGCATAATAGGATCCGCTGAAAAGATTCAGATACCCTATCCGCACCACGACCGCAAAGACGGCGCAAAGCACCACGATACCGAGCACAAGGAGGGACCGGTTACCCAAAGGGACCTCGACCATATTGAGGTCGCGGCTCCAATCGTCGTTCAAGGAATCTTCGAACGGAATATCCTGGCGGCGCTTCATTGCGCAGAGTATATCACAAACGCAGGGTCATCGCTCCGCCCGCATAAGGACGGCAAACGTTACCTCCCCGAAAATAAGGGCTCCCAGGATATCGAGGACGATCGAAGGCGCCGCGTTCGCGAACATTCCGGGAGCGATCGCGAGATAGAACGCCACGAATCCGAGGATCGTCATAAGGGGGATCCCCGCCCAGGGAGCCCATGCAAATAACTTCCGGAACGCGTAGGCGGCGAACGGGATCGCGGCGAACACGACGAGCGTCGGCGTGAGCGCCGGCTGCCAATCGATCATGAACACGGCAACGAGGACGTAGATCGAGAGTTCGGGCCACTCGAAGAGGAACGCGAACGCAATGAGCGCGGAAAGCATGAGATCCGTGAACATCCCTGCGGACCCAAGAAGGAATTGAAGGCTTGCGGCGATGAAAATGAGAAGGAGGGCGATCAGGGATCGGAAGCTCATGGACGTGCGATCAGTACCGTTTGGACCTGGTTGATATCATAAGGGAATACGATGGTCGCCTGTTCGAAAAGATTGTCGGGCGACGTGCTTGTCGCCTGCACGATACCCACGGGGACGGCGTAGGGAACCCCCGGCGCCGCGCTCATCACGACGTCCCCGGGAGCCACAGGGGAATTCTTCGCGATCGAGGCCACAAAGGGATAGGACCCTCCGGTAAGGAGCCCGTCATAACCTCCCTTCCCGATACGCACCGGAAGCCGGAAATTGTTATCGAACACGGTTTCGACGGCGGCATAATGCGGCCATGCCTGGATCACCCTTCCGACAAGGAGTCCTTCATAGACGACCGCGCTTCCGGTCGCCACGCCGTCGTCCATGCCCGCATCCACGAAAAGCTCGTTCTTGAAGTTCAACGGATAGCGCGAATACACCATGGCGCGAAGGTAATTCGGGGAAGATGTGGGCAATTCCGCGGCGATGCCTTGCAACTCGGCAAGCTGCGCTTTCAGCTGGTCGTTCTGAGCCATGAGGACGCCCATCGCGCTGCCGCTCGCCTGAGAGCCCGCGCCGGCTGCGATGTCCGAAGGCATAAGGAATGCGCGCAAACGCCAGCCATAGGAAGGCTGGAAGATCACGAGGACGAGCAACACACACGCAAGGACGCCGAGAAGTGCAAGGTTTGGCTTCCGTTCGGGCATCATCGCGTTCTCAGTTGGATTAAAGATTGATCGAAAGGGGCTTCAGAGGATTGTCGAGAAGTTCACGGTGGGTCTCGAAATTATCCACCATCTGTCCGAGGCCGCGCACCACGCAGGTGAGTGGATCATCGGCCACGGCAACCTTCACGCCAGTCTCCTTTTCGATGAGCTGGTCGAGACCGCGCAGGAGCGCGCCGCCCCCGCACATCACGATGCCCTGGCGAAGCACGTCGCCCGCAAGCTCCGGCGGCGTATCCTCGATCACCTCATGGACCGAATCGATGATGGTACGCAACGACTTCGAAAGCGCCATGCGCACATGGTTGTTCTTCATGGCAATCTCCCGGGGAAGGCCCGTCTCGAAGTCACGGCCGCGGATCGGCACCTCGATGCGCTCATCGAGCGGCACCGCGGACCCCACGGCGATCTTTGCATACTCTGCGGTGGGTTCCCCGATGGCAAGATGGAACTCCTCGCGCACGAAGTGGATGATCTCCTCATTGAAGCGATCGCCCGCGATCTTGAGGGTCCGCGATACCACGATCCCTCCCATGGAGATCACCGCGATATCCGTCGTACCTCCGCCGATATCGATGATAAGGCTCGCTTCGGGAACGGTGATGGGAAGGCCTGCGCCAAGCGCGGCGGCGATCGGCGATTCCACAAGATACACCTTCGCGCAGCCGGCGTTCAACGCGGCATCCTCCACCGACTTCCGCTCAACCTCGGTGAGATTGTTCGGAATGGCGAGAAGCGCGCGGCGGTAGGACATGACGGGATGCGCCTTCGGGCGGTTGAGCAGATGGCGAAGCATCTCCTCGGTCATTTCGAAATCGGAGATCACCCCGTTCACGAGCGGACGAATGACGCTGATGTGGGGCGGTACCCGGCCGAGCATCTTCTTCGCCTCCTCGCCCACCGCGAGGACATGGTTCGTCTTGGTGTTTATCGCCGCAACGGACGGTTCGTTCACCACGATCCCGCGTCCTTTTATATAAATGAGGGAATTCGCCGTACCAAGATCGATACCGATATCTTTGAACACGTTGTCGAATAATGCCATGGGAATGAATTATTTTTTAACGGCTGCGAGGGCCTCTTCCATGCCGAGGATGCGCGACTCCTTTTCCGTGCGGCGCTTGAGCTCCACATTTCCTTCGCCGACCTTCGGACTTACGACGAAACGCCACGGGATCCCTATGAGGTCGGCATCGGCGAACTTCTCACCTGGAGTCGCTTCCCTATCGTCATAGAGTACGGTGACCCCCGCCTTTTGTAAAGCATCATAGATGGCGTCCCCGTTCGCGCCGTTCAGAGCGAGAAGATGGACGGTGAACGGTGCGATCGCATCAGGCCAGACGATCCCCTTTTCGTCATGATAGATTTCGGCGATCGTTCCCATGACGCGGGAGATGCCGATGCCGTACGATCCCATCACCACGTCCTTCCTTTCACCCTTTTCGTCGGTGAACGCAAGGCCGAAGGCCTTCGAGTATTTCGTACCGAGCGGGAAGATGTTCCCCACTTCGATCGCCTTTATCTCGCGTACCGCACCGCCGCATTTCGGGCATGCGCTCCCTTCGCGCAGCTCGGATATCTCATTGTTCTCGGCATATTCGCATTTCCCGCACACATACACCGTATCTTCGCCGACGGACGATTCCACCTGGAACTCATGCGTATTGCTCACAGTGAAATCGCCGCCCGCCGCAAGCGTGTAGTATGCCTTAAGGCCGCACCGCGCAAAGACGTTCGCATAGGCATCCGCAACGCGGGCATAATAACGGAAAAGGTCCTCTTCGGAGACGTGGAAGCTGTAGAGATCCTTCATGAGGAATTCCCGTCCTCGGAGAAGGCCCGATTTTGCACGGGGTTCATGGCGGAACTTCGTCTGGATCTGATATGCGGCAAACGGAAGGTCCTTATAGGAATTCACGTATCGCGCCGCGATCTCGGCGAGGATCTCCTCGTGCGTCCAGCTGATATTGAACGCCGGTTCTTTGTCGCTGCCGGAGATGACCTTATAGACCACATCCACGTCCCAGCGCCCTGTCGTCTGGAGATAGTGTTTGTCGTGAAGCGCGGACATGAGCATCTCTTGCCCGCCGATCGCATCCATTTCCTCGCAGGCGATGCGGGAGATGTTCCGGATCACGCGCCATCCAAGAGGAAGGAAGGAATAGACCCCGGCGGAATTCTTATAGATGAACCCGCCGCGCGTAAGAAGCTGGGCGTTCTGCGCAACCTCGTCCTTCGGCGCGGTTTTTTGCGTCTTTGTGAACAGCTGGGATTGGCGCATATAGCGCCATAGTAGCATATAAATATGGCGGAATCAAAAAGGCCGTTTCAACGGCCTTTTGAGGATTTTTTCTTCTTTATGAACTTAGGATCGCGGGAAACGAACCATTTATCCTCCGAATCGAACCACCAAGAATCCGAGTGCGTCGCAAGAAGATATTTCCCTACCGCCTGCCCCTGGGGCGTCTTCAGGCGCTTGAAGGCGCTCTTCTGCCAGGCCTTTGCTTTGGCGTTCCCTTTGAGTTCCTCTTCGCGCAGGGTCGCAAGCCATTCAAGCTGATCGGCATCCTTCACAAGCCGCGCCTCGAGCGTCTTCTTCGCCTGCTCTTCCGTATAGAACTCAGCCATCTCCTTCCCGAACGGGACCTCGGCAGCGATGTCCTTGAATGCCTCGGACTCCGCAAGGCGCCCGTATCGCTGATGGACGTAATTCAGGTCGGAGGTCCTTCCCTCTGCGAAATCATGGAAGATGCTCATAAGGATCACCTTCGAGCGTTCCGCCTCAGGCGTAAGGTGGCAAAGGGCATAGGCGATGTACGTGGTGCGCAGAAGGTGCTCGGCGACCGATTGCTTGCCCGTGCCAAGGAACCAGAACCCCGAACGCGGGGTGTTGGCAAGGATACCCGCCTCATAGATGAATCGAGCGATCGATTGGAGCTCATCCTTCTTCTTCATACACTCATGATATCACAGCGCCGCAGCGGCCGCGATCACCCCGCCTCCCAGCATCTCGCCCTTCGGTCCGTAGAACACCGCCGATTGACCTTCCGCCACGAACTTCTGCGGCGATGCGAAAGAAAGGAGGTGGCACCCCTCACCAATGCTCCTCAGCATCGCCTCCGCAAGAGGCTGCCGGTAGCGCACCCTCGCCATGACGCGTCCTTCGTATTCCTTGCCGCCGATGAAATTAACTTGGACAAGCCGGACCTCCGTGCGGAAAAGCGCGGGATCGTCCCCTCCCTCCGCAACGATGATGGTGTTCGCGGCAACATCCTTTGCGGCGACATAGAACGGCTTGCGGGCCGCCGGGATTCCCGTCGCTCCTGTCTTGGGAAACGTGAAATCGGCATCAAGATGGCGCTGCCCGATCGTATAGAAAAAGGCCCCTTTATGTTCGCCTATCCTCTCCCCGCGCGTCGTAAGGATCGCGCCGCGCTGCTCGGGAATATAATTCCTCAGGAAATCGCTTATCGAAACCTGGCCAAGGAAACAGATCCCCTGCGAATCCTTTTTTTCCGCAGTGGGCAGGCCGGCCCGCCGCGCGATCTCCCTCACCTCCGGTTTCTTATGGCTCCCTATGGGGAAAAGACTGCGTGCAAGCTGGGCCTGGGTGAGGGTCCAGAGGAAATATGACTGGTCTTTGTTCGTATCCTCCGCGGCAAAGAGCGCCAAACGGGCCTTTGCCCCAGCGCCCATGTTCCGCAGCGTGACATAGTGGCCGGTCGCCACGTAATCTGCCCCCATGGCAAGGGCCTTTTCGAGGAAAAGGCCGAACTTTATCTCACGGTTGCACATCACATCGGGATTCGGGGTGATCCCTGTCCGATATCCTTCGATCATATACTGTACGACGCGCTGCATGTATTCCTCCTCGAAATCCCATACATAGAACGGGATGCCAATCCGTTCCGCCACGCGGCGGGCATCCTCCGCATCACGTTCGGCGCAGCCATCGATATTATAGCTGCGCATGAAGATGCCCACTACGCGGTGTCCGCGCTTCTTAAGGAGCAATGCCGCAACGGAGCTATCGACCCCGCCCGACATCCCCACGAACACAGTGCTGGATTTCGACGGCATGATACTGGTCATTGGAATGAAAACGGGGCTTCCACCCTAAGCGGACGCCCCGTGCAAGTGCGTGCGCAACGGATCCTATACGCGTTCGACGTATTCGCCTGTCTGGGTGTTGATGCGGATAAGGTCGTCTTCGTTCACGAAAAGCGGGACGTTGATCTTCGCTCCCCCTTCGATCGTGACCTGTTTGCTGCCGCCCTGGGCGGTATTCCCTTTGATAGCGGGAGGGGCCTCGGTCACTTTGAACTCCATTTTGACGGGGATCTCCACCTGGATCACCTTTCCCTGGAACACGATCGTCGTCACTTTGGTGTTCGGCTTGAGGAAACGGCCCTGTTCTCCCATGATCTCGCTTTTCAGCGAAAATCGGTTCTTGGGATTGCCCTCCTCATGGAACCAATACTCCCCCTTGGATTCATAGATGAAATTCGCGGTCTTGCGCTCGACCTCCGCCTCTTCGAAGGAATCGCTCGCCTGAAAATTGCGGTCAAGGAGTTTGCCGGTGATGAGATTACGGATGCGGGTCTGCACGACCGCCTTGCGCTGCTGCATGCGGAGGAAGTGCATATCGACCACTTCGTACGGGGAACCATCCATGATGAAGAGCACCCCTTTTGTAAGATCGGTATATGAAAGTGTCATAACGATAGTAATGATAATTGCGGGACGACGCTTTTGCAAGCATCATAAAAGGCCTGTAAAGGCCTTTTATGCGAGGCGGATACACGGCCTCGTTCCATGCTCGGGATCTGATGATTCAATAATCGAGCGGCTTGTCGGGACCGTCTGCCCTCGGCTGGCGCATGCCTCCTTCGGGCTCTTCGATCTTGAGATTCACGCGGGCGTTATTCTTCACGCCTACGATCTTAAGGAGGGAACGAATGGACTTTGCGGTCGCGCCCTGGCGGCCGACCACCTGGCCCATATCCATAGGATTCACATGGAGAGTGAGCAACACGCCCATTTCATCGACCTTCCGGTCGACCTTCACATCCTCCGGATGGTCCACGAGGGACTTGATGAGATATTCCAAAAATTCCTGGTCTGCGGGAATCGCGTTCGTCATTGCGGGTGATTGTCGGGATATGGAAAATGCTCTCGACCTTTCGCTGCGGTCCTTCTCTTTTTTCAGTGTAAACGAAAACTCCCTTCGGGGACTAGGCCGTCGCTTCAGCGGGCGCCGCGGCTTCCTCTTTTTGCACCTGCTTTGCAACGGGCTTCGGCATCTTCACGGACTTCTTCGCGGAAGAAACCATGCCCTCCTTCACAAGAAGATTGTGCGCAGTGACCGTCGGCTGGGCGCCTATCTTCAGCCAGTATTCTGCGCGGTCCTTTTTGAAGGTCGCTTTCTTTGTGAATGAATTGTAAGAACCGAGGTCTTCCACGGGAGGGGCCGCCATCTTTGAACGGCGCTCCGCGACCACGAGGCGATAGCTCGGCTGATGCTTTTTCCCGATGCGTTGTAACTTGATAGCCAACATGAGGGTCATTATATACCGAAAAGGACGGGATGGTCAAGACGAACCGGCGATCCTCCCCAAAAGCTAAAACGCTCCGCATACGCGGGGCGTTTCGCAAAAGCCCAATGGGCATTTTGTAGGTCCAACCGAAGATCTCTGGCGTAAAGCCAGGTGGGTGGACTCAGCCTGCAGTCCACAGACAGCAGGTGCTCTCGTCCTCCCTTTTAGTAATGTTTGATCCGAGATCTAAGGCTGGACCCATCTCATTATACAAAAGCCTGATCGGGTTTACTACATCGGGCGATATGAGAATACCGTTTAAGAGGACCGGCGGAGCGATGTCTGGATTATTTGAGGGATGGAACCTACAATGGATACTATATGACCCTCCGTAAACGAAGGATCCTCTTCTATGGGCTGTTCGCCCTTTTTTTGGTGATGGGCACCGGGATCGCGTTCTATGCCCAGGGATGGCGCTTCGATCTCGGGACCTTTAAAACGGAAAAGGTGGGCGCGATCTATGTGGAATCCTATCCGGAAAACGCCGAGATAACCCTGAACGGAAAATCCATCCAAAACGCGAGTGGGTTCCTGAGCCACGGTACGCTCATCTCGAATCTCTTTCCCAAGAGATACGTCCTTTCCCTCAAGGCTCCGGGGTACGACGCATGGACGGAGAACGCCACGGTGGCCCCCACGCTCGTCACGGAAATGAAGTATGCCGTGCTCATTCCCTCGAACGCATCGAGCGCCTCTCCTGCGGCCAATGTGAAGGATTTCTTCGAAGCAGGCGGGAATGTGGTGACGGGATCCTCCGATGGAACGATCGCCCGGGCGACGACGACCCTTGCGCGCGGCACGATCATAAGTCACGGAAGCGATTTCGCCACCATCGTCACGCGATCGGCCCAAGGGACCTATTCCGCATACGACCTCCTCAACGGGACGAGCACGAACCTTTCTGCCCTCTTTGCGTCCGCCGGAGTGGCAAGGAACAGCGTTTCCGCCGTCATTGCGAATCCGTATGACGATGCAAGCATCTTCGTGAAGACGCCGCGGAAGTTCTATGCCATCGACCTCGCCGGAGGGGGGGCGCACAACACCATGACGGCATTTGCGACGGCGCCAGTCGGGGAATCCCTCGAAGCCCCTCTCGCAATATCATCATCGTGGCTCGCGTGGGCCCAATATGAGACCGCATCGGATACCTCGCAGATCATGATCTACGATCCTTTTTCCGGCGATACGATCGACTCGTCGCTCTCCATCCCAGGAACGGTGACCTCGCTCAAATGGATACGGAGCACGCTCATCGGGATCCTTGATTCCAATGGAAGCTTGTACCGGTACGATATCCCCTCCGAGACGCTCACCAAGATGGCGGACGATGTGAAATCCTTCTATCCCACGGATGACGGATCGACCGTGGCGGCCCTCGAGGGACGGAGCATCGAGATCTTCTCGCTCACCCTCCCCGCAGATCAGGGAGGATACTATCGTTTCAATCTTCCCGACATGGGCTCGGTGCGTTCCCTCGGCTGGTACCGCGATAACAGCCACCTTTTCGTCGTCTATCCCACGCACGTCAATTTCCTCGATCTCGCAGACCTTTCGGTGCGGAATTTCACGGAGATATCCGCGCTCGCCGCGGAGACAGACCCCTTCTACGACTCCTCGCGGAATTCCCTGTATCTCATCGATCAGGGAGGGAAGCTCATTCGCTTCGATTTTCCGAATTGACGCGTCAGCGCACGTTCATGATGCGCTCCCCCACAAGCTCATAAGTGGAAGTGGCGCGCGGGCCTCCGTCCGTCCGCATATCCATCTCAAGCACCCCGCCCATGATCTCGTGCGAATACACGGTGGTGGAGACGCCGAGAGGAAGATCGGCGATATTGAACATGACATTGTCCTGATTGAGGAATACCGCGAGTTCCGTCCGTGCAGCCTTCCCCTTTCCGACGTCAACGAGGGCAGCCGCATCATCGAACCCGTCGCCGTTCAGATCACCGAACGATATGGTCGATTGATCGAGGACGACCCCTTGGCCTTGGGGTACGTAGGTCCCATTCCCCGTGCGATACGCCGATTGCATGAGATCGCCGACCGTCGGCCAGATGCCGGTGTTCGGCGGGACATTGAATCCTATATTCGCCTCAGCCTGCGCGGCGACCTGGACGGCCCTTCCAGCAATGGCCACCGCCTGGACCGCAGCAGAGCGCGGGATCGAAGGATCATGCTGCACGCCCGAAAGAAGCGATGCGGCGACCTGAAGAAGCAATGCGATAGAGGAGGTGTTCATGAAGAGTATTGTATACGGCGCGAGCGCTATGAGGCAATACCGCGCCGGCGCCTCGGTTCGTAGGCACCTGCATCCTCCGTGGCGCCCATGGCATGCCTTCGCGCCCTCAAAAGCAGTTCCTTCTGGACCAGCCGCGCCGTCCGGGCTCCCACGGCAGGAAGAACGATCTTGTTGTGCGGGGAATCATACTGCCCGCCCGCGAGAAAGATGACGATACTGCTCACTCCGGTCATGCGATCGGTCATGCTGCGTTCGATGTTCACATTCTGGATCTGGTGGTAGAGCGTCGCGGTCTCGGTCCGGGTAATGTAGCCCCGCGTCACCACGAACGCGTTCCGCAGGAATGAATAGGTGTACGCCCGGTATTCCATATAGGTACGTAGCAGGATGAAGAGGAGATACGCTATACTGATAAGGAAGAAGACCTGTACGGCATAGTTTCCCCAGAGCGCAGAGATTCCGGAAAGCCATTGTGCCGAGGCGAACCATATCGCAGCCGTGAGAAGGAACAGGAATACGGCGAATTTGATCCGCCGCGAAAGGAACAGCACGAACGCGCGATGGCCGAGCCGATGCATCCTGCGGTCCTCTATCATGAATAAATTATAACAGATATCATGGCAGCCCCTTCCAAGATCCCCCATTCGCTCCGCATGGCGATATTCCTCCTCCGTATCGCAATCGGGCTCAATTTTTTCTACTTCGGGTTCGCAGTGCTCTTCGACCCCGTGCTTGGCAAAGGATTGCGGGCGCAATCATTCAATAACCTCTATTCGTGGCTCTCGGCGACCGTTTCGGGGGGATGGGTCCAGCCTTTCGCGCAATGGTCCTTCCTTGTGATCGGTGCCTGCCTCATCCTAGGCCTCGCCGTCAGGCTCGCATCGGCCGTAGGCGTCGGCGTCACGCTCCTCAGCTTCCTTCCCGGCATCAACTATGCGACGCTCAGCGTGGCGCAATTCATCAACGACGAATTGATCGTGACCATCTGCCTGCTTATCCTCTTCCTTGCGAACGCAGGGACCTATCTTGGCTTTGATAATTTCCTCCATATCTCATTCCACCGCAAACGTACCGATTGACGCCCCGGGAACGGCAGCGGATAACACAACGATGCGCGCATCACATGTGATGCGCGCATCGCAAGCATCCCGGAAGGAACGCTTAATGGCTTCCCGGTGAATGGAGGAACGTAAGATATTGCTCGAGGAGCGCAATGAGTTCCTCTTGAAGCGCATGGACCTGCTCCTCAAGTGCGGCATTGCCGCTGATATTCGCGCCAAGGACGACTCCCCCATGGTTCCCTAACGATCCCCCGCCGACGATCACGACGAGGGAAGGCTCGTCGGAATTGTACGTCTCAGTGATCGTACACGTCGCGGAATTTCCCGGAGGAAGACCGCTTTCATCGTGGCAGTCCCCGCTGAATCCCTGGGTATAGTGGTCATGGGATTCGATCACATTCACCCCGAAATTCGTATCGGGCTCGAGCGTGACCGTGACCCCATCGGCGCTTCCGGGGAAGGTCGAGGAACTTACGTCCCTTCCGAATACCTTCACCATGAAATCGGATGGAATCGCAGTCCCTTCGGAACCGTTATTCACGATCACCTTGACCGTGAGCATGCTGACGGTCGGCGCTGCGACAGAGAACGAGACGGTATAGGTCGCTATGGAGAACCCGTTCTGCGCCGTCACCGTCACGATCGCGGTCCCTCCCGTGCTTGTGGCTTGCACGATGCTCACGGTCGCATTCGGATCCGAGGATGTGGCCTGCACCTGGGGTACCATCGTCGTATTGTAGGGAAGCACATCCTCATACGACGCAGTCCCGGGATCGAACGCAGGTGAAAGCACCCCTGCCGATACGCCGAGCGCGGCGAGGGTATCGTTGCTGCCGAGCGCGGCGGTCGTAAGTGACCGCATTGCTCCCGGATGCCACGTACCGTTCACAAACGACCACGCCACGTAATAATACGTGGTTCCGGGCTGCACGCCGGGCATGACGCCGAGCTTCTGCCCGTATACGTACGCGCTCGTCGCAAGAGACGAAAGCGTGGCGGAGAATGGCGTATCCGATGCGATCGCGCCAAAATCAGGGGTCGAATAGACGCCTGCGGGTATGACGGGGCTTGCGGTGCTGAACGTCGATGTGGAGACCCAGAATGAATGCCCCGTCGCGCCATAATCACCGTTCATTGCGTTCAAGGTGGCGTCCGTCTGGCCTATGCCCGTTGCGGTTTCGGTCGTTACGAAGACCGGTGCCTGGCACGCATATACATTGACCGCAAGGCTTCCCACATTATCGCCGTACCAGGAAGGATTCGGCGTCGGGAGAGAGGTCGAGGAATTCCCATCGAATACCATGAGGCTCAGTGGCTGGCCCGTGGCGGTATAGAGATAGGAATACTGATGGCTCGGCTGATACGCCCCCCAATCAACGAACGAACCGCCGACCTGGAGCTGGAATTCCCCGGATCCAAGTTGTGCGGCTCCTATGGAATATCCCTGCATGTACGTGCTCCAATCGTCCACGCTCGCATATGCGGCATCGGCTGCATTGATGCTGCCATTCTGCCAGGTACCCGACGCCACGAGAAGATATGTCTGTCCGTCGGCAAGCGTCGTCGAGCCCACGGTGGGAGCAGGGTCCTTCGAATCGACCGTGTCGGATTCCACGAATACCTGTTTCGTTCCTGCGGGACATGCCGCGATCGCCGGCGGAGGAACGGTATTGAGCCTGACGTTCCATACGTCACTCCAGGGACTCTCGTTGCCTGCCGGATCGATGGCGCGCACTTGCCAGTACCATATCCCGTTCGGTGCGCCGCTCGAAAGAATGGATGTGGTGGAGAGCTTTCCAGAATTCCAAAGTCCGGTCGTAAGCACGCCGTTCGTTTCTGCGGGATTCATGGTCGAATGGAATTCGTACGACATGGGGCCCGGAATGGGGCTTGTGGTGGGATTCCACCGGAACGTGAACACGTTGGTAGGCGTGATATCCCCATTCACCGGCCATGCAAGCACGGGAGGAGGAATGATCACGGCCTCATGGCTCACGGCAAACGCCATCGGCACGGTCGTCGTATTACCCGCAATGTCCTCCGCGTTCGCGCGCAATGCATACATGCCGTCAGGGTATGAGGAGACATCCAGATTGCAGTCATAGGTGTAGCTCGACGCTCCGTGAAGAGCGGAGGCACCAGACCCGCAGGACCCGAGATAGGTGCCGCTCGCGTCATACGCATCAACGAAGACGCTCGAGATCCCGGTCTGCCCGTCGCGCGCAGTCACCGAAACGGAAAGTGTGGAACTTACCATGACGATCGCCGTCGGCGCGTTGTATACGAGCGAGGGAGGCGTCATATCACAATAGGAGTTCGTGCACCATCCGGAATACTTCACTGCGCCGATGACCGGCGATCCGGTCCCGCTTGCGTTCATATCGGGGATGCTTCCATCGCCCGAAACGGCATCCAAAGGTCCAGTGGAGGCTCCCCACCAGTTCCCGGAAGCATTCACGTTCGCAGCAGTGATCACTTTCGAAGAGTTCTCTACGCCTGCGCTACCTTCCCCGGAAAGATCGTTGCCGGAAAGATCGATCATGGCGGACGACGTGAACGCGCCACCGTCATCACCAAGGTATACACCTCGCAAATTGCCGGAAAGATCGTTGCCGGTGATCGTGAAAGTCCCTGAATTGGGGGCATCCGGCGTACCATACGCGTCATTGCCATGGATGCTCACCCCGCTGCCCTGTCCTCCGGTGATGACGTTCCCCGTGACGGCAGCGGTGCCCGAAACATCGCCCCAGAAAAAGAGCGCGGACCCACTTATGCCGGTCGCATGATTATCGGTGACCGTAATGCCATCCGTAATCCCGGAGAACGCCGCGAAACTGCTCTCGTTCGTGTTTCCGTTGTCCGCATTGCCGGAGACGGTGATGTTCGAGGAATGGCTCCCCGTACAGGAGAAGTTGATATCGGCACCGCCGTTATTGGACGCTCCCATGAAGACGTTATGCACCACCTGGGTCCCGTTGCATCCCCCGAGCGTTCCATCCGCCTTTATCTGCATCGGCTCGGCGTTGGAGGCGGGATCATGGAACAGGTTTCCTTCAATGAGCAGGTTTCCCGCATTGTCGGTCGGCATGCCCACGCTTGAATATCCGGTGAAGATATTGTTTTGGATGCTCACGCCGGAAAGTATGGTGGATGAATTGATGCTCATCTGGCTTCCCGGATTGATGAAAGTGAATCCATTCACCGCGACCCCGTTCGTCGAGATATTCATGCCATCAACGACGGATTCCTGACCGAGACGCGGAACGAAGTTCGCGCTCGCCCCGGGAACACCGGTCTGGGCGCCATTCAAAGTGAGGCTCTTGTCGATCGACACCGTTTCCGGATAGATCCCGGAAGCGACATCGATGGTATCGCCGGGCGCTGCCGCATCCACCGCCTCCTGGATGGTGGAATATCCCGTGTTCGTCCTCATATTCACCGCAGGACCGATATCCCCATGGTCGCCGCCGGAACTATCGGTCCATATACCGTCATTCGGCGTCACATAGGTGAGCGAATAGGTGGTGACGTAGCTTGAACCGCTGCTTGTGGATATGGAAGGGAACATCTCATTGACCCACCAGGAGAATCCTGCCGTCGAACTGTCGGGCAGGGTCACCGATTTCGGGGAAGATGTGCTGTAGTTCCCGGAAAGCGCGAAAGTGCCAGGAATCACGTAGGTCTCTCCTCCGGTGAACGTACCGGTGATCCCCGCCGCGAGCGGCGTACTCTTTTCCGGGGAAGAGGGCCCCGTCGTGACGAATGTCCCATCCGTCGTACTGGCACTCGCACAATAGGTCACCCCATCAGTATCGAGCCACACGTTCACATGCTCCGTGAACGCATCGATCGCCCACGTTCCCGGAACACCCGAATCAGGATCGTTTGTGATATGTTGGGTGATGGTCGCGAACGGAGTGCCAACCGTGGCGCACTGCGTCGGGGCAAGCGCCGCATGGACGATCCCGTGCATCCCCGCAAAGAAAACAAAAACAAAACCGACTAAAGCGATTTTTTTCATTGCGTTATTTTGTTATGGTTATCTATCCTTGTTGATTGGATATCCAGCGAACGGGTTTCGGCCTTATTCCCGTCCCCTTTATCAAAGACCCCCAAAACCTTATGGCATAAATATTTCACAATACAATCCCTGACTAGTCCATCATAGAAGGATGCCCCAAAGAAAGTCAATCAATAAAGAGGCCGATTTATCCCCTATTTATCCCCTATTTATACACAAAATATGCACTGATGCGATATATGCAATGCAAAAGCCCCTTTCGGGGCTTTTGCATTGCACACAGGCCATGTCACGCGCCGTAATTAACGTCCGCCGTGTCCGTTGCCGTTGTTATGCCCATTGCCGTTGCCGTGGTTCTGGACCATGTTCTGAAGATCATGGAACTGAGTGAGCAGCTGCTGAAGGCGGGCATTGAGATCTTCGATCGAAGAGGTTCCCGTCGTGGTAGCGTTGCCGCTCACGGTCGGGATACCAAGGAAGTTCCTGCCGCCGTTCCCTTCGCCATTGTAGAACGGGCTTCCGAACTGCCCTTCGCGCCTGCCGGGACGAAGCGCCATGATGCTGTAATCACGCACGACGTTCGCCTGCACGACCAAGGGATTCGAAGGTGAGACGACGCCCGAGACACCCACCTCATCGCCTACCTGCAATTGGGTCACGGGATTCGTTGCGGTATTGCCACCATTGCCATCGCGGAAATAGAATTCCGGATAAAGGCTGCCGGACCAATTGACGGTATAGTTGATCCCCCATACGGTGCCCTCAAAAGAACCCGTAGCGACGCTTGTCACGATCATCCCGTGGACGAGGAACCGTCCATCGCCGTTGATCGTAAGCTCGGGCTTATAGACCCGCGGAAGCGGAGGGGTCGTGGTCGTCGTCACGGTCGAAGGGACGTACGTCTCCGTGATCGCACACGCGCCGGAAGCACCGGCCGCGAGAGGACCCGTGCAGATTCCCGTCATGTTCGCGGAATAGCCAGAGAGCTGGGAAACGGTGATCGCATAGGTCGTGCTTGCGCCCACCGCGACCGACGTACCGGATGCATTTCCCGGGAACGAAGAAGGATTCGCGCCCGCACCGGAAACGTTCACGGTGAAGCTGGACGGGATCGCGGAACCTCCCGCAGTGTTATTGACCGAAAATGAGACGGCAAGGGTCCCCGTGGAGATTGCCGGATAGGACGAGATCGTCGCTGCGCAGCTTGAGGTCGCCACGGAGGATGATGCGTCCGTCACCTGCACCATCGCTGAATAGATGGCATTTGCCGGATACGTCACAGTGAAGGACGTACTGGTGGTCCCGGTTGCAATACCACTTCCCGACCAAAGGTAAGCGTACGGTGCGACACCTCCCGTCGAGGTGGCGGTCCAGGTTACCTGATTCCCTGAAACAACCCCGGAGCATGAAACCGCGGGAACCGTCGCCGCATGGGTCATGAGAGCCATCGCCGCAACTGCGAACGTTCCTGCTGCAAGCGCGCCCCAAAGCGCTTTCTGCAATGTTCGTGTATTCATATAGTGTTTTATTGGTTTATTCTGATCTTTTAACGTTATGACGCAACGATCGACCGATCTTCTTTAGATTGAACGCGTATCCCCCTCGAAGTGTTACAAAGGAGGCCTACAACCCGAAATTCAGGTTAGGAGCGAAAAAGGCCCTATTTAAATGAGTGCGGCAGCCTTCTCCACGTGCTGGATCAGGGTCGAAACATACCCTGCTTCGTTGTCGTACCAGGAGAACACCTTCACCATATCGCCATCGATGACCTTGGTGAGGTCAAGCGACACAGTGGCACCATATTTCTCTCCCACGATGTCCGATGAAACGATCTGATCGCGCGTCACTTTGAGTATCCCCTGCCAGCGCGGGGAATTCGCGGCATCGGTGAGGATCTGGTTGATCTCCTCGACCGTGGTCGGCCGCTTGGCGATGAACGTGATATCGGAGATCGATCCTGTGATATTCGGCACACGGAACGATACTCCATCGAATTTCCCCGCAAGCGAAGGGATGGCCCTCGCAACGCTGATCGCCGCCCCCGTGGTCTCCGGAACGGTGTTGTGCGCAGCCGCGCGCCCTTTGCGAAAATCATGTCCCGTGCGAATCGGCCCATCGACGAGCGCCTGGGTCGAGGTGTACGCATGCACGGTGGAAAGCGACGCTTTTACGATGCCCGGGTTCTCGCTCAATATCTGCATCACCGGCGACGCGGAATTCGTCGTACAAGATCCGTTCGAACTGATCGCACATATCTTGAGGTTCTCTTCATTCACGCCAATGAGCACCGTCTGCCCTATCGCACCATCCGCATCCTTTGCCGGAGCGGTGATGACCACCCTTTTCGCCCCTGCATCAAGATGCACCTTGGCTTTCTCATATTCATCGAAAAGGCCCGTGGATTCGACCACGATATCCACATTGAGGTCCTTCCAGGGAAGCTGGGTCGGGTCCTTTACCTGAAGGAATGCGATCTCCTTGCCGTCCACGATGAGCTTTCCATGTTCAGCATCGGCACGCACATCCTTGGCATAACGTCCGTACACGGAATCATATTTGAGAAGATATGCAAGATTGTCGACATTCCCGAGATCGTTGATGGCCACCACCTCAAGCCCTTGCCGTTCGAATGCCTCTTTGAAGATAAGACGGCCTATCCGTCCGAATCCGTTGATCGCCACACGTGCCGTTGCTGCCATGATCGTTTGAATGGGGTTAATTTTATTTCAATTCATTATAGGACGAAACCTTGAGGAGGGACAATTTCGATCATGACGCAAGGGGCGAGAGCGTCACGTTATCCCCCGTCTTTATGCGGTAGCGTGCGACCGAACCTGCGTTCACCTCCAATACTTGACTCACTCCGGCGGGAGAGGTGTAGATCTTAAGATTCCAAAGCGCGGTACCGGGCGCAGGAGCAGGAATGTTCTCGGTGAATCCGGCAACGGTCCCATTTTGCGCGATCCAGATCATATCAAGAGGGAAATTCATGTCTTTCATCCAGAAATTCTGCACTCCAGGCGTCGGAAACATGAACAGCATGCCCGTTCCAGGGGCAAGGCTCGTCCTATACGAAAGGCCGCGGGCCTGCTCGACGGTGGTTGTCGCCATCTCCACGGTCCATGTCGCCCCATCGATGGAAAGGCTTTCCTTGGGAAGTACGGGGTTCACGACGTCGGTTGACGTGGAATCTGCAGCCTGAGCCGCCGTAGAGGAAGATCCTGAGGCGCCGATAACTACTTGAGCCAAAGGAAGGGGCGGATTGGGAACGCCTAAAAGATAGTGCCATGCCACCGATCCACCAACCACCGCGATGATAAAAGCAATGATAAAAATGACCATATGGTTTCCTCTCATTGCCATTCATTATACCCCAACCTCCGCGAAGTCAGAATCGCCGTTCTGCCGAATTCACGGGAGACGGATCAAGGGCAATACGGTTCTGCGGAAATATCTTCGGTCGTGAGCGTGGAAGAGGCCAAAGTGGAAGAGGCCGAAAAAGAAGACGATACGGCATCAAAAAACGCCTCGGAGGAGGATGTGGACAAGGATCTGGACGTAGAAACGGCTGTCATTGATGCGGCTACGGATGCAGAGGAGGATGCCGGCTCCGAAACGGAATCCGCCAAATGAGCAGCGGCTGGAAATGGGGCATTTGCATCGTGGGATGAGGACGCCATAAGACCGACACCGCCGTCCATAGACGTTGGCGCAGCATCCGCGGCAGGAAGGGTTATGCTTTTTGGCGCCGCATCGGCACGATAAAGAAGCATGTGATAGGCATAAAACGCGGCGTACGCAACAATAAGCATCCCCACCCCCGCAACAAGAATGTTCGCGGCACGGAAACGGAGATTCTGTTTATCGTCATTCATGGGTAGGGATGGATATCAATGAAGCAGGAAATCGTTTGCATTATCGCCCGTATCGACCGGTCCGCTCGGATCTGAAAATATGCGGGAAAGGACTTGACCGGGTCCCGGATTTGAAGGAAACGGGTTCCCTTCCCCGAATTGTCCCTTTCCCGAACCCCACGCAAGAGCATCTGCCACCTTCCCCTCGGGATCGAGCAAGGCGATGCTGTTATCAGCAGAAATCGTCTCCGTGCTCGAGGAATCGGCGGCAAGGGATGCAGAAAAGCCATTCTCGGAATTGGCCCATATAAAATAGGTGTGGGAAGCAATGGAGGTCCCTTCGGGAAAGGTGCGAAGGGAGTATTCTGCACCCGTGGATGACCGCTTTTTCAACTTCCACCCTCCAAGATCGATGGCGGATCCTGATGCGTTGTAGATCTTTACGAAATCATCCGAGGATCTTTCCCCTGCAATCTGCACCGCAGCAATGGAAATACGCCCTGAAAATGTCCCGGAAGGCGATGATGAGGATGAGGACGCGGAACGCGATGGATCGGCGATGATGGCCTCGCCGGGGACCGAAGAAGAGGAAGAATGGGACAAAGAATGCAAGGATATATCACCGGCTTCGGATGAAGAGGGAGATTCAGGATAGTGGAAAGAGGCAGTGATATCAGTAGGTCCCACAACCATAAAACTGCATGAACCGATGCCGAAACACGCACCAGACCATCCTCCGAACAAGGTGCCCGGGGCGGGTAACGCCTTGAGTTTCACTTTGGTTCCTGCTGGATACGAACCGATGCATCGAACTCCGTCATTGCATGCGATTCCCGAAGGATCGCTCGCTATTGATGCACCGCCGGAGCCAGCAAGATGGATCACAGCCTCGTAATACACATGCTCCATCGAAACGGAATTCTCTCCTCCTGGCGTCCCTCCGATCCCTACGCTCGTATGCCAAGATGTCCCATCGGCATCACGTTCCATCGTGTGCTTCGCCGCGGCATCTCCCGCAGGCCAACCATCACCGGCAAAGACACGATCGGAGGCCGCACAGGAAGGATCCATAAGCGCAAGGTCATCGCCGGAATTTCTCAAAATACCCGTATAAGGAACCTCCCGTGCGCGTGAATATGGAAAGGTGGTGCTTCCGCGTACAAGAAGGAGGAACCCACCGGAATCGAGATAGGCATCGTCCGGCATAGGAATCCGCATCTTTCCTGCCGCATCGAGGAAACTCCATCCCTCAAGTGAAATGGCTCCCATTGAGACGTTCTTCAATTCGATCCATTCCGCGTTGCCGGAAACAAGACCGCTCCGCAACGAAGAAGAGGGAGAACCCATCCATGCGACCTCATTTATGATCACGGGTCTCGAGGATGAAGGGATCGAGGACGATGCGTACGGGAATGGACATAGATGAACCTCGGCGGGAAGGGAGGAGGAGGACAAGAGAGAAGAAGAGGATGCACCAGCCGAAAGATCGGATACAGAGATATTGGGATATGGAGGAGGTACTGCGGCAATCGATGATAATCCGGAATCGGGTCCCGAAGATGCATGAGGAGAGACCGGCAAAACATCGGAAGCGGCAAACTGAGAAATCGCATCAAGCCCATTTACGGCAAAAGAGGGCATTGCCTCATCGGAAGACGCATTTCCAAGGATATCGGATCCCTTGAAAGGATCGTCGGCACTCCCGGATTCCGTGCCGCGTGCAGCATCAGCCGGCAATACCTCCAAACGCGAGATGGCATGATCCGGCAAACCGGCAAACGCAGTAGGATGTCTGCGAAAGAAGAAAAGAAAGAATGCGGCAAATAACACGACTACTACGATACCGATTGCCGCACTATTCCTATGCCGCTTCACGAATTCCATGCCGGAAGCGTAGCATGGACATCATAAACAAAAGCTTAAGGAGGGACATCGCACCATCGCATCACATGCCATCCTTGTGATCTTTCCGAAATCCGTCAAGAGGGCGTAGATCCAAAAAAATGAGGATCGCGAAAGGACCACGTATCCACACACGAGGATAACGATTGCGAATTTTACTCAGGATCGTTCTAAAGCCCCGTCACTGGGCAGATTTTTCTTCCTAAGGGTTCTTTCAAAGAAAGAATCAAAAAAAGAGTCACGTAATGAATATTACAAAATAATTTATAACTATTGTCATTTATTTTTTGAAACGACGACAAAAAAGACGTCGATTTTTAAGGTCATGTGGACCAACGGACGAAGGAATATCTTCCAAGGATCGTTCGCTGCGACTCCGTTATCGACCTCGTTGTCCTAGGGGCAAAAACAGACGACCGCGAAAAAATATTTCGGGGAACCTGTCGAGCCATTATCCACATGGACGGCCTCATCTAAGGAGGGTGGGTGCTACAATGATTTTCCCACATAGGTCGGACGAACAAAAAAACCATCTTCCCATTCCATGGAACTCACCATCACCAAACGGGACGGCACGCGGGAGCCGTTCAATGCCGACAAGATCAATCGTTCGATCGAACGCGCATGCCAAGGGCTCCAGGATCCCATCAGCATGGTCACGCAGATCGCCACGGAAACGCGCCTCACCCTCTACGATGGCATCACCACGGAAGAGATGGACCGGGCAACGATCAATGCCGCGGTGCAGAATATAAAAGAGGATATCGAATACGATAAGGTGGCGGTTCGGCTGCTTTTGAAGACCGTATATCGCCGCGTGATCGGCGAATACGATAACGATGAGGAGGTGCTCCGTAAAAAACATCGGGATATGTTCCCGGGCTGGGTCAAAAAAGGTGTGGAAGAGGGCCTTCTTGATGCCCGCATGCTCGGCACGTTCGACCTGAAAGCGCTCGCAGGCGCGCTCGATATCGCACGAGATGAGATATTCCTCTACAGCGGCCTCGATACGCTCCTCCATCGCTATGCGATCAAGGACAAGAACGAAGAGGCGTACGAAACACCCCAGTATTTCTTCATGCGCGTCGCAATGGGCCTCGCATTCAACGAGAAAGATCCCTCCCTTTGGGCAAAGCGCTTTTACGAGAAAATGTCGCGCCATGAGTATATTTCCGGAGGCTCGACGAATATCGGGGCCGGGACCACGCGCCCCTCGCTTTCAAACTGTTTCCTCATGCAGATCGAGGACGATATGGCGCACATCGCAAAATCGGTCGCGGACGTCATGATGCTCTCCAAAGCCTCCGGAGGCATAGGCGCATCGGTGACGAAGCTGCGGGCCACGGGCTCTCCCCTCTCCTCGAACAACACCCCCTCGAGCGGCCCAACCCCGTTTGCGAAAATAATCGATACTGCCATCCGCGCGATCCAGCGCGGAGGGAAGAAGAAGGGGGCGCTCTGTTTCTATATGGAGAACTGGCATCTCGATTTCCCGGAGTTCATAGATTGGAAGCACAATGCGGGAGACGACTATATGCGCATGCGCACGGCGGACACCGCTGTATTCATGACCGATGAGTTCATGCGCAGGGTGAAGGAGGGCGGGATCTGGTATATGTTCGACCCCAAGGAGACGCCGGACCTCGTGGAACTTTACGGCAAAGCGTTCAGTAAACGCTATGCGGAATACATCGAAAAAGCGGAGCGCGGCGAGCTCCGCGTATTCAAGAAGGTCCCGGCGGAAGAGCAGTTCCGCCAGATCCTCGTGGCGCTCCAGACCACTTCGCACCCATGGCTCACCTGGAAGGACCCCATCAATCTTCGGGCGCTCAACAACAACACGGGCACGATCCATATGTCGAACCTCTGCACGGAGATATGCCTTCCGCAGGACCGGGAGAATATCGCCGTCTGCAATCTCGCATCCCTCAATCTTGCGGCCCATGTGCACCATAAGCAGGTGGACTGGGAACGGCTCGAGGAAAGCATCCGCTATGCGGTGCGCCAGCTGGACGATCTGATCGACATCAATCAGCTCCCCATCGCCGAAGCGGAACATGCCGATAAAGAGAACCGGGCCATAGGCCTCGGCGTGATGGGGTTCGCCGACGTGCTTGAACAGCTCGGCATGGCTTACGACAGTCCCCACGCATGGGATTTTGCGGACCGCATGTTCGAGTTCGTAAGCTATGTGGCTATCGACGAAAGCGCGAACCTTGCGGCGGAACGCGGTGCATATCCCAACTTCAAAGGGTCGGGATGGTCGAAAGGAATGGTCCCCATCGATTCGATCAAACGGCTCGAGGCGGAACGCGGGAAGGAGCTCACCGTGGACAAATCCCACCATTATAAAGGACTCCACTGGGACGAACTCAGGGAAAAGGTGAGAAAGGGCATGCGGAACGCCACATTGATGGCCGTGGCGCCCAATGCGAACATCGGCCTCGTTGCGGGAACGACGCCGGGCATCGACCCCCGCTTTGCGCAGGTATTCTCCCGCAACAAGATCTCGGGAAAATACATGGATCTCAATCATAACCTCGCGAACGACCTTAAAAACCTGGGGATATGGGACAAAGTGAAGGACCGCATCATCGCAGAGCAAGGGGACATTACCGCGATCAGCGAGATACCCCCGCACATCCGGGATATCTATAAGACATCGTTCAGCACGTCACCCTACGCGTTCATCGAGGTCGCAGCGCGGGCCCAGAAGTGGATCGACCAGGCCCTTTCCCGGAACATGTATCTCGAGACAAGGGACATCGGGGAGACCATGGATATCTACATGTCGGCATGGGAGAAGGGCGTGAAGACGACCTATTACCTCCATATGAAGCCGCGCCACACCGCCGAGCAGAGCACGGTGCACGTGAACAAGGCCGAGGCGATGGGCAAGCGGGGCTTTGCCGCAGTGATGCACGCCGCGGCGGAGATGTCCGCGGAAACAATGGCTCCCGCACGAACGAATGCCGTGGCGCCCGCCACCGCTATCGCCACGACCGCGGTCGCCTCATTCACGGGGACACCGGATGTGGAGATCCGCGAGGCGGCGTTCCGCACGAAGGCCGCGGAATCGCATCCCTCCCATACGGAACCGCAGCCGGCAACACGGAGGGAATCGCGTATCATGCCTCCTTCGGACCCGCAGGCCGATCTCGTCTGCGACAGCTGCCAATGATCGAGCACGATCCCCGCTCGTACGATATCCCCAGATCCCCTATTCCCAACAAACGAACACAACCATAGATATGCTGATAGGAAAAGCGTCCCCCGAGGACATGAACATCCACCCCATCCGCTACCAATGGGCATACGACCTCTATAACCAGGCGGTGCGCAACACCTGGTTCCCCCATGAGATCGCGCTCAAGGAGGATCTCTTCGATTGGGAGAAGATGACGGATGACGAGCGCCACGCGGTGGAATTCCTCATCTCGTTCTTCAATCCCGCAGAACTCATCGTGAACCGCTCGATCGCGCTCGGCATCTATCCGTATCTCAAATCTCCCGAGTGCCACCTCTACCTTGCGAAGCAGATGTGGGAGGAGGCGAACCACTGCGTCGCCTTCGAATATGTGCTCGAGACCTTCCCCATCGATCGCGACAAAGCATTCAGCCTTCACACGAACATCCCCTCAATGAGGGCGAAGGAGGATTACATCAACCGTTATATGAAGCGCATGACAGAGGATACGCTCGACGTAGCGACCTCGGAGGGCAAGAAGGACTTCATCCGCAATCTCGTCGCAACGAACATCGTGATGGAGGGCGTCTGGTTCTACAGCGGCTTCATGGTGGTGCTCTCGTTCCGCCAAAGAAACCAGCTTCGCAACCTTGGATCGCTCATCAATTGGGTGCTTCGGGACGAATCGCTCCATCTCAAGTTCGGCATGAATCTCATCCAGAACATCCTCGAAGAGAACGCCGAGATCCTCACGCGCGAGTTCGCCGAAGAGATCAAGAACATCGTCGTACAAGGCGTGGACCTCGAGGTGAATTACAACAAGGACCTTTTCCCCCGTGGCATCCTCGGACTCAATGCGGATTATGTGAATCAGTACGTGCAATACGTCGCCGACCGGCGCCTCGAAGAGCTTGGCATCGGCGCCCATTACGGCGCGAAGAACCCCGCAAAATGGATGAGCGGCGCGACCGACGTCCTTGAACTCGTGAATTTCTTCGAGGCCCAGAACACCTCCTACGAGGTGGATGCGCGCGCCACCGACCACGCCCGCAAGGAAGAGGACCAGTGACGCCTCATCGCGGACCATCGACGCCCCATCCGCACGGGGCCTATCTGCTATAATGGTCTTATATGATGCACTGGCTTCGCACCCATCTCACCCTTAACCGCCTCCTGCTCGTCCTGCTCGGCGCTGCGATCGTGCTTGGTGCGATCGCGTATATCGTCGTGTTCAACACGGGAGGGACCTACGTAGTGAGCTCTCCCCTTCCCACGGGCACCGTCGCCTACAATCTGACGGATACCGCAAGCTCGACGGCAAGTTCGACCGCAAGTTCGAGCGTGACGGGGATCGGCGGGAACGGATCCACCACCGCAAGCTCGACGGCATCCTCCACGCTTCTCGCATCCTATTCCGCGACCTATGCGACGCCCCCGGTAAGCTGGACCGAGGGATACGACACGCTCTCGATCACCGGGGCAACGCTCTCGGGGTCCCAGCTCACGCTCAACGTCAATATCCAGATGGGATCGGTCGCCGAATGCGTACCTCTCAACCTGATGCTCGTCGCAAACGAAATGGGCGACCTTCAGCCGCCGCTCACAAGCGCGTTCACCTTCGGGGAGAACGGCACATGCATCGGCGCGCCGGGGTCATCGTATCCGAACCAGCAGGTCATCTTCAACGTCGATCCTTCGGCGATGCCGCTCAGCTTTACCACGGGAGGATCCTCCAATACCTATTTCGAACTTTCCACGACGGCATCAGGAGGGATCATGATAAGCCTCCCGCCAACCCAGGGATAGGGATTACGGATAGAAAAAAGCCGCGTTGGGGAACGCGGCGGGGATGGGGAGGGTTTCGTGCACGATCCCATGGATGATCAGGAGATCTTTATATGAAGCTTGCCGAGAAAGCTCCCATCGTCCTTGGTGAAGGTGACGGGAAGAACTTCGCCACCCTTTACGAACGAATCGGAGGGGTTGGGAAGGGGGTGTATCTCCTCAAGGAAGGCTTTCACCTCGGTGAGAATGCTCGGTTCAATGCCCGCATCACGCATCTTCTCGATCGTCTCACGCAACGCAGGATTGGTGGTGATGGCATCGGAAAGCCGTTGCGCGAATTCCTTGATGAGCCGCTTGTCGTCGAGAAGCCGGGGTACGGCCGTGATGATGCGCGCCTCGATGGCCATACCGTCATCGAACCGCACAACGATACCGATGGGCTTCCGGCAGGTTGTGTACGGACAATCCCATTCCAGATATTCGCCGATCAGGGGCGGGGTGAATCTGAAACGGATGATGCCATTGCAATAGGGACAAGGCGCGACGACGAAGTGAGTGTGGTTGGTCGGCGACATACTCCCCTCCTTCGGGGGTTTTTGGGATCGAAACGTCCTTCTTTTTTTATACCAAGGAGTGTCGTCAAATACAATGCGCGGGACCAGAAGGTCCCGCGCATTGCTTCATGAAAGACCGCCGATATGGGATCAGAAGAACCCGAAGATATGGTGGAAGAAGGAACCGATGCCGCCGAAAAACCCTCCAAGCCTCCCCATGAACCCTCGATGCGGCGCAGCAGCCGAGGCGGCCGCCGCAGCGGGAACCGTTCCCTGATCGATGATCGTGGACGCCGTCACCGCGGTGCCGTTCACCGTGCCCTGGACGAGGACCCTATCATTCACGACGATCGTCGCTGCGGACGACGTGGCATTGCCCCTCATGACGGTCGCATGCGACGCATCGATGGTATAGGCCGTACCTCCGGCATTCGTGATGGTGAGCATCACCCCGTTCACCGCCGTCACCGTCCCTCCGACGACAGGTTCGCCATTCCCCTGGAAAAAGGAGGATGTGGAAGACGTATCGCCGCGGAACGGCCCGCCGCCCCGCATTCCCGGAGAGACCCCATCGATGATGGAGGATGCCGTCACCGTCCTGCCGTTCAGCGTACCGCGGACCATGATATGATCGCCCGCGATCACCGCGCTGAGGGTCGAGGAGGCGCCGCCTTTGATCACGGTGGCATTGGACGCATCGACAGTGTACGTGACAGCCGCCGTTGCGGTCGATGTCCCCGCAGGACCGAACCCGTCACGCCCGATGTCCTGCATGGTGATCACGGTGCCCTGCACTGCGGTCACCGTACCGAATATGCCGCCGCGCATCATCCCGTAAGGAGCGGAACCTCCCCGGGGACCACCTCCCCCGCCGAACATGCCGCCGGAACCCCGGACGGCCGCGAACGCACTGCCCGTAGCACCCGCAAAGACCGCAAAGGAAACAAGTACTGCAATGGTATATGGTATGGATATTTTTTTCATGTGAATCTTATATACAACGATCGAATTTATCCGAAAAACATGACCTTTCCGCTATATATACGCAAAAGGCATCAAAAGAGTTTCAAAAAAAACCGGACACACCAACACGGAACTATGCCCTTTATGCCACTTTTTCCTTATCTTCCTCCTTTTCCTCGGACTCGGAGGACGTTTCGCGCTCGGGCCCTTCAAGAGACCTCATTTCCGCATCGGCCTCGCGTATCCTCCTCTCAATATCCGCAAGATGGTTTCTATCGGTGATGCCGCCCCAATCGGGCGTCCCGGCATATGTCAGGATCTCATTTCTGACCGCGGTGAGCGAAGCGATCTTCTCACGGAGTTCCTGCATGCGTTGCTCTTTGGAGGGTTGATCCTCCGCGGGGGGCGTTTCTTTTCTTTTCCAGAATATCATAACATTATTATAAAAGAATAAATTCAAAAAGACAAGTAAGCGCATTTGGTACAATGAAAAGATGCATTATAAAAAATCGCGTTGGGTAGGACTTGCTGCAATGGGAGGGATGGCGATCGCCGGAGCGATATTCCTCTACGCGACGCCAAGGGCCGAAGCGGCGACCCCGTGGACGGGGATCCTGAGCGCGAACCGCGGTGCCGATTGGAGCCAGGCGGGCGTCACGGGCGGGATCCCAAGCGCCTCATGGGCCCAATGCACCAATTCGTACTGTGCGACGGTGACCGCTGCGGGCACGTCGGTCACGGCATCGCAGATAGTGACGGCCTTGAGGAACGCTCCGGCCGATACCTATGTGCTGCTCGGTCCGGGAACATATCACCTGAGCACCGGCATCTGCGTCCAAGGGGCGAACAACGTCGAACTGCGGGGTTCGGGAGCGAACGCCACGTTCCTCGATTTCTCATCGCCGGCGAACTGCCAGGAAGGGGCCGGGACCACGCTCATAGGGTTCGAGAGCAGCGATGGAACATACCCCGGAGGGATATCGGCGGCATACAACTGGAACGGGGGCGCGAAAGGGGCAACCTCGATCACCTTCCCGAACGGGCTTCCCGGGGCCGTCATCGTGCCGGGATCGACCATGATCGTCCTCGACCAATGCGACACGGGATATTCAGGGTCCCCCTGCGCCGGATCGTCGGTGGACAATGGAAACTATTTCAACTGCAGCGACCTGTACAACGGATCGACCGGCTGCGATTATCCGGGCCCCGATGGAAGCTTCGGTCGCCCGCACCGCTTCCAATCGGAGATCGTCCAGGCGGTATCCTGCACGCCCTCATGCAACAGCACGGGACCGGTGACGATGACCATAACCCCCGGCCTCATCCATCCGAACTGGAACGCGGCGCAGACGCCCCAGGCCTGGGTGATCCAGCCGTCGGAGAATGTGGGGATCGAAAACCTTTCGATCGATGGATCCGGGACGAATGACGTCGATGGCATTGGATTCGCGAACACATGGAACTCCTGGGTCCAAGGCGTCCGCATCATCCATCCGGACGTGATCGGCATATGGCTTTCCGACGCCGCGCACGCCACGATCCAGAACAACTATATCTTCGATATGGGACAGAATATGACGTGCCAAGGGGGCGGCTATGCCTGCGATCCGTGGGGCATCAAGGACAGCCAAGGCGAGGACAACCTCATTCAGAACAATATCATCCAGAAGTCACGCGTATGCGTTGCGAATGGCGAAGGGCCTGCCGTGGGCGACGTGACCGCCTACAACCTCTGCATCAACCAATATGACCTCTCGGATTACGTATGGGGCGCATACTGGCAACATTCGAACGGCGACGATTACGACCTGTACGAGGGCAATGTGGGCACCTACCTGAACGAGGACGACGTCCATGGCACCCACCTCATGATCACCGCCTTCCGCAACTTCTTCACCGGATGGGAATCATGCGCCAACGGCAATTGCGGAAGTTATACCGCGAAGGATGCCGGAACGATCGCCATCGCCGATCTCGGGTACAACCGCTACAGCAACTTCATCGGCAACGTGCTTGGCACCCCGGGCGTCACCACGAATTATTCGGAGTCCTCTGCGGAGTATTACGGCAATTTCGATGCGGCATACATCGTCGGGGACGGGAACGCAGGGGCCTCTCCCGCCATCCCCTTCGATCCGGTCACCGGAGCGACGCTCCTCCGTTGGGGGAACTTCGATATCGGCACCGGAGCGACGCATTGGTGCGGCAATTCCTCCGATCCAGGATGGTCGAGCATCTGCATGAACACCTCCGAGGTGCCGAGCAGCATCGCCGTCTATCCGAACTCCGTCCCCGCCTCGACCGCGCTCCCGGCATCGTTCTATCTGAGCGGAGCGCCGAGCTGGTGGCCCTCATCCATCCCCTTCCCCGCGATCGGCCCCGATGTCTCCGGAGGCAACATAGGGCAGTGCAGCGGCACGCTCAACGCGGCGGGACAATATAACGGCCTTCCCGCAACATCGGCATCGCAATGCGCAGGAGCTCCATTCAACGCTTCCGCATGGTCAGGCCACGTGTATGCGATCCCCGCGCAATACTGCTATCTGAACATCATGAACGGCCCGCCGGACGGCGTGAGCGGCAACGCGCTCGCCTTCGATGCATCTTCCTGCTATGGAACTTCGAACGCGGGATCCGGGACACCCTCGAACCCCCCGGCGCCCGATACGACGCCGCCCTCGGTCCCGACCGGCGTTATTGCGACCGCCGCCGGAACGCAGCAGATCGATCTTTCATGGAACCCTTCGACCGACAATGTAGGCGTGCAGGGATACCAGGTCTATCGCAACGGGACGCAGATCGCGGCCATTGCGAACACCTCATATTCCGATACCGGTCTTAACGCGGGAACCTCGTATCTCTATCGCGTGGCCGCATACGATGCCGCAGGGAACGTATCCTCGCAATCCGCAGCAGTATCCGCAACCACGCAATCCTCTTCCTCCCCGACGCCCGCCCCGGCACCCACGAGCACCTCGCCCTCGGGGTCCACCGCCACCGCAGCGATAACGCTCGTGCAAGCGACGGACAACACCTCGGAAGCATCGGGAGCGGCCTCGTATGCGAACATCGGAAGAAGTTTTTCGTATCCTGTGGCCGCGGGAAATGCCATCATCGTAGGACTCGAGTACGGCGGCACCTCGGATCAGGTGACCGGATGCACGGACACCCTTGGAGACACCTTCACCGAAGCGGTGCATGCCATCAACAACACGAAGGGGCTTGGAACGGACATTTGGTATGCGACGAATGTGAAAGGGGGCACCGATGCGGTCTCCTGTACGTTCGCCGGCATGAACCAATACAACATCCTCGCATTGCAGGAATATTCCGGGATCGCAAAGACCGCCCCCCTCGACGGGACGGCGACGTCCGATACCGAATCGACGGCATCGGCATCATGGACCTCGGGAAGCGTCACCACGCATGCTCCGGGCGATCTCCTTTTTGCCGCGTTCCAGGGCAACAACGGCACGGAACCCATAAACCCTGCAGCAGGATTCACGAAGGTGATCGATGACGGGATTATCGGGAACTTCACGACGGTCCAAGGGGTAGCGGCTTCCGCAGGCACGGTTGCCGTCACCGCAACATCGGCATCGCCCGATCAGCAATCAAATGCCGTTGCGGCATTCCTTGCGGCGCAGATCTCCACGGGAACATCTTCCGGAACGGGGACATCGACGGGAACGGGAACGTCTTCGGGCACGGGAACAAGCACGGGTACGGGGACAAATACGGGCACAGGGACAAACACGGGCACAGGATCCGGGTCTGGTACCGGATCTTCCGGCACGACCTCGAACGGAGGGACGGGAACGGGAACAAGTACGGGTACGGGGACAAATACAGGTACAGGTACGGGTACGAATACGAACACGGGCACGAATACGGGAAATAACGGCACAAGTGGTACGACGTCCGGATCGGGCTCATCGGGAACAGGTTCGAACAGCGGAGGTGCTTCCTATCCGAGCGGCGTATCGTATGGCGGAGGATCCTCTGGAAATTCCGGCGTCTCCTATGGATCCTCGGGATATGGAGCAGGATATGGAACGGGATATGGGGGCGCGGCGGCCTCGTCGGGAACGAATACCTCGTCGTCCGACGCGGGAGGATCTTCGATAGGAACGGTATCGCTCACCCCGAACACGACCTCGACGATGACCACCTCCTGGCTCAATGTGCGCTCCTCCCATTCCGTCTATTCCTCCAAGATAGGGACGGAACCCCCGGAGACGCCGGGAACGATCATTGCGGGACCGGTAAGGGGGGATGGCTATACCTGGTATGAGGTCGCCTATGCGGGCGGCACGACCGGGTGGAGCGTGCAAAACTACCTTTCCGCCGGAACATCCTCCGCGAACGGAAGCACGGGAACGATGTCCCGCGCCGCCGCCGAGGCGCTGCTCGCATCGCTTTACGAAGAGCTCCTGAAACTCCTCCAAGAACTTGCGGCGCTCCGGAACAACGCATGAAGGATACCGCCATCGCCGCACACCTCCGGAAGCGAGGGATCGCATTCATCGGCATATCGCGGATCGTGAGAAGCGTCGCTGCGGGAATGATCAATGTAGCGTTCCCCTACTACATCCTCGTAGACCTTCATTACGGTCCATCCGTGATCGGACTCATCTATGTCGCTGCCACGCTCGCAACGGCCCTCATGAGCTTCCTCTTTGGCATTACGACCGACACGTGGGGCAAACGGTGGACGCTCATCCTCACAAGCGCGCTCCTGCCGATAAGCGCGCTCTTCGTGCTCGTACGGGGAAACCTATGGATGATCGTGGCGGCGGCGATGCTCGGCGGCTATTCTGCGACAGGATCGCTCGCGGGGGGCGGCGTAGGCGGCGCGGTGCAACCGGTGCAGAACGCGGTGCTTACGGACCTCGTCCCCAAAGAGAAACGGACTTCGTATTTCTCCTTCTTCACATTCCTCGCCGGCGCGGCGGGAGCGGGCGGGGCGCTCCTCGTAAAGATGTTCAGTACGACGGACGTGTTCCTTGTTGCCGCGGCGATCGCAGCCGCCGGCATACCGTTCCTTTGGTTCGTGGAGGTGGTGGAACGGAAGGGTGCGCTTCGCGTGCTGAAAACAAAAGCGACGATCGGGAAGTTCAGCGCCACAGGGATGCTGAACGGGCTTTCCCAAGGACTCGTCGTCCCGTTCCTCATCCCCTTCTTCCTCATCGTTTACCACATCCCGAAGGCACAGATGGCGGAATACACCTTCCTGAGCGGCATCATAGGATCGTGCGCGCTCCTTGCGGCGCCGCTCCTCGAGCGATGGCTCGGATTCCTGAAAAGCACGCTTGTCACGCGAGGAATCGGTACGGTGCTCTTCGTCCTTTTCCCGTTCGTGAGATACCTTCCCTTCGCGGTCTTCGTCTATCTTTTCGGTCCCGCGCTCCGCGTGGCGGCGATTCCCATCCAGCAAGCCGAACTCACGCGGCGCGTGGACGACGATGAGCTCGGGAGGGCGCTCGGGGTGAATCAGGTGGCCCGCCTCGTCGCATCCTCCGCAGGGACCGGTCTCAGCGGCTATCTCCTCGATGCGGCGCTCTTTGAGATCCCCTTCGTCGCCTACGGCGTCGTCATGGCCGCGAATCTCTATCTCTATGTACGGTTCTTCGGTGCGGGGAAGGATGAAAAGGGCCGCGCGCCCTCCTCGCACAGCCCTCAAGTGGGACTTTAAAAAAAATCAGCTTCCCATGCGATGCTTCTCGCATCGGCATCCATTCGGTTTTATGAATGCATCGAAATATTCCTTTCCATAATCATAGACGAGCTCGGTTCCCGCATTGATGCGTGCGCGGGAGAAGATGAACACCCTCCCCCGTCTTACGATAGCCTCGCAATTGGGTCGGCAAGAATGATTGATATAACGGGCGGAATTCGATCGGACGTTCCCGTCGATCGTCTTCCGCGCACTGACCTCGAAAAGATACTTGCCGCCCTTTCCTTCCGCATCCCTCCCCATCAACACATTCCCGGTATATTCGATGACGCAGATCCCCTTGGGGATATCCTCCCCTGCAAAGAGCCCCTTTCCCGCCAATGCGCGGCGCACCGAAAGTGCATACCCGCGAGGGGTATATTTGGAAACACGGGTTGTACCTTTAGATGTTTTCATATTTTTCACTTAGTGCGGGGAGCGCGAAAATGCGGGGATGCGTGGCCATCCCTCCCCGCGCGCTCATAGATCATCGGCAAGCTCAACCGCATCGTCCTCGTCAAATCCTTCGTCGATCAATTCCTGCACCTTTTCTGCGGCATCCTCATCGATATCGTGCTCCTCCATGAGACGGCGAACATCCTCGTCCTCGGGTAGATCTTCGTCATCCGCTGTGGTTCCCATTTTCTTATTTTACTAGATTATCCTCCCGCGGTTAAGATGGCACGCCACTACGCGGCGTTCATGCACAACTACTCATTTTGTCAGTCCGTGCATTTATGATATAATGAATCCAATAGATATGCTCCTTCGTCCGGAGCAAGAATAAAAATTGGATATGAAACATACGCTATTCGCGGCCGCTGCGTTCGTTGTGCTGGTTCTTCCGGGGGTATCCCTCGCCCAAACACAAAGTGTCGCTACGCTTCAGCAGGAGATCGCCGACCTTACTGCGCAGTTGCAATCGCTTGAGGCCCAGCTCGCGGTGGTGGACGGTGCGAAAACGACATGGTGCTATACGTTCAACGAAAACCTTTCGATCGGCATGAGCGGATCGGCGGTCACCGCGCTCCAGACCGCGCTCCAAAAGGATGGGGAGTCGGCTACGGTCACCGGCGCATTCGATGACCGGACCGCTGCGGCCGTCACTGCGTTCCAGGAGAAGTATCAGAGCACCGTCCTTGCTCCCAATGGATTGAGCAATGGTACCGGCTATGCGGGGAAGGATACCCGGGCAGAACTCAATTCGCTTTTCGGATGCACCGGCGGGAATCCTATCACGCCTCCCATCGTTGTGAATCCCGTTGGCCCTGCGCCGATCGTGCCCCCAGTGGCAACCGTCGATGCGCCGGTCATCACCAACGTGACCTCCGCGGGTGCGACCCCTACGCCTGGAAGCAATGAATTTCTCGTCGGCACCAATCTTCCGACGCAGGACGCGGTGATCGTGATCGATGCCGGCTCGGCGGCCGCCCAGACGATCGTTCCCACCGGATATGACGTCGGCGGCAGCGGCAATATGACGTTCCTCCTGCCCTCCACCATCTCGATCGGCTCCCATACGATCGAGGTGCGCACGAATGGCATGACGAGCAATGCGTTCACCTTCACGGTGGTTGCCGGACAAGGGCAGCAGCCCACCGTCACGGAAGTGACCTCCGCGGGTGCGACCCCCACGCCGGGAAGCGGGGCGTTCGTCATCGGCACCAACTTCGATCAGGGTTCGATCATCGTCATCGATGGCACGCAGGTTCCCACGATCTATACCTCGCCCCAGTCGCTGCAGTTCGTCGTACCTTCGACCATGAGCCTCGGCTCCCATACGATCGAGGTGCGCACGAACGGCATGACGAGCAATGCATTCACCTTCACGGTGGTTGCCGGATACTAAATGAAAAAATAGGTCTTACACTAAAAACAGCACCTTCGCCGGTGCTGTTTTTTGATATCGAAAAAATGGAGGCGGAATTAGCGGCTCGCCCTACTCAGCAAGTTTCGAACGTTTGACTGGGCGGATGAATACAA
>DAIEHA010000005.1 GCA_027355945.1 Candidatus Parcubacteria bacterium | reverse complement strand
ATCTCGAAAGAGATGGTGGTATAGTCCAACCCGCCAGTAATGGCGATAGAAGAAAAGTTGCGTGAGACAGGTCGGTCTCTATCTGCTGCAGGCGTTAATACTTGAGGGGAGTTGGCCTTAGTACGAGAGGACTGGGCTGAACATACCTCTGGTCTACCGGCTTTGCCACCAGGTGAATTGCCGGGTAGCTATGTATGGAAGGGATAAGCGCTGAAAGCATCTAAGCGCGAAGCCTACCCCAAGATTAGGTATGTGTGGTTTCGTGGCAGACTACCACGTTGATAGGCTCTAGGTGTAATGCTCGCAAGGGCTTTAGCCGAGGAGTACTAATAACCCCGCCAACCATCCCAATGCTGACTTGCATACGTTGTTCCGTTCTGTTTTGCGGGAGATCTCGATCCCTCAAAACAGAACGGAACAGCGATCTACTCAAAAAGGACTTTTTTGATTCCCAGAGACGCATAGCGTCCCTCTGTGAACCGGAAAACGGCTTTTTGATGTCGGTGCTTTATTCGGGCGTGCCCCCACCTCTTCCCATTCCGAACAGAGAAGTGAAAGCGCCTCGATCCGATGATACTCATTTTATGGGGAAAGTAGGATGTGCCGACATCAAAGTGCCGTTTTTTGTTTGCCCACGTGCTTGACCTCCGCCTGAAGGAGGCGTAAAATAGTTAAGTATACTAATATTTAATTTATATAAATAAATGCCTTCCCGCGTGGTAAAACATACGCAGAGGCAGGCGGACCTTTCCGAGATAGTGTCCCTCGTGTTCCTGATGGGGCAATCCCTCAAGGAGCGGATGCATAAGGGGATCGATCACGGAAAATGCACGCTTCTCGAGCTGGAAGCCCTGCGCTATGTGGAACGAGAAGGGCGCCCGCTCATGAGCGAGATTGCAAGGAAGTTCCATGTCACGCCTCCCGCAGCGACCCTTCTCATTGCGGGCCTTGTGCGCGAAAAATTGCTTGCCCGGGCATTGGATCCGTCAGACCGACGCTCGGTGCGCATCGCGCTTACGAAGAAGGGACGGTTGCTGCTTGCAAAGGGCATGGCGCGACGGGTGCGGGAGATGAAGAAGGCCTTTGCCGTCCTCGCCCCCGAAGAGCGAGCCATGTTCGCGGATATCCTCAGGAAAATAACGAAAACCAATCGATGAAGGAACTTTTAATGAAATATCGCGCCGCGGTCATCGCGATCGCGGCAGTGCTCGTGCTTGGCGGGGTGTGGTGGTATGTGCAATCGGCGAACGCGCCGGCATTCGCATCGGTGAAAGTGGGGACGGGGAACGTGGTGGAATCCTTGAATGAATCCGCGAACGTCATGACCGAGCAGAGTGCGGGGGTCGCATTCCAAGAGGCCGGACAGATTGCGACGGTGGATGTGCATGAAGGGAGCGTGGTTGCGTCGGGGCAGGTGCTTGCGGCGCTCGATACCTCCCAGCTTGCGGCGTCCGTGCAGCAGGCGAGCGCTGCGGTGACGGCAGCCAAGGCTGCGGCAGCGGCGGCGCAGGCGAAGCTCGATGGCCTTACGAGCGGCACGCGGCCGGAACAGCTTCTGATCGACGAGAATACGGTCTCGAGCAGCAGGAGCGCGCTCCTCGTGGCGATCGGCAACGCGTACAGTGCAGCCGATGATGCCATCGAGAACCAGACCGACAATCTTTTTTCAAATCCAAAGACGAACAACCCTCTATTTCTCGTGCCGACGTCGAACTCCCAGGCCACGAACGACATAGGGTCGCAACGCGTGGCGATCGGATCGGCGCTCGTGAAGTGGTATGGCAATATTTCTGCGAGCAGTACCGACGCGACACTCCTTTCTTCCGAGGCCGATGCGACGCTTGCGGAGATCGATTCGTATCTCAATGAGATCTCGCTTGCGGTGAACGGGGCAACCGCTTCGGTGGTTCTTGGACCGACCGAGCTTGCCGCCGACAAGGCATATGTGGCCACGGCGCGGGCCGAGGTGGAGGCTGCGATCGGCACGGATACCGCGGACGAATCCGCCTTGTCCGGGGCGAAAGATGCCCTTGCCCTTGCACAGGCGGGGTCAACATCCCAGGATATCGAAGCGCAACAGGCGGCGGTGGATCAGGCGAACGCCGGGGTGCAGCAGGCCGAGGCGGTCGCGGCGAGCGCCCAGGTTGCGCTCGATCACGCAACGCTTCTCGCGCCGTTCTCCGGGACGGTGCAAGGCCTTACCGCCGAGGTGGGACAGGTCGTTGCTCCAGGGGCGCCGATCCTCACGCTTGTGAATCAGAGCGGCCTCAAGATCGAGGCCTACGTGCCGCAGACCGACATCGCGGATATGAAGACGGGGGACAAGGCGGCAGTCACGCTCGATGCATTCGGAACAGGGACGACGTTCCCCGCGACGGTGACGACGATCGATCCCGGGGAGACCATGGTGAACGGCTCGCCCGCATATCTTGTGACGCTCCATTTCACCGGAATGCCTTCGGGCGTGCGGGACGGCATGACGGGGAACGTACGGATCATCGAAGCGGAGCATGATGGCGTCGTGGAGGTGCCTACGAACCTCGTGATCACGAACGGAAGCAGCACTTTCGTACTGGTGCCCCAGGGATCCGGCACGCAGCAAAAGCCCGTGGTGGCTGGGATCCAGGGGAATGACGGCATGACCGAGATCGTATCAGGGATCCAGGCGGGCGACCGCATAGTCAATTTCTAACAATTATCATTTCCATGAGCGATCACGAAAAGGGGCAGGAACACACCGAAGCGGAACGGAAGGGATCGGAAAGGAAGGAGGCGGAGAAGAAGAGCGGACGCACCAAGGCGATGGCGTGGGTCCTAGTGGCGATCGCGATCGTCGGCGCGCTGGGAGGCGGTCTTTATTGGTACGTGAGCGGCAAGACCGTCTATATCGATCAATCCCAGATCGAGGCGCCACTCATCGACCTTTCCCCGGTGAATTCAGGGGTGCTTGAGGCGGTCTACGTGCAGGATGGCGATATGGTGACGGAAAACGAGCCTATCGCGCAGGTGGGCGATGAGATCGTGAAGGCAAAGACCGCCGGCGAGATCGTCTCGGTGAACGATAATATCGGGCAGTATATGAACGTAATGACGGGACAGGGCACGGTGGCGACGATGATCGATCCCACCCAGCTTCGCGTGGTGGGGAACCTCGATGAGAACAAGGGACTTTCTTCGGTAAGGGTCGGCGACCCCGCCACCTTCACGGTGGATGCATTCGGATCCCAGATCTTCAAAGGCATCGTTGATGAGGTAGCGCCGACCGCGGAGTCGGGGAGTGTGGTGTTCAACATATCGGATCAGCGTCCGACGCAGCAGTTCGCGGTGAAGGTGCGCTTCGATCCAACCCAATATCCGCAGTTGAAGAACGGCATGAGCGCCCGTATTTGGGTATATACACAATAGTGAACGAGGCGCCGAAGAAAGATAACCTGCGATGGTGGGTCCTTTTTACCGTGATATTCGGGACGTTCCTCGGCCGCCTCGATCAAACGGTGGTGAACCTTGCGTTACCGAAGATCATCGGTGATTTCGGCATCAGTGTGACGGCTGCGGCATGGATCTCAACGGCATACATTCTCGCGAACGCGGTGTTCGTGCCCGTATGGGGCAAGCTCGGCGATACTGCGGGCCGCAAGCGCATCTATCTCATAGGGTTCATAGGGTTTACGATCGCCTCGGGTCTGTGTGCGGTCGCATGGAATCTCACGTCGATGCTCGTGTTCCGCGTGATCCAGGGGTTCGCGGTATCTGCGGATTATCCCACCGCGATGGCCATCCTTGCGGTGACGTTCCGCGACATGAAGGAACGGGCACAGGCCCTCGGCATATGGTCCTCGGCGTTCGCCGCCGCATCGGTGTTCGGCCCCCTCATCGGCGGTCCGCTCATCGATAATTTCAACTGGCGCTCGGTGTTCTTCATCAATATCCCGCTCGGCATCATAGGTCTTTTTCTCGCCCTCACGTTCATCGATGAATCGGTGGGCGAAAAGAAGCATGTGCGATTCGACTGGTGGGGGTCCGTGATGCTTGCCATGGCACTCTTCGGGCTTACCCTCGTACTCGACCAGGGCCAGTCATGGGGTTGGACCTCGGGAACGAGCATCTTCTGGTATCTGAGCACCGTGGTGTTCGGCGTGCTGTTTTATCTCGTCGAACGGTATCAGCAGGACCCCATCGTGGATCTCGGCTTCTTCAAGATAGGCCTCTTCGTGAACACCCTTATCAACAATTTCATCGTATTCATGGGGTTCGTCGGATCGATATTCCTTGTGCCGATATTCGCTGAAACGTTCCTCGGGTATGACGCCACGCAGACAGGGTATCTATTCATCCCGCTTGCGGTCGCGATGATGGCGGCATCGCCGCTCGGAGGGAGGCTCATCGGGAAGGTGAAGCCCAGTACCGTGATATTCTCAAGCACGCTTGTCGCGGGGTTCGGCATGTTCCTTCTTACGAGGGTCGATGCCCGTTCGAGTGCGCTCGATCTCATGATACCCATGTCGATCATGGCGTTCGGTCTCGGATTCGGGATGGCGCAGAGGACGAACCTCGTCGCCGTCGCCGTGCCTCATGAGGATATCGGGGAAGCGTCGGCGGTGCTTGCCCTCGTGAGGAATATCGCAGGGGCATTCGGGACGGCCATCTTCAGCACGCTTCTCAGCGTCGCAACGAGCGCGAACGTGCTTGCGATATCGACCCACAGCTTCTTGCATGGCACCGGGGAGCAGATAACCCAGCAATTCATCGCGCTCATCGAGTTGAAGGCGCAGATTGCGGCATATGCCACGGTATTCGAGGTGGCTGCATGGATCATCATCGTGGGAGCATTCGCCGCATTCCTCATCCGTACGCCGCGCGAAGAGGCGGGGGGCGGTGAGCATGTGATGGTGCTCGACTGAGGATCTGCTGCGGTGCGATCGAGAGAAAGGAACGGCCCGGCTTATTGACAAGAGAAAGCGATCTGTTTCCCGTATGGGAAAAGTAATATTTTGAGAGCGACGATCGTAATAATAATCATGAAAGGTCGGGAATAAACGATCCAAGTTTTCACACCCATGATCACTCGATACGATGCACCGCGGACCCATTTACGATTGCTTAAGGACCTGAGGGAGATCAAGGCGGTTCTTGAGGTGGAATCGGAGCTTTTCCGGACGCTTATGAGGATAGCCCAGCAGCGTCATATGCTCCCGGTGACGGCATGATGCGCCTTCCACGGGGACGCGCGGATGGGAATATCTGAAACCTAACTTTCCTCAACAAGGAATATGGCGTTCGACCGATGAATGCGGCACGATATCGTGCCGCATTTTTGTTATTGATATTGGATGAAGCTTGGCTGGGGGCTGAGGCGGAGCACATCCTGCGGCGTCATGAGGTGGCCGGCATCCGTATCGTTCTTGTAAAAAAGCTTGAATCCGGTGAATTGCACGGGTTCGGGTTCGATCACGGAATAATAAGTGTTCAACTTCCTCATCTCCGAACCGAATCCATCCATATCCATGACGATCTGGACCTGGGGGAGCGGCGTGATGTCCGCGGTATGGGTGACCATGGCCTGGGTGAATCGGTGGACGATCAGGACCTTCGGAGGAAGATGGTATTCGTTGACGAGGTTCGCAAGATAATTTGCGGCCCAGTTGATATCCGATGCATCCATCGTGCCGATCACGGTGCCGGGCTTTGCACCATCATGCATGGCGAATTCGGGGTCGAGTGCGAGCTCCACTTGGGGAAGCTCAAGATAATGCGCGAAGAGGGGCACTTCGGTCTCCACGTTGCTCTGCCCCACTTGGATATCGAGGATCACGATGCCGTTGATGCGGCTTGCCATGCGAAGGACCTCGTCGATCTGGCCGGAGGGCATCCGCGCGCGGTATTTCCCATCCGCACCGGCGCTTCCCTGGGCCGTCACCGCGATATAATCAAGCGCCGGAACGACATGGGTGGAGGGATCCGCGGCCTGCCACATGGCGGTGGTGCTTGCGAGCATGGCGAGCATCTGGTCCTCGGGATATTCGCCGAGAACCCCCATCTGCGTGGAGTAGAGGTTCCCATAATATGCGACGATCCTGTCAAAAGGGAGGAGTGCGCCATCGTCCGGATATGGTGCCCTGTTGAGGGGAACGGGCCAGAGGGATGCGATCTGGTTCCGCGGCGGGGCGATGACGAACGGAGGATACTCATCCGCGGTCGCCGAGGAGAGCGATGCCGTGGAGCTTTGCGTGGTTCCCACGGAAGGGATCGTTGCCGTCGAGGAGGCGGTGGAGGACGATTTTCGTATCGGTATCGGCGGAGGAGGGGGGATGTGCGCAAGGGCAAGCATCTTTGCGTCGTACGCGGCCTCATCGAGCGGGGAGAGAGGGGTTGCCGGGTTCGCGAACGTCCCCATTGCAGAAACCGATCCCTTTGCCTGGGGCGTCGTCGTCACCGCGTTCATGGGCGCCGCGGCGTCGCCTCCGTCCACATTGAGCGTCTTCGATGATCGCATGATCGCAATGCCCGCTGCGGTGATCACGGCTGCGGAGACGATGCTTGTGACGATGGTTCGTGCATATGCGGTACGCGGCACGGGGGATTTCATTCCGCCATTATACCACGTCCTGAAGAAGGATTGCGGGAGGAGGGGGGCGCTCGCCGGGGAGATTTTGACGGCCACCGGAAGGAGTGCGGCATCCTTCTTCTCCTGCGGCGTTTCAACGTACCGCGATGATGGTATAACGGCGTACGCCCCGGGCGGTGGGCACGGTGATGGTGTCGCCTGCGGTCTTGCCGATGAGCGCTGCGCCAAGGGGGGATTTATGGGAGATACGGCCCGACAAAGGGTCGGTTTCGAACGGTCCGACGATGACGTACGTGGAAGAGGCCCCCTTGTGAGGATCGCCCTCGACAGGAGAGAGAGCGACGGTGACCGTCGAGCCGAGCCGCACGGCACCGTGGGCATCGGTTCCCGGGGAGATCTCGACGATCCTCGTAAGCTGGTCTTCGAGTGCGATCACCTGTCGCTGGGCGCGGCGGAGGAGGGATTTCGCCTCCTTGTACGCGGCATTATCGGAACGGTCGCCGAGCGCCGCGGTCTCGCCCGCTTCCTCCGCGAGTGCGGGGATCTGCGCCTTGATCCTTGCGAGCCTCGCCTTCATTCGTGCGTGGGCCTCTTTGGTGAGGGGGATCGGCCCATGATCGTCGAGGGATGCGACTTTCTGCCAGCGCCGGCGCGGAGGGGTGATCATGTCATCGATAGATCAGCATAAGCACGCCATAGGCGTAGATGAGGACATAGATGGCGCCGATCGCGGTGTCCATGGTGCGGCGGGTGATATGCATCCCGGTGATCCTATTGATGTAGGTGACCATGAACGATCCCTGGTTGTCATAGGAAGGATCGATCTTCTTCCGAAGCAACCCTTCGAGGAGGGTCACGGGGCAGGTGAAGCGCAAAGGAAGACTGGCAAGGAGGGTGACCGAAAGGATGAGGATCTCCATGAACGCGTAGGAGGGGAAGGCGATCATGGCGATCGCACCCCCGAAAACGAGAAGCGTCCAGAATATATGGAATCCCGCCACGCCGTCGGCGAGCAGGCGATAGAGGGTCCGCTGCGGTATGGCGTCTGTCTTCGGTCCGCTACACTGAGGTTCCATAGCATCATTATACGGCCAAATGGCGGCAGGAGCGCAACGGCGGCCGATGGCTCCGTGGGGCGCGAGGAGATATAATGGATACATCCATGAGGCCGCGCCCCATCACGTTCCCCGAAGATATGCTGCCGCATGACGCCGTCATCGAATGGTGGTATTTCAATGGATATCTGCGGGGCCCCCGGGGAAGGAGGTTTTCCTTCATGGACTGCCTTTTTCGGGCGGACGTTCGTCGGGCGAACATCCCGTATCTGCGGAACGTCTTTGGTGCGGGCGGAGGGCCCTACGCGCTCTTTGCGCATTCGGTCCTTGCGGACATCGGCGCACAAAAGGCGTTCAAGGACATTCAGAATGTCTCCATGGGGTCGCGGGATACATTCTCCCGTCCGCGCCTCTATGCGAACTATATCGACCCGCTTTCGTTCGCGGGAGGTTTCGTCGTCCATGAGATGGAAGAGACCGTGCCGGGGACATTCCATCTGAAGACCGAGACGCTCGACCTTACGCTCATTTCGAGAAAAAAACCCATGCTGCAGGGAGGGAAAGGGTTCATCGCCGTGCGCGGCAGGGAAAGTTTCTATTACTCGCTTACAGACCTCGCAGCGACCGGCATGGTGAAGGACGGGGACGGCGCATGGGTCCCGGTGGAGGGTCGTGCCTGGATGGACCATCAATGGGCGGATACGCCGTATGCGAACGACAGATGGACGTGGTTCTCCATGCAGCTCGAGGGAGGGACCGATATCATGTGCGTGGAATATGATGATGGAACGGGGAAGGACCATATTGCGGACATGCTGGGTCCGCGGGGGGCGTCGCGGCACGCCGTCCACGCCGAGTTTCTTCCGGGAGAGAGGCGCTCGAAGAGCAAGGAAACAAAGGCGGAATATCCCCTCGAATGGACGATCCGCATTCCCGAATGGGATGCGCAACTCCATGCATCGGCCATGATGGACGACGGGGAGATGGTATTCGGGGCGATCAATTATTGGGAGGGTCCGGTGAGGATCTCGGGTCGTGTGCAGGGCCGGAGCGTCAAAGGGGTGGGATTCATGGAGCTCGCGGGATATCCATCCGACTACAATTATCTCGTGCTTGCGGGGAAGAATATGAACGCGCGCATCGCGCGGGAGCTTGCGGCGCGGTTCAAGGGACGCAAGGGATAGCCTGAGTGATGTCCCGGGGGCCCGCGCTTGACAGTCCTTTCACGTCGGAATATAGTTCAATATATATTAAACTATACGCGATGAAGAACCTCTGGCTGTTCAATGAGAAAAGGATCGCGATCCTCCAGGAGCTTCTCGGCTGTGATGCGGCGACGGGCTGCGATCTCCGGGAATATCTAAGGATAAAGAAGACGCTTCTTTCCTATCACCTCTCGGTGCTGCGGGAGAAGGGGATCGTCGAGGAATCGAAGAAAGGCAGGGATAAATATTACAGGATACGGAAAGAGAAGATCCCATTCGTAAAAAAAGTCGTTTCGGTGGTCAAATAAAAATAACAAAGACAATGAACATCGCATATTTCCGCAACACGAAGCGCTCTGCGGACGAGGCGGTTGCGGCAGTGAAGGAGGGGCTCAAGAAAAGGAACATGGCGGTCACGGGGGAGACGAAGCTTCCCGGAGGAGGGGTACTCATCCAATTCCTCGATGGAAAAAGGACGGAGACGATCCTCAAGGAGGATCGCATGCTGCTTGGCCTCGTGCCGATGGTCGTCATGGTGGAGGAGAAGGATGGTGCGGCATCGGTCGGCATCATGAACCCCCAGCTTCTCTCGGGGACGCAGGCGATGGAAGCCCTTGAGGCGACGATCGCCGAGATGGAAAATGATCTGAAGGGTCTCGTGAACGAGGCGGCCGGCGTCGGCGAGCCGAAGATCGAGAAGGTCAAGCTTTATTCGACGGCCACCTGCCCTTATTGCAAAATGGAGAAGGAATACCTTGAGAAGAACAACGTGAAGTTCGATCTCGTGATGGTGGACACCGATCGAAAGGCTGCCGAGGAGATGATCCGCAGGTCGGGCCAGACCGGCGTGCCTCAGACCGAGGTGATCTACGACAGCGGCGATTTCGACCTGATACTCGGGTTCGATAAAGGTCGCTTGAATCAATTGCTGAGCATTGGAAAATAACATGAAGCACAACATGGGAACGGCGGATCGCGTGATCCGCATCGTCCTCGGTATCGTCATCCTTGCGGTGGGATATCTCTACCAGTCATGGTGGGGATTGATCGGCATTTTGCCGCTCGCGACGGGTGCCATCGGCTGGTGCGGGCTCTATTCGCTCCTCAATATCTCGACGAAGAAGGGGTCATAGGCGCGCGGGTTCGGTGCATGGGAGGTTCTCCGGATGCGGGGAACCTCCCCTCAAGGAAGGGGGATCATGGAAATAAGAACGGTGAAGGAACGTATATGAACCAACAGCGAAGCCTTGCCATTTCAATACTTGCATCCGCGGTGATCGTCGCGGGAGCGATCGTCTACGTAGGGATCGCTTCCCATGGGGGTTCCGCGAATGCGGAAAACGGGGTAGCCGCGCCCTCTGCGGAGCACGACCCCTATATCGGGAATCCTTCCGCGCCCCTCACCCTTTATTACTGGCGCGATTTCCAGTGTCCGTTCTGCAGCAAATTCGATACGCAGACGCTTCCCTCGCTTGTTGCGGAATATGTGAACACGGGGAAGCTCCGCATCGTATTCAAGGACTTTGTGTTCCTCGGGTCCGATTCTGCGACGGCCGCGGGCATGTCGCACGCCGTGTGGGAGGCTTCGCCGTCGAACTATTATGCATGGCAGCATGCGGTCTTTTCCGCGCAGGGTGCGGAGGGGTCCGGATGGGCGAGTCCTGCGAACCTCATTGCGATCACGAAGTCGGTTCCCGGACTCGATGCGACGAATATCGTTGCGCTCATAAACAAGAACGGTTCCTCATACCAAGCCGACATAAATGCCGATTATCTTGATGCACAGCGCCTCGGCATCCAGGGAACGCCCGGGTTCTGGCTCGACGGGCAGGCATTCTCAGGGGCGCAGCCCGTGGGATTCTTCGAGCAGATCATAAATGCGGATCTTGCACGATCCTGACCATATCGCCGCGCGACCCCATGAAGGAACTGATATCCGCATCCAAAAAGGTTCTGAGCAGGCCATGGTATCCGCTCATAGGGGTGGTCGCCGGCCTCCTCCTGCTCCTTGCGGCGATATGGCTTCCCAATCTTTCGTTCATCGGGAGCACCCTCACCTCCGGATATCTCTCCTTCGGCGAGAAGTTCGGGATACTCGCATCGTCGCTTTCCGCGCTTGATACCAATTTCACCCCGCTCTCGCGCACACTCACGGTGACGCTCGCCGTACTGTTCGCGGTGGATGCCGCATTCCTTGCATTCTATCTGAGGACGCGCTTCCGGCTCGAGCGTTCCGCGGGCATCGGGATCGGAGGCATCATTCTCGGCCTGCTCGGCGTCGGATGCGCATCGTGCGGCACGGTGGTCGCATCGGCATTCCTTGGCGCGGGTGCGACCGCGGGCTTCCTCGATATCCTTCCCCTCAAGGGACAGGAATTCGGGTTCCTTGGCGTGGGATTCATGGCGTTCGGCATCCTGCTCACCGCGCGGAAGATAGAGCAGCCTCTCGCATGCGACGCCGACGATGCGGCGATGCTATCGGATGATCGGCATGGGGCGAAGCAGCATGAGCGGTTCAACCCCTCCCATGCGACCGGCCTCGACGATGCCTCGCGTTTCGCATATGTGCCTCCGGACGACGTGATCGCCGCGCTCGACATTCCGCACGGAGGGACGATCATCGATTTCGGGACAGGTACGGGAACATATGCGATCGCGATCGCGCAGCGGCGTCCCGATGCGGCGGTCGTCGCGTTCGACGAGCAGTCCGCGATGCTCGAGCGCATGCGGGCAAAACCGGAATCAAAAATGCTGGGAAACATCGCGATCGTATCCGGCGGCGGGATCGGGAATTATAAGAATGCCGCGGACCGCATCCTTGCGTTGAACGTCCTGCATGAGCTCGGCGATGCGGCGCTTCACGAGCTGAAGGATCTCCTCTCCGCGAATGGCGAGGCGCTCTTCATCGACTGGAACGCCGAGGTGGATCGTCCCGTAGGACCGCCCGCGGACCATGTGTATTCACCGAAAGAGGCCGCCGCGCGCCTCACGGACGCCGGATTCGAGGTAAGGGAGGTGAAAGGAGGGAAGGGATTCCCATATCATTATTCGATCGCCGCCCGTCCGGGAGCCTGATCCCCGATACTACCCGGATCCGCATCCTATACGTCCGCATCATATCTGCGGCGCGTTTTGCTATACTGAGCACATGGAAACAAAAAACACATTGCCGATAAAGGCCGACGACGAAGTAATGAAGGGACGGTATACGAACTTCATGGCGGTGGCGAGCACCTCCGAGGAATTCATGATGGATTTCCTCTTTGTGAGCATGAATCCTCCTTCGGGACAGGTGATCGCGCGCCTTGTGACGAGTCCGGGACATATGAAGAGGATCATCGAAGCGCTCCAAACCCAGATGAAGGTCTACGAGGATGCGCACGGCAAAGTATCCGCCGCAACATCGCCGGACGCTCCTATGGGGTTCCGCTGAACTCGGGAAGGACCCGTTCGAGGATATTAGGAGGAAGTAAGGCCCTTACGAGGGCCTTTTTGCGATCTTCCGCCGAGGGCATCGTCCTGTAATACCCCTTGGCATGGATTGTATTAGGTATATGGATGGGGTCGGTAACCGTGCGGGTGTGCGCGGATAAAAAGTAACAGACAACAATGAAAAAAAATATCACGTTGGAACTATTGGCATGGGGGACGATGTCCGTGGGGAGCATCGCCCTGCCTTCTATTTCCGTTTTGGCGGAAGAAGGAGGGGTGCCCGTGAGCTATTCCATAGACATCACGACGGCATCGTTCGACGAATCGTCCCGCACCCTGGACCTCACGGGGAGCGCGGGCGCGAATCCCTATATGGGGTCCCTGAGGGCTGTGCATGCGGCAGTCACGGGGTGGGGGGATGGAAGCAGTACGATCCCGCTTGCGGATTTCGCGATCGTATCCTCGACGGCATCTCCCAAGGCATTTTCCGCTGAGTGGTCGGCGTCGCATGCGTACGCCGCTCCGGGAAACTATGAGATTACCGCACTCGTGTATCACGGCGAGGTGAGTCCGGACAATCTTCAATATGCTGCTGCCACGACGAGCGTGACGGTGGATCCGAGGATCGTGGCGTCGGTGAACGGCGAGGGCGCCATTCTGCCGCTCGGCACGACCACGGTGGCATATCACGGCACGCAGACATTCACGATCACTCCCGGGAACGGAGAGGTGCTGAACGCCCTTACGGTGGACGGGATCCCGGTCCCTGCGGGGGATTCCTACGCCTTCGATGACGTGACCGCCGATCATGCGATCACGGCGTGGTTCGTGCACGGCGCCCGGAACACGCTCACGGTGAGCACGACGGGCGAAGGGACGGGGGTGGTCACGAGCGATCCTCCGGGGATATCCTGCGGATCGGAGGGATCGATTTGCGACGCCCATTTCTCGGATGGTGCGACGGTGGTGTTGACGGCAGCGCCTGACGCGCCCACATCGACCTTCGAGGGCTGGGGAGGCGCGTGCGCATCGTCGGGGACATCTTCGGCATGCACGCTTGTGCTTTCGGAGGACGCGGAAGTGAGTGCGGCGTTCGGGATACGGACGTATGCGCTATCGGTATCGGCTGCAGGAGGTACGGGGAACGGGGTGATCTCCGATGCATCGGGGACCATTCATTGTGATTCGGCCGATCCGGGCGCTTCGACCTGCGCCTATCCGTTCCGCATCGGAACCATCGAGACGCTCATGGCGTCACCGGCAGCCGATGCGAGTTTCATCGCGTGGAGCGCCGGCCCTTGTGCGGCCTCGACCTCGACCTCGTGCGCGTTCGTGATCGATTCCGTGACGACGGCAAGCACCGTGATCGCGGTGTTCAATGAGAGGCCCGTGCCGGGGGACAGTATGCTCGACGTGACGATCGCGGGAACGGGGAACGGAAGCGTATCGAGCGATCCTCCGGGGATCGATGCATGCACATCGGGAACCTGTACGGATAATTTCGTGACGGGATCCATGGTGACGCTCACGGCAACGCCCCGCGATGCCTCCGCATTCACGGGATGGAGCGGTGATGTATGCGACGGGAGCACCTCGACCTCGTGCTCCTTTGCGATCGCCGCACCGACCGCGGTGACGGCATCGTTCGATGCGCAGCTGCCGTCGCCTTCCTCGGACATTTCTGTGGCAAAGGAGGCGGATGCCACAACGGTCACGGCGGGCGGGACCTTCCATTACCGCATCACAGTGGCCAATCTCGGCCCCGATGCGGCGAACGGAGTGATCGCTGCTGATACGCTGCCGGACGCGATCTCCCTCGTGGGAGTGACGACCTCGGCAGGATCGTACGCGAGCTCCACGGGGATATGGACGATCGGAGGTCTCCTCGCGAGCTCCACGGCATATCTCGATATGGAGGTCCTTGTGGATCCTTCCGCAGAGCCTTCCACGACCATCGTGAACACGGTGCGCGCTTCGGTGGACCTGCGCGAGGGCATCGATCCAAATCCCTCGAATGACGTTGCGAGCACCACGGTGACGGTTGCGGGCGGGGCGATGGGCGCACCGGACTTCGCAGTGAGAAAGATGGTCGATCGCGCGGATCCATCCGTAGGCGGCACGGTGACCTATTCGATAGAGGTCGTGAACAACGGCAGCGCCCAAGGGACCTTCGTGGTCGCGAAAGATTTCTGGGATGAGGGCATCGGCTATAATGCGGCCACATCCTCCCAAGGAACGATATCGCTTGTGAACGGAGGCATCGAATGGGATATCGGGATGCTCGACCCCCATGCGACCGCCACGATGAGCGTCGCTATGACGGTTGGGGGCGGGCAGGAGGGAAGGACCTTGATGAACGGCGTGAGCGTCTCGAGTACGCTCGGCAGTTTCATCGATCCCACGCCACTCGATAACGCGGCATCGGTAGGCATTGCAGTGCGGAGTGCCGGGACGGCGGGAGGAGGCGTCACGGGCCCCGTAGTGAGCGTTGCTGCCGGTGGCGGTAATCCATTCTCGTCCGGTGGTGCGGGAGGCGGAGGCGGGTTCGGCGCGGGCATAGTGCTTGGCACGACAACGACAGAAGTCGTGTCCCCGGGAATGCCATCGTCAACGGGGACGGCGCTTCCTGCGGAGCAGGGCGAGGTCCTTGGTGCGAGCACGAGCTGCGGCTATTATCTTTCGAGCTATATCGCTCCGATGTGGCAGAGAGGGGCGCAGAACGATCCGGCGGAAGTGAAGAAGCTCCAGGCATTCCTCAATGCGGAGCTGGGTCTCAATATCCCTCTCACCGGATATTACGGACCGAGATCCGAGGCGGCCGTGAGGCAGTTGCAGACGAAGTACTCGACGGAGATCCTTGCGCCATGGGTTGCCTATGGCCTCCCGAATGAGAATGCCGCAACGGGATACGTGTATAAAACGACGCAGCGCCTGATCAATATGCTCCAGTGCCCGTCGCTCGACATCCCGATGCCCGTGCTTCCGTAACGGGACAAAAAAAATGGGGGGATCACCTACGTCCTAGGGACTTACAGTCTAGGGCGCAGGGCCTACAGCCTACAGCGGACGGTCAAAAGACCGCCCGCTGTGGCGATCCCCAGACATGCGCAAAAAAGAAAGGCGACCTTCGTGTTTTCACGAGGCCATGTGCACATCCTTTGACGGTCTATTTGCGGCGAAAGACGAGATAGGAGTAGATGACGCACGCGATAGCGCCGGCAAGAATCGGACCGATGAGGAATCCCTTGCTCCAGGCGCGCGGCATGAACACTCCGATCAGGATAAGCACGCCTGCGATCATGAACACGGGACGCCCGAATCTGTGCGTCTTCATCCAATCCTCATCCGAGGAAAGCGTCCAAGGAGTTCGGATGCCGAAGAACCAGTTGCGCCGGATGCGCGGCAGCAGCATGCCGATAATGAAGAAGAGCGCGGCGATCGCCGGCATGACCGCGTGAAGCACGTTCACCTGTCCACCGAGCGATTTGCCGAGCGTAAGTGCGTAGGCGTAGGCGAGCACTGCAGAGAGCAGGATCCAGATGAAGTCGTAGATATAGCGGAAACCGGGGAAACCCTTTGCGATCGGATCGACCGCGGGCAAGAGCGCCCAGAGCCCCCAAAGCATGAGGAGCGCGATCGGTATGCCGAAAACGGGTGCAGGGCTGCCAATGTACGGATACGCGATCGCGCCCGTGATGAACGTCGCGAGTACGATCACGAAGATGAGGACGCCAGAGACTTTTGGATTCATGGTGTTGGGTTTATACGATCCGGTCCTTTAATGGCAACGGGTAGACAGGGGGGTCACCATCCGAACCCTATCCACATGAAGAACAACCCGATCACGACTATGACGATGCCTCCCACGGCGAACACGCCGGGCTTATTCATCCTTCGATAGAGGGAAGCTATGGATTCCGGGAAGAGGATGATGACGGTGCCCTTTGCAAGCGCCAACCAGCCGATGAGCGCGACAAGCAACTGCCATCCCGACCATGCCGCCCGGGATGCCGTCATGACAACGCCGAGAATGAGCGCGACGATCCCCATGAGATACAAAGTTCCGGGATTCTGCACGGCATTTTCAAGCACGGATGACATGGACTTCCTTCTCATAAGCATTCCGACGCCGATGACGAAGAAGCCGATGCCGATCATCTGTATAAGGACGAGTGAATTGTCCATATGATTTGTTTATTGTTTTGGCCTTTCTCTAAGTATAGCAATCCTCGCAGTTCGACTTCCAGGACGGGGCCTCGGCGAGGGGAACCGCTTTTACTGCGCTCGCCTAACGGCAAGAATCGCATAAAGTGATAGTATTCTCATAATGGCGGCAAAAACGGGAAACATGGAAAAACAAAAAGGCTATATCGCGCATCCAGGGAAAGCCGTTGAACGGGACGCGCGTTTCGCGCACGTCATGGCGATCACACTCGATCCGCGAACCGATCATCGCGAGGGCATCATTCGCTGCATAACAAGCCGCACCGGGGACGTGGAGATCCTAGGGTACGTCGATCGCAGCGAACTGCATATCGTGAGGGGCGATTCGCCGGATCATTTTGAGATCGGCGAGCGCCTTAGGATGAAACACGAGGATGAGATCATAACGCGGCTGGCCGGCGATGAATTTGATTTCATCGGCCTCGAAGATCCGGATATTTGGGTCGACGAAGGAACTGGTCTGATGCACGCCTATTTCACCATTCCGCTTCGGCATAAGGGTGGCGGGGGAACGATCACACATGTGGGACATGCGGTGGGCAGGGATCTCCACGCGCTTGAGATGACCGAACCGGTGCTCATGGCCGATGATCCAAAGGGACGAGCCAAGGAGGTGTCGATCGCGCCGCTGAACAGCAAGGGGTTCCGCTATAACCTGTTTGAATCGAGCGACCGCAAGACGGATCGCTATTCGACGGTGCGTGTCGCGAGGGTGCACGATATGGGAAAAACATGGGAATGGGGCGATGAGGTCTTCCACCCTGCGGAGCATGACATCGCTTGGATCGCCGGCCACGCATCGCCTGGGCCATTGTTACCGAGAAGCTTCATCGATATCGGCGATGGAAAACTGGTAGGTATCATGAACGGCCGAGAGGCCAACCAGCATGAAGGGGACCACATAAAATATGGCATGTTTTCCGTCGGTCTTTTCCTGTACGACTATGAGCACGGCACGATCGATTGGGTTTCACCGGAGCCGTTTATCCAGGATAGCGAAGCGAAAACGATCACCTTTGCGAGCCAATTCGTCGAACAGAAGGACGGGAAGGGCCTGTTGTACGCGCATGTCGACGATTCGTTCGTGCGGGCGTATACGCTGGACGCAAAGGTTATCAAAGATCTGATCTAGCAATACGCGTCGCTCCGCGCAGCACGGCTGAATTTTTTTGAAACTGACTTCAGTGTGTCGGCTGCTGACCTTGTGGCACGCTGTGGGAACTTATTTATCTACGAATTTCAGAGAAATTAAATAGCGGCGCCTCCAAGATAGGAGAGCGCCGCTTTTGCCGGGGACCGGCTTACTGATGCAGATGGCTGAAGTATTTGATGTATACCACGAAGAGGATGATTGCGGTCGTAATAACACCGCTGATCGCCATCCCCCAGAATAACGCCCACGATTTGTCGCGACGCCCCAGTTGTGCAAAAGTAATCTGCACATAAAGGAAGATCGCAAGCATACCGAGTGAGGTGCCGCCGACGTTGTTTGTCGTCCACAGCGCCCAGAATTGAAGCGCCATCGCCACGATGTTTACAAAGCTGGCTGACCATGCACGGCCATCGAGTGAAAACAATTTATCAAAGGGCATGTCCGACTCCTTTCTGAGCCTAAGTTAACGCGCCACGCCGAGGGCAACAATTCCGTGAAGAATGACGCCGAGAATCGGCACCACCATCAGGAACCACCATCGCGGTTTCATCCGATCGGTACGTCGGAGTACGTTGAGTGAGGTGACTGCGAACGCCGCCGTCCACAAGTCCCACGGAATCGGTTGCTCGATCCTTCCATCCTGCCATACGCTCACGATGGTGGGGATAAACGATACTGCGAGGGTACCGCCGAGAACGAGATTTGCGTAGATCGCATTCTTCGTTTTCCACCAGACCAAACATGCAGCGATGCAGAGGATGAGTACGATCCACGCCATCGCATCAAGCGGGGCGAACTTGCCCGTGCTCAACGCGAAAGCCCAGACCCCGAAACATCCCACGGCACCAGTGAAGAACTGTGCCGTCGCGAGACCATCCTTCGATCCCTTCCAGAAGGTGATCGCATTCAGGCCAGCGAGGAATGCCCAGACCGTCCATGATGCCGGATTCGGTACCGAGCCACCGGCATAGACCTGATGCAGGTACAGAACGTAAGCAACTCCAGAAAAAACAGCCGCCAAAATAGAAAGGAACACGATGCGCCTCCTATGGGTATCGTGGCTATATTATACGCAATTTATATGATATATGTCAATAGATTGAAATCGGGAACGGAACCTTTCGCTTGAGAGTCGAAAGGTGGCGTCAATACAGTACAAAACGCCATTTGATGGCATCGCAAAAGCACCTAAAAATGGCGATGTGAACGGAGTGCTGCCGGGCCTGGATTCGAACCAAGATACCCAGGGCCAGAACCTGGAGTCCTACCATTAGACGACCCGGCAAGCAAAAAACGCGAACTTCATCATTATAGCGGGAAGCTGATAATTTTCAATAGAACGGCATCCTTCAAAAGGGTGTATTTGATGGATTTGTTATTTTATGTTATAACGCTGGCAGAGGGAGAGGAGGTCATATGCGGGATAGGGAACGTGGGCAGCGGGACCGTTTTTGGGCGGGAACGATCGCCGGAATAATCGTCATGGGAGCGGCATGGACCGTGTTCGTGGACGTGGCCCCCGAACAATATGCGGAAATCAAAAGCCCGATAGCGGAGATGCTCATTGAAGAGCGCATCCGGCATATTTATGTGGAGCAGGGGCCCCGAGGCGCGAAAGAGGCGTGCGGGACGCCACTCACGGAGCTCGGCGTCGCATTCGCATGCAAGATCGAGGAGGATCGGGATGGTCCCCTCATTGACGACTGGTTGGACCTCTATGCGTACGCGCATAAGGACCAGGCGAACGACGCGGCGCGGATCATCGAAGAGGGGGATACGACGACAGTGTTCACCGAACGCGAGTTCGAGGACCTCCTGGCCGAGAAGGTCCCTCCGGGCATAGATCACACGTCCACGCTTCTCGGGTGGCGGGCTAAACTCGATAGATGATGCGAGGATCTCATTCCCGCATGCGCCAATGCGCATGCGGGATTTTCATATCAAAAAACGATGCGGGGCGCGGTGATCACGAAAGCTGCTCGACGAGCATGACCTCGAGGGGGACGGCGGCAAAGGGGGAATAGCGCATCTCCGCATAGGCGCGGATGAGTGCCTTGATGATCCGTACGAGCATCGCATTGTCCACGCCCTTTTGGGCGCCGAGGACCTTCATGGCTGCAAGCTCGTCCTTGGTGAGGTCCTTCTCGAATGATGGCTCAAGCGAGGGATTCACGGAAAGGGAAAGCGTCTTGCGGAGATAATGGATGAGATCCTTGGTAAATTGCACGAGATTGTGCCCTTCGTCGGAGAGTTCCGCCAGATAGGCGAGGGCGCCTTTTGCATCCTTTGCGAGGAGGAGTTCGGCGAATCCATGCACCTTGCGGAGGCCGGTACGCCCCGTGATCCGTTCGGTGTCGGCAAGGGTGATCGCGCGCGCCGCGGAGGAGGGGGAGCCCCCGGTCCCGAAGGAGGATACCTGTTCAAGGAGCGACTCGGCGTCGCGGAAGCTTCCTTCGCCTACGGCGGCAAGGAGCTCGAGCGCGGATGGTTCGATGGCGATCCCTTCCTCCTTTGCGATCGCCGCAAGTTTTGCCATGATGATCGCCTTGGGCTGTTTGCGGAACGTGAAGCGCTGCGCGCGCGACGTAATGGTAGCAGGGAGCTTCTCGAACTCGGTGGTCGCCATGACGATCACAGCGTGGGCGGGCGGCTCCTCGAGGGTCTTCAGGAGCGCATTGAATGCGGCATTCGTGAGCATGTGAGCCTCGTCGATGATGTAGACCTTGTATGCACCCGTGGCGGGCGCGGTCCGAATGCTCTCTTTGAGGTTCCGAATCTCGTCGATGCCGCGGTTCGAGGCGGCGTCGATTTCGATCACGTCCATCGAATTCTGCGCATCGACCGCGAGGCATTCGCGGCACTCGTTGCAGGGTTCGCCTTCCGCAGCGAACGCAGGATCGCTTCTGCGTTTTTCGCAGTTCAGAAGCTTTGCAATGAGGCGCGCGGTCGTCGTCTTTCCGGTGCCCCGGGCTCCGTAGAAGATGTATGCGTGGCCGATGCGGCCCGCCTTTGCGGCGTTCTTGAGGATCTCCATGTTCGTATCCTGTCCGAGCACATCCTCAAGGCGTTTGGGGCGGTATTTCCTATAAAGCGCGTGCGTCATGCGACCATTATACCCCCGTCGCGAAGGTAAAGAAAACGGCGCCTTCAAGGTGAAGCGCGCCGGGGGATTACCGGACATCTCCTGCGGTCAATTCTTGCCGAGCACCGCGACGACGGCTGCAGTGTTCGTGAAGACGCACGGGAACACGGACACGATCTCCCATCCATCCTTTAGGCAGTCATCGATGGAGGTGGAAGAGGGTTCGAGCGAGATCGCGTCGTGGTTGAGGTTCGGCTGAACGGTGGAAAGGATTATGGTCTTCACGTGGTTATAATGCGCCATAGGGCATCTCCTTCTCCATGCATCATAGAAGTACGGCAGGGAATGCGTCAAATGGCCCGGATTTCATTGCCCGCATGTGGGTTTTCCCGTATGATGAGGGGAACGGATACGCGCGATGGCATACGAACTTCAGGTTGGGGAATTCAAGGGTCCGCTCGACAAGCTCCTCGAGCTCATCGAGCAGGAGAAGATGGACATCAATGCGGTGAGCCTTGCGAGGGTCACGGATGGATTCCTACGCTATCTCGAGGATCTGAAGAGCGCGATCGGGGTCGCGGAGGTGCTTCCCGAGGCGCTTCCCGAAGATTCGTTCGGACAGCCGTTCCGTGCGGATCTCCGTCTTCTTGCGGATTTTGTCGCGGTCGCAAGCAGGCTCATATTCCTGAAATCGAAATACCTCCTGCCGGGACTCCCGCTTTCCGAGGAGGAAGAGGCGGACATCAAGGATCTTGAGGAGCGCCTGAGGATCTATCAGGAATTGAAGCCGGCGCTCAGGATGCTCCACACGCTTTGGCATGAGAGCCATCGTTCCTACAGTCGCGCGTATCTCGCCGGGAAAAGCGCCTTCATCGCGGAGCACGCCATCTTCTATCCCGGCGCAGGTCTCGGTACGGAGGTGCTTGCCGAGGCGCTCGGCCGCATCTTTGAGACGATCAAGACCTATGAGCTGGAGACGGAGACCATACGGGAGAGGATCGTCACGCTCGAGGAGAAGATCTCGGAGGTGCTGGGGAGGATCGAGAAGGAGGGAGATCTGCATTTCGGGAATCTCTCGAAGGCGGGGACGAAAGGCGAACAGGTCGTGGTCTTTCTCGCACTCCTGCATCTCGCACGGGAACAGCTCGTGCTCCTCGAGCAGATCGAGGCGTTTTCTGATATACTGGTGAAGAAAAAATGAGCGATTTTCCGAAGGAAAAAGGAACAACAAATCCGCGAGCCGCCCTCGAAGCGCTGCTTTTCATACACGGGGAACCGCTCGCATATAAGAAGGTGCAGGAGGTGCTGGGCGTGGGTACGAAGGAGGAGGCGGAGGCGCTTGTTGCGGAATTCGCGGCGTCGCTTGCCGCAGAGGATCGCGGCCTCCAGCTCATTTCCGATCGCGAGAAGGTGCAGCTCGCCACAAAGCCGGAGTTCAACGGCATCCTTGAGGCGTTCGTGAAGGAAGAGGTCTCGGAGGATCTGTCCGCGGCGTCGCTCGAGGCGCTCGCCATCATCGCATATCTCGGCCCTCTCTCGCGCGCCAAGCTCGAATATCTTCGAGGGGTGAATTCGAGCGTCATCCTGCGGAGCCTCGCGATCCGGGGTCTCGTCGAACGGTTGCCCGACCCCGAACATCCAGCGTCGTTTCTCTATCGCCCCACATTCGACCTTATGAAGCATCTCGGGGTGAAGGAGAGCGGGGAACTTCCCGATTATGAGAAGTTCCGTGAGCTGTTGAAGGTGTTCGAACCGGGATCCGCGGAAGGCGTCTCGAAGGCGTGAGCGTCATCTAAAAATCACCCGTAATGACCGGAGGAAAATCACAAAAGCTCGTGTTCCTGCTGCTCGCCGCGATCGTGGTGCTCGTGGCGCGCATATGGTACGTCGATCTTTCCGCCGCGCCGCAGGCGCAGGGGGCATCGGGGACGGCGTATGCGCCGCATATCGTGCTCGGGCCCGGCGCGGCGTCGCTTGGTGCGCCTGCCGCGATCGCAAGCGCGAACCCCGTGGGAGGAGGTCCTTCAGGGACGCCCTCGTCGACGACGCCTTATTACGGCGAGATGGATACGACGGCATCGGTCTTCCAGCGGGTGGCGACCACGGCCGTGCCGGAGTTTATGCGCGAGGAGCTTCTTGTGCGCGATATCACGAACGGCGTGGATCTTGCGGACGTGGATCAGAACGTCCGATGGCCCACCGCATCGCTCACGAAGCTCATGACGGCGACGCTCGTACTCGATCATTTCAGCATGGATACGAGGATCACGATCACTCCCCAGATGATGGCGGTGGACCCCGAAGAGGGGCATCTCGTCGTAAACGGCACGTATAGCGTGTACGACCTGCTCCACGTGATGCTCATGCCTTCGAGCAATGTCGCTGCGGAGGCGTTCGCCGATTATTACGGTCGTACGCAATTCCTCCAGGAGATGAATGCGCGCGCCAAGGCATGGGGGATGCGTGATACCTATTTCGACGATCCTTCGGGACTTTCCTCGGCGAACGAATCGACGGCGCACGATCTCGCGATCCTCGCGACCCACGTATACCAAAGCTATCCCACGATCCTCCAATTCACCGATACGCCGGATATCGTCATTGCGAATTATGCGAACGGCGTAAAAACGGACGTGCGGAGCATCAACGATTTTGCGGGAACCCCGGGTTTCATCGGGGGGAAGACGGGGTTCATCCCGGAAGCGAAGGACAACCTCCTTTCCCTGTTCCGCTATGACGGGAATCCGGTCCTCATCATCGTCCTTGGCGCGGGGGACACCGCGGAACGGTTCTCCGATACCACAAATCTGCTCGATTGGGTTAAAATGGATTATAAATAAGGAATATACGCCCCATGCATTCGCTGCTTCTTCCTCAAGCCGTTCGCGTGACCATTCTCACCGCCACCTCGTTCCTCGTCGCGCTCGTTGTGACCCCTTTGTGGTTCAAGGTGCTCAGAAAGTACCGTTTCGGCAAACAGCTGCGCAACGGTAGCGATACGCCGGTATTCCAGAGCCTCCACAAGAACAAAGAGGGTACGATCACGGGCGCAGGCGTGATCATCTGGTCGACGGTGCTCGGCCTCGCGCTCATCTTCGATATCGGTAACCATATCTTCGATGGATGGTGGCACTATTTCAGTTTTGTGAATAGGGGAGAGACATACCTTCCGATCGCGGCGATGCTCATCGCGGCCCTCCTCGGCCTTCTTGATGATTGGCTCGGCGTGCTGCGCCTTGGGGGTGCGGACGGAGGAGGGATGAAGGTCCGTCATAAATCGATCATGTACCTCGTGGCGGCCGGGATCGGCGCATGGTGGTTCTATTTCCGCCTCGGCTGGAATTCGATAGACGTTCCCTTCATGGGCAATGTGACGATCGGCTGGTGGTACCTTCCCATCTTCATTTTCATCATCTTCGCGTCGGCATTCAGTGCCAACGAGACGGACGGCCTCGACGGTCTTCTTGGGGGCGTGTCCCTCTTCACTTTTTTCGCGCTCACCGCGGTGGCGTTCACGTTGCACCTTTACGACCTTGCCGCGTTCAGCGGCGTGACGATCGGGGCTCTGCTTGCATTCCTCTGGTACAATATCTATCCGGCGAAGTTCATCATGGGTGACACCGGCTCCATGGCGCTCGGCGTCACGATCGGTACGATCGCGATGCTCACGAACACCACGCTCATCCTTCCGTTCTTCGCGATCATCCTCGTCATCGAGTCGCTTTCGGTCATCATCCAAGTGGCCTCAAAGAAGCTCCGCCACGGGAAGAAGGTATTCCGTTCCGCGCCGATCCATCATCATTTTGAGGCTCTCGGCTGGCCGGAATCCCAGGTGACCATGCGATTTTGGATCGTTTCGGCGATCTTTGCCGTGCTCGGTCTTGCGCTCTTTTTCGTCTCCCGATAGCGGTTTCCCGCGGCATGCCTTGACCATTCCTACTGGTTTGCTATAATCTTCCTCGTAATGCCAGACGAAACAATCACCCCACAGGCCGAGGCTGCGCAGCAGGCGTATCCTTCGGAGGCATCCCGCGAGATGATGGACGCGGGTGTTTTCTATGGCCGCAAGAAGAGCAAGACGAATCCCAAGATGAAATCGTATGTTCTCGCGAACCGCGGGGGCATCGAGATCATCAACCTCCAGAAGACGGAGGATGCGGTGGAGGAGGCGGCAGGTTTCGTTGTGGAAAAGATCCGCCAGGGAGGACTCGTGCTGTTCGTGGGTGCGGTGGCTGCCGCGGACAAGGCCATCACGGATCTCGCCAAGAAGTATTCCCTTCCGTACGTCACGACGCGCTGGGTCGGAGGTACCATCACGAATTATCGGAACATCGCGAAGCGGATCGATTACATGAAGAAGCTCCGCACCGATTTCGCGAATCATGCGCTCGACAAGTATACGAAGAAGGAGCGCCTTGAGCTCGAGAAGGAGCTTGGACGGCTGGAAGAGCTCGTGGGAGGCCTGGAGGCGTTGACCCGCGAACCGGATGTGCTCATCGTGATCGATCCCGTGCTCCACGATACGGCGGTGCGCGAAGCGAAGATCAGGAAGATCCCGGTTGTCGCGTTCGCGAACGTGGACGTGGATCCCGATCTTATCGACTATCTCATCCCCGGAAACGACAAAGCGAAGCTCAGCATCGAATGGTTCCTCAAGAAGATGGACAAGGCGCTTGAAACGGGCGCTACGGCAAGGGCAGCGGCGCTTGCAGCGGCCCAGGAGGCCGCCAAGAAGGCGGAAGCCGAGGGTGCTGCGAAGGCGCAGGAGAAGTAATTAATTTTTTAAAATCAAATATCATGGCGGACGCGAACAAGGTTACCGCGGAAGCGGTGCAGAAACTGAGAGAGGTGACTGGTGCCGGCGTCATGGATTGCCGGAAGGCGCTTTTGGAGGCCGGGGGCGATCTCGATCATGCAAAGAAGATCCTTGCGGAAAAGGGTCTTGAAAAGGTGGAGAAGCGCGCGGGTCGCGAGGCGGGAGCGGGCCTCATAGAATCCTATGTGCATAATGAGCGGATCGGCGTGATACTCGACGTGCGCGCGGAGACCGATTTCGTCGTACGTTCGGAGCCGTTCCGGGTGCTTGCGCATGACATCGCGATGCATATTGCGGCGGCGGCACCGGAAACGGTGGAGGAACTCCTCGCGCAGCCGTATGTGAAGGATGAATCGAAGACGATAAAGGACATCATCGGCGAGGTCATCGCCAAAGTGGGAGAGAACGTGTCGGTGAACCGATTTTCCCGCTTGGAGGTATAGGTCCGGAGAACGGATTCCGATGGAAAGCCCTCGCATATTCTGATAGAATCTTCGTATGGTGGAATTCATATTTTCGCTCGTACTCATGGTGTGCCTTGGCGCAATGCTTTACGTCGCCGTGCGGGCGTTGCCGCGCGTCGAGGAATCGGGGGTCGAGGCGGATGCGAAGAACTTCATCGAGCGCTGGGCCCACTCCGAGATTCCTGAGAGGATCGATGCCGCGTTCGGGAATTTTCTCATGAAATTCCTCCGCCGTGCGAAGGTAGTGGTGCTGAAGATCGACAATTCCATCGCGAAAGGACTCCGGAAGGTGCAGCCTCAGGAGCACCATGCGAATACGAACATTGATTTCAAAGAGCTTTCAGGGCAGAATATGGAGGACAAAGAGGAAGGATCTTCTTTGAAGCAATAAACGCGTCGGTGGCGGAGCGGTCAATCGCAACAGACTGTAAATCTGTCGCCCATTGGGCTACGTAGGTTCGAATCCTACCCGACGCACAAGAAAGGCTGTGAGGAGGCGATGCCTCCAAGGGATCCGTTTCAAAATTCTTCGGAAAGGGGGAACCCTGTGTCTGGTATAATGAGACCATGCACTCTCGTAGGGCCTTCACCCTCATCGAGCTTCTCGTCGTGATCGCGATCATCGCGATCCTCGCAGTCGTCGTGGTCCTCGTCCTGAATCCCGCCCAATTGCTTGCGCAATCACGGGATGCGAACCGGGTATCCGATCTTGCGACATTGAATTCGGCAATAGGCATCTATCAGACGGATATCTCAGCAGGAGGTCTCGGAACCTCATCGGTCATCTACACGGACCTTCCCTCGGCAAGCAGTACCTGCGGAGATCTCGGCCTCATCGCCCTTCCTGCGAATTATGCCTACTCGTGCAGCGGGAGCGCGGGATATCGCGGTATAGGCGGTTCCGGATGGTTACTGCTCGATTTCCGCAATATCTCATCAGGAAGTCCCTTTGGATCGCTTCCCGTGGACCCCGTCAATACGACGAGTTCGGGTCTCTATTATACGTATGCGACGAATGGATTGAGGTATGAGCTCACCGCAAGCATGGAGTCGCAGAAATACGCCTCGATCGCCGCGGGGGATGGGGGGCAATACGCCAATTTATATGAACAGGGGACTGCGACGACGCTTTTGCCCGTCGATTATTCCATGGCGCCCGGCAGCCTGGCGCCCATAGCCCTCGTAAGCCACGGCAGCAATCTGAGCACGCCCACGGTGACCGCGAACACCCTTGGCGCAGATTTCCTTATCGTCGCCTGCTATTACTATGCCCCTACCTCCACGCTGGTCACGGACAGCGGAGGCAATACCTGGCATGCATTGACCACATATGGCTCCGGAACGAACACCTACGGCTGGATCCAGTTCTTTTATGCATATAACGCCCTTACGGGGGCGAGCGATACGTTCAACTGCAGCCCGCAGGTGTACGAGGGGATCTCCGTGGACGCGTTCTCCGGGGTGGTGAGCACGAGCGATCCGCTCGCGGCGGGAAGCGATCAGGGCGGCATTGCGTCGACGGGGTCGATAGTTCCGGGAACCGTCACGCCATCGCAGGCGGGAACCTTGCTTATTGCGGCATATGCAAGCGCCGGTTCCGCGGCATCGACCTCCGCGATCACCGGCGGATTCACGATCACGGACATCCTCCATGATGGGAATGACATGGATGGCGGCGTGGCATATCTCATTGCGACAAGCACGGCGGCGAACAGTCCCCAATGGACGGTTCCGGGAGACGCCAATCTCGCCGGCGCGATCGCGGCCTTCAAATGAGACGGCTCATGGGTCCTCGTATGCTGCGAAAAAATGGAGCGAAGCGCTCTTCTTCTCGTCCTCGCGCGCAAACGTGAAATGAGGCCGGGAAAAAAGATAAAAGGCCATCGTGTGATGACCTTGGTGATGGCGGCGTTCGGGGCGGCCGCATAACGCCCTAGGGTATGGTACTGTCCTGCGGGGTTCGGGCATCAGACATCTCCGTGCGACCGTCCATTGTACGATCGCACGTCGAATATCATGAAGCCAACGAACCGGGCGCACAGCCACATGCAGGATACTACGATCACCCCCCAGAACATCGCACCGGGGAGGCCGACCTTCGCATCCAGGTGAGAGAATAGCGCATTGAGCGTGAAGCCTGCGAGGGCTCCCACGACGATGCTCGCATATCCTATCCTGAATTTATATTTGAAGAACGAACCCATGACACCTAGCGCGAATGCGGAGATCCCGCAAAGGCAGAGAAAGACCATCAAACTCATATATCCCCCTCGGGGATATTTAACTATATAAACATAATAAAGTCAATGATACCGCGCGGGCATGGTCCCGCGTGCGTCGTGGCGGAATAGGATATAATGATCGTGATGAACCATTCCCTTGCCATTGCCGTTGTCGTTGCGCTCATGGTGGCCGTCATCGTGGCGGTCGATGTGCTTTTCTTCAGGAACTTCTTCTGGGAGCGATTGATGGTGAATGCGGGCATAGTCCTCGTATTCCTCGGTTTTTCCATGAGGTTCTTGAGGTGAGGGAAGATCCCTCCGGCGAAAAAGGGTTGGTCGCCGCGCGCAATTATGTTAGGCTGAGACCATGAATACGAAAAAATTGTTGGTCGTGATCGCGGTGATCGCGGGATTCGCAAGTATCGGTATGGCGGTCTATTACTGGATCACGCCGGCAGATATGCTCCCCGTTTATATCCCTGGATATGCGGCAGCGAGGATGACGCCCCACGTGAAGCACGGGATCGCGGCGCTCGTGGTGGGATTGGGACTCTTGATCTACGCATGGTTCGCAAGCGGGAAGAAAAAGTGATCGGCCGGAAGGCTGCACTGAGAGAGGGGACGCGGAAGGCCCGGCCTCTCAGCGGATCACGAGAAGGCCTATGATCCCGATGGCGAGGCAGTAAAAGGCAAATGGCCGGAGCGTGTGTGTCTTGAAATGGCGGGTGAGGAATCGCACGGCAAACCAGGCGCCGAATGCGGCGAATCCCGCCCCCCATAGCGAGGCGGCGATAAGGGACCCGTTGTGGGAGGCGAGGAGCGGAGGGATCTCAAGGAGGGCCGCGGCGCCGATGATCGGGGTTGCAAGCAGGAAGGAATAACGAAGCGCGTCCTCGTGGGAGAGTCCCGCCATAAGGGACCCGGAAAGCGTGGTGCCGGTACGGGAAAACCCCGGGAGCAGGGCAAGGACCTGCATGATCCCTACATTGAACGATTGCCTCCATGAAAGGCGGCAGGCGATGCGATGGTCGTTCTCCTCGGTGTGTTCGACGATATCTATCGCGGTGCTGCCCCTGCGGAGGGCGCGCACCCGTATCCATTCGGCGGCGAGGAGAAGCAAGCCGTTCAGGATGAGGAATGAAGCGGCGGACCGTGGGGAGAGAAGGAATCCCCGGATCTGGTCCTTCAAGAGGAGGCCGATGAAGCCGGCAGGAATGGTGCTTACGACAAGGAGCCAGCCGAGCTTTGCGTCCGGATCCGCATCGCCTATTTCCCGCGCGGCAAGGGATCGGAGCATTCCTTTGATGATCCTCACCCAATCTTTGAAATAAATGATGAAAAGGACGATCGCGGTCGCAAGGTGCGTTGCGACGAGGAACTCCAGGAATGATTCCGCATGCTGATCGATGTTCCAGCCAAGCAATCCCGGCAGGAGCACGCTGTGGCCAAGGCTTGAAATGGGGAAAAGTTCGGAGATTCCCTGGGTGAGTCCGAGGATGATTGCCTGGGATACGGTGATCATTTTTTTCGATGTTCCCGCTATGAGGGAGGCGTTTTTTTCAGCGATACTGCCACGAGGGCATGTATGCATTATATGCTACAATGGCCACGTATGCAGGAATACGTGACCGCAGCGGTTTCGCTCCGCAAATATCCCCAGGGCGATAGCGATGGCCGCTACGTACTTTTTACGGAACGCTTCGGTAAGATGGCGGGGAGGACGAAGAGCTCGCGGAAGATAACCTCGAAACTCGCGCCTCACCTTGAACCGGGAACGCTGCTCAAGGTTCGTTTCGTGGAGGTCCACGGAACTCAGATCATCGATGCGTTGAAGGAGCGGAACGCAGGCCTTCCGTTTACGGCGCTCGATCGTCTCGCAATGATGCTTCCGGATGGCCAGCCCGAACCGGAACTTTGGCGTATGGTCATCGAAGGGCGCTTTTCGTGGCATGCCGCGCTTGCGGTGCTCGGCTGGGATCCGGAGGATGCCGTATGCGGCGCATGTGGGATCCGGCCAGGGGCATATTTTTATATTTCACGGCAGGATTTCTTCTGCGCGTCCTGCGTGCGCAAACTCCCTTCAATAATGAGGCAAAATGCGGTAATATCCTTACATGTCCCCTTACAATCCGAACGGAATATGGACGAGCAAGGAAAATCCGAATTTGCCCCGAACGGCCCGATCCAGGACCGAAGCGAGGACGCAGGCATCTGAATCGGGGGCGGATCCGCGCGAAGGCGCCGGACCTGACGCACCGAAAGGGGAGGATCCATCGGAACCGAGGCATGAGACGCTTACGATCCGCCCGCCGCACCGCCGTTCATTCATGAGCAGGTGGGGTCTTTTGCTTTTTGCGATCGGCATCGCGGTCATAGGGGTTGTCGCGGTCGCTCTCGTGGCCTATCTGAAGCCTCCGTCCCAGCCGGCGACGACATTCACGATCACACCGCCTCCGGGCGTGGTGGTCGGCGTGCCGTTCACACTTTCGCTCGGCGCCGCGAACGATTCGAGGACGGACCTTTCGGGTGCCGTCGTGGCCGTACAGCTGCCGCAAGGCATCGAGTTCGTGGGGAACGGTCCCTCGACCCAGGTGCAGGAATATTCCCTTGGGGACATCGCTTCCGGTGCGGTCGCGTCGCAGAGTTCGACGGTCATTGTGACGGGCCCCCCTTCCCAGATGTATGCCATCTCCGCCAAGCTTCTCTACAGCACCCCGGAGACCCCTTCGACGACCTATGAATCCGATCAGGCCACGAGCATCACGCCGGGGCCCTCGACATTCAGTCTCGGCTATTCTGCGCCGACGAACATCGTGAGTGGACAGAGCTTCCCGGTCGCGGTGACCTATGCGAACAACGGAGGGCAGCCTATCCAGGATGCGCGCATCGTACTTGGATATCCTCCTGCATATACATTCGCAACAAGCAGCATTCCGGTGGCGACGGGCACCGTGGCGGGGCTCTCCTCGGGTACGTGGGATGTCGGTACGCTCGCCCCGGGACAGGGAGGTTCCTTCGTTGTCACGGGCGCGATCGTGGGGCCGTCGCAGGCCCAGTACCAGTTCCAAGGGACCGCCTATACCGCGCTCGATGGGCGGCAGTATGCGGCGAATGCGCAGACGGTGAACTTCACCCTCGTACCTTCTCCGCTTGCGCTTTCCTTGAGCGTGAATGGCAGCAGCGAATATGTTTCGAAGGTCGGTGACAGCCTGAGCTATACGCTCACGTATACGAACAATTCCGCCGTGACGCTTTCGAGCGTGAAGATCGCTGCGGCGCTCTCCGGGCGCATGTATGATTTCGGATCGCTCGAGACGTCGGGCGCGTTCGATTCGCGGACGAATACGATCACCTGGTATGCCGCGAACGCTCCCGCGCTCGCATCGCTTGCGCCGGGGCAAACGGGATCGGTATCGTTCAACATCAAGACGCTTTCATCCTTCCCGATCCGGCTTCCAAGCGACAAGGATTATTCGATATCCGTCACGGGAAGGATAGAATCGCCCACGGTCATACCAGGTGCATCGGGATCGAGCACGGTCTCCGTGGTGAGGATATCGAACAAGATCGCGGGCCAGATGGCGTTCGTCTCGGAAGGACACTGGCTTTCCGGACCGTATCCGCCGAAGGTGAATCAGGGATCGCAGTACGGCATCGACTGGAAGATCACGAATTATGCGACGGATGCCTCGAGCGTCACCGTATCGGCATATCTCCAGTCCGGGACGTCGTTCATCGGCGCCGCATCAAGCACGGGGACCGCATCGGTGCCCGTATACGATCCGGGCACCGGCCTCGTCACCTGGACAATCCCGTTCATCCCGGCGACGACGGGCATCACCGATGCTCCCGTGGAGGCCCAGTTCACCGTCAGCAATATCCCCGCAGTGAACCAGGTAGGCAGCGATGTGACCCTTCTCGGCAAGGCAACCCTCGCCGCAAACGATGCCTGGACCGGGGGATCGTTCTCCATCACGACCGACCCCGTGACGACCGCGCTGCCGAATGAGCCGTCGCTCGCGGGAGGAAGTGCGAGAACGGTGACGCAGTAGTACGACGCCGGACATACAAAAAACGAACGAATCATCATACATGGCAAACGCGAAAGGAACGGAGGACAATCTCATGGAAAAGATCGTAGCACTTTCGAAGCGGCGCGGATTCGTGTACCCGGGATCGGAGATCTACGGAGGTCTTGCGAATTCCTATGAATATGGACCAGTGGGCGCCGAGCTCAAGCGGAACATCCAGAACGAATGGTGGAAGACGTTCATCCATGGCCGAAGCGACATGGTGGGCCTTGATTCATCGATCATCCTCCATCCGAAAGTATGGGAAGCATCGGGCCATGTGTCGGGATTCTCCGATGCGATGATCGAATGCAAGAAGTGCCATACCCGCACCCGCGCGGACCATCTTATCGAGAACCATTTCGCGGATCGGCAGGAGAGCGTAAGTGTGGAAGGAAAGCAGGAGGCGGAATTGGATGCCATCATCGCGGAGAATGCGATCAAGTGTCCGGTGTGCGGCTCGTTCGACTGGACACCCGTGCGCAAGTTCAACCTCCTTTTCGAGACGCATGTGGGGATCGTGCCGGAGGCCCAATCGAAGGTGTATCTGCGAGGCGAGACGGCCCAGGGCATCTTCGTGGCATTCAAGAATATCATCGATTCCACGAGGGTCCGCATGCCGTTCGGCGTGGGACAGCTTGGCAAAAGCTTCCGCAACGAGATCACGAAAGGGAACTTCATATTCCGGACGCTCGAGTTCGAACAGGCGGAGATAGAATACTTTTTCGATCCCGAGACGACCGATTGGAAGGGGCTTTTCGAAGGATGGAAGAGGGACATGGAGGCGTTCATCACGGGCGCGCTCGGCGTACGCAAGGAAAACCTTCGATGGCGCGAACATGGCGATGAGGAACGGAGCTTCTATAGCAAGCGCACCGAGGACCTCGAATACAGATTCCCGTTCGGGTTCAAGGAGCTTTGGGGACTCGCATATCGGACGGATTACGATCTCAATCAGCATATGAAATCCTCCGGTGTGGACCTTTCGTACACCGATCCCGCGACGGGCAGGAAGTTCGTGCCCCATGTGATAGAGCCCGCGGTCGGCATAAATCGTCTTCTTGCGATGGTCATGCTCGATGCGTATACGGAGGACGGCGATCGCACATATCTCAGACTGAAGCCCGCGATCGCTCCCTACAAAGCAGCCGTGTTCCCGCTTCTCGCGAACAAACCCGCGCTCGTCGAAAGGGCGCGCGCGATCTATGGCGGGCTTCGTACGCGTTTTCCGGTGGCATGGGACGATCGTGGCAATATCGGCAAACGGTATTATGCCCAGGATGAGATCGGGACGCCGTTCTGCATCACGATCGATTTCGGGACCCTCGGCGAAAGCGCTGACCCCTCGGAGAAAGGTACGGTGACCGTGCGGGACCGCGATACGGGAGCGCAGGAGCGCATTCCGGAAGCTGAACTCGGCGAGTATCTCCATGGCAAAATTTATCGTTAAAGGAGGCAAACCGCTTTTCGGGGAGGTGGTGATCGCGGGCGCAAAAAATGCGGCATCGAAGATGTTCGTGGCATCGCTGCTCACCGAGGAGCGATGCATCTTTAAGAGTGTTCCGGCGATCGGTGAGCTTGAGATCGTCTATGAACTTCTGCGTTCCATCGGCACCGAGACGGAGATCGCAGGTCCTACGGCAAGCGTCGCGACGCCGGTGATCAAGAACAACCGCGTCACGCAGCTTTCAAGGAAGAACCGTATTCCGATCCTCGCGCTCGGACCGCTTCTTGCGCGGACCGGCGAGGCCGAGGTGCCGGTGCTTGGGGGCGATAAAATAGGGCCGCGGCCGGTGGATATCCATCTTTCGGGGTTCGAGAAACTGGGAGCGAGGATCGAGGTGACGCCGACAAGCTTCCGTGCATGGGCGCCTGACGGAGGGCTGCGCGGTGCGGAGATAGATCTTCGCTTCCCCAGTGTAGGGGCGACGGAGAATATCATGCTTGCCGCGGTGCTTGCACAGGGAAGGACGGTGATCAGGAACGCGGCCCTCGAGCCAGAGATCATCGATCTTGTGAAATTGCTGCAGAAGATGGGTGCGATCGTCGAGCTTTCGCCTCCGCGGACGATCACGATCGAAGGCGTGCGCGCGCTCCACGGCACGACGCATCGCGTGATGCCCGATCGCAATGAAGCGGTCTCGTTCGCCTGCCTTGCGATCGCGACGGACGGCAGGATTAAGCTCAAAGGCGCGGTTCAGGAACACCTGATCACGTTCCTCAATACGGTGCGGCGCCTCGGAGGGGAGTTCGAGGTCGCGGAGGACGGCATTGCGTTCTGGCGCACGAAAAAGGGGGATGGCGACGGGGATCAGGACGGGGATCTCGTTCCGCTCACGATCCGTACCGATGTCCACCCAGGATTCATGACCGATTGGCAGCAGCCGCTTGCGGTGCTGCTTACTCAGGCCAACGGCACATCCTCGATCCATGAGACGATCTATGAGGATCGTTTTGCATACGCGAATGACCTGAATGCGATGGGTGCAAAGATCTCCGTTTCATCGGATTGTCCGGCGGATGACCCGTGTCGTTTCTCGGGAAAGGGATTTCCGCACTTCGCTTCGATCGAAGGACCGCGGCCGCTCGAATCGACGGATCTCACGGTGCGCGACCTCCGTTCGGGGATCGTGGACATCCTCGCGGCGCTTGTTGCGAAGGGCGTTTCGGAGATCGATGGGGTAGAGGAGATCGACCGCGGATATGAACACATCGACGAGCGCCTTCGCCAGCTTGGCGCAGACATCACGAGGGGCTGAGAGAAGTTTTACAGAGCGCCTCAAAAAAGGTATAATCCTCCGCAGTTCATCAAAGGGAGAGTTTCCATATGAAGCCGAACGTCCGCCGCTGCGTCGCCAATGGGGTCATTGCCATCTCCGCTGAGGTCGATTATCAGATCGCCAAGGCATACTATCATCCTCGTGCGGTGCTTGTAGGGTACGAGTCGAAATCAAGCATCCCGGGACCGCTCTTCTGCCTTTTCTTCACGGATAGCGAGCAGAGGAGGCAGGAGCTCGGATCGCTCTACACGGGATCGATCGCGGATTGCGAATCGCTCATCGCGGATTGCGTGGTGAGGTCAGGGGAGTTCTTCATCCCCAAATATGACTCGTATCCGCGCACACGGTATATCCCGGTACCACTCGATGCCGCACGCGCGCTCATCGAAGGGAAGGTCGCCCAGGTAGGGATGCACCGCGATGCGCTCGTGGAAAAGGCGATCGGCACATAGGGATTTTCAGATGAGGCAGCAGGTCCGTACGCAATGCGTGCGGACTTTTCATTTTGCGCCGTTCCGGGTATGCTTGAGGAAGCATGCAGAGGCAATGATGGCGATCATTGCCGGTATCCTCCACTGGGGCCGCCTCTATCATGGGCGGCCCCGATTTTATCTATATCTTTGCTTTTCCCTTGATTTTCGCGTAAAATACTCATCATGTTCGGAAAGAAAATCGGCATTGACCTTGGTACTGCGAACACCGTGGTCTTCGTGCCAGGGAGGGGTTTTATCATCAATGAGCCCACTATTGTGGCGCTCACAAAGCCGGATAACGGCGTACTTGCGGTAGGCCTTGAAGCGAAGGAGATGATCGGACGCACCCCCGACGAGATCGTGGCATATCGCCCCCTCAAGGAGGGCGTGATCGCGGATTATTACATCACGAAGGCGATGCTGACCTACTTTATCAGCAAGGCCTCCGGATGGTTCAATATCGTGAAGCCCGATGTGGTGATCTCGGTACCCGCCGGTATCACGCAGACCGAACGGCGTGCCGTGATGAACGCCGCGCGCGAGGCGGGTGCGGGCAATGCGTTCATTGTGCGTGAACCGATCCTTGCGGCGCTCGGCGCCGGCATCCCGATCAATGCGCGATCGGGCAATATGATCATCAATATCGGCGGCGGCACGAGCGAGCAGGCGGTGATCGCGCTCGGCAATATCGTCTCTTGGAACTCGCTTCGCATCGCCGGCAACAAGTTCGATCAGGCGATCATGGATTATGTGAAGAAGAAGTATGCGCTTGCGATCGGTGAGCAGACGGCGGAGCAGGTGAAGATCGAGATCGGTTCGGCGATGCCCACGAAGGAGAAGATGGAATATCAGATCCGCGGCCGCGATCTCGTCACGGGACTTCCGAAGGATATCGTCATCAATTCGAACGAGATCGCCGAGGCGCTCAATCCGCTCCTCATCGATATCGCGACCTCGGTCCAGAACGTGTTCAACGTGACCCCGCCCGAGCTTGTGGCGGACATTATGGAAAAGGGCATCATCCTTTCGGGGGGTTCGGTGCAGCTCCATCATCTTCCCGAGTTTTTCGAGCGCTTCCTTGGCGTGCAGGCATATGTCGCCGAAGATCCGCTTTTCTGCGTGGCCAAGGGGACGGGGCTCATCCTGAACCATCTCGACACCTACAAGAGGACCCTGCTCAATAAGCGATAGCCGCATCATGGGGATCATAGGCCACGACCGGACGGTCGGCGACATGGAACGGCTTGCGGGATCGGGTGCGCTGGGGCACGGCTATATCCTTTCCGGGCCTTCGATGGTCGGAAAGCGGACGATCGCACAGGCATTCGGGAAGTTCCTTGAGAAGGGGCGTTTCGAGGCGCCGACGGAGAACGAAGTGCTTCAGGACCTCAAGATGATCGACAGTTCCTTCGTGCGGATGCTCGATCCTGATGCGCGCGGCGAATCGATCGGCATCGATGCCGTACGCGAGATAAAGGGATTCCTGTGGCAGCGGCCGAACGTAAGTTCGCGACGGACCGTGATCGTGGATAATGCCGACACTCTCACCACGGAGGCGCAGAACGCGCTTCTCAAAATGACCGAGGAACCGCCCGCATCATCGCTCCTCCTCCTTGTCACTTCCGATCCCGATGCGATCCTCGGAACGATCCGCTCGCGTCTTCCGGAAGTATATTTCGGCACCGTACCGGGAAGCGCGATACAGGAATGGCTTGCGGGGACGGGGGATGCCGCGATTGCGGATGCGGCCTCGTGTGCGGCGCGCGCCAGGGGAAAACCGGGTCTTGCGTGGCGTTTCATGCATGACGCACAGTTCCGCGCGGAGCTCGAACAGGCCGAGCGCTTTCTTGCGGCTCCCGCGGCATCGCGGAAGGATCTTATAAAAAAGTTGATCGAGCCGGATGATTTCAGCCTTCGGAAATTCCTCGAGGCGATTACGGTCGTCCTCGCATCGAAGGACCCGGCTCCTGCGGCGTTATGGCATAAGGCGCTCCGCCTCTCGGAGAATGCCGGGAATTTCCCGCTCAACCCTCGATTGCAGCTTGAGGCGCTTATGCGTTAGAATATTCGGGTCGGTCCATCACACATAACTTATGACCATCACCGAAGAGATAGTGAAAGACCTCGAGTCTGCCCTTGCGGGCATAACGGGAAAGATCAAGCAGGATTTCGCCCAGATCCGGGGGAACAAGCCGTCGCCCGACATGGTGCAAGACATCCGCATCTCCATGTACGATCAAATGCTCTCCATCCGCGAGCTCGGCTCGCTTTCCGTGCTCCCTCCGCGCACGATCCAGATCTCCGTATGGGACTCGGCCGCGATCGCCCCGATCATGAAGGCCATCGAGGGATCGCATCTCGGCCTTTCGACATCGAACGACGGGCAGAACATCCGGTGCACCCTGTCGCCGCTCGGCGATGAGCGGCGGGATGAGCTCGGAAAGCTCGTGGGTAAGATGGCGGAGGCCGCACGCATCCAGGTCCGCGCGCGGCGCGAGGATGCGATGAGGCGCCTGAAGGACGCAAAAGGAACGAGTGCCATCACCGAGGATGACGAATTCAAGGGCCGGGAGAAAGCACAGAAATCGACGGATAAAGCGAATACCGAGATCGAGACCTTGCTGAAGGGCAAGATCGCGGAACTCGGAGAATAACCATGCTGATCGCCATCATCGTAATCATAGGACTTTCGCTCCTCATCCTCGGACACGAGGCGGGGCATTTCTTTGCGGCAAAGATGTTCGGGCTCCAAGTGGACGAGTTCGGATTCGGGTTTCCGCCACGCATCGCCGCCAAGAAGATCGGCGATACGGAATACAGCATCAATTGGCTTCCATTCGGCGGATTCGTAAAGATCGCGGGCGAGCGGGGGGAGTTCGCGGTGGTCGACGGGGAAAATGCGAACCACGCCGCAACGGACGCCGTTGCGGACACTGCCGCGGTGCAGGTGGACGATTCCCGCAGGTTCTATTCGCAGCCCGCATGGAAGAAGAGCGTCATCATCCTCGCCGGCGTATTCACGAACTTCATCCTTGGATGGCTTTTCATTTCCATCGTGTTCATGGTGGGGGTGCCCCAGACGCTCGTTGTCGCCGGCACGGAACCGGGATCTCCGGCTGCCGCTGCGGGGTTGCAACCGGGCGATATCATAAAAGGATACACGGGCGCCCAGGCGTTCATCGCATATATCGATGCGCATAAAGGTTCCACCGTGAACGTCGCCGTGCTCAGGAACGACAAGGAGATTGATTTCACGCTCACCCCCAGGACCAATGTCGGCCCCAACCAGGGCGCGATCGGCGTGGCGCTTGAAGAGGGGGGCGCGGCAAGCGAGGGGTTCTTCGCGGCGCTTCGTGACGGTCTTATCGCGGCGTGGAATGTGAGCGTTCTCACCGTACAGGCCTTCGGACAGCTCATCAGCCAGGTCTTCACGAAGGCATCGATCCCTTCCGGCATCGTAGGCCCCGTAGGCATCTTCTCCGTGGCCGAGGAGACGGGCAAGATAGGCCTTGCATACCTTCTCCAGTTCATCGGCGTCATATCCCTCAATCTCATGGTGGTGAACTGCATACCATTTCCCGCGCTCGATGGAGGCCGTTTCGTGGTCATTCTCATCGAAAAAATGAAGCGCTCCCCGCTGCCGTACGCGATCGAGGCGTGGGTGAATGGAATAGGCTTTGCGCTCCTTCTCGCACTTATGATCGCGCTCACCATCCGCGACGTCCACGGTCTTCTTTGACGCACGGAGTTGCCGGATTGCATCCATTCGGGATATCCTTAATGGTATGGCGGAAACCCCCCCTGAAGGCAGGTTCGAAGAAGAGAAGCCGCAGGAGACGATCACTGACGCGGATTTTGCGCTCGCAGAGATAGGGAACTTCCTCGAAAACGGCATCCATCCTCTGAGCAGGGGTCCGTTCACGCTCGACGCGTTGAGGGAGGTCCTTGAAGAGGATAAAAAATCGCCGCCAATAGCATCGGCCGCTTTCATGGAAGCGATCCGAAGGCTCAAGGAGCTCGGCATCCTCGGCCACCATAATGAAACGGATGAGTATTATCTTAAAAATCTTGCATAACCACATCATATAATTCATCCATGGCATTCTCCCTCTCATTGTCAGACACGCCGCGCAAGGATGCGGCGTTCGCGATATTCCTTTCCGAGGCGCTCGGGATTAAACGATCGGTCCTCTGGGATCATTGTGACGGGAACGAAAAGGAATATCTCTCGTCGGGAGGCGTTATGAAAGAGCTCGCATTGAGGGAAGGGGAGATAAAGACCTTCGTATTGCCATCCCGCGGACGTCGTTTGATCGCCATCGGAGTTTCCAAGGAATGGCACGCATCGGGCGTCCCGATGAAAAAATTCGCGATCGCATATCGCGCGGCGGTGCGGACGGCCATGCGCGAACGCATCGGGCGCGTTTCCTTCGAAGCGATCCCGGAGGCGCGGCGTGGCGGTGCGGATGCGGATGTGGATGCGGATGCGGGCGATCGCTATGAGACGGCTGCGGCGAACATCGCAATGGCGAATTTCGAGTATCGCGAATATCGGACGCCCACCCCGTCGATGTCCATGATGCTGCAGGGCGTCGAGTTCGTGCTTCCGAAGGATGCCCCGGAGGGCGTCCGCCGTGCGGCGGCCGGAGGTCTGAAGCGGGGTCTTGTGATAGGGGAGGAAACCAACGAGTGCCGCAGGCTGCAGAACGTCCCTGGTGGCGATATGACGCCCGATGTCCTTGCGCGGCATGCGGTTTCGCTTGCACGCACTCTCGGCAAGGGCGTGAAGGCCACGGTGCTGGGCGTCGCGCAAATGGAGCGGCTCGGCATGGGCGGCGTGCTCGGCGTGGGCCGAGGGTCCGCCGTGGCGCCGCGATTCATCATCCTTGAATATATGGCGGGAAGGAAAGGGGAGCGGCCGGTGGTCCTTGTGGGCAAAGGCGTGACCTTCGATACGGGAGGACTTAATCTGAAAAGTACCGAGCATATCTATGAGATGCATATGGATATGAGTGGCGGTGCAGCCGTGCTTCATTCGCTTGCGGCAGCGGTACGGCTTGGCATGAAGAAAAACATCGTCGCGCTCGTTCCGGCAGTGGAGAACATGCCGTCGGGTTCAAGTTATCGTCCTGGCGACATCCTTCGCACCATGAACGGCAAGACGATCGAAATACTGAACACGGATGCGGAAGGTCGCGTGATCCTTTCCGACGCCCTTGAATATGCGAAGCGATATGAGCCGTCGCTCGTCGTGGATGTGGCGACCCTGACGGGCGCCGCAATGGCGGCGCTCGGCCTCCGTTATACGGGCCTCTTCACCTCCGACAAGGAACTGGAAGAGCGCTTCCGGGCACTCGGGGATGCCGTGGCGGATCCGGTCTGGCCCTTGCCGCTTTCCGCGGATTATGAGAATGACATCAAAGGGACGTTCGCCGATTGGGCGAACGCCGGAAAATCGGGTGCGGGAGGGGGAGCCAGTACCGCCGCCACATTCCTGTGGCAGTTCACGAAGGATGCGAAAGGAAACCAATGCTATCCCTGGGTCCACCTGGATATCGCGCCGCGGATGACGGCGATCGATGAGGAATGGCTCGCGAAGGGAGGATTGGGTACGCCCGTACGGCTTCTCGTGAGGCTTCTCGAGGAAAAATAGGAAGGAGGAGGCGGTTGATTTGATAAAATTAGATGATGATATCACGGAACCCTTCGTACCCCCGCAGGGCCTTCACCCTCATCGAGCTTCTCGTCGTGATCGCGATCATCGCGATCCTCGCAGTCGTCGTGGTGCTCGTCCTGAACCCCGCCCAGCTTCTTGCCCAAAGCCGGGATGCGAACCGGATGTCCGATATGGCGACGCTCGCGAGCGCCATCAATCTCTATACTACCGATCAATCGGGTGCCTCGAGCTTTTTCCTCGGGACTTCTTCCCTCGTCTATGTTTCCCTTCCCGATACGACGAGCACTTGTGCGAACATCGGACTGCCTGCGGGATTCTCCTGCGTGAGCAGTACGGCGTCCCGGAGTGCGAACGGCACGGGATGGATCCCTATCGATTTCAAGAATATCTCTTCGGGGTCTCCCTTTGGCTCCCTTCCCCTCGATCCCGTGAATTCCTCCTCCTCCGGCCTCTATTATATGTACGAATCTCTAGGGACCCCCTTCGAGATCCTTGCGAGGATGGAATCGCAGAAGTATCAGAATATCGTATCCGGATCCCTCGGCAGCGGTATCGATGTCCAGGGACCCGCGGCCGGTGCGGGACCGGTGGGATCATGGTCTCTCGACGAAGGGACGAGCACCACGGCGTTCGATCAGTCAGGGAACGGGAACACCGGAACATGGTACGGCACCCCTACGGGAACTTCCGGTTATTATTCTCCCGGTCTGAACCAGGCATGGGCGGGGACGTTCAATGCCACGGCGACCGATTATGTCGATGTAGGGAATGCGGCCGATGTGCAGCTCTCAAACGGCACCATGGCCGCATGGATAAAGACTTCCAATGCGGGGGCGAGCTCCGTCGCCGGCATTATTGCAAAACAAAACGCGTATGCAATGTTCCTTGATGGCAATATTTTCAGCATATACGATTGGAGTGGCGGAGGATGGCGCAGCAGTGGCATCAATCTTGCCGACGGCAAATGGCATTTCGTTGCCTGCAGTTTCATGAGCGGCGTGACGAATGGGACGCTTTGCTATGTGGACGGCGTTCTCTCGATGACGACGAATTTTACGATATCAAATCAGTCCGTCAATCTGCAGATCGGCTATGCCAATGCGCCGGGGCAGAATTTCACGGGCCTTATCCAAGATGCGAGTGTCTATAGCCGTGTTCTCTCTCCCGCGGAGATCATGGCGCTCTATAACGCCGAGAAATAAGGGAGAGGAGATCCTCCCGCATTTTTCCAGGCGTTCCTCGTATCTGGTATCATTAATCCATGCATCCCCGCAGGGCCTTCACCCTCATCGAGCTTCTCGTCGTGATCGCGATCATCGCGATCCTCGCGGTCGTCGTGGTCCTCGTCCTGAACCCCGCCCAATTGCTTGCGCAAAGCCGGGATGCGAACCGGGTGTCCGACATGGCAACCCTGAACTCCGCCCTTTCCTTGTATGTCACGGATCAGACGGGTGCAGCCTCATTCTCCCTCGGTACGACGACCGAGACCTATGCGAGCATTCCCGACCCCAATAGTTCAAGCACCTGCGGTTCCCTTGGTATGCCGTCATTGGGCACAGGTTCCTGGACCTGCAGTACTCCTTCCGCATACCGCACGATCGCATCCTCAGGATGGATCCCCGTCGATTTCAAGACGATGAACGCGGGAAGTCCTCTTGGGTCGCTTCCCGTGGACCCGGTGAATTCCTCCTCCTCGGACCTTTTTTATGCGTATAATACGAACGGCACCCAGTTCCAGGTCACGGCAATCCTTGAATCGAGCAAGTATAAAGGAACCTATGGGGCGAACCCCGAGATATCCCTTTTCCCGGAGGTCCTGAACGGCGGCACTCCGGGCCTTTCTGCGCTCTATGACCCCCAGGGCCTCGTAGGGTATTGGCCGCTCAATGAAGGCACCGGCACGGTCGCCCTCGATCTTTCGGGGAACGGGAATAATGGAACGTGGACGGGGAGCCAGATCGGGGCGAATGGTACGTATTACAATGCAGGCCTCCACCAGAATTATGCGGGGGAATTCGATGGGAGCACGGATTATATAACCCCGCCGCTCGTCACGAATATATTCGTGAATGCCGCTCCATTCACCGTGGCAGGATGGATGAACCAGTCATTATTAAAACAAGATAACGGTATTTTCGGCGTTTGCACCACGATGGCGACGGATGAATGTCTCCATCTTGCGATACGGAACGGAACTCCTTATATGGGCTTTTATAGCGATGATATTATGGGGGGCGTCACTGTGGCGGGGACTTGGTATTACCTCACGTTCGTATATGCGGGAGGTGCAAGCGGGATGCGCGAAATCTATTTGAATGGCGTGCCCGTGGCAAGCGGCGCAAGCTCGGTGGCGGGGCTGCAGGTTACCCCCACGACGACGCCGGAAATGGGGGAAGATGCATTCGGCGTGACGAGTGGCGCGATCCAGGATGTACGCCTGTACAATCGCGTCCTTTCGCCTGCGGAGATACAAGCATTGTACGACTCGGAGCGGTGAACGAGCCGTAGCGCTATAATAGAGGCATGATCCAGCGTGGCATCGCCTCATTCGGTTTGGATAGCGGCCATTGCCCGCCGTGGCTTTTCGAGCGCATGGTGAAGCTGGGGCGCGAGATGATGTACGTGCTCGTTGCGGAGTACGGTCCCGATGAGTTCATAACGCGCATCGCGGACCCCGTGTGGTTCCAGTCCCTCGGCACGGTGCTTGCATTCGACTGGAACGCAAGCGGGCTCACCACCATCCTCACCGCCGCGCTCAAAGAGGCGATCCGGGGACATGAGGCTGATTTCGGCATTGCGATCGCCGGAGGCAAGGGCAAAACCTCCCGCAAAGCGCCCGATGAGATCGTGCAATGGAGCGAGCATCTTTCGCTTCCCGCGGCGAAGGCCGAACGGCTGGTTTACAATTCGAAGATGAGCGCGAAAGTCGATTCGGCGCTCGTACAGGACGGATTCCAGCTCTACCATCATGCATTCTTCTTCTCGCGGAACGGCGCCTGGGCGGTCGTGCAGCAGGGGATGAATGCCGAGGCGGGGACCGCCCGTCGCTATCATTGGTTCTCCGAGGACGTGAACGATCTCGTATCGGACCCTCATTCGGGAATATCCTCGTCGATCACCTTGAAGACTGTGCTCGATATGAGCGCAGCAAAGAGCGATCGTTCCCGTGAGATCTCGACCGAGCTCGTGCACGCGGGGTATGCGACCCTCATGAAGGACATCACGCTCCTCAGGAAATATTCAACAAGACTATCGCAGATGGCGAAGATCGAGATCGGTGGCGATGGGCGGCCGGGACGGCAGCTCACGCTCCTCAATCTCGAAACCAGGGAGTTCGCGTATCATCCCGTGGTGCATGAGGACTTCGCAAAGAGCAAATATCTCGAGAAGATCCTCTCGAAGGTGGCCGATGCGCGGCCGGAAAACTATGAAAAGTTCCTTGCGACCGAGGGTGTGGGTGCGAAGACCGTCCGCGCGCTCGCGCTTGTCGGCGAGATAATCTATGGCGCAGCTCCTTCATATGAGGATCCCGCACGATACAGCTTCGCGCACGGCGGGAAGGATGCGACGCCGTATCCCGTGGATCGCAGGACGTACGATCATACGATCGCGATGCTCGGCGATGCAGTGAGGAAGACGAAGCTTCCCCTCGAGGATAAGCGGAAGGCCCTCGACCGCTTGCGTCTCGCATGAGGCCCTGTGGTATACTCATGATATGAGCACGCTGATCCATGCGGACGTATTCTTTTTCGTGACGACGTTCGCGGTGATCGCCGTGGCGATCGCGCTCACGGTGGCGCTTATCTATCTTGCAAAGGCCCTTTCGGACATCAAGGAAATCACCGGACAACTGAAAGAGGAAACGAGGCTCTTTCGGAGCGATATCGCCGATCTCCGTGCTGGCGTGAGGAAGGAGGGATTTCGCCTGGAAGCGATCTTCGGGTTCCTGAAATCGATCGCGCGGCGGACGGGTTTCACAACGAAAAGGTCGGTAGCAAAGGAAGCAAAGGAAGCAAAGGAAGCAAAGAAACGGGGACGTTAAGATAACTACATCAATGAAAGCATCTCAGAAGGCGAAGATAATAAAGGGCGCGGAGATAGGCGGCGCAATCACGGCTGCCCTTCTCGCAGCATCCGCAGGGGCATATCTGCTTTCCGAAAAGAAAGACAGGACCCGGGTGAAGGAGTGGGCGAAGAAGGCCCGCAAGGAGGTTGCACTCAAAGCGAAAAAAGCCGAACGCCTCGGTAAGGCGGGATATGGCGCGATCGTGGACCAGGTGCTCTCCCGCTATGGTTCGCTCGAGGATGTGAGCGCGCGCGACCTTGCCGCAGCGGGGCGCGAGCTTAAATCTCATTGGAGCGCCATTGAAAAGCATGCGATGAAGCTCGCACGTGCAAAGGCGGCTTCGATGAAGAAGGCCAAGGCCTCGACGGCGCATACGCCGACGAAGAAGGCCGCGGGCAAAAAGAAAACGTCGCGGCGAAGGTAGGCCGCATATCGGGCCATGACCTGCGGCATCTGCCGAAGGGGAGGAGAATAGGATGGCAAAGCATGAGAGTCCCGTCTTTTGGCGGGACTCTTCCTTTATAGATATTGCCAAATATAATTTTTTTTGTTATAAAATAGCAAGCAGAGGTCCCGGTGAAGGGATCTTTCTGGAGGGGTCCACATGCTGTCATTCTTCTCAGCTGCGGCACGGCAGTTGAAGCGGGAACGCGCCGTTCCTGTACGCGGGTCATTCGTTGCAGAGGCACTGCGCCAGCGCGGATATTTCATCTATCCGTTGCTTTCCGAGATCGCATCCAGCATGTTCGTCGCAGGCTGGTTGATGATCATGGCGGTCATACTTTCGGTGTTCCTGATAAACCCGGAAACAACGGCCGCAATCGATCACGATGGGGAGATCATCGTCTTTCTCCTCACCCTCGCGATAGTCCTGATCATCGGAGGCTTCTTCCTTTTTGCGCATGACGGCGCAGGGGAGCTTCTGGAGCTTTCACGGCATCTCGATATCCCGACGGAACAAATGGTCCACATGGAAAAGGAGGAATTGCGCATGCGCGCAGCGGTCCGGATGAGGGCCGCGGAAATGCGCCGCGCGGTAGCCGCGGAAAAGGAGGATGCGCGGGCAAGCGAAGCGCGCATCGATTACAACCTTAAAAGGCGTACCTTCTACGATTATGGATTGCTCGAAGGACCCTTGAAGGGATCGGAGGCAGTGATGCGCGCATGATGCGCACCACGGTCTCCACAACCGCCTGCAGCACGTGATGCTGCGGGCTTTTTTATTCGTAGCGCAGCGCTTCCACGGGGCTCTTCCGTGCAGCCTGGCGGGCGGGATAGAGGCCGAAGGCGATCCCGGTGACGGAGGATACCGCGACCGCGAGGAGGATCGCGGACAAGGGGAATTCGAATGTCCAGACGATCCCCGCAAAACGGTTGATGGCGAACCATGCCGCTCCCACGACGAGTCCGCCGAGCGCAATGCCGATCACGCCGCCCACGATGGTGAGCATCATCGATTCCACGAGGAACTGTTGGAGGATGTCCGCATCCGTCGCACCCACGGATTTTCTGAGGCCTATCTCCCTCGTGCGCTCGATGACCGAGACGAGCATGATGTTCATGATGCCGATGCCGCCGACGATGAGCGAGATGGATGCGATTGCGGCAAGGAACATGGTGAGGATCGAGGTGATGTTGCCGAGGAGCGAGAGCACGTCCTGCTGGGTCTCGATCGTGAAATCGTCCTTGTTGGGGTCCGTGATCCCATGGTCCTGTTCGAGGATCGTCTGCACGCGCGCCTTCACGAAATCGATGTTGTATGCGGGGTTCGCCTGGACCATGATGTCGTTGAAATAGGTGATGCCGAGCATCTGCGTCTGGGCGACGGTGATCGGTACGATGGCGAGGTTGTCCTGATCGATCCCAAAGGCGCCCGTGCCCTTCTTCTCAAGGACTCCCACAACCTTGAATTGGATGTTCTTCACATTGATATATTGGCCGACCGGATTCGAAGCGTTCCCGAAAAGGGTGGTGGCGAGCGATGAACCGATGACCGCGACATGGTTATAGGCGGAGACGTCATCGGCGGTGAAAGGATAGCCGTTCGCGACGCCGAAGTTCCTTACGGTGAAGAAGTTCGCGGGAACGCCATCGAAAGTGACGGTCTCGCTATTATCCTGGAAACTCGCGGGCGCCTGGCCACGCACCTCTTCCGTCACCGCAGAGATGGAGGGATCGCGGGAAAGGGCGTCGACATCCTGCTGCTTCAGGCTGGTGATGATGATCCCTTGCGCCTGGGCGGGGGAGGAGAGCCGGCCGTTGGTCGAACCTCCGGGAATGATGATGACGAGGTTCGATCCGAGGCCTTGTACCTGGCCGAGGATATAATCCTGCGCCGAGGCGCCGATTGACATGAGGATGATGACGGAAGAGATGCCGATCACGATGCCGAGCATCGTGAGAAGCGAACGCATCTTCCCATGCTTGAGGGTGGATTGCGATGAGCGGACAAGATCGTTGATGCGCATGGAGGAGGGTGTTATTTGAGGAATTGTTCCCGCGAGCGGTGGGGATTCGTGACCGGGGTGTCGCTTTCGATCACGCCGTCGCGAAGACGGATGATGCGATCGGCGAATTCCGCGGTATTCGTCTCGTGCGTCACGAGCACCACCGTTCTCCCATTGCGGTTCAGGCCGTCGAGGATCCCCATCACCTGCGCCCCCGATGCCGAATCGAGGTTTCCCGTCGGTTCGTCCGCGAAGATGATGTCGGGATCGTTCACGAGTGCGCGGGCGATGGCGATGCGCTGCTTTTGCCCGCCGGAAAGCTTCGCGGTCTCGACGTTGATCTTCTCTTCGAGCCCCACGGCCTTGATGGCGTCCTCCACGAGCTTCTTCCGCGCGGAAGGGGACACAGCGGAATAGATGAGGGGTATCTCCACGTTCTCATATGAGGTGAGACGCGTGAGGAGATTGAAGGACTGGAACACGAAACCCATGCTCTTGTTCCGTATATGGGCAAGCTCGATGTTCGACAATTCCTCCGTCCTCCGTCCGAGAAAGGTATAGGAACCGCCGGTATGACGGTCGAGGAAGCTCAGAATCTGCACGAGCGTCGATTTCCCGGAACCCGAAGGACCCATGATCGATACGAAATCGCCCTTCTTGATCGTGAACGAGACGCCGCGAAGCGCCGAGGTGGTCTCGCCTTCGTCCACGTAGTCCTTTTTGAGGTCTTCCACGCGAATCACTTCCATTGCGTCCCTCATTGCTATTGGGCCTTAAGGCCGACATTGATGACCTGCTGTCCCTTGGTGAGTCCCGAAAGGATCTCGACGTTCCCATTCTGATCGCGGATGCCGAGCGTGACGGGGACCTGTGCTTCCTTTCCGTTCTTGAGGACGTCGACATAGGTGCCGCTCGCGTTCTGGACGATCGCGTACTGGGGGAGTATGAGGGCGTTCTGATCGGTCTGGGTGTTGATGTCGAGGTTGGCGGTGAGGCCGCTCTTGATGCGCGTATCCGGCGCATTGAAGGAAACCTTCACAAGATAATCGACGACCCCTCCTTGGATCGTTTCCGCAGGGTCTATATAGAAGACCTTGCCCTTGAATGTCTCGCCGGGGAACGCATCGAATGTCATGTCCACGGGATCGCCGATGGCCACCTTGCCGATATCGGTCTCGGGCACATAGGTATCAACCTCGAAATGGTTCGCGGAAATGACCGAGGTGACCGTCTGTCCGGCGGCCGCAACCTCGCCAACCTTCGCGTTCTGCACCGTCACCACGCCATCGATAGGGGAGGCGAGCGTCGCATTCGCGATCTGGACCTTGATATTCTGCACGTTCGCCTGGGCCTGTTCTACCTGGGCCTGCTGGGCGGCGATCGCCTGGGATGTCGATCCCGCAAGGGTGGCTGCGAGCTGCGCCTCCGCCTGTGCGACCGCTGCATCCTCTGAGGCGATGTTCTGCTGGAGCGTCGTGATGGCGCTCGCCGCGGTATTCACCTCCGTGATGGCGCTCGCGATGGCATTCTTATATGTTGCCGCGGTGGTGTTCGTGATACCGATTGCGTCGACGATCGCGACCGCATCGGTGTTGAGCATCGTCGTGATGACGGAAAGATGGTCGGTGGAGTGTGAGAGCGCCAAGGCGAGGGTCGACGTGGAGGATGTCGAGGTCACCGATGAGAGTGCAGCCGTCTCATTCGCCCATGCATCAAGCACGGCGCCCGCCTGGATGCGTTCGCTGTTCGCATTGTTCATCACCTGAGAATCGCTCACGGAGAAGGAGAGCTGGGGATTCGTCGTATCGGGATTGTTATAGAACGCGCTGATCTGGTTCCGGACCGCATCGTTCGCCTTCGCATAGGCGTCCACCACGGCATTGGGGATGCTCGAGTAGGCGTTTGCGAGGGTCTGCTGCGCGGAAGCAAGCGCGGTCTTCGAAACCTGGACCTCCTGAGGGGTGGCTCCCGCCTGAAGGTTCTCGAGCGTCGCTTGAGCGGCATCCACTGCGGCCTGCGCTTGGGCAAGCTGCGCCTGAAGGGAGTTCGTATCGAGCTGCACGAGGACGGTCCCGTTGCTCACACGGTCACCGGCGTTCTTATAGACCGCCGCGATCGTGCCTCCCGCAGGGAAGGAAAGATCCACGCTGTTGATGGGGGTCGTATTCCCGGTCACGCTCACCACCTGGGCGATGGTCCCTTGTGTGACGGAGACGAATTGATATCCTTGTCCGTTCCTGGACCCGAACCAGAGATATGCCCCTCCCGCAACGACGAGCACCGCGGCGGTGATGAAAATGACCCGTTTTTTCCCTGCCCCTGCAGTATCCATGATGATTGATCTCATATTGATGCAGTATATCATGCGCGGAACCCCTTTGCCATACTTGCAACGCACCGCATGCGGAGTATAGTTAAGTATATTAATTATTATAAATCAGAATAAAAAGGGAGATGCCAGACGAACCGATCATACGTGTAACGGGGCTTGTGAAGAAATTCGGGGATTTCACCGCGGTGGATGACGTCTCCTTTGACGTGAAAAAAGGGGAGATATTCGCGTTCCTCGGTCCGAACGGAGCGGGAAAATCGACGACCATAAAGATGCTCACGACCGTGCTTGTTCCGAACGGGGGGTCCATCGTCCTCAATGGATATGATGCGGCAAAGGACCCGGCCGCGGTACGGCGTTCGTTCGGCATCGTATTCCAGGATCCCAGCCTTGACGACGAGCTTACTGCCGAGGAGAACATGGAATTCCACGGGGTGCTGTATGGCGTACCGGCAAAGCTCAGAAAGGAGCGGATACGGGAGCTTTTGGAGTTCGTGGAGCTTTGGGACCGGCGGAAAAGCCTGGTGAAGGAATTTTCCGGAGGTATGAAGCGCCGCCTCGAGATCGCCCGGGGCCTGCTTCATCACCCTGCGGTCATATTCCTCGATGAGCCGACCCTCGGGCTCGATCCGCAGACCCGCAATCATATGTGGACGTATCTTCAAGAGCTGAACGCCAAAGAGGGTATCACGGTGTTCTTCACCACCCATTACATGGAGGAGGCCGAGCGCATCGCGCAAAGGATCGCCATCATCGATCATGGGAAGATCGTCGCAATGGGGACGGCCGCGGAATTGCGGGAACGGACGGGGAAGGGCTCGCTCGAGGATGCGTTCCTTGCACTCACGGGAAGCGTGATCCGGGAGGAGGAGGCGGGTTCCATCGATCGCATGAGGGCGCGGGGCAGGATGTGGCAGGGTCGACGCTGATCACAGGAACCATCACGGAACATACCATCATGAAAACGATATACATCCTTTGGCTGCGGGAGCTCAAGCGTTATTTCCGCTCGAGATCGAGGATCATAGGATCGCTTGGACAGCCCATCCTGTTTCTGCTTGCGCTCGGATATGGCCTCGGAACGGTGTTCCAGAAGGCGGGCGAAGGGAGTTATTTCCAATTCCTTGCGCCGGGGATCATCGGCATGAGCATCATCTTCACTGCGATATTCTCGGGGATCCAGATGATATGGGACCGTCAGTTCGGATTCCTCAAAGAGACGCTTGTGGCACCGGTGAACCGCCTCACTATCATGATTGGACGCACGCTCGGCGGCGCGACGGTGGCAACGCTCCAAGGGCTCCTCGTGTTCCTCATCGTGCTCATTCCGGGATTCCATCCGTATAACTGGATGCTCGTGCCAGTGGCGGTGCTTTTCATGCTCCTTGTCGCGCTTCTTTTTGCGGCGCTCGGAACCGCCATCGCATCCCTGCTCGACGATATGCAGGGATTCCAACTCATCATGAACTTCCTCGTAATGCCGCTTTTCTTCCTTTCAGGAGCGTTGTTTCCCATCGATGGTCTTCCTCCCGTACTCGCAGGGATCGTACGGTTCGACCCGCTCTCGTACGGCATCGATTCATTCAGGATCCTTCTCACGGGTAGCGGTTCGTTCGGGATAGGGGTGGATTTTGCGGTGCTTGCCGCCGCCACCGCGGCGTTCCTCGCGATCGGAAGCTATCTTTTCTCCAAGATCCAGATCTGAGGATAAAAAAACCACCCAGGTGACGACCATAGTGGCGTCTTCATGTGGGTGGGATCGGGGAGCCCATGCGTGTCATGGATGGAGCATGAGAGTGACGGCAATACCGAGGATCGCGGAGATAACGCCGGACCACACGGCGATGGTGCCAAGGGTGCGATGGACGAAGGGTGCGCGTTTCATGCGGATGCCGTTCAGGATACGGGCAGAGATGAGGGATACCGCACAGAGGATCGATGCGGCAAGGTGGATGGGAAAGAGCGGTGAGGGCTGGCGGCCGAAATATCGCACCGTGACGAATTCCACGAAGACAATCATGGCTGCCATGATGATGAGCGTCCATGACGCCCATGTGGTATGGAGCATCAAAAGAGTTCCTCGGTGGGGCTGCCCAAACCTTCTCAGGCGATGACCCATCCGGGCCGTCATGACGAGAGCAAGGGCGAATACCCCCGCAAAAGAGATCGTAAGTGCCTTTACCAAGATTCCGGTCAACGGTTCCTCCTGTGCGCGAAAGCGCTGTGGGAATGGTATCCGACCCCGCCCCGGAATGCAACAATTAACACAAAAGGGCCTTGGACGTATACTATCAATATGAAAGTAGAGTGGAATAAGGTGACCTGGTATTCCAAAACGCTCGCACTCGCGCTGTTCGTCGCGCTTCCGTTCGCAGGATTCTCCCTTGGCGTACGTTATGGGAAGATCGAGGAATCCACGGCGGGCGCATTCCTTGCTGCGGCAGGAGGGGCGGGTTCCTCCGGTACCACGGCACCCAACGGTCTCATCCCGTATTACGGGGATACGGCGGAATGGCAGACCGACGCGAACAATGTCGCTGGCGGATTCAGTATCGCATACCCCATCGATTTCCCGGTTCAGGACAATTATTCGCTTTCGTCATCCACGGATTGGCGGGTGGGTGCCGATGGGACGCAGGGAACGCTCTATCTCACGCTCACCGTACCCAAGGCATTCGAACCGCAAACGAATTTTTCCGATGCGAGGCTTACGGTGGGGGCGAGCGGCAACGCGGCCGCGCGCGCACGCTGCCTCGAGGCGGACGCGACACGCGGTCCCGCTGCAGGGCCCACATCCACGGCAATGATCGGCGGCGTCCCGTTCACCGTGTTCCGATCTTCGGATGCCGGTGCGGGGAACTACTATGACACGACAAGCTATCGCACGATCAGGAACGGGATGTGCTATGCGATCGAATATACGGTCCACTCCGCCCAGATCTACAATTATCCCGCATCCTACGGACTAAGACCCTTCAGTGCCGCAAAGATCGATGCACTGATGGAGAATGTGGTAGGTACGTTCAAATTCCTATAAATCAATCACTATGATCGCATGAAAAAGAAGAACAAGATCGCCGTCATCATCGTGCTCGCACTCATCCTGCTCTTCGGCGTCGCGGAATTCTTTGCCGCGCCGGTGAGCGCTCCCATCACTCCATCCACGACCTCGTCGGGGCAATCGTCCGCGCCGGCATCCGCCACGGCAACCCAGGTCGTGCAATATGTCGCAGCACTGCCGTCGAGTTCCATCCCGGTGAAGGAGGGCTCATGCTGGACCAATTCCATTGCCGCGCCGTTCCGAGGCGACGCATGGCGTTGCAGCGTGGGAAACGACGTCACCGATCCCTGCTTCCAGATCCCCGGCGCACAGAAGCTTCTCTGCAACGTGAACCCGACGAAACCGAACGAGACGTCGACCTTCGTCCTGCAGCTCACGAAACCGCTTCCCGCGTCGCAGCCGGTGCAAGGGACGCAGCCCGCGGGATCGGGATGGCTCATGGAGCTCCAAGGAGGGACGCTTTGCACGCCTTATACCGGAACACTGCCCTTCACGGCGAATGGGGAGGCGGCAAGCTATGCGTGCGCACCGGGTCCGCTGGGAAGCGACGTATCCATTTTCAACATCAATGCATCGTCATCCCAATGGACCGCGGACATCGGAACGATCGCCCGCGCACCCGCGAACTCAACGTCCGGGCTTCCGGTCATCGTATCCTCATCGACCGTGCCGATCATGGAAGTGTGGCAGTGATCCGCATGCGCGGAGGATGCCACGCGGAGCAGGGGAGTATGGGATTGCGCGGCGGGACGCGCGCGGAACGCTTAAAGATAGCCCACCTTCGATAGCCACTCCTCGTGCTCCCACTCCCATAGGCGCTTTGCGCCAAGGAAGGCGTGGAAATCCTTCTCCCATTCGGGGAATTCCTTCAGTTCGATCTCTCCGAAGAGCTCGCCCCATTCGTGCACGCATCGGCGCATGACGGGATCCCTCCAATCGGTTTTCACCTTTTCCACGCCGCCCTTCACCCTGCGAACCGCGCCGCAGCGGATGCATCGTTGGATCTGATCGATGCGAAGGATCCATCGCGTGGAAAGTTCCGGGAACTCATCCTTGAGCGCGTCCATATACGCCGAGGTCTGGAGCGAATAGTCCCGGTACACGGCCGCGGACGTTTTGATATCAAGGACACCGAGCTTGCCTCCGATGCGGGCGACGGCATCCACCGTGCCCGCGTAGCGATGATCATAGTTCACGATGCGGCGTTCCACGAGTTCCGGTGCCACCTCGATCCTGTTCGCCATGAGGAACGCGGAGAACGATCGCACTGCCGGCACGATCGCGGCGGGCACCTGCGGATTCCTATCGAGAAGGATACCCTCCACAGCCTCATGGATCATGGTGCCTTCCACCGCGGAGCGTTCCGTTGCTTCGACCGCGGCACGATAGCTCTTCGCTTCGCCGTAATAATAGTAAAGCGCGGGCTTTGCTTTGATCCCCACGATCTTCGTTACGCGCGGATACCACACCTCATCGATGACATACCCCGATTGTTCCTTGAATTCCTCTACGGTCGTCGGATCTCCTTTCATGTTTTTCTTTGCGCGCGCGTATGTTTCTTTATGCTATTCGCCGCACCATCCTTCGCCGATCCTGCGCGACCGGAAAGCAGTGCGGAGGTGTGGTTCACGATATCTCCGGCGCCCATCATGACGACGATGGGGGAGCGGGAACCGCCCGTATGGGGAAAGGGCTCGAGCACATCGCCGAGCGCCGCAGGGAGGTCTTCCGGGTCCTCGAGGAAGCGGACGACCTGCCGGGGATTCCTGCGCTGCATGGCACGCACAAGGTCCTCCGATGTGCGTGCGGGATCTTCGTCGCGCCCGCGGACGCGGTAAAGGGGGAGAAGTATCGTCGCATCCGCATCATCGAATGCCGATGTGAACTCCTTGAAGAGAAGGGAGAGGCGCTTCCCTTGGTGCGGTTGGAATACGCACACGAGAGGCCTGCCGTGGTAATGCTCCTTCATGGCGGTGAGCGTCGCCCGGATCTCGGTGGGGTGATGGGCATAATCGTCGTATACAAGCGCCGTGCGGTCTCCTTCCTTGGCGGGGAGCGTTGCGATGCCGCGCAGTTCCATGCGTCGCCATGCACCGCGGTACCTGCTGATGGCGCGAAGGATCTTCGCATCGGGAATACCGAGGAAGCGTGCGGCGCGGAAGGCCCCTTCGGCATTCGAAAGGTTATGGGATCCGAATATCCTGATGCGCGTTTTGAGGGATGCCACAGAGGCGCTGCCGCGGAGCGAGTACCAGATCACGCGGAGCTTTTTATTTTTCGCCAGGACGGCGATGCGAGGTGCAAGCGAACGCAGGTTCGCATCATCCCGATTGAGGACGAGCGCGCCTCCCGCGGCGGTATTTGCAAGGAATTGCATGAACGTCCTCTTTGCGTCCACGATGTTTTTATAAATGTCGAGGTGCTCGCGGTCGATGTTCGTCACGATCGCGATGAAGGGGGAATAATGGAGGAATGCGCGACCATACTCATCGGCCTCGATGACGAGCCATTTGCTCTTCCCATTGCGGAAGTTCGTCCCTCCAAACTCCCGCAAGTTGTTGCCCACGATGACCGTCGGGTCAAAACCGCCCTCTATAAGAGCAAGCGCCACAAGCGCCGTCGTGGTGCTCTTCCCGTGAGATCCTGCGATGGCGATAGTATTGTGGGTGCGGGTAAGCTCGCCAAGCGCTTCGGGGTAGGTAAGTATCCTCATGCCTCTACGAGCAGCCTCGGCGATTTCCGGGTTATCGGCAGGAATTGCCTGGCTTTTTACCACTAAAAGCGCCTTGGGGGGTACATTTGCCCTTTTATGGCCTATTTTTACGTTTACAGAGGTCTTTTTGAATCCTTCGGTAATATGATGCTTTGAAGCGTCAGAACCTGAAATAGCCCAATTTTTGGATAAAAAATAACGGGCGAGGGCGCTCATACCGATCCCGCCGATCCCGATGAAATGAATGATCTTCTTGATCTTCTTTGAAACAGGAGAACGTCCCGAAGGGGGGTTGGACATAGGATACATTATATTACCAGCGCTATAAATCCAAAAGGGAAAAGGAGGGGCGTTGCAATATCATCTGTCGCACAAGATATATTTTACGACAGAAGATAGGCGGATACGGCCCTTTTTACCATTTGGGATCCCTTAGAGGCTCTTTGTGACTATCCCCGCAACCCATGTCGCAATTCCCTGCAGCGTTCCTACGATCCACGCAAAAATGTTCACGATGAAGGTGGTGAGCCACTGGATCTGTACGCCGGTCGCATTATAGAACCACACATCGAAGCGTTGCACATACGACCTCCAATCCACGGTCACGGTGACCCCGTTCGGAATTCCCGACCCTCCCGCCGATCCGCCGGTTATGGAAACCGTCCCATTGGTATTCTTCATATTATCGAAGAAGGCCGTAAATGATGATATGAGATTTTGGAACGAGTTTGAAAAATTATACCCTTGGCCGATCGCTGCGCCGGGATTGGCTGCCGGCGGAAGCGGCTCGAGGGCGTATGCACGAGCCTTTGGCGCCGCGAACCCGGCGATGGCAATAAGAAGAACGCCCAATAAGGCGCCCGTGGCATAGTGTGCGTGCTGTACAAAGAACGCAGGGATGTTCTTTCGCAGGGCCATGAAATTATTGTATAAACTTTTAACGCGAACGGCAATATGTGCGAAAGAGGTCGCGGATGATCAGGGCCGCATCGCAAGTCCTTGAAGGGCTTTTTCAATGCGCGCATGCGTCTCTTCCTTCCCGATGACCTCCATGATCTCCATGGGGTCCGGGGATACGGCCTGTCCGGAAAGGGCCACGCGAAGCGGCCAAAGGACCGCTCCCCTTCCTCGCGCATCGATAAGGGGGGTGAGTGCGCGCATAAGGGCGTCCCGTGATGTGAATCCATCATCGTCGAGTGCAGCGAGCGCGGCTGCGGCGTCAGTAAGCGCAGCGGTGGCATCGGACGCCGATGCGCCTTTCCAGACGAGGAGCGTCGGTTCATAAGAAGGAAGGGTGAAGAGGAATCGGGACGATTCCGCGATTTCCACAAGGGTCTTTGCGCGTGAAAGCTGGAGCGCCACGGCACGCATGAGGAGCGTGCGGGATCCGACGCCATGGGAGGCACCGTCGCGAGGATCGATGATGCCCGCGTTCGCAAAAAAAGGTTCCGCGATGGCCGCAAGCTCGGCGATCGGCATCTTCTTCATATGCTCGCGGTTCAACCAATCAAGTTTCTCCTCATTGAATATCGCACCCGTTTTCTGTACGCGCGCGATATCGAAATGCTCCACGGCAAAATCGCGATCGAAGACCTCGTGGTCCTCTTTGGGATGCCAGCCGAGGAGGCCGATGAAGTTCACGATGGCATCGGGAAGATAGCCCCGTTCGCGATAGTTCGCGAGCGCGACATCGGAAAAGCGTTTGGACATCTTGCTGCGATCGGGGTTCAAGATGAGCGGCAAATGCGCATAATGAGGGGTAGGAAATCCGAGGGCGCGCTGCACGAGGATCTGCTTCGGCGTATTCGAGAAATGATCGTCGCCGCGGATCACGTGCGTGATCTCCATGAGCGCATCATCCACGACGACAGCAAAGTTGTAGAGCGGCGTATCGAGGTCCTTTGCGATCACCTGATCTCCAAGGAGCGCCGCATCGAACGATGCTTTGCCGTGGACCATATCGATGAATTCGACTTTGATCTCGGGAACCTTGAAACGGATCACCTCCGGCGTGCGTCCCTCGGGCGGTGCGGTGAGGTTCCGGCAATGACCGCTATAGCGCGGCGGAAGGCCGGCATCGAGCATGGCCTGGCGCTGAGCCTCGAGGTCCTCTTTCGTGCAGTAGCAATAATACGCCTCGCCTTTCTCGAGAAGGTCCTGGAGATATCTTCGATAGATCGCGGTACGTTCGCTTTGGCGATACGGGCCGAATGAGCCTTTGTCGGGACCGCGAGTACCATCATCATTCAAAGTCGGCCCTTCGTCCCAGTCGAAGCCGAGCCACGAGAGTCCATCGAAGATCATCCGCTCATATTGCTGTTCCGAGCGTTCCTTGTCCGTATCCTCGATGCGGAGCACGAACATACCACCGTGCTGCCGGGCGAAAAGCCAATTGAAAAGCGCCGTCCGCGCGGTACCTACGTGGAGGGGTCCCGTGGGACTCGGGGCGATGCGGACACGGATCTTCTTCCCTTCCCCTGCAACGGCAAACGCCGGTTCAAGAACGGTGGATGGCGGTGCGACGGCTTTTACCGCGGTTGGTTCCATGGATGCTATTTTGCCACAAAATAGGCGGAATAGCCAGCGTATGCGCCGGTCTTGCGGGCTCCGACCCTTCACGGAATGCTCCCCTCGAACCCAAAATGGGGATCAGGGGCGCGCGACGTCTTTCACTATCCGGTTCGCGATCCTTTGCGCGGTGAATTTTTCGGCATCAAGCACGATGGCGTCCATATATTTGTGCTCGGCGTGGGATCTGTAGTTCCGTTCGATCCGCGCATTGGAGATCCGCGGCTTGCCGGGCAATCGCGGCCTTCCATGGATGCGCGCGAGAAGAAGCGGCTTCGGGGCTTCGAGTTGATATACGAAACAACGGGCATCGTACCGCTTCGCCATCCGCGTCATGCGTACTATCGCATCCTTCCTCATCCCCTGCTCGATGATAACGCTGATCCCCTGGCGCAGATATTCCTTCGCCATCTGCATGATCACATTCCGGACTATCTCATTGTCTTCGGGGATCCTTTTGAAATCGGAGATGAACCATTTGACGCGATCGAGGCCGAGGTGCGCGGTCCGCTTCAGTTTTTGATGGAGAAGCTTGGCGACGGTCGTCTTTCCCGAGCCCATCGGACCATCGATGATTATGAGGGACGGGGTGCGGAGGGTTTTCATATGCCACGGTCGATGGGGTTCATTCCCTGGCGGCGACAACGGCGATCACGTCCCCCGCAATCGCATCCGCTGCGCCGGGAATGAAGAATCTCGAGGATGCGGCGCTCATCCGTTCCCGGAGGCCGCCTTCGGAGAGGATCCTATCAAGCTGGCCGAAGAATATTCCCGGCAGAAGGTTGTCCTCCTCGATGACGATCGCCGCACCCGTCTTCGCGAACTCCTCCGCGTCGATGAGCTGGTGTCCGTTCGCGGATTCCGCGAGCGGGATGAGGATGGCGGGAAGGCCGAATGCGGCGAGTTCGAAGACCGAGCTTCCCGATCGCGATATCACAAAATCGGCCGCGGTCATGGCCATTGCCATCCCATCGGTAAGGTACGGCACTGCTTCATAGCGGTTCCCCGTGCCGGCGTCGAGAAGGGCGGCGCGCGAAAGTTTTTCGACGTCGGCGAAGTTCTCTTGGCCCGTCTGATGGAGCACCTGGGTACGGGATATGAGCGTGGGAAGGTTTGAAAGGATGAACTCGTTGATCCGCGTGGAACCTTGGGACCCGCCCATGATGAGGGCAAGCGGCTTTACGGGATCGAACCCGAGATTCTCCTTTGCGAGCTCCTTCGTGGTACGTGGTCCGGTGAGCTCCGTGCGGAGCGGCGAACCGATGACTTTCGTGATGGCGGGGTTGAAATATCGTGCCGCGCGCGCGAAGCTCACGAATATCCCGGTCGAGAATCTTGATGAGAGGAGGTTGTTGAGTCCCGGTTCCGCATCGGATTCATGGATGAACACCGGGATGCGATAGAACCACGCGGCAACGACGACGCCAAAGGCACCCGCGCCTCCTTTTGAGAACACCGCATCGGGCATGAGGATATAGAGTTTCCAAAACGCCTGCACGAATCCTATCGCGAACTTCGGAATATCAAGGATGTTCTGGAACGAAAGATAGCGGCGGAGCTTTCCCGTCATCATGGGGTGCACCGCGATCCCCTTCTCGGCAAGAAGTCTCGCGTAGCGGTCCTGGGGTCCCATATAGAAGAACTCATACGGCGCCTGCATGGCTTTAAGACGGCCTTCGAGCGCCTCCGCGACCGCAATGAGCGGATATACGTGGCCCCCGCTCCCGCCGCCGGTGAATACCATGAGGAATTTCTCCGCATCTGCCATATCCCTATATGATATCAGTCAAAATAAGAAGCTCCAAATTGGGATGCGTCGCGGATGCCGCTCCCGGGGCACATCTTATGCGTAACGGGAGATATTAAGGGACAATCCCATCATCGTGATGAAAACCGCAAGGGCCGTCCCTCCATAACTCACAAACGGCAGCGGGACCCCGGTGAGCGGGATGATCCCGGAGATGGAGGCCATGTTCACGAATGCCTGGAGCGCAATGATGATCCCGAACCCGAAGAGGAGAAGTTTGCCGAATTGATCGCCGACCTTCCGGGCAAGCCAGAACATACGGAACGTGAGCAGGCCGAAAAGGATGACGAGGGACGCTGCGCCGATGAAGCCGAGCTCCTCCGCGATCACCGCAAAGATGGAATCATCGATGGGATCGGGAAGATAGGTTGCTTTGACCGCCGACTGTCCGTATCCCACGCCCGTTGCCCCGCCGGACCCGATGGCGATGAGTGCCTGATCCACCTGGTAATTCTGGCCCTGGGTCTTCGATCCTTTATTGAGGAACCCCTCGATGCGCGCCAGGCGATAAGGCGTCACATAGATGACGGCGGCAACGATCAAAAGGCCGCCACCGATGAATACGGCGATATAGCGGATCGGCGCGCCGCTCACGAAATAGACGGCAAGGCCCGAGGCGATGAGGATCATGACGGTGCTTGTGGCAGGCTGGAGGAGGAGGAGGGCTCCAATGACGCCTGAAACCACCGCAAAAGGAAGGAAGCCCGACCGGAAATCGGTGGCTCGCTTGAATTTCGTGTTCGAAAGCCAGGCGGCGAGATAGACGAGATACGTGAGCTTCATGAGTTCGGCGGGCTGGAAGCTCAGCGGACCGAAGCGAAGCCAGCGATTCGTATTGTTCACGACGGAACCGAGGGGCGTGAACACGAGGACGAGGAAAAAGACGCTGATAAGGAGAAGCACGAACGCGGCCTTCTTGAAATTCTGATAGTTCAGGCGATACGCGGTGAAGAATCCTATGGCGCCGATCGTAAGACCGTAGAGAAGCTGATGTTCGATATAGTAATAGCTGTTGTTGAACTGGATCTTCCCGAGGTCTGATGACGCCGAGGCGAGCATGGCGAGGCCGAAGACGATGAGGATCGAGAAGACCGCAAGGAGGAAGCTGTCGGGAGACCCCGCGCGAAGGCGGCGGCCTGATGATTGGGGTTTGTTGGGCGAGGCAGCGCGGGATCGGGAAGGCATGCTCAGACGGTGTGACGTAAGATTTTCCCCGGGAACGATCCCCCGAACGCGCCTCCGGATTCCGCGACGACGCCGTTCACCACCGTGAACAGCACCTCCGCGGGCTCATTGCTCGTACCATCAACCCTGAAGCATGCGAGGTCCGCGATGGCGCCCTCCCGTATCGTCCCCCTCCCCTTCAATCCGAACAGCGCCGCAGGTTCCGATGTTATCTTCCTGACCGCAGCGTCGAGGGGCATGAGGCCGGATGCCGCACGGCCGAGGAAGGTCGTGAAGGTGGAGGTGATCCTCTGCGGCCGGAACCGCTGCGATGCCGCACGGCCCCCGCGGCGTCCCCAGCTCGGGGCATTCGATGCGATGATGCTCTTCTCGCTTTTGATGGCGCGCGAAACAAGAGTATCGTCGATATTCCGATAGAGCACGGAACATTTGAGATTGGTCGCGGTCATGAGTTTGATGAGCGCATCGCGCGGATCGCCAAGTTCATAGATGGCGGCGATCTCAGTGAGGGATTTGCCCGCGAACACCTCGTTCTTCGGGGCATCGATGATGATGAAGTGGTCCGCATCCGGCATGGGCATATCCCTCCGGATTTTCGACGCGAGCCATTCATCCTCTATGTTCGCACGCATGACCTTCACGCCACCGTTCCGGGCCCATTCGGGAAGGAAGGTATAGATCGGAAGAAGTGAGTCGGGGAATGGATGCGCATCGAAACGGAGCGGAACGCCGTCGGGAAGCGACTCGATCCTCCGAAGAGCTTCTTGATATTCCTCTTCGGCACCGCGCAAAGGCATGAAGTGGCTGATGAGCGTCTTCACACGGCGTTCCTCGGAGATCCTTATCGTCTCATCCACCGACGCAGCGATGCCTTTGCCCTCGTTGCGAAGATGCGTGGCGTATACACCATGGAATCGCGCAACCACATCGGCGAGAAAGCTCAATTCGAGCGCAGGGGTCTCGCGGGCATGGACATACGAAAGGCCCGTCGAAAGACCGAACGCGCCCTGCACCATGGATTCTTCGACCATGCGCGCAAAAACATTCATCTCGTTCTTCGTGAGATCGCGGAGATCCTCGCCGATGAGAGCCCTCCGGATGGTTGCGTGGCCCGCAAGCGTGCCGAAGTTCACCGCAAGCGGATGCGCATCGAGCGAGGCAAGGAACTCACCCACCGTATGCCAGTTCACGTTGATGCGCGAGCTATCGCCCCATTTCTGGACCGATTCGAGTGTGCCGTACGCAAGGGGTGCAAGTGATGCACCGCACATCCCTCCGATGATCGTCGTGACCCCTTGAAGGAGGAAATCCTCCTGCTCCCTACCCTCGAAAAGGGTAAGATAGTGATCCGAGGCGGAATCCGCATCGATGAAGCCGGGGGTAAGATATGCACCCTGCCCATCAAGGACGACGTCAGCCTTTTTCCCCGGAAAGCTTCCGATCGCGGAAATCGTGTCCCCATTCACGAAGACGTCGGAAAATCCGGTAAACTCCTTTTCACCCCCAAGTATCCGCACGTTGCGGATGAGCAATGTCATGATTCCATTATACCACTGACGAACATCAATGCACCGAATACGCGGCAAATCCTTTTGCGGGATCAGGAAGGAATGCGATCGTTCCCTCACGGTCGATGCGGAAGATATCGGCGTCCGTCTCTCGTGTAAGTCGCGCAAGGACGCCTGCATCGGGTTGACCGGCAAGTCCGCCCCGGCCCGCATCGATGATCACCGCGCGCGGACGCACCGCTCTCAAAAATGGGGTCGTGACGGAATCTTTCGCGCCGTGCCGAGCCGCTTTCAAAATATCCGCCGCAAGCGAGGCGCGATAGCGATATACGAGCTCATATTCGCTATCCCTGCTGATATCTGCCGCAAAAAGAGCCCTGAATCGGGGCGTGCGTATAAGAGCGACAATACCGGTATCCGCAAGGATGGATGCCCCTTGAACAAGGTCATAGTCCGGGGAAAGAACATCGATGGCACCTGCATCGCCGAGGCGTATGCTATCCCCTGTTCCGATGGCAAGGAGCGGGATCCCATCGGACCGTATCTTTTCGAGAAGCAGCGGCCACGCCGTGATGCCCGGAGACGCATCGCGGCCATTATAGGCGACCGCTCCGATGCGATAGCGGTCCAAGACGGCATCAAGACCCCCGAAATGACCGTCCTCCGGATAAGAGATGATCGCGAGTGCAAGCGAACGATCGGCGGGTGCGAGTATCGAATCGAGCGCTTCAAGCGTCGCCGTACCCCCGGGGCCGGCATCAATGAGCACGCGCATACCTTGACCGAGATCGACAAGGGCCGCATCCCCCTTCCCCACATCAAGAAAATAGACACCGGGACGTTGCGCCGCGGATGTGAAGATTGCATCGAAGATGATGCGATACCACAGGATCGCATCGGCAACGACGATGAGCATCGCCATGATCGTGAACCACGAGACATCCTTTCTCCGTTTTCGCATCCGCATGGCGTTTGTGGGATATCAGTTATGCGGGGATGATCGGAGAACGACCGCAAGCAAAGCGGCATAGTATGCGATGAGCGCAGCGGTCGGGAATACGGAGGAGGGAATGGAAAGAGGGACGCCCGCAAACATATGGAATATGGCGGTCTCATAGCCGAGAAGCGGTGCAAGCGGCGCGGCAAATAGAGCGGTTGCGGGGCGCAGCGAGGCGTGTGCCGCAGTCGCACCAATGCCGAGCCACAGGATCGCACCAAGCGGCACACCCGCGAAGATGTTTGAAATGAAAGAAATGAGGGGGAAAGAACCGTAGAGGAGCGAGACCGTCGGGAATATCGCGACATTCACCGCCGTTGCGGTGACCGCATGGAACGAAAGCATGCGTGCAAACGCAGCGCCGCCGGGAACGCGTTCGAAAAAACGCGCAACGGGAATATGCTGCGCGAAGATCCGTTCGAGGGGCGGTGAAAGGAGATGGATGCCGATGATGCTGAGGAAGGAAAGGAGGAATCCCCTGCTCCCCCAGATCCCGGGATTCCAAAGGACCATGCCCGTCGCCACGAGAAGCATGAGGACATTCCGGTCGGCACGGCGTCCGAAAAGTTCTGCGACAGAAGACGCGCATATCATTGCCCCTGCCCGTAGCGCGGAAACAGGGGCTCCCGCCGCAGCGATGAAAAGCCCGATGAGGATGATGCCGATCGAAAGCGCTGCGGCGCGGGGCAATGCGGACCCGAAGAAGGTCATCGCCGTTTCTCCGAGGATATGCATTTTATAGCCGTACATCCCCACCAGGTATGAGTTTCCCGAGGATTCCATGGCGGCACGCATGCCATCAGGAAGTCCGCCCGACGATCCGCTGAGAAGGGCGCCGAGAAGTGCCGATGCGGGATAGGAGAGGAAGGGATCGCGAATGAATCCCGTGATCCCTTGCGCGAGAAAGGAAGTGGGTGCCGCTCCGCCGAGCCACGGCATTCCGGTTCCGCTTCCGCGGAACTGTGCATATGCGAACGAGCATAGGCACGTCCCTATGAACGCCATGGCGGCAACGATACCCTTCTTCGGCCAGATGAGAGATGCCGCAACCACGCTGAATATCGTGAGAACAGGAAGGAGCGCCTCCATATACCACCCCGTCGAAGCTGCAAGCGTCCCCCCAAGGATCGCGGATTCGCACACAAGAACAATGTCGCGGGGGCGTGGTCCTTCGCGTATCACCTCCCGAATCTACCAGATATGCGGTAAAGGAAACCTAAAGGGACCTTCCCTGATGCGATTTCCGCCATTCGGAGATCTTCTTATGATCCCCGGAAATGAGCACCGGCGGGACCTTCCAGCGGGAACGCTTCTTCGGGTCCGGGATGAACGTTTCGGGACGGGTATACGTGGGAAACGAACCGTTCACCTCCTCGAGCGATTCCTCTTTTCCTATGAAACCGGGGATGTGGCGGCTCACCGCCTCCATGAGGACGAGCGCGGGGATCTCCCCTCCTGAGAGCACGTAATCCCCTATGGAAATCTCCTCGTCGGCGATATGCTCCGCGACCCTCTCATCGACGCCCTCATATCGGCCGCAGATGAGCACGAGGTGATCGTATGCCGCAAGACGGCGCGCGACGCGTGAATCGAACGGTGTCCCACGCGCCGAGAAAAGGATGGTGCGGACGCGGGGCTTCCGCGCGCGCGTCCGTACGATGCCTTTCATCACCGCACCGAACGCATCCCAGATCGGCTGGATCTTGAGAACCATGCCCGGACCTCCGCCGAATGGCCGATCGTCCACTTTATTATGGCGATCGTCCGTGAAATTGCGGATATCATGGAGCGCGACGGTCACGATGCCGCTCTTTTGTGCGCGCACGAAAAGCGATTCTCCAAGATATGAGGAGAACATCCCGGGGAATATCGTGAGCACGTGAAATCCGAGCGTTTTCGGGACCTTCGCGGCGCGATCAGCGGTTCCGGTACGAGAGGTCTTTTTCGTGGTCTTCATCGTCATCATTATCGGCTGTGTTCTTTATGGAGGGATCGGCATCCGAGGGAACGGCTTCTTGTGCAAGATCCTCTGCAAGGGATGCGCGGATCGCATCACGAAGGGAATCTATGCTCACTTCCGCATGGGGCGTATGTTTCGGTTTCGAGGAGGGCGTATGCTCATGCGGCTTTGCAAGGTCCGCAAGAGAGATGGTCGAAGGGGTTTGCTGCGTCTCCGAGGCGGAAAGGGGTTCAGAAATGGCCCCCGTGAACGTCGCACTCCTTGAGGGGGGTGCTGACGCTGCCGGTTCCTGTACGGGTGCCTTCTGAACCTCCGGCGCAGTATGTACATGCGCGGAGCCGGCGGGCTCAATAGGCATCGAAGGAGTAGATGAAGGAGCCGCCGAGGGAGAAGCGGGAGAGGGATGGGAGGGATGGGAAGGATGCGGGGTCGCTGGGACCGAGGTCCTCGTTCCATGCGCGGGGGCATGGTCTGCGGGAGATGCAAGCGGTCGTCGCGATTCCTTGCGCAGTGCCGCCGCAGGACGCGGGGACGCTGACGGTTCATCCGTGAACTCTATGCCAAGCCTGCTCAGCGTCTCGGTGGACCTCTCTTTCGGGCGAGGTGCTGCGGCCTGCTTGGGAAGGGGCGACGCCTTTATGGGCCTTAATTCGCCGGATTCGATCTTCTTCATGCAATCGCGGCAATAGACGGGACGTCCCGGCGTAGGTTCGAAAGGCAGTGTGGTGAGATTTCCGCACGAGGAACAGACCGCCTGATAGCGCACCCCCGATGCGGTGACGATAGGGGCGCTCTTCTGCACGAGACCGTCGGACGTCGTCACGGGACGCTCCGCAGGGGCAGGTGCGGCCATAGAAGGAGTCCTGGGAGCAGGGGTCTGTTCCATGATGCCGCTCCATCGGTTTATCTCCGCCTCGATATCCTCCCGCGGCTTGGCGTAGTATTTCTGCGACATCTTTATGATGTCTTCACGCACGACCTCCGATGATTGCACCTTGAATGTGGGCAGCGTCATTGCCGAGAATGGCCGCGCGGTCACGCCGTCCACCATGAGCTTGATATAGATATGATAGTTCGGCAGGTTCACGATATCCTCGATCGTAAACTCAGGCGAGAATTCGTTCTCGAGGAATTCGGCGTCCGTCGCACCGACGCGGAACACGATCATCGTGCCGACGTTGCCGAAGATGGCATCGCGCACCCGCGTCGAGGTGTCGGTCACGAGCTGTCCGATGTACTGGTGCGCAAGCGTGAGATTGAGGCGGTATTTGCGCGCTTCAGAAAGGATCCCCGCGAAGGAATCCGTCGCGAAGTTCTGGAACTCGTCCACATAGAGATAGAAGTCCACGCGATCCTCCTCGGGGATGCGCACGCGCTCCATTGCCGCAAGCTGGA
>DAIEHA010000004.1 GCA_027355945.1 Candidatus Parcubacteria bacterium | reverse complement strand
GCGTCGAACGTAAGGGTCGCGGGATCGCCGAGCTGGACCTTGGCGGCATCGATCTCATTGAGGGTGACCTCGGCCACCTCACCGTCGCCCACGATCGTGACCGCATTGGAACCGGGCACCTCCCCGATCGTGACGCTTATCGCGGACACCGTGCCCGCCATGGGCGCGCGAACCGAGGTATCTGCGAGGTTCTGCTGAGCGGTCGTCAGATTGTTCTCCGCGGATTGCACGGCGATCTGCGCCGCAAGAAGCTGGGTGGGGGTGGGACCCGCCACAAGCTCCGCAAGCGTCTCGCTCGCCTGTGCGAGCGAGGCCTGGTCGTTCGCAAACGCATTGCGATCGTTCGTTATCCCATTGATGGTGCCTTGCACCGAGGAAGCGGCCGTCGTCATGGTATTGGTATATGTATCAAGATTGCCCTGGATCGTGGCCGTGACGGCAGGAAGCGGCTTCGTGCTGCTCGATGAGGGATAGATGCTCGTGATGTAGGCGAGGAAATCCTTGCTCGCCTTCACCGCAGCGCTCATCGTGTTCGCGGTAGCATAGGTCTCCGAGAAAAGCGCATCGAGCGACTTCCTATCGGAGGTCTGGGACACGGCATGATATTGGGCGAGACCATTTTGGTATGCCTGCGATGCCGCCTGATACGTCGACTGCACCTCATCTCTATACGGGGTCGCCCCCGTCTGAAGATAGCTTGGAATGAGACCGAGATAGGCATCGGGGTCGTTCTGGATGGAATTGATGTCGTTTCCCCGGACGAAGTTCTGAAGCCCCGTCATCACCGTCTGGAAATCAGCGAACACATTACCAAGCCCCTGAAATCCGGTCGCATAATCCTGGGCGACCGTGGTAGACGCGGTGACGATGCTGAGCTGCCCCTGACGCACCGCATTCTGATCCGCGAGGAGCGTGGAGGTGGTGATCTGCTGCAGCTCCTGAAGCGAAAGCTGGGCGTTCTGCAGCGCAAGCTCATCCGTACGGACCGCCTGTTCCTCATTCGTCGGATCGAGCTGCATGATAAGCTGGCCCGCCACCACATGCTGGCCCACGGTGGCGGGTATGGAGGTCACGGTCTCGGAGACCTTCGGAGTGATATTGATCGTGGTGCCCGCCTGGACCTCGCCCGTCCCCGAAACGGATGCGACGACCGATCCCGCGGATGCCGCCTGGACGACGTATCTCGCGGGTGCGGAAACGGCATTCGCATTCGCATACCAATAATACGATCCGAGAACGATGAGGATGATGGCGATGCTTGAGACGATCGCATGCGCCTTGGCGTAATTCCGTATTGTACCGAAGATCGAGGAGGGTGACGACATGAGGGAGGTGGGTGGTTGTTAGGGTTGCATCGGCGGAGGGACGGATGAGGTTTGCGGTGCGGGAGGGCCGGAGAACTGCTGCCACTGGGGAACCGACGATGTGCTCTCGAACACCCTGATGAAACGCGCAAGGATCTGTCCCTTGCCGTCCGGATCGCCGATCGCGACCACGATGTTCCCGGGCACGATCGCCCCGAGCGGTATGGTCCTGTCCTTTTCGCGGATGACGGTGTTCTTCGTCACGGCCACGGAACCCTCATCCCCGCTCGGCTCCTCGATATCGATGATCGAACTCGAGGGGTTCACGCCGATCACGGTGCCCTCCATCCCATACTGATTGAGCGGGGGCGCCCCTCCGGGGAACATCCCCATCCCCCCTCTTCCCCTGAAGTTCATAAGATAATTCTCCCCGAACCGGGATGCGAAAATACCGCGCCAATAGCCCACCGCCATGCCCGCACCGAAGGAGAGCATCACGACAACAAGACCGCCGATCAGCGAAAGGATGATCCTCATCTTCTTGGAATGCATGAGTGTGGCCATGGGAGGATAGGGATGAGGTTCAGTGCGGGATGAGAGATCGATGCCGTTCGACCGCGGAAAACTCATCGAACATGGCGGCGATGGACCAGATTGCGAATCCGATGCCGCCGAGCATTGCCGCCGCCGAGAAGACCGGGAACGCTTCGATCATGGAAAGGGCGAATTCGGGAAGATTGGAGATGATAAGTGAAAAATCGGAGAACAGGAGGGAGCCGAGCGTGAGGAATCCGTCCTCGTTGAGGCCGGTGCGGAAATCGCCGAACCCGGTCCAGATGACGGCAAGGGACGCCCCGAACACGACCACGGTGAGCGCGAGCTTCATGGCAAGGATGCGCTGTTCGCGGCGTTCGATGCGCAAAAGGATGGCCCTCGCAAGATTCGCCGGAGGTTCCGGGGACTGGGTTTCAGATAAAAATCGCTCGTAATTCTTCATGGTGGCGGTGCCGTATCTCGCTTTACTATACGAGATACGTCCGCGCTTGGGTGCAGCGCATCGGACGTTCCGCCGCGCAGGCCCCTAGAATGAAAAGTCGGCACGGACCCCGCCGAGGGCCTTCTGGAGAAGGATCACCCCCCGCCGATGCTTGCTTTTCACGGTATCAATAGGCTCCTGGAGGATTTCCGCGATCTCCCTGAACTTGAGATGTTCGACGTAGCGGAGCGTGAGCACGGTGCGATAGGAAGGTGAGAGCTCCTGGAGCGCCCCATCGAGCAGGGACCGCATCTCCTTCCTTTCAAGCACCTCATCGGGAAGGTCCGCACCCTCTCCCGCCGCAAGATATGGTGCAAGGAAGGAATCGAGATCTCCCTCGCCCTCTTCGATCTTCGAAAAAAGGATGGGGCGCTTCTTCTTGATGAAATCGAGCGCGGTGTTCTTGGCGATCGTAAGGAGCCATGTCCGAAAATTACGCCCCTGATCGAACTTTTTCATATGCTTCCATGCCTTGATGAACACCTCCTGCACGACGTCGTTGGTATCGTCGGCATTCTGGAGATAGCGATAGGTGAACTTATAAGCTATCGGAAGATGCCGCTCGAGGAGCGCCGCAAAACTCGCGTCGTCCCCTTGGAGAAAGGATGTCACGAGTTCCTGGTCGGAGGCAGCGGCATACGGGACGGAATCCCCGGCACGGGGAACCTCATCCCCGGCCATGCCATCATTCGTCCGTGCGAAGACGGCGAAGAACGGGATATCGCGATCGAAGCTATGGTCCATCATTTCATCTTTATCATAAATCTTCGCATGCGTCACTCTCTGCCATAGCGCCCGGTGAGGAGCGCCTCGGCAACGATCGAACCGCGGATCGCATCCATGAATACGCCGTACGAGGCCCCCTCGGAAAGATCGGGGACGGCATCGAGGGCATACAGTCTGAACTCATATCGATGGGCCGGTCCAGGCGGTGGACACGGACCCATGTATCCGACGCGGCCCGCGCCGTTCGCGCCCTCCTTCGATCCCGGCGGCACGCTCTCCTCTTTGATGAGCAGAGTGCCGGGAGCGATGTCCCAGACGATCCAATGGGTGAATCCCCCTTCCATGGGAGCATCGGGATCATGAACGACGAGCGCAAGGCATCGCGCGCCGTCGGGTACGTTCTGGATCTGAAGTTCGGGGTTGATATCGCCGCCCTCGCAGGTGAACTTGCGAGGGATCGCTCCGTCGTCGGCGAAGGAAGGGCTTGTGATGATCATGGGCGTGCGTGTGATTGATTATGATCCGCTATTTTCCGCATATTCGTCATATTCGCGCCGGAGGGCGGCAAGGATGGCGGATGCGCGCGGCTTCGTGACCCCCGGATACCGCCATGCGCTTATCACCCGGCGGGCCTTCGGTCCGTCCTGCACCATCACCCATATCTCCTGCGTCCAGACGTCGCGGGATTTCATCGACGAAGGCTGCATGACGGCGATCGTATCCGGCGCAATACCCTCTTCCGTGCGCCGCGGCGAATGGAGCACCCTTCGCACCCGCGCCGGTGAAAGCCGATAATGGCGCATCTTCGCTTGGGCATGGACGGTCCATTCGAGCAGGACCGGCCGTTTGATCATGGGCATGGCGTCAGTATGGCATTCCGCGATAAAGGATCCCAGAAGAGGCTCAGCGCGCGATGAGCTTCTTGAACTCCTCCACCATAGGAACCTGCTCGGGGTCCACGCCATACATTTTCGCAGTATGATATGCGGCCCAGTCCGCGAGGTTCAGCGCGTTGAAGATCTTGGCGATGCGGGTCTTTCCTTGGAGAAGGACCACCTCGGTCTTGAACCCGCGATCACGGTACAGCTTTTCGAGGACGTTCATGCGCTTCATGATGCGCCGGTCGTCGTCGCCATCTTTGAGGAATACAAAATGGAAGTTCCTCGATATGCCGGTCGTCTTCGCCTTGGCGTCGAACCCCGTCATTTCGTTGTGGTTGAGCTCGGGAACCACGTTGAAGAATGCCGGGATCTTCCCGGTCTCATTGAATTTTATCTTCCAATTGTACGCAACCGCGCCGTTCTGATTCGAGGTATAGATGACCGGCGTGCTCCCGTAGAGCTTTCGTGCGAGCTCCTTGCCGCGATATTCCTCCCGGAGCGGATGGAGCGAGGATACGAGAAGTTTCGTTTCCGCGAGAAGAAGCTTCTCGCCCATGAGGGCAAGTGTCCCCCTGAGGATCCTCGGCGTCTCCATGCGCGGCTGGATCTTCATATCAGGGATGGCGACAAAGGGGATCTTGTTCTTCTGCGCGAGTGTGAGGAGTTTTCCGCGTGCGGCAACGACCGCTATGGGAAGCTTTTTCGCCTTCGCCGCAGTAAACGCATCGATCACTTCTTCCGTATTCCCGGAATACGAGGACAGGATCACGAGACGATCCTTGAAGTCCTTATCGGCGAGCTTCGGAAGCCCGTAATCCGACCAGATATGGAGATCTATCTCCGGATGCCATACCCGTATGAGGTCTGCGGCAAGGTGGGATCCCCCCATCCCAACGATCAAAAAACTCCCATATTTCTTGAGTTTCTGGGCATTCTCGACCACCGGTTCGTACTCGAACTGCTTATTATAGGTTTTTATGTCGTTGGGGAGCATTCATTGATTATACCCCCGGAAGGACGATTTGTGTGCAAACCTGTGGATTACCCCTTGAAGGGGGCATATAATTGATACATATCGCGGTCATGAAAATCCTTAAAAATCAGGACAAAGGACGTCCGCCCCTTTCACGGAACTCTATGATCACGGGGGCGCTCGCCGTGTTCGTGATCCTCGCTGCAGCAGGAATGATCTATAAAGCCTTCTTCCCGGGGGCGGGAGGTGCTCCTGCCGGAGGGTCGCAGCTGTCCCCTGCGGCAACCTCAACCGTCCCTGCGGCTCCCGCACCGACCCGCGTCACGCTCGTCATCAAAGGATCGGGAAGATCCCGCACGCTCGTCGTGCATTGGAATGATCTGCCCCAAGGAACCGACGCGCTCAATGTGTTCCGCGGTAAAACGGGGACTCCCTCGGAACACTGGTCCCTTTGGAAGACGATATCCATCGCACCAGGCATGCGTGCGGAAGGGACGTCCTCGATCGCCCTCGGCAATATCGCACTCGGAGGATACTCGTTCTATGTGCAGGCAGTAGGGACCGGCAACGGCAATGCGACCGGGACCGGGGCGAGCACGTCCGGCACCGCGGGAGGTCAAACGGTGATGTGGACCTCGGGAATCACCGAACCTTCTCTCGCGACATCCACTGCGCCGATACACGGAACGCAAACCCAAGGAGGTCCGGCGAGCGGTACCGCTACGGCAACAAGCACCTCGTCCACCACCACGACGTCCTCGATCACAGCCTCCACGACGACGTCTTCCGCCACCACCTCGGTAAGCGGGGCATCCTCGGGGACCGTTCCGTCCGGCGGCACATCGTATCCTTACGGGATCCCCTATTATAATCCCCAGGCGCAGATCACCGCATACGGAACGACGAGCGTCAATTTTTCGGTGCAGCACGTGAATCAAAGCATCCAGATGGAATGGCGCGATCTCCCGACAAGTACGAACCTCATCGTGATCTCGCGGTCACCCTCCTCCTCGGGACCGTGGAACCAACTGCTCACCCAGAACAATCCGGGCACGACGGGATCGTATTCCCTGAGCCTTGTCGATGGAACGCTGAACGATCCTTACTATTACCTGCTCGTCGCCTCGCACGACTCCTCCACGCTCGCGGCGTACGGCCCGGTATATCTTCCTCCGCAGCAGTGATCGCCGTCAACGGCTTCGTCAGCGGCTTATCGTGACCGTCTTGCCGAGTTCCGCATACGGCGCCGAAAGCGTGATCGTTCCCGATGCGTTCATCATGATAGCGTAGCCCGTATCGTAATCGGAGACCGAGACGTAATGCGCGCTCGTGGCATTCGGATCCACCGGAAGCACGGGCAGATAGGAAGGGATGAGGCAAGGCGCGATATCATAGCTCCCCGACGCGCTCCCCATATCGGTCGGCCCCGAGGGAAGGGGTCCTGCGGCGCATCCGAACTGGCCATTGGCCTGATCGGCGACGTTTTCGCGGATGGCGATGAGCAGCGTCTGCAGATCGGCGCTCCGCCGTTCGTTCCGCGCAGCCGCAAGCTGCCCCCCGGGATTCGAGACGACATACATGCCAACAGAGACGATCGTGATGATGGTGATCGCAATGATGATCTCTATAAGGGAGAGCCCCCTTCGGGAATCCATGGTTCCATCATACCACTGCCGGCAGCATCATTGCACTTGCTGCCACGAAAGAAGCACATATCCGCTGGTCGTGAGGGGGAAGCTCGGCGGAGGACTGTAAAGGAGGTTCGCGTCGTAGTCGTAGGTGCGGTTCTGGTATCCGCTCGTTACCGGATTCCCATAGGCGACCCCGGATTGAAGATAGCTTCCCATCATGCCGAATGTCGTGAGCTGGTTCCTGAGATACGTGCTTCCGCACGAGGAACCGTAATAATACCGGTTGATGTTTCCGTTCTGGGCGATGAGCGCGGCATCGATCGTAAGATTGTTATCGCTCACAAGGCCGATATTGAGGTTGTTCTGCGCGATGAGCGCGATCGTGTCCGAACCGTTGTAATTCGTATAATAGGTGCTGCTGTTCACGGTGATGTTCGTATAGGTCGAGGGGTTCGCGGGAAATACGCCGGACCCGATCGTCACCCGCACGCCGTCCACCATGCCGCGCACCCACAGATTGTCAGAAAAGAACATATCGCCGTTCTGGGGAATGGTCCCCGTCGCATACAACGTCTCCGATTGGATGCTCCACGTCCCCCATCCCGGCTGGCTGTACGCATTCGAACAATAGCGCGGAGGCGCGACAAGTTTCGTCACCTTGTAGACCGTGAACGTGGTGGATGAAAGGGCAAGGTCATATCCGTATGCGCCGGAACTGGAGGCGTAATAACCGCTGCTCTGCGCGGAACTTTCTATGGCAGCGAGGTCCTGGGTGATCCCCGTGAAATCGACCGCGGGAACCCCGATCGCACGGCCCGCAAGGAAGATCGGGGAGGTGCCCGTGGGAAGCGGCGTAGGCGGCGCCGGGTCCGCGGGAGGGCCATCGGTATAGACGCCCCACTCGGTCTGTCCTCCGTTCGTGGGATCCGAAAACGTGGTAACGGCGCTTTCGACGGCGTTGTGCGCCACACCGTCGAAATGGATGCCGCTGTTCGAATAGATGACGCCGTACACCTGTGCCGTCGATCCGAAATAGACGGGGCTATTGAGAACCCATGCATACTGCGCGAAGGAAGGGATCCCCATGCGCACGGTGACCGCTTTCGCGATCGCAGGGTCGGCGTTCACCGTCCCGGAACTCGTAATGGTGACGATGGTGGACCCGGACGGAGGCGGCGCGATCGACAGCGTGAACGTACCGATGGCCGTACCGTTCTTGTTGTAGTACGCATGGACATACGGGCCCGGCTTCCCGGTGCCGTCGGTGAAATCCGTGGGAGAATAGGCGAGATGCCATTGATAGTACGCGATGCCCGCTTCCGCGATGGCGAGGGCCTGCGCATCGTCGCGCGAATGCACCGACGCGGTGAGGAACGCCGCCGCGAGCGACGCAAATCCCCCGATCAGCGTGACGGCAAGCGCGGCAAGGAAGAGGAGTTCTACCGCAAGCTGGCCGCGCACCGGGGATGCGGGTCCTTCTCCATGCAAGATCGTTTCTGATATGCGCATGCCGTTCAGTTCTGTTCAAGGTTTCTCAATCCCACAAGCAGCGAGAACGGCTGGGGCGGCGCCGCGCCGGAACTGGCATTCGCGACCACCTCGAAGGAGATCCTTACAAGCGCGACCTGCGTCGGGACGGCAGGTGTCGCAAGCGGCGGCTGGGTCCCGATATATCCGCTCGCGTAATAGGAGAAGAGCGATGATGAGGGGATGAGAAAGATATGATCGATGAAATCGGTGACGATCTCCGAGGATGAAGGATAGATCGCGGGTGTGCCCGTGGGCGCGGTCACGCCCCGGTAGATGGTCGATCCGGAATAGAAATACCGCACCCTGTCGGGGACGCCGCTCCGATAGGCATCGCTGTAGAACACGAATGAGCTCGTACCCGCCGATTCGACGGGGAACGCCCCGTTCGCGGATGATTCCGCGGATTTCATCTCTCCCGCCATGATCTGGAGCGACTGGTTCACGTCGGATGCGGACTGCAGCTGCGTGGTCACGAGGAATCCGAGGGAATCGAGGCTCGAGCCGAAATTGCTCACCGCGAACACCACGACGACGGCGATCGCAACGACGACAAGGACCTCGGCGAGCGAAAAACCGGCTCGGGACCTCTCATGATGGGATCGTGGATGAGGGATGCGCATGGCGTAGGATGATATCAATTGGGCGTCATAAGTATCGTGGTCGACTGCTCCCCCGCTCCCACGGCGACAGTACCGGTCGCCTGGGCATATCCGGAAGCGGCCACACTGAGCGAATAGGTGGCTTGAGGAAGGTTCGTGAAAAGCGCCTGCGCGGGAGGAACGCAATTCGCCGCGAAATCCAGCGTCACGCCGCTCACCGAGGGCGTGAGGGACGGACTCCCCGTCTCCATGAACACTTTGTAGCGGAAATAACGGTTCCCCGCGAGCGATGCAGGCAGCACCGCGGGGCTTGCGGTGAAATACGTTGCGGACGTGCCGTCGGGCCCCACGAAGTTCCATGTGGCATTGTCATTGTCGGCGGCGACCTGGAACTCCACGAACGTTCCCGCGGGCTGGGAGATCGGGACCCAGGAAAGCGCATTGAAGGTCGAACTCGCGCCTCCCACATCGAACGTATTCGATTCAAGCCAATCGAGGGTGGACGTCGGATAGCTCGACGAGGCGTTCGCAAGGAGCGTGATGACGCCGGGGGAAGAGGCATCGATGCCGCCGTTCTGTGCGGCATACGCGCCTCCGGACCAGTCGCTCTGCGAGATGAACGCGTGATCGGTCGTAAGGGTGAAGGAGGTCCCGCCGTTCACAAGTCCCACCTGAGCCTGCGGGATCCCGGCGCCCGTCATCGCGTCCTTCACCGTAACGAGGAGCGAGGGGTCTGCCGCGGGCGCAAGGATGAATGCAAAAGGTTGAGCGGTGTTCGGCGGGAGTATCACGGGATCGAGCGGAATGGTCCCCGCAAGATCGAACCCCGTCCCGCCGAATGCGAGCGTATACGTATCCCACGCGAGATCCGCAAGCACCGCGGTCCCCGAGGAGGACGTCTGAGTGGTCGTGGAGAACGCAAGCACATTGGGATTCGTACCGATGATCCTCTGTCCCATGGCGGAGAACGGCTGGCTCGCTACGGCATTGCAGCGGTCATCCTCCGTGGCAACATCCAGCGCGCTCACGCGATCGATGGCAAGGGTCACCTGGCTCACGGTCGCGGTCGCCACGGTGATGTCGGGCTGAACGGGATTCGGATTGCCCGCGCCTCCGGGAGGATAGGTCTGCGCAACGGTATATCCCGGCTTGGAAATGAAGATCCCGTAGCCCTGGGTGCTCGTCGGGACACCGATGAGCTTGAGGACGCCGCTTGCGTTCGTGGTGTCGGTGAGATCGACGCTCGGCGTCACGGACGCGTTCACCACCTGAACCGTGGCGTCCGCAACAGGAAGGCCGCTTGCGTTCATCGCGTTGATGAAGATGGACCCGTAGGGCGTTCCCTGCGCGAGGCGGGTGGGAGCAACGGTCGTCGTGATCTCAACCGCTGCGGCATTCCCGCACTGGAGGCAGGCCGCCGTGATATCCACGAGCTTATAATCCGCGACGGGCGAGCTCGAAGGCGAGGTATCATACGGATCATCGATGTTCAGCACGGTCGTCTGAAGGGAGAAAAGATAGTTCCCTTGGGAAACCGTCTGTGCCTGCGGGATGACCCCCGCGGGGATACCCCCGATCGTTCCCACGTCCTCATAGGGAAGATTCCTCACGATCTCAAGCTCGTTATCGATCGCCGCGACTGCGGCCGTCCGCACCGCGGCGCCGGATATGGAGCTTTCAATGGATATATAGACCACATAGATGCCTCCGAAAAGAAGCGCGATGATGGAGATGCTGATGATGAGGTCGATGAGGGTGATGCCCCTTCGCGGATCGTTCGTCATGGACGGTCACGATGCAAGCCCTTGGGATATGGAATAGATGGGGGTGATGATGGAAAGCGCGATGAAGCCCACCATTGCACCCATGAGGAGCAGCATGAACGGTTCGATGAGCGCAGTGAGCCCGTGGAGCTTGAGGTCCACCTCCTGGTCGTAATACTCCGCAAGATACTCGAGGTTGCCGGTGAGATCGCCGGTATTCTCCCCGATGAGGACCATCCCCGATACGAGCGGAGGGAAAAGGTGTCGGCGCGATTCAAGGAAGGCGCCGAGCTGTCCCCCTTTCCGTATCTCGTCCTCCGCTTCGGTGAGCGCCTGGCGATAGATCTCATTATTGAACGTGAACGAGGTGATGGTGATCGCCTCCACGATCTTGATGCCGCTCTTCATGAGAAGCGCAAGCACGCGGGTGAAGTTCACCATGTTCACGCCCACCACGAGATCGGAGACGACGGGCATATAAAGGAGGCTCTTGTCCGCAAGGTATTTGACCGCCTTGCTGTTCTTGAGCGCGACCCACGCGCCCGCGATCGCGACAGCGAGGACCCCGAAGATATAAAGGCCGTAATGCTGCAGGAGCGAGAGCACCGAGAGCATGATCCGGGTCGTGATGGGAAGCTGGAGATTCATGCCGGTGAACACCGGGATGAGCTTGGGGAACACGTAAAAAACGAGGAAACCCGCCATGGCGATCGTCGCCACAAGGATGACGAGCGGATAGATCATGGCGGACCTCACCTTGCTCTCGAGCTCTTTGGAACGCTTGAGCTCATCGGCAAGATAAAGGAGGTTCTTTGAAAGGGTCCCGCTCGCCTCCCCTACGCGGACGATGTTCACAAAAAAGCCGCTGAAGAGATATTCGTATTTAGCGAGTCCATCCGCAAGGAACTTTCCGTTGTTCACATCGATGATGAGGCTGTCCACCACCTTTTTAAGGACCGGGGATTCCGTCTGCTTCTGGACGATCTTGAGTCCCTCATACAGCGGAAGGCCCGCTTTGATGATGAGCGAGAGATGGCGCGCAAAATTGATCCTGTCCTGGAGCGAGAGATGTTCGAAGCTTTTTGAAAAGAAGCTGGGATTTCCTGCCATAGCAATTCGGGTGTGGATGCGGGAACCGTCACTCCTGCACGACGCGCAGGATCTCCTCGATCGAAGTGAGCCCTTTTTCGGCGGCGGTAAGGCCGTCCTCCGCGATGGTCCGCATTCCCGAGGCGATCGCCGCTTGGCGGATATCCTGGGCGCTTGCGCGACTCATCACGAGTTTGCGTATCGTGTCATCCACCTCGAGCACTTCGTGGATGGCGATACGGCTCTGATATCCGGTGTTGTTGCACTGCGGACATCCTCCGGGACCGTAGAACGCGGTCCCCGGGGAGAGATTCGGGAAAAGTTCGGCGAGGCTCTTCACCTCCTCCTCCGAAAGGACGTGCTGCTTCTTGCAGTTCTCACAGAGCCTTCTCACAAGACGCTGGCTCACTGCGACGTTCACCGTCGAGGCGACGAGGAAGGATGGCACGCCCATATCAAGAAGGCGCGGGAACGTCGTGGCGGCATCGTTCGTATGAAGCGTGGAGAGGAGGAGATGCCCCGTGAGCGCGGCGTTCACGGAGATGGAGGCGGTCTCCTCATCGCGGATCTCGCCCACCATGATGATGTTGGGGTCCTGGCGGAGGATCGACCGCAGGCCATTCGCGAATGTGAGTCCCACGTCGCTATTCGTCTGGATCTGCGTGGTGCCATCGAGGGAATATTCGATGGGGTCTTCGATCGTGATGATCGACGTATCCGGGCGGTTGATCTGCTTCATGATGGCATAGAGCAGCGTCGTCTTGCCCGACCCCGTCGGCCCGTTCGCAAGGATCATGCCGTAGGGCTTCGCGATCGCCTTCTTGATCTTCTGAAGGTCCTCGGGCGGGAATCCGAACGTAGCGAGATCGAACGATTGCATCCTCGCAAGCACGCGCATGATCACATTCTCGCCGTAATACGTGGGAATGATCGAAACGCGGACGTCCACGTCGGCGGTATCCTCGATCCTCACCCGGAAGCGACCGTCCTGCGGAAGAAGGTGCTCATCGGTCCGGAGGCCGGAAAGAACCTTGATGCGGCTGATCACCTCGGGATGGATTTCCATCTTCGCCTTCGGGTCCTTGAACACATCATAAAGAAGCCCATCGATGCGATAGCGTATGCGCAGTTCGTCCTTCGTGGGTTCTATGTGGATGTCGGAGGCTCCTGCAGCATAGGCATACTCGACGAGAAGGTCGACGAGCTTGATGATGGAGACGTCCGCGGGGTCTTTGGAGAGCTGCTCCTCGATGACAGGCTTGAGGGACTTGATGTCATGCATACCTCAAGTATACCACGGCGCAGGAGCGCTCTCGGATACCGATCACTTCCCCTCGATGGAATGACCGCCGAAACGGTTGCGCAGCGCGGAAAGGACCTTCCCGACATAGCTCGGGGAGCGTTTCGAACGGACGCGAAAACGGAATGAATCCTCGATAACCGGGGTGGGAACCTTCAGTTTCCTGCCCGTTTTCACCGTCCACTCCCCTTCACCGGTATAGTTCACGGAACCGGAGATCTTCGCAAGGTCCTGTCCGTAAATCTGATACGCCTCCTCAAGCCATTTCACAAGATGCGATTCGATGACGGAACCGTGATTGTATATGCGCGTCACCTTCTCGAGATCGAGCTTGAACTTCGATTTCTTCATGATGGCGAATCCTTCTGCGATGGCCTGCATCATGCCGTACTCGATCCCGTTATGCACCATCTTCACGAAATGGCCGGCGCCGGCATCCCCGAAATGGGCATACCCGTCCGCCACGGAAAGATCGCGGAAGAGCGGCTCAAGATATTCATAGACCTTCTTATCGCCGCCTATCATGAGCGAACCACCCCGGCGCGCACCCCCGGGACCGCCCGAGAATCCTACGTCCGCGAACCGGATGCCGCGCTTCTTGAGCAATTTCGCCCGGCGCGCAGTGTCCTCATAGAATGCGTTCGCGGCATCGATCAGGATGTCGCCCTTCCTCAGATGATGGACGATGCTGTCGGGACCGCCGCGTCCGTTCTTCCCGAAAATGAGCTCGTCGTTCGCCTTCCCTGCCGTGATCATGAGCCATACGACGCGCGGGGATGTGCGAGGCAGACGTTCGATCATCTCGCCGAGCGACGGCGCGGTCTCGATACCTTCTGCCGCAAGCTCTGCAACGGGGCCCTGGGAACGATTGGATGCGATGACGGTCCAGCCTTTCTCGTGAAGCTGGCGCGCCACATTGGCCCCCATCTTCCCGAGACCGAACACGCCGATCGTCTTCGGCATCAGGGGCCGTAAACCCGATGCTCCTCCTTTGTGCGCGCTGTTCGGGGTCTCATCGATTACCGCGGCCTCGGCGGCGATCGCGCGGCTATCCGGCGCATAACGATGGAGGGGCACTGCGCCGCCGCGCCACGCATTCACGATGGGATCGATGAAGCGCCACATATTGACGATCTCGCCGCTCGATACAAAAAGCGTCTGATCGCCCTTGATGCAATCGAGGAGGAGTTTCGCGTACTCTTCGGTGTACTGCCCCGTACGGGTCTCATGTTGATGTGCGAACTCGAACTTCCGTTCCTCAGCCTCCATGCCGAATCCGGGCTTTTTGGCCCAAAAATGGATGGTGATGCCCTCAAAGGGATCCTGATGGAATACGACCCTGTCCTGGTAGTGCGGACCATCGGACGGACAGAGGCACGGCGAAGGATGGCGGAACACCACCTCGATCTCCGTGATCTCTTTGTGCGCGGCCTTCTCCTCCGGCGCCATGAGGCGCTTTCCTGCTTCCATGATGATCGGCACCCCTTCCCATGAGGGATGCGAAAGATATCCTCGCACGCGGAAATACGTTTCCGTCTGCGATTCGGCGCGAACCCCTTTGATGGAATGGTAGCCTTCGTACTGTGCACGGAACGTCGAGGTCTTTATCTCCGCGAGCGTGGGTTTTACAAGCATGCCGATGAGTTCGGCCCGTTTGGCGCGCACCGATTCCGCGGTCCAGTCGCGCGGAGCGTCCATGGTGGTAAGGGCGAGCATTTGAAGCAGATGGTTCTGTCCGACGTCGCGAAGCGCGCCTACGTCGTCATAGAACGCGCCACGGTCCTCCACGCCGATATTCTCGAGCTCGCGGACATAGATCTTCTCGATGAGATCCTTCCCCCAGTTCTTCTCGAAGAGATTGTTATAAAAGCGGAACGCGAGGATATTCTGGAACGTCTCCTTGGCGAGGTAATGATCGATGCGGTAGATCTGGTCCTCACGGAATATCTCCGCAAGCCTCGCATCGAGCATCTTCGCGGTGCGCTCATCGCTCCCGAACGGCTTTTCGACGACGATACGGGTCCATCCATCCATCGCATCGCTTGCCGCGGCGTTCTCCGGAATGCACTCCATATTGAGACCCGTCTTCTTGAAATTCGAGAATATGGTGTCATAGAACTGCGGCGGGACGGAAAGATAGAAAAGCTTGTTCGAGCACATTCCGAGCCGGGAATCCTCCGCACGCAGGCGCTCCGCGAGCGCGCGGTAATCCTCGACGGCATCGAACGTGATCTTATGATAGGTCGTCCTCTCAAGGAAGCGCTTCACCGAATCCGCGGGCGCCTGCGGTACTTTCACGCTGAGAATGGCCTCCACGTGCCGCTTAAGGTCGTCATCGTTCCAATCGCGACGGGATATGCCGATGATCCGGAAATCGTCGGGAAGGGAACCTTTCTCCTGAAGACTGAAAAGCGAAGGAACGATCTTCTTTGCCATAAGATCCCCCGTCGCGCCGAGGATTATGAAATGCGTAGGCACGCGCGAGCGCCCGTTCGTGGTGGTGTTCATGGGATATAGTGTACTACAAAAGAAATCGGAGGGGCATGACGCTTCCGGCGTACGTCAGTCCCGTTCCTTATGATACTACGCCGGACGGCCGGAATATCATGCGCCCGAACCTGCATCGATCTTGTATCCATATCCTCGCACCGTCCGGATGAGATGCCGGTCCGGGGATGCTCCCCTATCCACCTTCGCCCTCAGAAAGCAGATGTGCGCATCCACGGTGTTCGAGAGGATATCGGCATTCATATCCCAGGCATGTTCAAGGATCATGGTGCGGGTGAGAGGCACGCCGGCGTGGCGCATGAGGTACTCGAGGAGCACGAACTCCTGCCGTCCGAGGGAAAGGGCCGTGCCGCCGCGTGCCACGGATTGCGCGACCGTATCGAGCGCAAGATCGCCCACCCGCAGCACGGGACCCTCGAGCCGTGGCGTACGCCGAAGCAGGGCCCGCAATCGCGCCACAAGCTCCACCATCGCGAACGGCTTCGAAAGGCAATCATCCGCGCCCATATCGAGGAAGGCGGCCCTCGAGGAGGGAGCGGCATCGTATGAAACTACGAGGATGGGAAAGGATGCGCCCCGCATCCGTACGGAACAAAGCACGCCGGGGCAGGAATCGGCGTCGAACACCGCCGCATCGTAGGGGAACCCCTTGATGCGCGCAAGGATCTCGGGATCCGAAGATGCCGCATCGGGGGAGAATCCCTCGCGTCTCAGTTCCTTCATGAGATACGCGGCCATCCGCGGCTCGCGTTCTGCGATCAAAAGACGCATGCCGGCATCGGAAGACAAGACGCCATTTCCGCATCGTAGCGCAGAGGGATGAAATTCCCCTGAAGAGGATACGAAAAAGGCGCGCGACCTCACGTCGCGCGCCCCTTCCCTCCGGATCGATGTTCCGACTACTGCCCTGCCGCCGGATTGCCCACGGAGAGCAATGCGACCGTGAAGTGGAGTGTCGCATTCGGAGGGATGACGCCGCCCGCCCCTTGTGCGCCATAGCCGAGCGCGGGAGGGATGGTAAGCTCACGAGTACCGCCGACACGCATGCCGAGCACGCCGAGATCCCATCCTTTGATCACCTGCCCCACACCAAGCGTGAAGCTGAAAGGCTGCTTGCGCGAATAGGAACTATCGAATGTCGTGCCGTTGTCGAGTGTGCCGATATAGTTCACGGTGACCGTATCGCCGTTCTGGGCGACCGTCCCGGTGCCGACCGTGATGTCCTTTATCTGAAGTCCTTCCATGGATGATGTAGGTGAGTTAGTTGATGTTGCTGCTGCTGATGCCGTCTGAGGCGCCGATTGCAGAGCGGCGGCCTGCTGGTTCGCGGTGAATGCGATATTCGAAGGATTATTGATGTTCGTGTTCACATACCATGATGTGGCGCCGATGATGACGGCCCCGAGCACGACGAATGTTGCGATGAGAAATCCTTGTTTCATAAGTTCAATGATATGGGTTTGTTGATACGCAGACGCTCCATTCAGGAGATCTTCGCACCGGGAGGAACGTCGCCGCTCGGAAGAAGGAGTATAGGAGCCTCGTCCGCGGCATGCGCGGCAAGGAGCATCCCCCTGCTTTCGTGTCCCATGAGCATACGCGGTTCAAGATTCGCGATGATCACGACCTTTTTTCCCACGAGGTCCTGGGGGGCATAATGCTTTGCGATGCCCGAAAGGATCTGGCGGGGCGCTTCCTCTCCGAGATCGACCTTCAATTTAAGAAGCTTTTCCGACCCTTCCACCGGCTCCGCAGCGGTGATCTCCCCCACCCGGAGATCGGCATTTTTGAATTCATCTATCGTCATACGGGACATGATACCACGCAGAGGAGGTGCAGGGAAATCCTCATCTCGCGGACATCGTCATCGTCCGAACGATCCCGGAAATTGAGATCTTCCCCCATCCCCTCCGTCCTTCTCCCCGTAAGGATTCCCCGAGATTCCGGAAGGGGCATCGCCCACGAAGATCTGGGGTGTGGATGAGGATGCGTTCCCCGAAGACGATGCCTGGAACGAGTCCCCGGATGCATGTCCATGGAAGGATGATCCCTCTCCTTGGCCGCCACCGAAACCCCGAAAAGCGGATGAGGGGGCGAACGGTCCGGACGCAGGCCCGGTCTCGGTGCCATTCTGTCCGGGATCGCCGCCGGTCGACGTCGGCGCGCCGCCCGATATCACCGAAGGACAATCGCTCGCAGCCCGCGCAAAAAGACCGTGTTCCGCGGCCACGCGCTCCCCGACGCTCATCTTCCCGTCGCGGCCACCCCCTTCTCCCGGGACAGGAAGGGAAACGGAGGAGGTCGAAGCAGGAGTGGTCGTCGCGTACGCCCCTTCGGATGCGGGAGCCACGGAATTGCAGAATTTAAGCAGCGCCTCCCCCTTCAAGGGGGTGCGGGCCTCGTCGGCAAGCGAACTGCTCACTTCGGCATCGAGATTCTTGGTGAGATTCCTCACGAGCGGCGCATAGGCTGCCGCATCGGGATTCGATGCGATCGCATTGATCTCCTCCGCCCGCCTGGCCGCGAAGGAAAGCTCGAGGGTGGGCTTTGCCGCAGCAGGCGTCACGGCGAGCTGGACATTCTCCGCGAGGCGCTTCAGAGGATACAACATGTTCGTGGGGGGCACGTTCCGGACATCGGCAAACGCCGATGTACCCGCCACAATGCCGAGGATCGCCGCCATGGCGGCGGCGGACCTCCATGCGGCGCGCCATCCCGACCCATGCGGCGCGGGAAGACCATGCGCAGCATCGTAAAGGGCAAGATATCGGTGCTTCGCATCTGCGGCAAAACGGCGCTCGGGCGCGAGTGCGGATTTGATCCTCCGGGGAAGCCTATCGTGATGGGTGAACCGATTCATGATCCAAGTTCTTTTTTTATCTTTTCCTTCAGCCTCATGGCCGCAACACGGAGCGACCCCTCCGATCTGCCGAGTAGCGCGGCGATGTCGTGGTACGGCATCTCTGCGGCATACCGCAATTCGAAGAGCTCCCGTTCATCATCCTGAAGACCTGCGACAAATTCCTTGAGGGTCCCGTAGCGCATCCTTTTCTCGATATCCGGCATTTCCACGACGGCCATACCTTCCACCGCCTCGTCATCGAACACGGAGAACGGGGTCTCCTTCTTTTCCCGGTAATGATCGATGAGGACGTTGCGGGTGATCTGCCAGAACCATACCGTGAACCTTCCGCGATCCTCACTGAACATACCGATCTTCTCCACAAGCTTCACGAAGACGTCCTGGGCGAGATCTTCCGCGATCTCGCGCTTGCCCGTACGCACGAACAGGAACCCGTATACCTTTGGCAGAAGATCGTCATAAAGAGCCTCCGCCGCACGGCGGTCACCTCGCTTCATGCGCAGCGCGAGCTTGGTCAGATGATCGGATGTCACATTGTTCCGTTCCATGGTAGATACGAATGAATACGCCGCGTGTTACGCCCGGGAATAGGGCGCCCCGAAGGCTCTTCAGATCTTCTGAAGGGTGAGATCGAAGACCAGGCGTCCAGGCGTGCTTGTGGAGTCGTAAAGGAAGCTCGCAAGCTCGTTCTCGGCGAACACATATCCCAGAGGGGCGTCGATCTCCACTTTATATTCCCCTGCCGCGCCCGAAGGGCGCTCGAGGACGAACTCATATTGCGTGCCGTCCTCCGGAGCGGCATAGAGCGGATGGGAATAGTCGAACGTGATCTCCGTGGTGCTTGCGAGATAGGTGCGGTCCCATACCGAGAACACCGTCCTCCCTGGATCGGGCGTCTGCGATGCGTCGCCTCCGCGCGTAGTCCCGTAACGGACCGTCACGCCGGGAATGGAAAAGAGCGGCATGGTGCTCGATTGGATCGCGGCAAGGAGCGGATAGGGGGAATATCCCTCCTTCGCGTAATCAAGGGGGGCCGGAACCCTCTTTATGAACCCTCCTTTCTCATTGTCGAGCGTGCTGCCCGCGGGGACCATGATCTGAAGATAATCCTGATTCGTCGTCCGATACCACCAGTCTGCGCGAGGCGCCTGGTTGCCGCGATGGGTCCGTACGATCGCAACGTGATCGGTGGCGGTGCCATGGGCGCCGATGCTCACCGTCCACGCAATGGTCGAGGAGACATACAGTTCCGACTTATCGCTGTTCACGTCGGTGTTCGCAACCGCAAGATAATCGCCGTTGAAATTCTGGGGGAACCGAAACTCATCGCCCGCCGCGCCAAGGATCCGCATGAAGTTTTCCATATCGCCATCCTTGAAATAGACCATTGCGTCCTTGTTCGCGGTCCATGCGGGCACGAGGCTGAGGAGCTGCTGCTGCACATCCGTCGTGGAGGATGCGAGTCGCGAGAGCACCTCCTTCCAGATGAGACCGATCGCGCTTTTCGGCGCTACACTTCCTGCGCGCTTCGCCTGCCCCGCCTGGACGACAGCCTGGATCTCCTCGGTAAGGCCGTCGGAGGAAAAGATGGTCGAGGTGGGGGCGCCCTTCGGAGGAACGATCCCCAGTGCGGTGTCCGGGATGGACACGGGACCCGTGAGGGAAAGGATGTCCCCGATCGTGCGCGGCGTGAGCGCGATCGCCGCATCGAACGTGGTGGATGCATCCGCATAGAGCGATGACGACTCGAAAAGGGATATCGTGGCCGATGCGGAAGTGGGGAAATCGAAGAACCAGTTCCCGTCCGCGGGACGCCATCCCTTTTCCTCCAGCTGGAGCGGGGTCGGAGGGATGATCTTCCCTGCGAATGCCGCATCGACGTCGGCGATGTCGTGGACCGAAATGCCGATGATGGCACCGCCGCGCACGGATACGTCGGCGTAGCTTCCCAAAAATCCTCCCCCTGGCCTCATTTCGGAGGGATTTTCAAGCAGAACGAGCACGTGATGCGTGGCCGCAGTATCACCGAACCAGGGCGTGAATGCATTCAAAAACTGCTCCGCGGAACCGAGCTCCGTCTTGAAGGCGAGATAGTTGGAAGAATTCGCGGCCGAAGGCGCGCCTATGCCCAATGCACCGAGCGCAGCACCCTCTCCGGAGAGCGTGTTCATATCGGCATTGATCGCATCGAGTGCCTTGCGGATGCCCGTAAGGTCGCCCACGAGCAGCGAAGGGGAACTTCCCGGAACCGCTGCCGTCCCGGAAGCGAAAGCAGTGGTGGTGGTGGAGGTGGAGGTGGTGGCAGTGGAAGAAGAAGTCCCATTCGTGATCGAGGCGTCTGCAAAGATCCCCCACAGGTCCTTTTCGGCGCCCCCGAGATTCTGGGTGAGGGTGAGCATCTGCCGCGAAAGGTCATCCCACGCGCCAAGCGCGCCGCGACCGCCGGACATGATCGATGCGAATGAATCGATCCATCCCGGCATGGAAGCGTTCCCGGAAGAGAATTCCTGCGTCGCCGAAGCGAGATCGAGGCCCTTCAGATATTCCACGCCCGCTTTGAGCGAACTCTCCCTTGCAGCGACGGTGGCGGAAAGCTCCTGATGCGCGACATAATACGAACCCGCGAATGCCGCAACGAAAAAGACCGCAAGTCCGGCAAGCGCCCAGAAGATGCCCCTCGGCCGGGAATGCTTCTTCCTCCTCGGCGCCATGAGCGATTCACGCGGATCGCGGGAGCCGCCTCCCGGTCCCATCACGGCCCTCGCGAGTTCCTCGGTGCGGATTTCCTCATCGAGATGCGACGCCTGCATCGGTTTTTTGGATGCGTCCATAGGGGTCATCGTACCCGTATAGTGTACCATCAAATCCGCATCCCGTCGGACGCTCCGGGAGCGATGGATTATTCGGCCTGCGGGCCCTATACTGTCTCCATATGAACACCTTACGGAAGTTCACGACGGCATGGGCCGTAGCTGCGCTCGCGATCATCTGTGCCGCATCGTTCGGCCTCATGCTATGGGCATCGCAGACCGATTCCGCCATCATGGACGAACAGGCCCATATCCCCGCGGGTTACGGATATGTGCGCATGCTCGATTACCGCCTCAATCCGGAACATCCTCCGCTTGTGAAAGCGCTCGCGATGCTTCCCGTGATGCTCTTCGTGCGACCCTCATTCCCCGTCGCAAATCCCGCCTGGACGAGCCAGGTGAACAGCGAATGGGCGATGGGATACGAGTTCCTCTATAATTCCGGGAATGACGCGAACGCCATCGTGAGAGTGGGCCGCATCATGCCGATCCTCCTTGCGATTCTCGCGATCGTCCTCGTATGGTTCCTCGCGCGGAGGACGCTCGGGCCGCTCTGGGCGCTTCTCCCCGCATTCCTCTTCGGGCTCGATCCCGCAGTGCTTGCGAACGGCCACTATGTGACGACGGATATGGGTGCCGCGTTCGGCATCGTGCTTTCGCTCATCTTCTTCCTGCGCTTCGTGGACGATCCCTCGAGGAGGAACCTCTGGTATGCGGGACTTGCGTTCGGCATCGCCCAGCTCACGAAATTCTCAGCTCCCCTTCTCGGACCGTTCTATATATTCCTCGGCATCGTACTCTGGCTGCGCGACGTGCTTCCCTCCTGGAGAACGACGGAGCGGGCGCGGCGCATGCGTATCTTCTGGCGGCGGTTCGGATGGTGGGCGGGAAGGGTGGCACTCGTATTCATCATCGGGTATGCGGTGATCGTCTATCCGGTGTATTTCCTCTTCACCTCGGGCGAACCGATCGCAAAACAGGCCTCCGATACGCAGGCGATCCTCGGATCGTTCGCGGGCGGGCCGGGGCCCGCAGGCCAGATCTGCCATGGCATGCGCTGCCTCGCCGATGCCGATATCGCGATGTCGCAGCACTATGTCACGCGGCCCATCGCCCAATACATGCTCGGCATCCTCATGGTGCTGCAGCGCGTGGACGGCGGGAACACGATCTATTTCCTCGGCAAGGTGCAGGAGACGGGGGGCTGGATATATTTCCCCGCGCTCTTCCTCCTCAAGGAACCGCTTCCCACGCTCATCATCGTGCTCATCGGGATCCTCCTTGCCGCATGGTGGACGCTCCGCGCGATGCGACGACGGGCGCGCGATGCGACGACGGAAGGGACCGGACGCATCCGCGCGTGGTGCAGGCAGTTCGGCGAATACATCGACGACCATTTCACGCAATTCTCGCTCGCATCGTTCATCGCGCTCTACTGGGGATACAGCATGCACAGTCCTTTGAACATCGGCATTCGGCACCTCATGCCGACGATCCCCCTCATCTTCATCCTCGCGGCAGGGGCATGGCGCTCGTGGGTCATGCGGTTCGACCTCTCGAGCATCGGCGCCGCGGCGCGCTCGGCGGGAACTGCGCTCGCGAAATACGCCTTCCTCGTCCTGCTTCTCGCCTGGTTCGCGCTCGAAGTGCTCTTTACTGCGCCATACTTCCTTTCATATTTCAACGAGCTCGGCGGAGGCACGTGGGGAGGCTATCATTTCGTGACGGATTCCAACTACGATTGGGGGCAGGACCTTCTGCGGTTGCAGGCGTTCGTGGATGCCCATCCGGAGATCCACACCATCGGCGTGGATTATTTCGGCGGAGGCAATCCTGCATACTATCTCGGGAACCGGGAGGTGAACTGGTCCTCGCGCAAAGGAAATCCCGCGGATCACGGCATCCACTGGCTCGCCGTCTCCGTGAACACGCTCGAACTCGCCACGCAGCCGCTCGCGCCGGGAATGTCCCGCAACGCATCGGATACATATGCATGGCTCACCGCCCTCCGTCCCGCGTCGGGAGATAAGGGTACGCTCATCGGCGGCGATATGGGAGATCTTCCGCCGCCGGATTACCGGATCGGGACCTCTCTCTTCGTATACCATCTCTAGCATCCCCCACGGACCGTTCCCGGACCTCCCCACCGGTCCCTTGGGGTCACTTATAAAATATCCTGTCCTGGGTGCGGCAATCGATATACTGCAGCGCCGCGAACCCGCTCTGCGCGGCAAGCTGCTTCAATACGGGAAGATAATCCGCCGCAGAAAATCGGAGACTGAACTCGATGACGGGGCCCGCGGTCGTCTGGACGTCCACCTCCTCGAGAGAAAGGTCCTTGAGATCGATTTCCTTCACGCCGAGTCCGGCGGCGCGAAGCACATCCATGACGGAAAAGAAATTCGTATCGAACTCGGAAGGGAGGATGGTACTACCGAGACCCCTGTCGGACTGGGAATAATCATTCACCACGAAAATAATGTTCCCCTGCGTGTTCATCGCTTTCGCAAAGAGCACGCCCGCATCATCGAACCAGTAGCACTGTCCCTGTGCGGTCGCGGCGGGCGTGAAGGATGGGGACGAGGATGAGGACGGGGACGGGGATGCGGCAAAGGACGCGGCCCCTTTCGGCATGAAGCACCATATCCCGAAAGGCTGGCGTTCGGTGACATCGATCGTCACGGTATGCGAAAGATAATCCTTCGAGATATCGATGCGCGAAAGTTCGGGGGCGAGTAGGAGCGTGGAAGAGGGCGTTGCGCCGGGCCATGCAAGCATGTTCCTCCATCCAAGGACCGCACCCGTCCACCCGGTGGCGAAATGGCCCGAAGGATCCGCCTCGACGAGCGCGATGACGTCGGCATCCGCAATGCCCGGGGCTCCCGTCACCACCACCTTGTTCACCCGGAAAAGCGGCCCGCGCACGAGGAACAGGACCGCGCCGAGAAGGATGAGGTAGAGCACGAAGAGCGCGAGCGCACCGAACACGTAGCGCCGCGTCTTTTGGCGCCGTTTGCGATGTTCTGAGACATATGGGGCGATCTGCACCACTCTATTCTACTACGCCCCCGTGCCCTTCTACCAATTTTCCGAACGTGTGAACTCGCGGAATATCCTCATCGCCTCCTTCGTCGCCGGACCGGGGACGCCGTCCCCCACCGGAACGCCATCCATATGCGTGACGGGCATCACCTCCTTGTTGCTTGCGGCGAGGAATATCTCGCGTGCGGCCCGGAGATCTGCGATCGTGATGTCGCGCGCCTCCACCGGAACGCCTGCGGGCGGGAGGATCTCAAGAAGCACGCCGCGCGTCACGCCGCCGAGGATGTTCGCGTTCGGCGTCACGAGCACGCCGTCCACCAGCGCGAACACATTGGACGTGGAACCTTCATAGACCTGCGCATCGTCGTAATAGATCGTCTCGATGGCGCCGCTGCGCGCCGCCGTCTGCGCTTGCTTCACGCCCTCGATATAGTTGTTGGACTTCGCCTCGGGGATATAACGGCGGAACTTGTCGGTGATGACGGCAACGCCTTCCGTATAGAAGGAATCGGGGAACTGATGCGCCGAGCGCGGATCGATGATGACCGCGATCGTCGGCGTCCCCGAAGGGAGAAGCGTGTGCGAAGGCCCTCCCGATACGACGATCTTGATCGCCTTCTCCTCCCCGTCCGCGTTCGCGGCAAGCGCCTCCATGACCCACGCGCGCACCTGCGCCTTGTCCCACGGCACTGCAAGCCCGATGAGCTCCGCAGAGCGGAACAGCCGGTCAAGGTGCCGATCGAGATAGAACGGCCGCTGGCCACGGTAGGTGATGAGAAAATCGAACACCGCAAAACCCCGCATGAAACCGAGATCGCGGATGGACACGACGAGGTCCTCTTCCTTCACGAGCTTACCGTTCAAAAGATGCATGATGGCTGACGATCATTCCCCGATGACCTTTTTACCCACGTATTTCCGAAGCACCTCCGGCACCTCCACCTTCCCGTCCTTCGTTTGATAATTCTCGAGGATGGCGATGAAAATGCGGGGCGAGGGCAGCGCGGTATTGTTGAGCATGTAGACGAACCTGCGCTCGCCCGTTTTCGGATCGACGTATTTGACGTTGAGGCGGCGCGACTGCCAGTCGGTGAAATTGCTCGCCGATCCGGTCTCGGCCCAGCGCTTCATGCCGGGAAGCCACGCTTCGATGTCGAATGCGCGGTACTTTCCTGCGCTCATATCGCCGGAGCATATCGCAAGCCGGCGATACGGCAGGCCGAGCTCCTCATGCATCTCGCCGGAAATGCCGGTCATTTCATCTTGGAGCGCGTTTGCGACCTCGATGTCCGCCGGCGCAAGCACCACCTGCTCGACTTTCATGAACTCGTGCACGCGATAGAGGCCTTTCACATCCTTGCTGTAGCTCCCGATCTCGCTCCGATAGCATTGGCTGTACCCGCACAGTTTGAGCGGCAGCTTCTCCGCCGGTACCGTTTCATCGGCATAATAGGCGAGCAGCGAAGGTTCCGCCGTACCGACGAGGAACTTCTGGTCCTTGCTCTTCTCCCCGGTCGCCTCCTTGTCGGACGTGGCCACCTGGTAGATCTCATCGACCTCAGGGTCGTAGGAGGTCCCTTTGAAATATCCCGAACCGAACAGCGGGAACCCTTTGACGAGGGTCGGGGGGATCATGGGCGCAAAGCCCTTTTCCATAAGCTTGTTGAGCGCATACATCATGATGCCCATCTGAAGGAGCACGCCGTCATTTTTGACATAATATCCCCGGAAGCCGCCCACTTTCGTACCGCGATCGAAATCGAGGATATCGAGGGACGTGGCAAGCTCCACGTGGGTCTTCGGCGTGAAATCGAACGTGCGGGGCTCGCCCCAATGAAAGATATCCTTATTGTCCGCATCGCTCTTCCCTGCCGGCGTATCGGGGGAGATGACATTCGGCACACGCGCCATGAGCTCGGCGAACCTCTGTTCCACCGGTTTAAGCTTTTCTTCCTGCTCTCTGAACCGTTCCTTGAGTGCCGCACCCGTCTCGCGGTCCTTCGTCTTTTTCTGTTCCGCGCGGATGGCCTCGGCGGCAGCCATGAGCATCCGACGCTCCTCGTCCACCGCAAGGAGCTCGCCGATGACGCCGGGGTCCATATTCTTCCTCAGCGCCACATCTTTCACCTCCTCCGCGTGTTCGCGGATGAACTTCATGTCGAGCATATGCGTATCATAACGCAAGGATCACCCATTTTCCACTTTTTATAGGATATTCATCGTTTTGCGTTACAATGAAGGCAATGCCGAAAAAGACGGGAAAAAGCCTCAAAGAGGTATATCTGGAGGAACTTACGCGGCGAGGGAAGGAATCTCACGTATACCGGAAATATCAGCTTATCGGCCTTGAGGTATCAGAGATCCTCGGCGATGAACGCCATAAGGCGCTCTACATCAAACTTGCCAAGGAACGCGGTACGGACCGGATTCTCGCGCTCGCAAAAGATGTCGCTACGCGCGGCGAGGTGAAGAACAAAGGAGCGTATTTCATGGCGATCCTCGCGCAGGAATCGACTGCCCGCGTCCGCGGAACGGAAGGGGGCGAGAAGAAGGAAGCAACGGAGCGCAATGGACAAAGAAAGGGAAAATAAGCTTTAATATCCCCATGAGTGCGGCACACACCCCTCCCGAAATGGTCCTCCTTTCCGATCCGAAAGGAGCGAAGATCCTCCGTGCGCGGACGAAGGCCTTCGTATTCTCGAATTTCACCCCGAAGGAGATACGGGAGCTCGTGGCCCGGATGCGGCGCATCATGCGCGAAGCGAATGGCATAGGACTTTCCGCAAACCAGATCGGGCTCGATCTCAGGATGTTCGTGGCGGAGGTCCCCGATGCGCACGGCGGCCTCAAATTCTATGCGGTATTCAATCCTGAGCTTGAAAAGATGAGCGATGAGACCGCCACCTCCGAGGAGGGATGCTTGAGCATCCCGGGAAAGTTCGGCGATGTGGCCCGGGCGCAACAGCTCACGCTGAAAGGCCAGGATAAGAACGGCAAACCGCTGAAGATCAAAGCATGGGGGCTTCTTGCGCGCGTGTTCCAGCACGAATGCGACCACTTGGATGGAATGGTGTTCATCGACCGTGCGAAAGAAGTGCACGACGAGGAAACGTCATGAGAAACGATATGATGCCGGCCCGATGAACTACATTTTCTTCGGTACGCCGCGATTCGCATCGCTCGTCCTTCAAAAGATGATCGATGCCGGAATGCCTCCTGCCGCGGTGATCTGCAATCCCGACCGCCCCGCAGGGCGCAAGAAGGTCATTACCGCGCCCCCCGTGAAGCTGCGGGCCGAGGAGCATGGCATCGCGGTGCTGCAGCCCGGATCATTCGATGATGGACTGATCGCATCGCTCCGCGCCCTTGCGCCGGATGCCTTCGTCGTCGCCGCGTATGCAAAGATAATCCCGCAGGCGGTGCTCAACATCCCCCGCCTCGGCACGCTTGGCGTCCATCCCTCGCTCCTTCCTCACTATCGCGGCGCATCGCCTCTGCAGTCGGCGATCCTCGCAGGCGAACGCGAGACCGGGGGTACGATCTATCTCATGGATGCGAAGATGGACCATGGTCCCGTGCTCGCGGAGAGGACCGTTCCCCTCGATCCCGATACGGAAACGTACACGATCCTCGAAGAACGGCTTGCCACGCTTTGCGGGAACCTGCTCGCGGAGACGCTTCCGGCATTCATGGCCGGCACCGCGGCCGCGCATCCCCAGGACCATGACGCCGCCACGTTCACAAAGAAGTTCTCTTCCGCCGATGCGTTCGTCGATGCAGCGGACCTCGACGCCGCAACGGCGGGCAACGTGGAAAAGGCGACGCACATCCTCCATATGGTCAATGCCTTCTCCCCTGAACCAGGTTGCTGGACGATGCGGGACGGGATAAGGATGAAGATCCTCGCCGCGGCACGCGGCGATCACGGCGCATTGCGCATCACAAGGATCCAGAAGGAGGGCGAACGGCCCCGGGACCTATAGGCGATCGATCGCATCCATCTCTTCGCGCACACGATCGCGGACCTTGTCCGCGGCATTCTCATGTTCTTTGCCGCCGGCGTTCGTGGTGTTCCCGGTGTCGCCGGTGTTCCCGGCATCCCCGCCGTGTTCCTTGCCGCCCCGTTCCTTGCCGCCATCCCCATCCGCCGTCATGTTCCGGAGATCGCGTTCGAGTGCATCGCCGAATCGGGCGAACTCGTCCTTCATGTTCCTTTTGAGGACCGCGATGCGCCGCACGGCGAGATAGAGGGCGAGGAGGATGAGGGCCATCCACCACCAGTTCCACTCCGAAAAGATGACGATCGAGCACCACGCTGCGTTCCCTGCACATCCGACGGGAAGCACGGAGAACACGGCGTGTTCCTCGCGGTAATTGCCGGCATTGTCATATGCCCGTACGGTGAGCGTCCGGGAGAACGTCGGCGATTGCGGAGGGAGCACATAAAGCCCGTCCCGCTCGATGGACGAGGGGTCGAACCAGGCGCCGTCGCCTATCTTCGCGCGGTAATACGCGATCCCGGACATATTATCGGTGGCCACCCATTGGAACACGGGCTGCGACGATGCGCCGGAGGGACCCGCGTTCTGCTGCACGATGACAAAGGGATCCGGGGGTGTCCGATCAAGGCGGAGGATGCGCTCCGCGACCGGCGACCAGGATCCGCCGCGATCGATGCTCACATAGAAGTACCAGACGCCATCCGTAAGAGTGCTGAGATCGTACGTCACGTGCGAGACGGGAACGCGGGGTCGCTGCATGAGCTGATATCCAGGGTCGTTCGATATGGCATAGTTCACGCCGGTGGTACCCGAAGGAAGGTCCCACGAGAAGACTATCGAATTGAGGCCGTACCAATCCTGTCCGTTCACCGCAGGGACCGATGCGATGGCGAGCGGATGCCCCGCACCCGGGGCGCCCGCTGACGCGGAAGGCCCGCCCGATGCCGTGATCGCCTCCTGGACATCGTTCATTGCGGTAAGGATGTTCGTACCCTTGCCGTCATTCGCAAGTGCAGCCCCGGAAATAAAGGAGATTTCGGCGTTGCCCGGGGCCTCCGCACGGAACGTGATCGTGATGAGATGTCCCGTCGTACCGGTGAATCCGGGATTCACCGTCACGGCAGCGAAAGAAACCGTTCCCGCAGTGTTCGAATAGGAGGGCTGCTGCACCCAAAGATTCGCGATCGAACCGTCCTCCGACACCCCCTCGACGTTCACCGTACCGGGAGGAAAGGAGATCGTCGCCTGGGTCGCGTTCACCGCAGCATCGGGAGAGGACACATCGACGCTCACGTCGAAGAGCTGTCCCACCGAATAGGTCCCCGAGGCGGGAGAAAGATCGAGAGTTGCCGCCGCAGCATGCCGGGGCATGGAAAAGAGCGCCGCCACGGCGAACGCTCCTGCAAGGACTGTGATGCCTCGCACCGTCAATGCTTTCTTCGTGTCCACATCCATACGATCGCGAATATACCTATCCATAGTATAACGCATGCGGTGATGAACAGAACGATCTGATCGGATGCCGCGGTGCCGGTACGCGGATGCGCGGCAGGCAATTCGACGACGCGGAAGTTTCCGGCGTTGTCCACTGCGCGGATGTAGATATTACTCGAAAGGCTCTGATCGGAAAGCCGGTACGGCGATACGGCAACATGCCAGACCGTATGGGATCCCTCCATGATCTCATAATGGTTGATGCCCGACTGGGGATCGGTCGTTGAGAATGCCACGAACCACGCGTCGCCGAAGATGGCGGGATCACGTCCGATCTGAGGGATGAAAGGATCGGGCGGGGTGGTATCCGGAACGGGCGGCGAAGAGGTCTGCGCATGGAGGACGAAAGGAGCGCTTACGACGGTGACCGCGGCAGGGGTCCCCTTCCCATCGTTGAGGAGCACTTTCGCGGAGACGAGGCTGAAACTCACCGCTCCCCCGCCGGATCCCGCGGGGACCGCAGTGAACGATGCTATCTTCCCGTTCGATGTCTCAAGTCCTCCCGGAATGATGCCGGCAAGATCGATGGTGTGGGATGCATTCGACACGGAGGGCGGTTCTATCCAGAAGTCCACAATGGACCCTCCATCGCTCACTCTCGTGATGGCGATCCTTCCGGGATCGAAGGAGAGATGAAGCTCGATCGCATTCACCGACTGTCCCTGGGTATCGATGCTGATCGTCCCCGAGGACACGTCGATCACCGCGGCATGCGCGGAGGCGGCCGCAAAAAGGCACCCAATGGCGATGAGGGGAATGATGAAGGGATGCCTGCGGGGGGGATATGGGATCATGGGAATAAGGCGCCGCGTGCGTACGCGGATCAGCCGGTCCAATAATATGCGAGGATGCTGAAATCGGTGAGATCGACCTTTCCATCCCCGCTGAAATCGACGTAGGCGGGAGGATCGGGCTTTCCGTACCAATAGGCCATGATGGAGAAATCGATGAGGTTCACCCTGCCGTCATGGTTGAGATCGCCCCTCAGCACCCCCGGATGGATGGCAGGTGCGGCGACGTTCGCATCCCCCACCGAGAATGCAAGAAGTTCGGATAGCATTGCCATACCCGCATCCGTGGCAGCGGATGCAATGGCCGTATGATCCCCATACGCAAGCGCTGCCGTATCGAAAGTATAGGTCCATGCGCCATTCGCATCCGAGGACGTTTCGGCGGTAAGGATGGCTGCGGAATGCACCGTGATCGTGACCTTGCTTCCGGGCAGGGCATATCCGGAGAAAATCACCGGATCGCCCTTCTTGACCTCGATCCTATCGGTGGTGATGGTCGGCGGGAATACGATACTGCTCACCATCGTATTCGCGCCGGCGGTCATCGAGATCCTGAAGGTCTGCGGAAGCGAAGGGGTGCCGTTCGGGTCCACGGTGGACACCGTGAAATTGTTCGCTCCCGGAGTGATGTTCGCAACGGAGAACGAGAATTTCGCATTCGCATCGGCCGTCGTCGTGGCGATGATCTGACCGTTCTCGAGGAGCGAGACCGCGCTCATGGGATATGCGAGTCCCTCAAAGGAGGCCTGTGCCTCGGATGCGGAAGGAGCATATCCCCCGCCACCGGCCACTGCCACCCCTCCTCCTCCGCCGCCTCCGCCCGAAGGAGGAATGACCGCCACGATGGTAGCGGTGGCGATATTGCTATAAGGCGAGAACCCGTCATTGTTGAATGCGGCGACCCGATAGGAGTACGCCACATTGGGAACCGGTCCGTTATCGGTGTATTGGGCGATGCTGGGCCCGACGGTCGCGATCTGCGAGAAGCCGGATGAACCGGATTCCCGCTCTATGGCGAACCCGGTGTTGTTCGATGCATTGTTCGTCCATAAAAGAAGGATGCTGCTCCCCGACGCAGGCGAAGCAGTGAGATTGCTTGGCGCGCTCGGCAAGATCACGATACGGACGGATGCACCAACCGATGCCGCACGGGAATCCGGTGCGAACGCTACGCACGATCCCCATGCTACGGCGAGTACGGCGATGGCGGACGCCGCAGCCTTTATCATCCTACCCCCCATAGGTACGGCGTCGGCGACGGACAATGAAATAGATTATAGCGATGATGATGATGAGGCCTGCGACGATGCTCCATATATTGGTCTCGATCTTATAGGATACAAGGCCCCACCATCCCGAAAGGGTTCCTGCAGGAAGGACGCGGAACGCCATTTTCTGGCTTGCGATAGGATTGCCGTTCTTGTAGAACGTGACGTTCCCCCAGTAGCTCCCCACGCCGAGATGGAGATCCGAAGGGAACTCCACGGTATAATCCTTGGTCGTGAAGGGCGGGGTCGAGGGAAAACCGCTCTGGAGCTGCAGGTACGCAAGACGCACCGAATCGTATTGATCATAGAGTTCGAAGGTCGCCCCGTCGAACGCTTCCGCGACGTTTCCCTGGTTATCGAACTTCACATAGACCTTGGGATTCCATCCTTCCTCGATATCGAGGATGTTGATGAGAGGGACCGAATACTGTTCGAACGTATCGCTTCCCACGGTAAGGTTGAGGATCACGTTCACCCCGAGCGCCACGGAGACCTCCCCGTTCTGATTCGGCATCGTCGTAAAGGAAAGATTGCCGTTATAGGTCCCGTCCGCCGCACCGGAAGGCACTTTGATGGTCACCGTGACGGGAAACTGGCGGGTATCGGTGGGGATCGTGAAATTGGTGGGTTGATCGAGGGAGACCCATCCTTGCACCGCCTGCGGGACGGTCAGCGACTCCGTGACGGGAAGGCTCGCGGAAGCATCATCGCGGACGAGATAGAGGGTCTGCGAATAGGTGATACCGGGAACGAGATGGGACGCATTGATGAACGGCGGCGAGATGCCGAAGGCGGCCTCGGCGTGCGGCGCGGAAAGGAAAAACCCTCCTGCAATTGCGAGGAGGAGGGCGGGTATGAGAATGGGATAAAGAGAACGTTTCATCGTGCGAGTGTGAGGGTCTTCGACATAGTATCCCCTCCGAGCGCCAAGGACAAGGTCCGGCGACCGGTCATTACGATGAAACGAAGAGGGCGCTAAAGGTGTTTGTTGCGTTGTAGGTCCCCGTCGGTGTCCCACCCGGGACGCTGAGGCCCCAATACACGGAGCTGCTTACAATGGAGATCGTCGTAGGCGCAGTGAGGGAAAATCCCGAGATCTGCGTGGTCGCCACGTCCGAAAGGGGCGTTCCCGCAGAGCCGGCATTGAATGTGGATGTCGCATAAAGCTGGGAGGACGTCGGCATGGAAAGCGTGCTCGATGCGGCATTCAACATTGCGGTGCCGTAAAGGTACGATCCATCGGTGGAATTGCCGTAATTCTGGACGTTCACGGTCGGGTCGAGGGATGCGGTGTTCCCTCCGGCACCCACGTTCCCGTAATTGATCGTGCTCGTCGAAAGATTGAATGCAAGGAGCGTGAGCACGTCGGGTGTGGTCCCGGATGCGGAATCAGCGCTCGTGGTCGAACCGGAGGGCGCTTTGAAGATCACGGTGGCGCGCCAATTCGAGCTCGGTACGCTCGAAGAAGCATCGGTCGCCTTCGCAAAATATTGCATATTGAAGGTCGTCGTCGTGTTCGCGATGGAACCGGAACAGGTCGATGTGGTGAACGCCGCGGCGACATAGCACGTGTTCTCATTCCCCGGCGTGCCGCCGGAAATGCACGTGGAGGATCCCGCCACGGAATACCACAGGGCGACCGTGGTGGTCCCGGAAGAGAAATCGGCACACCCGTTATAGTCGTTCACCTGGGCCGTTACGGGCACCGTCACGGTACCGCCAGGGCTCAGCGTGATGTTATTCCCTCCGTTCACCGTCACCGTACCCATCGTGGGCGCGGTTGCCGTGACGACGACGGAACTCGATACGTTCGCGCCAAAGACCACATGGCCGAAAAATCCTATCCCTGCGGAAATGAGGACCACCGCAATGGCCGTTCCGATTACTCTGCGTCTTTCGATGCTCCGTGCGTCCATAAAATAGTGTTGTGTTAGCTTGCATTCATTATATCAGACATGGACGCCAATTCATTGTGGATAACTTCGACGCTTGCTAGGGCGACGCAGTGAAGGAAATGGTGCCGGTATAGGTTCCCGTGGGAGCGATGAACCCTCCGATCGCCCAATAGATGTTCCCCTGCACGGTGGAGGTCGTGGATGTGGGTGCGGAAAGCGAGAAACCGGGCACGGTGGAGGTCGAGATGCCGAGCTGCGCCGCAGCACCCCATGCGAAGGTCGTCGTGGAATACTGTTCGGCCGTCACGGGGATGGTGATGGAGGGATTCCCGGAAAGTGCGGGGCTCGTCCCGGAGAGAGCGAGGGAGATCGGGGCGTTGCCCACGTTCTGGATCGTGGTCGTCTGGTTACCGGACGCGCCGTTCGCCGCAACAAGACCGTAATTCACGGACGACGTCGTCACATTGAGGGCGAGCAGCGTATTGAGCGTGACCCCCGATGCGGTCGCGGCATTCCCTTGGCCACCTCCCCCCGCAACGGTGACGGCAGCCATCCATGATTGGCCGGCATACGTGGAAGTATCGGTCGGCTGGGCGATGTAGGCGATATTCGCGGTGCAGGTGACCGTGGAGCTCGATCCGGAGAATGCGCAGCTCGAACTCGCGAGCGTATAGCAATCGAGGCTGCTTGCCGCGCAGTTCGCACCGACGCCCGAACGGTAGATGGTGGATGTGGCATACAGGATGTCCGCGGGACCCGCGGAATCGGTCGTGGATGCGGTGACCGAAACGCTTTGCGTGGAATTCGGTACGAGCGTGATGGCACTGCCCCCGTTCATGACGACATTGGAAACGACCGGGACCCCTCCGCTTGAGGGCGTGACCGGACTTCCGGGAGGAACCGTCCCTAGCGAATAGTTACCATGGGTATCGAATGCGAATATCTCGTAATAATACTTCGTTCCGTTCGTGAGTCCCGTATCAAAGCAGCTGCTCGTCGCATTCGTGGTCACGCATGCGACCACCGAGGATCCGATGGTCTGACCCGGTGAGTAGGAAGTCCCTTCGACGGGGCGATTGGGAACGACGCTCGTCATGCCTATCTTCGTGACGCTGTTGCTCATGACGTTCGCGGTCCATATATTGGTGCCGTCGAAGGCGATGCCTTGCGGCCCTATGCCGGTTCCCGGATACGTCGTCATCGTCCCCGTGGGACTTATTTCGGTGACGCTATTGCTTCCATAGTTCGCGGTCCACATGTTGGTATGATCGAATACGATCGCTTTCGGCCCTGCGCCGGTCCCCGCATACGTCGTCATGCCTCCAGTGGGGGTCACTTTCGTGACGCTGCTGCTCGAATAGTTCGCGGTCCACATGTTGGTGCCGTCGAAGGCGATGCCCATCGGCCCTAGGCCGGTCCCCGGATAGGTGACCATCGATACCGCCTGGATCGAAGAGGTCGATCTGAGCACGACAACACCTGCAAAATCGGCATCGGAAGGATTTATCCAGTTGAGCGTAGCGCTCCCGTTCCCTGCAACGATGCTCGGATTCATCACGTCACCCGGAGACTGGTTGTCGATCGTGATGATGGACGATGTGGTGTTCGCGCCTCCGGTCGCGAGCCCTTTGCTGTCGATCCATCCGGTCACCGTGGACGTCACGATATAGGTGCCTCCCGGTATCGCAGGCATTGAGGTCGCGTTCTTCGGCTGCACAAGGACCGTAAAGGTCGTGGTGGTCGTGCTTAGATTCATACCGCTCACGGGAATGGTGAACGTGGTGCTCGCGAAGGCGGTGGTCGTCGCAACGAGGTTCGTGCTCGATCCGTAGATCGTGGTGCCGTTGCTGTTCGCGATCTCCACAAGGCCCACGCCCGTGACGGCGGAGAGCGTCGTTGTGACGCTCGTGATCGTGGTCGTGCCGACGTTCGTTGCGAAGGTGAACGCATCGCTCGTCGTCGCATTCGCCCCCGGGGCGATCGTGAACGGCGCCGGAGACGTTCCGTCGCCGATGAGAACGCCTGCCTGGGTGTAGGTGATGATGATGATGCCCTGGGTACCGGCGCCCCCGGCGCCCCCGCTTCCGCTCCCCCCCTTTCCCACGCCTGAACCGCCTCCTCCTCCAGAGCCATACGTACCGCCGGGGCTTCCTGCGACGCCTGCGCTGGCGTGCCCACCGCCCGCAGCCCCTCCGCCGCCTCCTCCAGAGCCATATGCAGGCGAAGTGCTCCACTCCGTGCCATTGCTTCCCGCCGTGCCGGCCGGGCCGCCTACGCCGCCGAACGTGCCATCACCCTGACCGCCTGCGCCGCCGGCCGTAGTGACCCCAGCGCTTCCCGCCGTCCCGGCCGCATTCAACCCCGCGCCACCACCGCCTCCTCCTCCGGCGCCGGAGTTCGAAGCTCCTGTACCCCCTCCTACCCCTCCGGAACCGCCGGCATACGTCGAAGAACCCGTACTTCCGGTGGTGAGTCCGCCCGTTCCTGCAGTCCCCGCAGTAGTGCCCACCGCAGAACCGCCGGCACTTCCGAACATGGAACATACGGCCATGGTCGTCGCGCTGCAAGTCGTCGTGGCACCGGAACCGTTCCACCCAAGATAGGTGACAGTCCCGTTGGCCGCAGACCCTCCCGCCGCCCCGATCTGGATCTTGACCGAAGCCCCTCCTGCCGCGGCGAAATTGGTTATTTTTGCATATGCGCCGCCTCCGCCACCTCCGCCGCCCGCGCCCTGGGCGGTGCCTCCTACGCCGCCTCCCGCGCCGCCGCCGATCACTTCGATGGTGTTCGAGGCGCTGTTCCAGTCGGAAGGCACGGTCCAGGTCGTGGATGCGGTGTCTGTGAGGAATATCTGTTTCGTCGCGATGGCATCCGCGGCGATCTGCCACTGGCGCGTCTCGGTCCATGTCCCGATCTGCAGCGGTCCGAGCTTATAGAGCTCGGGGCTTACGTTGGGAGCTTTAAAAGCATAGCGAAGGGTCATCGCATCGCCTTTGTTGAGTTTCACGGTCCATGAGAGGATGGCATTCGTGCCATTGGATGATTGCGAGGAAAAGTTCCCGCCCGTGATCCCGAAGGACGCCGGCACCGTCTCGGTGATCGCGCCGTGATAATCCGCGTTCGCCTCCACGGTGATCGAGACACCGTAAGGGACGGGAGGGTAGATGCGGGTCGGTGCGTTCCTCGTCACATCGAAAAGCGGCGGATCCTGCACGCCGAATTGGTCGTTCACCGTGCGCGTGCCGTCCGGGGTGAGTGCGGTGACCGAAACCTGATAGGTACCGACGACGCGAAGCGCCATGGAAGCGGCATAATCCGGTGCGTTCGTCACTGTTGCAGGTCCGCATGTGGGGTTCTGTACGATGCTCCCGTTTGCAGTGGAGAACTGATGCACCACACCTCCGGGATCGGTCACGGTCATCGAGATGGGTGCGCCGCAGAGGGTGTTCCCTGCGTCATCGAGCACGCCGAATCCTATGTGCGCCGTATCATCCAAGGCATACAAGGATTTATCGAAGTTCACGGCGAGCACTCCCCAGGTGAACGTGTTCTCAGTGGCATAGACGATGCCATTATGGAGGATCCAGAGCTTGAGGGTATAGCGGCCGGGACGGAACGCGGTCGCAGGTTCCGGAAGTCCAACGTTCAACTGGTTGTTGACGGTCGCAATGACCGGCTGGAACCCGGTCGGCCTCCCGGAGGGATCATCGATCTCCGCCACGACGGGATTGCCGGGCGTGGGCGTCGGGACCGAAATGGTCTGCGCATCGGCCCGGACCCCCAGTCCGCCAAGTAATGAATAAAAAAAATCCCGCCACGACAGCGTTCCGCCTCCGCGCCGGTCATTGAACGATTGCGGCGGCCCCGAGGTGGGTGCGGATGCGGGAAGGTTGTTCAGATTATATTCGAACGTAGGAGCCTCATCGGCGCCGAAATTCGTCTTTCCGTTCACGGGAGCGAGCGTTGCGTGCGTCACGACGACGGGAGCCGCCGAAGGCGATCCTGCGGGAACGTTCCCCGAGGGGGAGGCGCCTCCCCCGTTCTCCATGGGTCCCACAAGATAGTGCACCTCCACCATCATGCCATCCAGATAGACGGGGGGGACCACCTGCAGGGAGGTTTGGATGGAGGCGATGCGGACCTGAAGCTTGGAAAGGTCGACCCAGTCATTCACCGGAATGGTGATCGTAAGATCCTTCCAGTTTGCTTCGTTCACTTTCTGGATGGGGATCCAGGTCGTGCCATCGGTGCTGTAACTTATCTGAAGGAAATTCTCGTCGGGTGTCGACGCTACGGGCGCCATCTCTGCCGTGGTGGATGCGGTGGATGATGCGATCGGGGTCGACGACGTGGAGGCGCGCGATGCGACGATCGGCGATCCAATGACGATGGTCGAACTGTCGTTCGTGCCAGCTGCCGAAGGCGAGGTCGTTCCGTCAGCGAACGCGGGCGGCACAAAATATGAAAGAAGGTCTTTGATCGCAGCGAATGCCGAAGGACTTGAGGTCGCTGCCGGAAGAGCGGCAGATGAAGGGGCGGGAGTAGGAGGGGAAGTGGAAGCGGGGGCGGGAGGAGGGGCGGGGGCAGGAGTAGGAGTGGAGGTGGGGGCAGGGGCAGGGGCAGGGGCGGAGGATGAGGCTGCGGGTGCGGAACTGACAACTGCAGCAGACGAGGTTGAAGGATTGGAGGATGTCGATAGTGAAGCGGGAGCGGGAGACTCTGTCGTTGTGGAGGAGGTGGTGGATGTCGATGAAGCCGCCGGCGCTGCGTCCTTGGGTGAGGGGGCTCCCGCTGCATGGGCTGCAGTGGAGCTCGAGGAGGGAAGGGACGCCGTCGATGAAGACGCGGTGGACGATGACGATGCAGGAACAGGTGTGCGATCCGATGATGAGGAGGCGTTCGTGACTGCGGAGCTCCCTGCCGAGGTCGACGGGCCCGCATCGATCGTGCTCGTCGCGGGAGATGCGCTGCTTCCCGGAGGAGGGGCGACCGTGCCATTGCCCACCTGCCACACAAGCGTAAGGCCGACGTTCGTGATGGTCCCCGAACTCGAAAACCCGGGGGGGACGAAACCGCCACAGAAGATCTGCGTCCCTGACGCGGTGAATACCGCGGAATTCTGTGAGGTGAAGGGAACTCCCGGGACGCCCATCGTTTCGGGTTGATTCGCCGCATTCGAAGGATTCTGCCAGTCGCCGAGACAGGTCGTCGGATAGAAATCATTCACCTCCGCGCGGGTGGAGAATTGGCGCACACCCACGAACACGATGCCGATGATCGCCACCGCACCGAGCACTGTTATCCAAGGATGGCGTACGCGAAAATGAGGCCTGAGGTTCAAGGCATTGCGTCCATACAGAAAACTGCGACGGCCCCGCGAACGGGATGCTCCCACATCGAACAATCTCCTCCTGCGTGTAGTATCAGGGGAACCCATGAAATCAGTATACCAAAGACGACCGCGTCAGGATGTGAACTTCTCCTCGATATGCGTCCAATCGAGCACGTGCCACCACGCATCGATGTAATCGGGACGCTTATTCTGATACTTCAGGTAGTATGCATGCTCCCACACATCGAGTCCGAGCACCGGCCGCGCGCCCGTCATGAGCGGACTATCCTGATTGGGCGTCGTGATGATCGCAGGCGTTCCCTCGCTGCCGATCACAAGCCACGCCCAGCCCGAACCGAACACGGAGGATGCCGCTTTGGCGAACGATTCCTTGAACGAAGCGAATCCGCCGAAGGACGCATCGATCATCTCCCCCACTTTGCCGACGGGATGCCCCTCTTCCCCCGCTGCCGGCCCCATGATCGTCCAGAAGAACGAATGGTTCATGTGCCCTCCTCCGTGATTCCTCACCGCGGTACGGATATCCTCCGGCACCGTAGCGATGGCGCGCAAAAGGTCCTCAAGAGGCCTGTCCGCGATCTCAGGATGCTTCTCAAGCGCGGCATTCAGATTGTTCACGTACCCCTGATGATGTTTCGTATGATGGATCTCCATCGTTCTCGCATCGATGAAGGGCTCAAGTGCATCGTACGCGTACGGCAACTGCGGTAATTCGTATTTCATAATGATTATTTTTTGTTTGCGACGTCCTTTCCCGATCAATGATGGCCATGGCCCCCTCCCCCTTTCTTGCCTCCGGACGAAGGTTTATGCGAGACCTTTGCATGCGACCCTCCTCCATGAGAGCCTCCCCCTCCGCCTCTCCCTTTTATCCATGCCATGCGATCGACGAAATGCTTCATCCCGTAGAATCCTGCCGCCAATCCGCCGAATACCAACGATCCGAGGAATCCGAGGCCGGCGATGAAGAACTTCCCCACCCTGCCTCCGCCGCCGACAATCGCTCCATGCTCAGGGGAAGAAATGGGTCCCGATCCCGAAGGCATCGCGCGAGGATTATCGCTGCTGTGCAGAATATCCTGCCGCAGCGCATCCACCTGCTGCGCTACGCGATCCTCGTTCCTGGTGTGCTCAGGACGGAACACCCCATCGCTCTCTTCCCTTTCCGGGGCTGCATGCTCCGCGGATGCGTCCTCGGGCGAAGAGGCAGCACCGGTCCTTTCCGGTTTGAACACTCCACCCTCTACGATCCCTGCAGGCGCCGCAGGCATCGCAGGCTCCGCCGGCGCGGCCCCTTCAGGCGCAAAAATGGATTTTTCGTTCGTTATCTTTTCCATCACATTCGACCCGAGTTTATAAAACACCTTGCTGCCCTTCCTCTTATATAATACATTATACGGAGTGTTTCCCGTAGGTCATTGGGGGATCGTCTAACGGTAGGACAGCGGCCTTTGGAGCCGTGAATCTAGGTTCGATTCCTAGTCCCCCAGCAGCAATAAGCGTAGTTGCAACAGGTCATCGAGGTTTGACATCATTATAATATTTATTTATATTATTCATGCAAAGAATGCGATTGGTTCTTTGATCCGCTGGCGAGCATACGCAAAAAGGAGGGGGTCTCGTGCAGGAATTGCATAAGAATCGCGTACTTCGCACCCTTGTCATCACATGGATGCTGATCTGCCTCGTAGGATGCATCCTGGGCATGATCATCGATTCCGACTGGAGATATCCGATCCTGGATATCTCCTCGATTGGATTCACGTTGGCCGTGTACTTTACGTTCTGTGCCTTCGCGAACATACTGGGCACCCGCTTCAAGACGAAACGGGCGTTTCCCAGGACGCTCCCGTTCTGGATGATCGCCATCACGGGCATCGTGGCGACGATCTGCACCATTGCGGGAATGGCGATGATCATACTCGGCAATAGCGGCATTGCCGGCCTCTGGGTCATGTTGGTCCCCGGCGGGATCTTGATCATATCGATACCGGCGGCATTTTTCATAAGAGGTATGGAATCGCCAACCGCCGCTCGATAAAAAAGCGCTGCAGATATTGCTGCGCGCGGCACCATCCCGAAGGGAGAGTGCCGCTTTTTTTTCGAATCGAGGGCATCCCTCGCCGGCGGCGGGGATCAGAAATAAAAAGAGCCGCATAGAAGATGCGGCTCACACTCTCGATCGCTACGGTCATTGCAGGGTGGCTACGAGATCCTCGGAGATATCCTTCATGGGAATATGCATCGCATTCGCATAGCCCCGCATCCACTGCACGTTGAGGGATTCATCCGAACCGGGCATGATCCGCAGTTCGCCGATAAGTCCCGACGCGAAGATGGGTGCATAGAGCTCATCGCGCAGACGCTTCTGCAGTTTGAGCTGCTGCTTCTGCGAGAGGCCCGATCTCCTGCCGATCTCCCACTGGAGGATGGCCCTCGCCCTCCGCTCGAATGGAAGATAGTTGAACGTGGGAACGCCTCTCACTTTATAGTGAAGTATCGTACGATGGAGGCGTTCGCGGTTTTCCGCGGGAAACATCGTTCCGGATGTGAGCGGACCTGCGACCCATCGTACCGGTCCGGGCATTCGCCTCATCACTTCCACGGCTTTTTTTGCAAGCTGGTTGAGATTGATCGCCCCACGGATGAATTCGAGATCTTCTTCGCAAAGATAGATCATCCTCGGTGCCGGCCTTGTTTTCACAATAACCTCCTTTTCCGTTCCGACCCCGCAAGGCGCCGAAATACCGAGGATATGATATCATTTTTTACGCGAACGTCAAAAAAACCCGGCAAATGCCGGGTTTTCCTTATTTCCTTCTATTTCTTCTTTCGCGTGCCCGCCTTCGCTGCAAGCATCACCCGTTTTGCCTCAAGACGCTTCTTCGTCTTTTTGCTGTGAGGAACGCTCCGCTTCAGCCATCCCGATGATCGCTTTGCCATGGTAGTTGATGGTTACTTATATAATGCGAATTGTAGCAGAATCCGGGGATAAAGTAAACCTCATCGGCGGCCCGGACCCGCGCGCCGCGTTTACGGCAGAGAGGAATATCCATGCCGCATCTTCCAGAGGAAATACTTCTCAAGGAGCAGTTTGCCGAAATCATTGAACACGTTGGGGATCATCACCGCGAACCAGCGGGGTTTGAAAAGCCTGTTCCCGAATATGATCACCTCCTTCTTTCCGGCATCAAGGATGCATACTGCGGGAATGCTCCCCCACGGCCTCTCGATGAGATCGGTCCTTCCCGTGAGCGTGCGTACGATGTTCTTCGCGACGACCTTCCCCGTCGCATCGCTCGGATACCCGGTCTTCGGCACGCCGAACGGCACTCTGCCCGGTGCGAACGGCGGCGGGACGTCCACTGCGAGTCCCGCGCCCCACACATTCGAGTAGGCCTTCAGCCGGTAATCGGGACGCACATCGAGGAAGAGATTCTCCTTCGCGCCGAGCTTGGGGGAATTCTTGATGAAAGGAACCCCCGTGAACGGCACCATAAGCATGGTGAACCTGCTCGGAATGGACTCCCCCGTATCGAGGATGACGGAATCGGCGGTCACTTCCTTCACCCCGACCTGCGTGCGGTAATGGATATGGAAGGTGTTCATGAACGCCTTGAGATACGGTTCGGCGAGGGGCATGCCATCGATGCCGAAATGCCCGAGATAGACCTCGGGGGTGATCCAATACAGATCGACCTTCTTGCGGATGTGCTCGTCGCGCAGCCATTTCTCGACATTGAAAAGGAACTCATAGGCCGCGCCCATGCATCCCGCGCGCTGGGTTGCGCCGATCACGATGGGACCGGGATCCTTCTTGAACTCCTCGAGTCTTGCACGGATATCGAGCGCGCCATCGACGGACCCCACGTAGTATGCGTGCGCGCGGACGCCAGGCGCCACATCGCGATCCACCCGCGGCCCCGTGGCGATCACAAGCTCATCATAGGAAAACGTGCCATGATGCTCCGTCGATACCTCCCGCGCATCGGGGTCGACCGCCGTCGCCTCATCAACCACGAATGTGATGCCGTGCCGCGCGAACACGGGACGCCGCGGTACGAGGACCTGGTTCGCCTCGCGCCTTCCGATGGGCACCCAGATGAGCGAAGGGAAATAAAGGGAGTTCTCGCTCCGATCGATGACCGTCACGTCGACGCGGTCCTTCAGCATGCGCTTGATCTCGAGCGCCGCGGTGGATCCTGCGAAATTCGCCCCTACCACGAGGACTCTCTTTCTGGATTCCATATATATGAACTATATCACAATGCCCCACCGAGGAATATGCGGAGGTCCTTGAGCACTTCCGCCGCATGGATCTCGGGCTTCACATCCCGATAGATTTTCGCCACGGTCCCTTCGGGATCGATGAGGAACGACGTGCGGAGCGTCCCTTCGTACTCGCGTCCCATCATCTTCTTTTTCCCCCATACGCCGTACGCGTGCACCGTCTCCTTCCCGGTATCCGCGAGAAGCGTGAACGGCAATCCGTATTTCTCCGCGAACTTCTTATGGCTCTTCACGGAATCCACGCTCACGCCGAACACCCGTGCCTTGACGGCACTGAAATCGGGGAACGCATCGCGGATCATGCACGCCTCTTTGGTGCATCCCGGCGTATCGTCCTTGGGATAGAAATAGAGGAGCACCCAGGTGCCGCGCGATTCCGAGAGGGAATGCATTGCGCCATCCTGGTCGGGAAGGGAGAACTCCGGCGCAGGAGACCCTTCATGTATGGCGGTCATGGGAGGAAGAATTGATAGTGCGTCCTTTTAATGATGCGACCGGGAGCGGGAATGATATCCGCCTCCACGCGGCGGACGCCGTCCGCCTCCGCTTCGTTCGCTCGTCCCCCGTCCACGCGAAGGACGGGAAGGGCCACGGGAAGGCAGTGTGCGCTCTTCGGGCCGCACAGGGGGAAGCTGGGGAAGTTTTGATTGGGGAAGGGTCACTCGCATCACCCGTTCGATATCGTGCACGTCGCGACGCTCCTCCGGCATGGCGAAGGAGATGGCATGTCCTGCAGCGCCGGCGCGCGCGGTCCTTCCGATACGGTGCACATAATCCTCGGGGTTCGAGGGGAGGTCGTAATTGACGACGAGTTCGATGCCCTTCACGTCGATCCCCCGCGCCGCGATGTCGGTCGCCACAAGCACGCGGTATCTGCCGTTCCGGAATCCTTCGAGCGCCTCGCGCCGTTGGTTCAATGAACGGTTGGAATGGAGCTCCGCGGCGGTGTGGCCGATATGCCGGGCAAGCGATGCCACACGCTTGGCGCCGAACTTGGTGCGCGTGAAGACGAGCACGGAGCCTCGGTATTCACCGAGCACACGCTCAAGGAGCCGGGGCTTATCGTTCCTCGTGATGAAGAAAAGCTCCTGCGTCACCCGTTCGTTCGTCGTACCCGGAGGCGCGATCTCGATCCTGAGCGGAAGCTTCATATAGGAACGCGCGAGACCAACGATGTCCTCGGGCATCGTTGCGGAAAAAAGCATCGTCTGCCTCTTATCCGCGGGCGGCACTTCGTTCAGGATGCGCTTCAATTGAGGCGCGAAGCCCATGTCGAGCATGCGATCCGCCTCATCGAGGACGAGGATCTTCACGCTCCGAAGGGATATCGTCTTCTGTTCGAGGTGGTCGATGATGCGGCCGGGGGTCCCTATGACGACCGCGGGGCCCTTCCGGAGCTGTTCGAGCTGTCGGCCCATCGGCGCGCCACCGATGAGAAGCGCGGTGCGGATGCCGAGCGGACCGCCCACTTTGATGAAGGTCTCCTCCACCTGGAGCGCAAGCTCGCGCGTGGGGAGGATCACGAGACCCTGGGCGCCCGAAAGGCACGCCTGTACCATCGGGATCCCGAATGCGAGGGTCTTCCCGGTGCCCGTCTGCGCGAGCCCCATCACGTCCTTGCCCTCAAGGCCCGCAGGGATGGCTTTCGCCTGGATCGGCGTCGGCACTTTGAACCCCGTTTTATCGAGAATAGTGAGGATATCGGGTGCAATGCCGAGACCGTAAAAATCGCTGGTTTCCATATAATTCACACTACCACAGAAAGCGCTCCGTCCGCCATCCTTGGAGGAACAGGGCCCTATTCGCGGAATCCTCCCGCCTGGATGCTCCAGAGCTTGTGATACAGCCCATTCGCCGCAAGAAGCTCCTCGTGCGTGCCCTGCGCGGCGATGCCTCCGTGCTCGACGACAACGATGCGGTCCATTTTCATGATCGTGGAGAGTCGATGCGCGATCACGATCACCGTCTTCCCCTCCATGAGCGTATGGAGGGCGTCCTGGATGAGCGCCTCCGATTCTGAATCGAGCGATGACGTCGCCTCATCGAGCACGAGGATCGGCGCGTCCTTCAGGATGGCGCGCGCGATCGCGACGCGCTGGCGTTCGCCGCCGGAAAGCTTCACACCCCGCTCCCCTACGAACGTCCCGTATTTTTCCGGGAGCTCCTCGATGAACTCGTGGCAATGCGCCTTCTTCGCCGCTTCGATCACCTCCTCATCCGTGGCGTTGCGGCGGCCGTAGCGGATGTTCTCCATGAGCGAGCGATGGAAGAGGATCGGTTCCTGGGGTACGAACGCGATCGCATCACGCACGCTGTCCTGCGTGACCTTCGCGATATCTTGACCATCGATCGCGAGCACGCCTCCTTTTATATCATAGAGGCGCAGGAGCAGTTTGGTGATCGTCGTCTTTCCCGCTCCGGACGGCCCCACAAGCGCAAGCTTCTCACCGCCGCCGATGGAAAGATTGAAGCCCGTAAGGATGGGCTTTTCCTCGTTGAACCAGAAATCGACGTCATGGAACACGATCGTGCCCGTACCGATGCGGAGCGGCGGCGCATCCGGGACGTCCTTCACCTCATGCGGAAGCTGGATGATCTCCATCATCTCGACCGCATCGGCGAATGCATCGTGGAACCGGCGCAGCTGCATGCTGATGCCCGTAAGCTGGCCGAAGAGCCCTATGAGATAGCTCTGAATGAGCACGAAATCGCCGATCGTGATGAGCCCCTGCTCCCAGTACACCACCGCCCCGTAGAGAAGGCCCACATTGATGCCGACGATGAGGATCCCCTGGACGGACCATATCATCTCATCGGCGTTCCACGAACGCATCGTCGCCTTGCGCCAGAGTTCGATGACGCCGCGGAAGATGCCCCCTTCATGCTCCTTTCCCGAGAAGAGCGCGATCGTGTTCTGATTCGAGATCGCATCGGAAAGCGTCCCGACCATCTTGCTATCCGCCTCCGAGCGCGCCACGCGGAGCGGACGGCGGAGGCGCGCCACGTAGATCTGGAATGCGATGAAGCAGACGATCCATGCGGCAAGCGCGATCCCGAGGACATGATTGCGGAGGAAGAGCACCCAGACCGCGCCGACCGCGAACACGGCGGTCGGGAAGAACGCAAGCATCACGTTATCCATGATCGTCTCGAATGCGCCCGCGAACTTGCTCACGCGCCGCGTGAGCGTCCCGCCGAAATGCGAAACAAAGAACTGGTATGAATGTCCGATGAGGTAATCGAACGCATCCGCGGAAAGGTCCGCCATGCCCCGAGACTCGAGATGAATGATGCTGTATGTCTGCACGCGCTGCGCGATCCATCCGATGAGAGAAAGTGCCGCGATGATCACGACGAGCCCGACGAGATCGTGGAACGACTGCGCCGTCCGGGGATCGGACGCAACGGCGTTGAACAGCATCTTCATATAGAGCGGGGAGATGATGCCCGCGATCTGGGCACCAAGCGCCCCCAGGAAGACGGCCATGAAAAGGACCCAATGCTTCCTGGTCTCCCGCGCATAGACGCGGAAGATATCCCCCGTGCGGACACGGGATGTTGCGGATGCCTTGCGCGCATCGTGCTTCGGGGATGGATCGGGTTGTTTGACCATATTCTATGCGATGATTCGCGTCCCTGTAGTATAATGGTACCTATGAAACTTATCAAAAGACTCATCCCCTTCGTCGCCGTCTTTTCGGTCATCTTCGTCTTCATCCGGCACAGCACGTTCTATGATACACGCGTCCTTGTGGAAAGCCTCACCGGGGTTCAAACGCTCTTCGGTGCGATCGGCATCATTTTCAGCATCATCGCGGCATTCGTCATCCAGAAAGAATGGGACCGGTGGAGTTCCCTCGTCGATGCCGTAAAAAGCGAGGTGGACGGCCTTGAGAAGCTCTACCTCTGGTCGAACAACTTCCCCACTGATGTCAAAGAGAAAGTACACGGGAATATCGGCGATTACCTCCGCCTCGTCATCAAAGAAGGCTGGGGGCTCAGCGAGCGCGGGGAACGGAGCCCTGAGGTCGAACGGATCTTCGACGAACTTTCCGATACCATCTATCACGTGGCGGCCACCGCGCCGCAGTTCGCCACCGCCACATTCGCGCTCTTCTCGAGGATCATGGATGCGCGCTCGAAGCGCCTCGTGTACAGCGCCGAACATGTCCCCGATCTCCTGAACCACACGCTCCGCTTTGCGGCATTCCTCCTGATCGGTCTCGCCATGTTCGTCGGCGTGCGCATCGAGTGGCTCGCCTATCTCTTCACGATCAGCATCGCCTGCCTTGTCTATTCCGTGTTCCTCGTGCTGTACGACCTGAATCGGCCCCTCGAACCCGGGGATTGGCATATCACGATGAAGGAATACGAGGATCTCCTTGCAAGGATAACCCAGTGATCCGCACACCATGACCGAATTCACCCTTCCCGCGATCACCTTCATCCTCGCCGCCGCCGGCCTCGCGGCGAACGTCGCACCCGGTGCGGGAGCCGCATCCCACATCCTCTATCTTGCCGCGATCGCGCTGGGACTCGTCACGCTGCTCGTCGATTCCATCCGCAAGCTGTTCGCCAAAAGATTCTCGCTTGATTATATCGCGATCCTCGCTATGATCGTCGCGCTCGCCACGAACGAACTTCTCGCGGGTGCCGTCATCTCGCTCATGATCCTCGTTTCGGAATCGCTCGAATCATACGGTTCGCGCGAAGCGGAAGCGGCGCTCAAGCATCTCGTCGAACGGATCCCGAAGACGTGCGAGGTGAGGCGCGAAGGGAATGGATGGTCCACTGCGCCCATCCAGGAGATCCGCGAGGGGGAGACGATCCTCGTCCGCGAGGGGGAGATCGTACCGCTCGATGGGTACCTCCTCTCCGACGATGCGCTCATGAACGAAGCGAATCTCACGGGCGAATTCGAGCCGCAGCCGTACCGCAAAGGAAGGTTCATGAAAAGCGGCCTCGTGAATGCGGGCTCCGCGTTCGAGCTCAGGGTATCCGGAACGTTCTCCACGTCCGCATATCAGAAGATCGTGGATCTCGTCCGGGAGGCGAAACGGCATCCCGCGCGCATCGTACGGCTCGCGGAAAAGTACAATTACGGGTTCACCGCGGTGACGCTCGTACTCGCCGCCGCGGCATGGTTCATCTCCCACGGGGACCCTTCGCGCTTCCTCGCAGTGCTCGTGATCGCAACCCCCTGCCCGCTCCTCATTGCCGCGCCGATCAGCTTCCTTGGCGGACTGAACCTCGCTTCGAAGCGCACGATCATCGTGAAGCGGCCTGCGGCGCTCGAGACGCTTGCGCGGGTCACTGCGATCTTTTTCGATAAGACCGGGACCCTCACGCTCGGCGAACCCGTGCTTCGCGCGGTCCGCGTGCTCGATCCCGCATTCTCAGAGGACGAGGCACTCTCGGTGGCGGCCGCGATCGAGTTCCACTCGCTCCACCCCCTTGCGAAAGCGATCGTGCGCGCAAAGACCTCCCGGGACGGGTCCCCTATCGCGGAAGCATCCCATATCGTGGAGACCGTGGGCGACGGCATCGCAGGTTCGGTGAACGGGTCCGTATGGCATTTGAAAAAGGCCGCCGATGCGAGGAACGGCGGTGCAGAGGCGGACGGCGAGGGCGGGATCGTGATCGAGATGACGAAAGGCGCGGCGCCTGCGGCGCGTTTCGTGTTTGACGACGTGATGAAACCCGGCACGATGGACCTCCTTGAGAAGCTCCGGGAGAACTATCGCGTCGCGATCCTCACCGGCGATACCCGAGAGAATGCGGAACGCATGTTCAAGAACGAGACAGGGGGGCATGACGGCATCGAGATCCGTGCACGCTGCACCCCGGAAGACAAGTTTGCGGCGATCAAAGAGGCCCGGGCCCGTGGCGAAACGGTGATGATGGTCGGCGATGGCCTGAATGACGCACCCGCGCTCGCGCTCGCCGATGTCGGCGTCGTCTTCAGCGGCACGGAGAACAGCGCCTCGATCGACGCGGCGGCGGTCGCGATCCTCGGAAGGGACGTGGGGCTCGTGGAAGAGGCGATCGCGCTCGCCAAGCGTTCCACGCATATCGCCGAGGAAAGCATGCTATGGGGCATCGGCCTTTCCGTGCTCGGCATGATCTTCGCCATGCTCGGCTATATCCCGCCCGTGACGGGCGCCATCCTTCAGGAAGGGATCGATGTCTCCGTCATCCTGAATGCGCTGCGCTCCGCACGCGCGGCGGGCGTTCCCCGCATCTGAGCGGTCATCCTCCGAGCACGATGTCCGCAAGCGCGGCACGCACCGCATTGATCGCCTCGCGCCCCTTCGGGCGATGCGGCCAGTCGCAGTTCGAAAGAAGCACGAGACCGGCATTCCGGGAGGGGTTCATGACGAGCGAGCATCCGGTGAATCCCGTCTTGCCGAATGTGCGTGCGGGATCGGCATCTCCCATGAACCACGGCTGATCCAATTCCCATCCGAGCCCCGTACGCCTCCCCGTCGATGCGATCTGGTCCGTATGCATCTCCTTCACGATCGCTTCCGAGAAATAGCGCCGTCCGCCATGGACGCCGCGCGCAAGGAGCATCTCCATGAAGTGCAGGATGTCGGGAACCGTTGAGAACAGCCCTGCCGACCCTACGGCGCGGATGCGGCTCATCACGTATGCGCTCTCGTCATGGACCACGCCGCGTACCTCCCCTCCCCGCCATGGGTCCGTCTCGGTGGGTGCGATCCTTTCGATCCCGCATGCCTTCGGCGAGAACCCCGTGCATTCCATGGCGAGCGGAACGAAGAATCGCTCCTGTGCGAGTTCCGGCAGGGATCCTCCTCCGATGCGTTCCGCCACGAGTCCCATGATCACTGCCGGCGCATTCGCATACGCGAACCTGGTTCCCGGGGGCGCACCGAGCGGCGCATGGAGGATTGCGGCGAATATCGCCTCGGGCGGAAGGTCCTTCAGGGCGCTTGCCCGGGCAATGCCCGCAAGGTCGAGCGTATAGGTCAAAAGATGCCTCAGGCGCACTTCGCGTTTGCCGGGACCGTTATCGAATTCCGGGAGATGATCCGCCACGCGATCATCCGGGGATGCCCTTCCCTCATCGATATATGCGAGGAGCAGGGATGCCGTGGGGATCGCCTTCGTGAGCGAAGCGACGTCATAGATCGTATCGGTGTCCGTCCGCGGCGCATCGGCATCGTAGGTAAGCGCGCCGAACGCGCGCTCCTTCCGCGCACCATCCTTCAAATAGCCCACTACGCAACCGGGAAACACCCTTGCATCGATACTTCGCGCGATGACCTCTGCAATACGGTCGTCCGCGGTCTTCACGTTATTTTCACGAACTTTATCTTCCCCTTCTGGAGTACGGATCCTTTCGCCACCTCTTTATGCATATCCTCGACGATCGCACCGTCGATCCTCACCCCTTTTTGCTCGATCGCGCGGCGCGCTTCCGATTTCGATGCGACGAGCCCCGATTCCACGAGCACCGATACGATATCATATGCGTTCGGCGCGAATTCCGGCATATCCTCGGGGATCTCCTTCTCGGTGAATGTATGTTTGAAATATCCCTCGGCTGCATCCGCCTCCTTCTCCCCGTGGTACATGCGCACGATCTCGTGCGCGAGGCGCACTTTGATATCGCGGGGATTCTCGCCGCGCGCGAGGTCCATCTCATACGTGCGCACGACCTCCATTGGCGTACGCGTGAGGATGATGAAGTAGCGGATGATGGATTCGTCGCGAAGCGACATGATCTTCCCGAACATGTCGTTCGGCGCATCGAGGAGGTTCACCGTGTTGCCATAGCTCGAGCTCATCTTGCGGCCGTCGAGTCCCTCGATGATGGGGCCCATCAGGATGTCCTGGGGCTCCGCGCCATACGCACGCTGAAGGTCGCGTCCCGCAAGGAGATTGAAGCGCTGGTCGGTGCCGCCGAGCTCCACGTCCGCCCTCACCTCCACGGAATCGTATCCCTGCATGAGCGGATACAGAAGCTCCCGAAGCGATACGCGCTTCCCCGCATCAAGACGCTTCCTGATGTTCTCACGCGCCACGAAATCCGAGAGCGCGAACGCATCCGCATGGCGCCCGATCTCGCTATAGCCGAGCTTCCCGAGCCAGGCGCTGTTGCGCACCACTTCCGCCTTCCCGATATCGATGATCTTTCCCGCCTGCGCGATATACGTTTTCATATTCTCCGCAACCGCCTCCTCGGAGAGCATCGGACGCTCGCTATCCTTGTCGGACGTATCGCCGATCGTGCCGGTGAAATCGCCTATGATGAGGACCGCGGTATGTCCGAGTTCCTGGAAATCACGCAGCTTGAGGAGCGGCACGGAACGCCCGAGGTGCAAGTGGGGGCTCGTCGGATCGATGCCGAGCTTGACCCTCAAGGGCGCGCCGGCCCTCAATTTCCTTTCGAGGCTCGCGCGATCGATGATCTCCTCCACGCCGCGTGCGAGAAGCTCCTCGATCCGTTCGCTGTCCGATCGTTCCATATCATGCATTATAGGTCGTGCGGTCCGGGAACGCCACTTGTTCGGATCATGCGGCAGGGAAGGATGCGAGGGCGTTGCATTTTACACGCTTCCTTATTAGAATAGTTGGTGGAATTCGACGCGGCGGCGCGAACGGGATACAGAACGATGCACGCGCGTGGATAGTGTGCCCCTATAGCTCAGTTGGTAGAGCTGCTCCCTCTTAAGGAGAAGGTCCCAGGTTCGAATCCTGGTGGGGGCACACTGGCCGCAATGCTCCGTTCATGGAGCAGAGGCGCGGACGGGAAGGTCCTCCCGGCAGCGGGGAAATAAAAAACACGGCGACGCATCGCCGTGTTTTTTATTGCGTTCCGCTCCTGTCTAGTTTCCTCCGGAAACCGCCTGAAGCTGTGCCTGAAGCTGGGCCACGAGCTGCATGAGCATGGAGAGACGCGACTGGATGGCAGACGTGCCGTTCGGCACGGAGGAGACGTCGTTCACGGTATTCACCGTAACGGCATGGGTCGCCTCGTTGAAATTTCCCGTCGCCGAAAGCACATCGCCCGCCTGGATCGTACCAAGGGTCATGGTTGCATTCCCACCGGTGATCGCAGCGCCGCTCACATTCACGGTCTTCGTGAACCCGTAAAGGGTCGCGGTGATCGTGCCGGCGGCCGTATCGACGGAAACGACCTTCGCACCGGTGATCTTGAAGTTACCGTTCGCATTGAGCGATATGGATTCCTGGACGTCATTCATTCCCTGCGAGCCCTGGCCCTCGCCCTGGTTCTGGTTCTGGCCTTGGCCCTCGCCCTGGTTCTGGTTCTGCGCCTGGCTCTGGCCCTCGGACTGTGCGCCCTCGCCTCCAGGATTCTGGACCGAGAACGTAGGAAGGGTCCCCGATGCGGTGGAAAGCACGGACGAAGCGTTCACATTCGCGAGTACAGGGAGATTGAGATTCCCGAGACCGTTGCCGTTATCGCCTCCTTCGCTGCCATTGTCGGCATGCACGCTCATGAGCGCGCCCGATGCGGCGACGATCGCAAGCGCCATTACGCCACCCGTCATCCACGCAACTGATTTTTTCATTTTCATATCCGTATCGTTATATTTTTGATTGCTCGACCTTTTCGCACGTATGCATCAATTATACCCCATAAGGAAGAGGGGCGTATCCCCAAGGGGATGCGCCGGGAACCGAAACGGTACCTGTGGTATAATTACGGCAAATCGCAATGCCGCAGATCGCGCTCGATACCCCTCTCTTCGAAGTCGTCGGAGCCCGCTCCCCTTCCTTGAGACGGCTCGAAAAAATGGGCATCGGCACGGTGGGAGACCTTCTCTGGCATTTTCCCGCACGCTACGAGGATTTCACGAAGACCTACACCATCACGGAACTCGAACCGGGACAGCAGGCGACCCTCCGCGCCACCGTGGAGGACATCAAAGTACGGCACAGCTTCCGGCGACACATGAGCATCGTGGAGGCCACGCTCGCCGACGTTTCCGGTTCCATCCGGGCGGTATGGTTCAACCAGCCTTATCTTGCGAACACCCTTCGCCCGGGACGCGAGGCGAACTTCTCCGGCAAAGCCTCCGTGTCGGAGGAGGGAGATCTCTACCTCAACAATCCCACCTATGAGCTCATCCGGCTCCGTCCGGGGATGAGCGATGATGAGGGGCAGGAGTTCAGCCATACGGGACGCCTCGTGCCGGTCTATCCGGAAACGCAGGGCCTCACCTCGCGCGGCATACGGTTCGCCGTCCAGCAGGTGTTCCGCCGCCGCCCCGCACTCAAGGAATGGATCCCCGAAAGCGTGCGCGCGGAGTTCGGGCTCCCGCCGCTCGATGAGGCGCTTCATGCCATCCATTTTCCGAGGACGGTGGAGGAGGCCCATGCCGCGCGCGCCCGCTTCTCCTTCGAAGACCTCTTCCTTCTCCAGCTCATCACGCTCCAGGAGAAAATGAAACTTGCGGTACGGCGCGCGCCCGTCCTCAGCACGGACATCGAATGGATGAAGGGACTTCTTGGACGGCTTCCCTTCGAGCTCACGCCTTCGCAGAAGAAATCGCTCTGGGAGATCGTCCAGGACATGGAACGGTCCCATCCCATGAACCGCCTCCTGCAGGGGGACGTGGGGTCCGGGAAGACGATCGTCGCGGCGCTCGCGGCACTCATTGCGGCGCGCAACGGACATCAGGCGGCATTCATGGCACCCACGGAGATCCTCGCGCGGCAGCATTTTGAGACGATGAAAAAGCTCTTCACACACATCGCAGGGAAGGAGGGTGCGGACGCGGATACGCTCCCTTCGCTCGGGCTCCTTACCTCCTCGGCGGCGATCATCCATTACGGGAACGAGGGGCTTGAATCGCGCATATCGAAACAGGATCTCGGAGGAAGGGCGGCGCGCGGCGAAGTGCCGATCGTGTTCGGCACCCACGCCCTCATTCAGCGCACGGTGAACTTCAAAGCGCTTGGGCTCGTCATCATCGATGAGCAGCACCGTTTCGGCGTGAGCCAGCGGGCAGAGCTTGCGGCAAAAGCGGGCGAGGGCGATATCGTGCCCCATTTCCTGAGCATGTCCGCCACTCCCATCCCCCGCACGCTCATGCTCTCGATATTCGGGGATCTCGATCTCTCTCTCATCACGGAGCTTCCCTCGGGACGCAAGCCGATCGCAACAAGCATCGTGCCTCCCCCGGAACGCGCATCGGCATATTCCTTCATACGCAAAGAGGTGAAGGAAGGGAGACAGGTGTTCGTCATCTGTCCCCGCATCGATCCCGCGGAGGACGAGGGAGAGAAGGAGGGTGCGGGACATCCGCCGGCGGAGCCGGCATCCCCTGCCCGCCTGCGGGCCCTCAAGACGGCGCTCGAACTGAAGTCGGTGAAAGAAGAATATGAAAAACTCTCAAAGGAGGTGTTCCCCGACCTTCGCATCGCGATGCTCCATGGTCAGATGAAGGCAAAGGAGAAAGAGGAGATCATGAAACGCTTCAAGGACAGGGATTCCGATATCCTCGTCTCGACGTCGGTCGTCGAGGTGGGCGTGGACGTACCGAATGCGACGACCATGATGATCGAGGGCGCGGAGCGGTTCGGCCTCGCCCAGCTCTATCAATTCCGTGGCCGCGTCGGCCGCGGCGAACACGCATCCCACTGCTTCCTCATGACGACGACTGCGGCGCAGGCCGCAAACGCGCGCCTCAAAGCGATCCTTGAGGCGAAGAACGGGTTCGAGCTTGCGGAGAAGGACCTGCAGCTGCGCGGCCCCGGACAGTTCTTCGGACAGGTGCAGACCGGCCTCCCCGATGTGGCCATGGAGGCGCTTCGCGACCCCGATCTCGTCAAACGCTCGCGGGACGCGGCGGCGAACGTGCTCCGTAGCGACCCCATGTTCAAAAAAGATGCTGCGCTCAAGAAGAAAGTGGCGGAATTCCGTGCGATGCTCCACAGGGAGTGATCGATCGGACGGAATGTTGCCAAAATAATATTTTTGTTTTATAAAATAGGAAGAACCTTGGTACGATAGGGTTCAATGCGCCCAACTGGGCCCAGGAGAATACAATGAGCCGATCAGCAGGCGGCGTCAGATTTCTTGCTTCTTTCATGAGTGCGGCAGCGCTCATGGTAACGATCCAGTTCCTTGCCGGCTGCGGTGCGTCCGGGACCACCTCGGGCTCTGCTCCTCCACCCGCAACACCGACGGTCACCGTCACGTGTCCGGCGGCAGGGTGCTCCGTGCAAACCGGAGCCACCCTCCAACTGAGCGCCGCAGCAACGGGAAATCTCGGTACCGCGTTCACGTGGTATGTGAACGGCACCCAGGGAGGCGATGGTACGGACGGGACGATCGGCGCATCCGGTCTCTACGCCGCACCGTTCTTCTTGCCCACGGGCGGGAGCGTGACCGTGAAAGCGGTCGGCTCCGACGGAACCACGTCGGGATCGATCACCCTTACGGTGACCCAGGGCCCGGCACCGACGCTCGTGGCATTCACGAACGACGGCTGCTCGGCATGTACGACGTATATCGAACGGATCTTCGTCTTCAACCTGGCGCAGCCGGACGTGCAATACCAGCTGAGCCCGAACGACACGCCCTCTGAGGATCTGTATGCGACAATCTCGCCCGACAAACGGACGGTCGCATACATCAAACAGGGAACGGCGGAATCGCTCATGACCGTGCCCACCGAAGGCGGTTCGCCCACGCTCGTCAAGAACTGGACGGATCCCCACTTCATGCCCAACGGTCTCGATTGGAACCCTGCGGGCACGGGGTTTGTCATCGCATACTCGGACACGACCGCAGGTATCTGCGGACTCGCAACCATACCCCTCGATGGAAGCTCCTTCACGCCGATCGCGGCCACGGAGATCCCGTGTCCCGCGAACAGCAGCATCAGCTTTCCACCGACGAATCCCCGCGTGCTGAGCGACGGACGGATCGTGTACGCCGAAGGGCAGAAGATATGGGTCCTGAGCGCGGACGGTCAGACGGAAACATCCATCGGAAACGGCTGGGATCTCTCTCCGTCGCCTGATGGCACGAAGGTTGTCGCTGATTACTCGGGACAGCTCACCGTGCAGAACATCGATGGCACCAATCCGCAGCCACTCGTTCCGGGAACATATCCTGCATGGTGCGATGGCGGGAACGGGACATCCATCGTATTCGAGAACTCAACGGATTACCATCTCTATCTTGTGAACGTGGGGAGTCAGTCACCCCAGTCGCTCACCACCGCGAACAGTTTCTTCCCTTACTGCCGTTAGGGAAGGAGACCGATAAAAAAACGCCCCATCGCATCACGCGCTGGGGCGCATTTCTTTTCATACCCTCGCGAACACCCCGCATCCTCAATGACAGGATTGCGTCATGGTACTGTAGGTCCCCTGACAGGTTGCCCCATACGATCCGCCGCAGCTCACCGTGCTGACCGACGAACAGCTGCTCAGGATCTGGAAGGTGCTGCCGCAGCTCGGCACATACCCGAGACTCTGACTTCCCGATCCGGACACGCAGGAACCGGTGCTGCACGTGTTCGCATTGCAGGTGATGGCGGGGATCTGGTAGGTGGAAGAGTAATAATCCTCGACCGATCCGTCGCAGTTATAATCCCAAGAACCGGTATCGGTGGTTGCGGACGTGAACCAGGCGGTCTGCCCGGGAAAGACGTTCGCATTGTTGTCGTCGCAATCGTTGAATCCGTACTGTTTCGCGATGCTCGCACGCGAGGTGAGCGACACCGCAGCGCACGAGGAAGCAGCCGTCCATCCCGACTGTTTCATGTATCCATCCCCATCAGCATCGGTGCCGCACATATCGGTCGCAAGGAGTATCTTGCTGCCGCTTCCGATGGCGATGGTCCCTCCGCTCATCTGTATGCTGTAGCCGCTGTTTATGACGAGGGTCGCGTTCGCATCCACCTGAAGCGTCACCCCCGAGGAAAAGGAGAGGGATCCCGATTCCGGCCCATCAATGGCGGAATATCCCGAAAGTCCTACATCACAGTTTGCGCTCACCGCCACGTTTCCGGTCGTATACCCCGAGCCAGACCCCGCTTCGAACGTGCACGGCGTCGGATCGGACCACTGCAGCGTGACCGAATTCACATTGCCCGCGGAATCCTTTGCGGTGAAGGTCGTCTTATATTCGGCATTATGCGTATCTTCCACCGTCCATTGGCCTTTGAACTCCAGCGCGGCTGCGTTCGCTGCCTCTGCCACGTTGCCCCCGTGTGTGCCGCGGCCTCCGGCGACGGCGTACGGGGGAACTCCCGTGGGCGCACTCGCAAACGTACCGTCGGATCCCACGATGAAATTCCTCGGTACGATCATGGAAAGGGGCGCGGGGCCCTGGGAGACGAGGTTCACGGTGACGGTCTTGTGATCGGTGACGATCGTCGCAACCACCGACACCACGGGATTGGGATCGTTCGTGATGACCGTGAAATGCTGGACCTGCCCAACCTTTACTTTAAGGGGATCGATCGTCGCCTGTACGAATCCGGGGAGTTTGGTGGCCGCTTGGGCGATTTGATACGTGACAGGTCCCGCAGGAAGGGTGAGCATGGGGGGGATCTTGGGAATGACCGATACCCCTGCGCCGCTTCCGGCATTCTCGGATGATGTTGCCGTGAGCGCCACACTCCCTTTCGCGGGTACCGTTCCCGTCGCAGGGGCACCGCGATGGATGCCGAAGGCGATGATACCCACCGCAACGGCCGCAGCCGCGGCGACAATGGGAAGGGATGTCTTATCGAAATGACGGAAGTTCATGGATTGGAATCTTAGTTGCCCGCGCCGATCACGAATCCCTTCGCGCCCGCATCCTGGGATGGTGCGAGGTTGGTCCATTGCGCGGCATCGAAGCGGGGTGCAGTGAGGCTGTAGGAAACCTCTCCCGCCGCAGTCCCGTGGATCGTGAACGTTTCCGCAGCCGCATCTTTCGTATACCATACCCTGCCGTCGAACCCGGGCGTGAGGGCCACAATGAGGCCGTCTATCGCACCGGGAGCCTTCATATCCGTCGCCTGGGCGAAGAGCCAGAGATCGCTTCCTTTCGTCGCGGATCCAAGATCGATCGGCGCCGCGTAGGTCCCATCGGATTGCCGCGCAAGCGTAAGGGTTCCCGCAGTCTCCTCTTTCTGCCCCGTCATGCCCGGGACGTAGGTGGCATAGTTCGTGCCACTGATGGTGTAAATCGGGTCAATGGTGCCGGCAGTGATCTTGTTCGCACCGACGGAGAGATTGCCGCCCGCAGTAAGGCCGCCCCGCAACGTCAGATTGCCGTTCACGTCCAATGACGCACCCGGAGCAGCGCCGAACGCGCCCCATGTCCATCCGCGGCCGAGATCCTCGGCGTCCATGGTGAAATGCTGGGCGTAATCCTGGACGGCACCATAAAAATAGGTGCTGTTGTTATCCATCCACGTGCGATACGGCGTACCCCCTCCCCAATAATCAAGCTCGGCATTGGGACTAAGGGCGACTCCGCCGTTCGCGTACAATGTGCTGGTGAATCTCCCCGTTCCGCTGACATCGAGCGTATAGCCCGGCGCGGTCGTATCAATGCCGACTTCGCCGTTGTTCGTAGTGAAATAAAGCGGGGCATAATCATATCCATTCGCCGTCCTCCCGGAATTATAAGTAAGGAATCCGAACCCATCACCGAGTCCTCCCAATGCCACGACGTTCCCGCTTGCGGTCGTCTGGCGAAGGATCGGGGTATATGAACTTGCACTTTGAGGGGTTGCGGCATCGATCCCGTTCGTACCATTCATACCCGACAGCCACATCCCTCCCGGCGTCGACACATAAAGAATGCCGGATACATTGGCGTTTCCCGAGAACGTCGCAGACTGAGTGAACGTCGTAGGCTGATAGACCGTCATGGCACTTGGCGTAATGTCGATGGAATGTATGGTGTTGTTGTAGAAATCAACGATGCCGTCGGATGGCGAAAACATGCCGGTATCATAACCTCCGTCTCCGATGAAACTGTAGCCATTCACGCCGCCGAACGTCGTCCCCTCATTGATCGTGATGGCTCCTGCGACGCTCAATGCCGTGACCGGCGTTGCGGTGTTGACGCCAACATCTCCGTAGCCGTTCACTGCCAATGCATTCGAGGTGATGTTCCCGCCGCTCGGATTGTATACCTGGATGGCAAGGTTGTCCGAACCTTGTACGGCGTTGCCGTTATGCTCGAACTGATAGGCATATTCACCCGAAGAATAAATCGCGCCGGTGGCAACCCGTCTGTTGAACCCGATCGAATCCGATCCTATCGACAGACGCGCCACCGAGGCGCCGAACACCACCTGGCCGCTGACATCAAGTGAATCCCCCGGCGACACCGTCCCAATACCGACGTTACCGGAAACGAGCAAGTTTCCCGCAGGATAGCTTGTGCTGAAATTGCCGTATCCGACAAGCAGTGCGGCATCCGTGACGCGCACCGGCTGCGTTCCTCCATTCCCGACAAGGTTCACCCCCCAGTCCTCCACGATGGAAGGGCTCGCCACCCCCGAAGCACAGGTCCCTGCGCTTGAAAAGCAAATCAATGAACCGTTCGTGTTGAGGTAATTCGCCGAAGGTCCCACCGTGATGCTTCCCGGGAACGTATAGTTCCCTCCCCCGGTGTTCGCACCGAAGCTTCCCGAGGAGACGTTCGCGGCGGAGGTCGTCTGTCCGCTCGCGCTTGCGGCGGTCGTCTGCACGGTGCCGTCAGGGAAGACGACGCCTCCGGACGTGGACTGGATCTTGCCCGCGACGGTGAGGGTGTTGCCGGGAGTGGCGGTGCCGATGCCGACGTTGCCGCCGGATGGCTGCAACGCTAGTGGTGTCGTATAACCGATCCCCGCATAAAAAGCCTGGATCTTCACATAGCCGGAGTTCGTATTATTCCCGGTCGAGTTTATGATCACCGAAGAATACCCTCCCGATCCGGTTGTGTTGCCGGATGTAGCTGAAAGGGAATTCCCATTATCGGCTTGGATCGCTCCGTTGACCTCAAGCGCCTGTGTCGGCCCCGCTACCCCGATGCCGACGTTCGCAGGAAAACTGTAGTTCCCTCCCCCGGTGTTCGCACCGAAGCTTCCGGCAGAAAGGTTCCCGGCGCTCATGGTCCCGGTATAGGAACCGCTGATGGTGCCCGGCACAGCAAGATTGCCGCCGTTCGAATAGGTCATGGGATATGCACCCGGCGTAGTCCCGTTCGAAAAGCGAAGGGTGTTATTATAGTCGTCGAGCCAGAATATCGAATTTCCGGAAACGTTGGGAAGAATCTCCACGCCGTAATCGGAACCGCTGGTGCCCACGGTGACGTTGCCCGCCACCCCGACGTTCGTGCCGCTCACGCTGATGACGCCGTTCCCCGAGGGAGGCGCCTGGGTGGGGCCGGTGAATGCGGCCACGATATGGATCGCGAAAAGGGCTGCGGCAAAAGCGCCGAGAAGCGCCACGGCGAACGTGACGGTGCGCGGAAGACGAAGTGATGGGTGATGCCGGTCCATGTATTAATCAGTGTAGCACATTAGAACGCGACGATATGGGGATAATAAGGGAGAAAACGAAGCTCCGATGCTACGGACTCCATGCCACGGTGACGTTGGTGACCACCGGGGTCGATGTGGGCGTGGAAACAAGCGTCACAAGATAGCGGAAATAACGATAGTCGGTATAGAGGCCGTAGTTGAGCGGCGTCACGACGCCCGGACCGGCAGGAACGTAATAGGTGTTCGCGGTACCATCGGGTCCGGTGAAGCTCCACGGGCCGCTCGATGAATTGCTCACCGCGAACTGGAACTCGACCGAGGTCCCGGACGGCTGCGTCCCCTGCCACGTCACGGAATCAAGCTGGGCTCCTTGCACATCGCTCGTATCATAGGTGATCGACTGGAGCGAACCCACGGTGCCCGTGGCGACCCACGCGGAGGCCACATAGAAATTCGACGTGGAGCAGGTGCTGTTATTCGCACAATTGAAATCGATCCACCCGACGGCATCGTTCCAGGCCCAGCCATGGAAATCGCCGTTTGCATCGACGGTGACCTGATAGGAAACCGTACCGGGGCATGTCGCGGTGCTTTTGCCGCCGCAGAAACTGACCCACCCAACGGCGTCGTTCCAACCCCAGCCGGAAAGATTGCCTGCACCGTCGTTCGCCACCGTATAGTTCGAGGTGGCACAGATGTTGCCCGAGGGAGAGGTGGCGCAATCGAAGGAGATGGGGCCGATGGACGAGCTTGCGTATCCCGTGAGTCCCGTCCCGTTCACCTCCACCGTTCCCGGCGCGTAGAAATCGATCCATCCGATCGCATCGTTCCAGGCCCAATGGGAATTCCCTCCGGAACTCACGTTCGTGGATGCAAGCGCGATATTACGGGGCGCACGCACGAGAACGAATGTCGCCGCGATGATGCCTGCGAAGATCGCGGTCGCGACAACGCAAAGACCGGGGACGAAATAACGGTGCCGCACGATGCGTCGTACCATGCTTTCAGTATAGCACCTAAAGGGTATTTATCTGTATCGAACCTGGGGATGCGTAATTGATGTTCGAGGAGGACACGAATTGGAAGTTCGTGGTGGATACGGCACCGCCGGTGCTCGAAGGGCCTCCCGTCCAATCGATCTGGCTGTAGATCTGCTGCTGGTTGCGGGTCAGATACTCGGATGCGGTACTCGTCGTGCTCCCCTTCCAACCGTAATTCACGGTCACCTCTTTGGTGGAGGGATCGTAGGTGCCTCCGCTCGACACGACATTACCGTATGCGTCGCGCTGCACGTCCAGCACGGAGAAATAGCGCCAGTAGGTGCTCGTACCGACCGTGACGTTATCGATGCCGGAGGTCGCCACGTACGGGGAGGATGACGTGATGAGGAAATACTGGTAGGCCGTTCCCGTCGAAAGGGCGAGGATACGATGCCAATCTCCGCTTGCCCACGTCTGGGCATTATTGAGGAGGCCTTGTGCAAGAAGGGATGCCGTCTGCGTACGGGCCGCCTGGGAACCGCTCTGAAGCGCAGGACCGATCGCGGCGACCGCCGCAAAGATGAAGATCACGCCTATGGCGGTCCCCACGAGGATGTCCATGAGTGACTGACCCTTCATCGCGGCGCGAAGACGTTATTAGTGCCCGGAGGGCAGGCTGGAAGATGCGGAAGGGACTGCGGAAACGGATGGTGCGGTGGATGTGGAAGAGGCGCCGGGGAACGATGACGGCGATTGCGCCTGCTGCTGCTGGAGGAGCGAGGGGTTCTCCATATCCTTCACGAGCTGACTCGAATTACTGAGGCTCGTCCAAAAGAGCACCTGCTGGGGATTGAGGGTGATCCCATTCACGGGGCCCCAGAATGCCGTCTTGAGCGGCACTACGGAGACCTGCGATTGGCCGTTCGTCCCAACCGTACGATTAAGGTACCACACGTCCGTCATATGGGGCTGCGGGAACCATGAGAGCCTGCCGAAGTAGATATCACCGCTCGTCAGATAGACCGCGGAATAGGGGGACGGTCCTTCAGGACTGTTCATCGCCTCGATCGCGACCCATACCCATGCGGCAGCAGCCAGCACGATGATGACGATGACGAGACCCCAGAATATTTTTTTCCCAGAAATCTTTATTTCCATGACGATGATAAGTGATGATGGTTTATTATTTTGAAACGACCTCTATATATCCCGTGGGGCCATTCGTGGGTCCGCCGCAGGATTTGCAATAGAACTGGAATTTCCCGACAGTGTTCGCATCGAACTGGACCAGTTTGGTCTGTCCGGACGAAAGGGAAAGGCTGAGGCCCATATCAGGCTGCGTGAAATCATACGATCCCCCTTTCGCAGTGATGTTGATGTGCACGGTATCGCCCTCATTCACGATGATCGTGTCGGGCGTGAACGCCGATGCGGTCTCCGTGATGTTGAACGAGCGGAAGCTCGTAAGGCCCGAGGGGCTTCCTGAGGCTACGACCGTGGGAGCTGCGACGCCCGCGGGGACGTTCGTTGCATTCAAGGAAGGGACCGCGATCCCCGCGCCTCCCGAAGGAAGCTGTTTTGCCGTGGTGCTCGATGGGAACGACGATGACGCTCCGGATCCGGAGGAGGATGCCTGGGTTGCCGCGGAAGGACCGCCTGCATTTCCCGGGACGGAAGATCCCGTGAGGGAATAATACACGACCGTTCCCGCCACGATCACGACGACGGCCGCCCCTATCCAAACAAGCGTAGGTTTGCTCATGCATTCATTATAGCAATTCGTGGCGATGGTACGGGGCGTATCGTGTGGATAAGTATCGAAATGCCTACGGAGTCGAACAACTGACCGACGCGGTGCTCAGGGTACCGCTCGCGTTCACCGCGAGCCGCCAGCATCCCCCGCTCGGATCGCGGAGCGTCACATAGGAGGCGCCGGAAGGATTGTAGACGAAAATATCGTTCCCCTGCACCTCGAACGGTGCGAGCGCGGACGCGGTCCCCACCCCGACGTTCGATCCGTTGAAATAGATGACGTTGTTGATGTTGTTCCATACGCTTCCCGCAGCGCCGATGCTGTAGATGTTCGACGATGACGGCACGATATTGGAATCGAACGTGGCCGCCGAGACCTGGGTCACCGTGGTCTCGAACGCCTGGGAGAAAAGCTGGCGGACGTCGGTCGTGTTCGTCGTCGCAGTGAAGGTGATGCCCACGCTGTCGTGCGCAGGAGGGTTCGCATGGCGCGTGAACTGGAGGTTCGAGATAACGACGCGGCTCGAGGTAAGCGGCTGCGGCGACCCGCTCCCCTGCTGAACATAGACAATCCCATTCGTAAGCGAGACGACGGTGGGATCGATCGATCCCGTACCCATGCGAAGAAGAAGCGTGCTCGTCGGCGTATCCATCGGGATGTTCACGAGCGCCGCATGCTGCACATAATACTGCACCTGCTGAAGGAGCGCGGTGCTTTCCGTCTGCACCTCGGCGGAAGAGGTCTGCGTCACCTGGAGGCGCACCGTGACGATGAGGATGCCCACGAACGCCACCGCGGCGATCGCAGAGATGGCGACGAAGAGGAGCAATTCAATGAGCGTATAGCCGGAGCGATGCCTTGGCATGATCGTTGTTTCATTATACCAGATTGGGGAGGACGGATCGCAAAAGAACCCCTCCCTCGGGATGCGCAGCACCGGGACGATTACCGCTCCTTCTCCTTCCTCGACTTGGGCGTGACCCAGAATCCCAGCCGGTATTTCCCCCCGAGCGCGAGACGCGTCTGGGCCTCCACTGCGGGAAAGGCCCCGAACACGATGAGCGTGATCGGCATGAGCGCCCACTCGATGAAGTAGATGAAATATTCCGCGAACTTCATGGGCTCGCCCCCGGGCCTGCGCGGCAGGAGCACGATGGCGAGGACGGCGGAGCTCACGATGCCGATCATCGAAAGCGTGATGATCCATCGCGTGATGCGCGGAAGGTTGTAGGCGAGGAGCGAGACGCCGAAATTGCGCCCGCCAAGCCAGAGCGGCAGCCACCCAAGCGCAAAGATGATGAGGGAGTTCGTGGCCCATGAATGGAATCCTTCGATCGCATTGAAGGTCCAGTAGCGCTTCTTTGCAGCGGGGATCGACGGGTCCTTGCGGAACCCCTCGAGCATGTAGGGAATGTTCTCGCATCCCCATGCCCAGCGGCGCTGCTGTTTATAGATGTTCCGCATCGTCCCCCAGAAGGTCGGCGCCACATTCGCATCCATGGAAATGGGGAAGAAGAGCGGCTCGACCCGGAAATCGGAATGGTAGCGGAGATAACCCTGCCAGAAGACGCGCGAATCCTCCGATACGATGTCGCGGTCCCAAAACCCGATATCGATGAGCGTCTTCAATGGGATGGTTTGCGACGAAAATGACGTAAGACGCTCCGGCCGCGACTGCTGCATCATCTGCCAGAACGTCATCGAGAACGCGACGACCCTCGCGAGCGCCGGCGCGTCGTAGATGTTGTTCGTGAGGAACGGGATCGGCTGATAGATGGCGCGGAGCGGATCGCCATCGGCATGGAGGAACACGTACGTGAGCCGCGCGAAGTATTCGGGAATCACCTGCGTATCCACGTCGAAGACCGACACGAGGACGTGCTCATACGGGATCCCGAGCTCGTCCACGATATATTTCTTCGCCTGGAATCCCGCCCATGCCTCGTTCGATCCCTTGCCGGGAACCTCCCCTTCGATGCCGTGCGGATGGGTCGTCACCATGAGACGCGCAAACATCCCCTCGAACTCCTTCGCGATGCGCTCTCCCGTCCGCTGGGCATCCGCGCCGCCGGCCTCCTCGAGCGCGAGCACCACGAACATCTTCTCCTTGGGATAGTGCGTGGCCGCGATCGAATCGAAGCTCTCGCGTACGAGCTCGTACGGCTCGTTGTACATAGGAAGGATGATAAGATGGTGGATCTCGCTCCACGACGGTCTTGTTGCCGACGCATGGGTGAGATCGGCCGCGACGCGAGGCTCCCCTTCCTCCCTCAGCTTGGCGAGCCACTCGATCTTCGTCACGCGCCGCATCTCCGTAAATGTCGCGCGGAGATAGAACGAGAGATAGATCGTCTTCATGAGCCAGTACGTGTCGAAGAGGATGATGAAGATGGCGACCCAGAACGGGGTGAGCCACGAGAGGACGATCATGAGCACGAATGTAAGCCATGCAAACGTGGCGGGAATGAATTCGAACAGACGTTCGGCAAAGGAACCCGAACGCGACCCGCGCGGCGCGCGAAGCGCGTCGGGAACGATCTCGGGGCGGGATGTGGCCCCGGGATCCGAAGATTCAGAAAGGTATGATGATGATGCGGGATCCATGGATGATGAGCGGAAACGGTGAGAGTGAGAGTGAGGGTGATGGCGATGCCGATAGCGATGCCGATAGCGATAGCGATCGGCGACAACACGTGATGACCGTGACGGCCGCCGCAGAGCGGCAAAGGGGTGGACCGGTCTCTGTGGCCGGCCGAACCACATACCCTATCATCATACGCACAAAACCCCATTACGTAAAAACTCCGCATGGCGCGGAGTCATTACGGCGATTCGCATGGGAAAGATCAATATCCCGGGAACAGCATTCGGTCGAACACGAAGTGGCCTGCGCCGAGGCTGATAAAGAGGAGCAACGATGCGAAAATAAGGAGGTCAAACTCCCATCCGCCTACAAAATGATGCCTCTTTCCAAGCCGCCAAAGGATGATCACGAGGAACTGCGCGGCGAAAAGGAATGCGAGAGCCGAGGTGAAGATGCCGAATATGAATGCGATGCCCCCGAAAAATTCAAGGAGCGCCGCAAGCGTCCCCCAGAATGCCCCGGGCCGGAAGCCCATGCTTCGGAAAGCCTCTGAGTTCTTCTTGAGGTCTGCGATCTTCGACCATCCGTGGACAACGAAAATGATGCCGAGAACAACGCGAAGCACGAGGAGCGCCAGGTCGCCGTACCCGAAAAACAATGGATAGGGATACATAGGATGATTGGATGAAACTGTGCAATCTGTCCGACCTTTGAAATCCGTGTTCTTTTATTATACTATATGAGCGGCGAACATCCCCGCCTTCGACGCGCGGATATATGCATGGCCTCATCGTCTAATGGTTAGGACGGCGCCCTTTCACGGCGTAAATCGGGGTTCGATTCCCCGTGGGGCTACCACAATCATCTTTTTCCCATCAACCTCGAATGCGAGGATGGACTAAAGATATAAGATTTCTCCGCGACAGTTATCGGGCGCAGCGAAAGCCGACATAGCTGCCTGCACCGTTCGGCTGAATGTTCAAGTTCAACGACTCGATCCCGGCGAAACCGCCATCAGCCCAATCGCCGCCATGAATGAAACCATATGTCGTTGTATTTCCGGACGTGCCATCGGAATAGATCTGACCGATACCCTGGGTGGAATTCCATGTATTGTTCGCGGGTCCTCCCGTCTGCTGGGTCATCGTACCCCAATTTGTGATTACGGTGAATTGACGCGTTGTAAATCCAGGCGTAACGCCGGTCGGTTCGTTCTGCCCTTGAACCGTATCGTTCGTCCACTGGAAGATATTGCCTGCCAGGTCCCAGATGATATTGCCATTGCTGAGGGTAAGGGTGCGAATTTGGGTGGCGTTCGTTCCCGTGCCGCCGCAGGAGGAAGGACCGTCGGTCCCCGCGCAATTTTGCGAATCGTTTGCGGAAGCGACGGATACCAACGCCGGGATATCGTCGTTATGGCCGGAATACATATAGCCGGAACCGACCGCGCCGCCCGACCAATTGGATGCTACGCCTTCCGCATTCCATGCGATGGTCTGCCATTCATTATTCGTGATGAGATGGGCGCCGATGTTTGCGCAGTAGGTGGCGGCGCTTGCCTGAGGCACAAACACGATAGGGATGGCGTTCGGCAGGGCTGCAGGAGCGAGTCCGTTTGCGGGCGTGCAGCTTACGAAATTATTTTCGTATCCATTGGTAGTTACGTCCACAGGCGTCGTCTGCGCAACGCCGGTCACACTATTCGCACACGCGGCATCATACTTCATCACGTAAAAATTGTTGGTGCCGAAAATGCTGTTGCCGGGGACAAGGACCCAGTATCCCCCGTCAAGCGTACTATTCGAACCGCTTGTGAACATATTCGGGTTCGTCCCGGCCTGGGCAAGATATTTCTGCGATTCGGGAACGGCCCTCAATTCGAAGGTCGATCCATTCGTCTGGTAGGTGTAATAGAGGTTCGATGACGATTGATTCACGGGATCGACAGGAAGCGATCCGAACGGTGGACCCGAAGAGATGGAAGAGAGGTTGACGGGGATCCATCCGGTGTCATTCACATTGCGATATGTCGATGATGCGGCGCAGTGGAACGCCCCGCCCGCGGGAAATCCGATGCCCGAGCAATCGGTTCCTGAAGAGGTCGTTGCCGTGGGATCAGGAATGGAAAGATAGGTGACGTTCGACGCGCCGAGAGAATACCCCGGCGCCCCCCCCTGATCGATGTTATAGAGATTAAGGGCGCTCGTGATGGTTGCAAGATCGGAGAGACGACTACTATCACGCGACTGCTTCAAAAGTTCCGCGGGATTGAGGACCAAAACGACTACCACGGCCAGAACCGCGATAATAGCAATGACGACGAGAAGTTCGATGAGAGTGAATGCCTCATGCTTCATGGAAGTTCTTTTACTATTCCATTCTATCACGAAGGCATCCGTGATGGATGCCTCGATATCCTTACGGAGATTGCGGGATCGCTTCCGGAGGATGCAACATGATGCATCCTCCTTTTTTTATCTTTTATTCTCCCCCCCGCTACGGATTCTTCTCGAGATACCCCCTCGTGATCGGACCAAAGTAGCCGGTGGCAGGGATGCCATGGGAGGCCTGGAACTTCTCGAGGGCATCTCTCGTGGCGGGACCGAAGAAGTCGGTCTCATGCCCGAGGGATCCGGGAGCTCCGGGGACGGAGGATACGGGATACCCGTGGGAATTGAGATATGCCTGGAGGGCCGTGACGTCGGATCCCGTGTCCCCTGCTGCAAGGTTGCGGGAGAAGGAAGCGCTGCCTCCGCAGAGGGACCCCACATTCACCGGAATGCCTTCCTGTTGCGCCTCGGCGACAAGGGAACAAAGCGTCTTCGTGAGGGAAAGGATGGTTGTCTCGAGGGACGCCACCGTGGAAACCGAAGATACGGTGGAGGAGGTATTCTCGAGTGAAGGCGTGGTGGATGAGGTCGTAAGAGATGTGGATGTTGACGATG
>DAIEHA010000003.1 GCA_027355945.1 Candidatus Parcubacteria bacterium | reverse complement strand
ATGCCTCCTCGGTCGCCATCTTCCCCGGGTCCTTCACGACGACCACCCTCGCAGGATCCTTCATCGTGACCCCCACGAGCACCGCTCAGTACACCCTCCTTGCCGCGAACATCGGCGCTTCCTCCACGGCTACCGCATCGATCATCGTGACCCTTCCCCCCTCCCTTGTCGTCCAGGTTGCTGCAGGAGGCGTTCCCGCAGCCCCGCCCGCAGCATCTCCCGCTCCCTCTCCTTCTCCCGCTCCCTCTTCCATCCCCGCATCCTCTCCTTCCCTTCCTTCCGCTCCCTCTTCCGCTTCCATCCCATCACCCTCCGCACCCCTTCTTCCTGCGCTCGTCTCGCTTGAGAAGACCTTCAATGCGCTCCTCGTCCTCGCGCAGTCCCAGGGCCTTTCCCTCCCGTATACCCCCTTCACGCTCCCGCAGGGATCCCTCTCTTTCCCTGCATCCTCCTCTTCCTCCTTCCCCCGCGATCTCTCTCTTGGGGACAGGGGAGCGGATGTGGGAGACCTTCAGGCATATCTCGATTCCCATGGATTCCCGGTATCCTCCATCCCCGGGGCTCCCGGATCCCTTGGCCATGAGACCGATTACTTCGGACCTGCCACGAAGGAGGCTCTCATCGCATTCCAGGCATCCCATGGCATCCCTGCCACCGGATATCTCGGCCCGATCACGAGGGGATATCTGAAGGGATAGGGGGGAGACGATATTTCTTCCAGATTGTATTTGCTACCATTATCCTATGTCTCTCCGCAGGGCCTTCACCCTCATCGAGCTTCTCGTCGTCATTGCCATCATCGCGATCCTCGCGGTCGTCGTGGTCCTCGTCCTCAATCCCGCCGAGCTTCTGAAGCAATCGAGGGACGCGAACCGTGTGTCCGATGTCAACACCCTGACCTCGGCGTTATCGCTCAAGAATATCGATTCCGCTTCGCCCGGCACGCCCGACGTCCTCTATCTTTCGCTTCCCGATCCGACCATCCCCGCAGGCGCAACGAGCACTTGTTCCGGGATAGGGCTTTCGAGCAGTTCGCTTCCGCAGGGGTGGACGTATCAATGCGCTTCGGTGGCGGATTACCGGAACACCAACGGATCCGGATGGATTCCTGTTAATTTTGCGAGTGGCACCGTCGGGAACGCACTTTCCGCGCTTCCCGTCGATCCCGTCAATCAATCGTCCAGCGGGCTCTATTATACATACACGACGAACGGAGGCTCGCAGTTCGAGATATCCGCAAATTTCGAATCCCAGAAATACGCTTCGGTCGCGGCCAATAGCGGGGGGCCTTATAACGATCTTTATGTGAAGGGAAGCTCGCTCTCGCTCCTGCCCATCGATTACCGTCCGGGGCATATCGGCGTACAACAGGCGTGTGGCGCCGGAGGCGTCTATTCAAGTTCGATCACCTGCACATTTCCTTCACCGGTCATTCCCGGAGACGTCCTGCTTGCAGCGGTCAGCGGTTCGAGCGCCACATCGAGCCCCATCATCTCGGGATGCGGAGTGACATGGACTGCGCTTGGGACCACTACGGATGGGTTTGGATTATGGTATGCCCCGATCGGTTCGGGCGCTTCGTCTTCCTGCGCCGCCATGTTTGTCGAAAGCGGCGGTGGGGATTGGATAGGCACGGTCGGCGAGGAGATCACCGGGGTCAAGCCGGTGGTGGATGCGTATACGGTGCTGGGATCCGGAAGTATCTGTCCATGCGCGACACCTACGGCCACGACGACGGTGAACGGCGATTTTGTTGCGACACTCTTGCTCGCCAACGGCCATAACGATCCGGGAGGCACCACGGTGGCATCACCGTTCACTCTCGCGGTCAATGCGCCAGGCGTGAACGGCGGTGGTGCGGCATATGCGATCCAATCTTCGGCAGGACCGATCTCCGCGACGTTCACCACGATCAATACCATATGGGGCGTAACACTGGGGACCGTCGCGTTCGAGCCCTGATCATGCAGGGCGGCGCACCGCGTCTCGCGCGCACTCCTACGCCTTGGTCACGTAGAAGAAGTCCTTTTGATATCCATGAAGATATTGATATGCGCCGTCCTGGATGCCGTTCATGACGGTGAAGTGCGTGTAGGTGCCGCTCGCGAAATGATCGAAGACGTTGAATCTCACCCAGAAGGGATTGATATCGAGCTGCATGGCGTTCACTGCGCCTGCGGCCTGGAGCGCCGTGGCGAGCGTGGCGGGTGTGAGGGAATTGCCGACCGCGTATACGAGAGTGCCGCTCGCGGTGATGCCGATCCCTGAGCGCCACGTGTAGATGCCGGGGCTCACCGTCCGCCCCCACAGTTTCTTGTTCGCTTGGTCGTTCGATGCGACGACGCCGTTCTCGATGAGCATGGGACAATTCTGCCGGATGAACACGATATTCGTCCCGAGGTCCTGTCCTTCATATTTCACGATGCGCAGGGTGCCGTCGGCGTATGCGACAAGCGTGGCAAGGTCCTTCTTGAGGGGGAGATAGGTGGTCTTTCCCACGATCATCCCATATCGCCCGTCCCGGTATTGGAACCCTCCGTTGAATGCCGCGACGAGCGCGCCGCTCTCCTGTACGGTCCTCGGAATGATGCCGGGCCCCGGTTTGCCCGCTTTTGCACCCGGTTCCTGCGTCCCTGCGACGCTCGAGAGCCGCAGCCGCGACATATCCATCTGCACGAGGGTGACGAACGCATACGGACGGGAGGGATCGGGATTCACGAATGTATCCGCCATGACGATCTGCCCCGGGAAAAGATCGAGAGGGATGTTCCGCCACACCCCGGCCCCGTCCGCGGGCGTCACGCCGGGCACCGCAATGGGGGAGAGAGCGAGTGTCGAAGAAACCGCCTGTCCCTGCATCTGGGGCGCCGAAATAGGGATGCTCCCGCTCGCAATATAGAGGTTCGGCGGTTTCACTATGGAATATTTTATCCGGTCGAAAAGATCGGCCATCTGGAAATAGATCCCTTCGAGGAATATCACCTGATTATCGCCGATCGCGGGACGCAGCGCCTGGTCTGCGAACGTCGCTGCGGCGCCCGTGTTCAGTTTTATGAAAAGAAACCCTCCCACGGCAAGGAATGTGATGGCGGCGCCGGAATAATATACGATCCGCTTCGCGATCGATTTTTTGCGCGAGCCTTTGTCCGTATGCGGCGGGGAGGATGCGTCTTCCTTTGATGATGCGTGCATGGTCCGGTGAGCAGCTGTTTCGGGAGGGGTATGCAGGTGCATGGGCCCCGTACGGTGGTTCATTGTACCATGCGCTGAAGGATCGTCCCAGCAGGTCGTTCCGCGCCCTCGCAGGCGTTCGAATGGCGGGTTTTCCGGTCTCTTTCCGTCATGCTCGCCCTTTTTCGGTTCCGGTCTCACGGGGTTCGGATCCGGGCCTTTTCCTCTGTACGGGAGTCCCTTCCTCTGCATATGGAGGTACTCTTAACTATACGCATGCGGCGCGCTGTTCCATGCACGCGCGCGCTGGAGGTTCAAGAGGGGGCGATGTATAGTATTCTATACGGGTCATAGTATCATCCCATATCCATCATGCCTGCGCGCGATTATAAAATGGCACTCGGAATAGGGCTTGCGGCAAGCGTGCTCTGGTTTTTCGTGTTTCGCCATCTTTCGCTTGCGCGCGGGGAGACGTTCGCCGCACTCGCGGCGATCCCCCTCCTCTCGGTGCTTGGCGTCGCGCTCGCGCACCGCTGGTTCCATGGACACGTGTTCCATAAGTTCGCCAAGTTCCTCATCGTAGGCGTCCTCAATACGGGCGTCGATTTCTTCGTGTTCGACACGCTCATCGTCCTCACGGGATCTGCAACGGGAATGCCGATCGTGGCGTTCAAATCGTTCTCGTTCCTCTGCGCGCTTTTCGGGAGCTATGAACTGAACCGCATATGGACGTTCGACGGCGAGGCCGCATACTCGCGCACCCGGAAGGAGTTCATGCGGTTCGCCGCGGTCACCCTCGTCGGTTTCCTGGTGAACGTCGGCACTACCGCGCTCATCGTGGGCGTCATGAGGCCGCCCCTCGGCTTTTCCCAGATACGGTGGGATAACGTGGCTGCCGTCGCGGCGACGGCGCTCAATCTCATCTGGAACTTCGCGGGCTACAAGCTTTTCGTCTTCCGGTCCAAAGGCCGTCCGCTCGATCTCGCGTCCTCCCATGCCGTTTGATATCACCGCCATCCTCACTTATATAATCAGGACCTTCGGTTATCCGGGGATCGGGGCCATCGTGTTCGCCGAATCAGGACTGCTCCTCGGATTCGTGCTTCCCGGGGACAGCCTCATCTTCCTCGCAGGCCTCCTTGCGGCGCGCGGAGTCTTCGACATCTATCTCCTTGTCCCGGTCATCTTCCTTACGGCGCTTGCAGGGGATAATGCGGGCTATTTCATAGGGAAAAAACTGGGACGCAAGGTGTTCGAGAAGAATTCCTTCATCTTCAACCAGACGAACCTTTTAAGGACGGAGGCGTTCTTCGAACATTACGGCAGATCGACGTTCATCGTGCAGCGCTATATCCCCGTCATCCGCGCTTTTGCGCCGCTCCTCGGCGGCGTCGGCAAGATGCGCTATCGTACATTTCTCATGTTCGATATCATCGGGTGCGCGCTGTGGAGCTTCGCCGTGACGGTCCTCGGATATTTCCTCGGCGCGGTCGTCCCGAATATCGACCGGTATCTCCTGCCGCTCGTCGTGCTTGTCGTCGTCGTGTCGCTCGTCCCCACGTTCCTTACCTATCAGAAACAGAAAGGGGCCCGAAAGGAGTAGTAGGGAATAATAAGGGATCGCGGCCGGCATGTGAGGCCGTCCGGGATCAGGATGCCCCGCCAATCATGCGGGAATGCGGACTGAGGATGTGGGCGGCATAGGAATCGAACCTATGACCTCTGTCTTATCAGGACAGCGTTCTACCACTGAACTAGCCGCCCAGGCTGCTGCGTGCCGGACCGTTCCGGCGTGTTCCGATCACCATGCGACCGGCCGACGGGCCGATCGGTGCGTCCTGGAGGGATCGGACCTCCGGCCTTCACAATGTCAATGTGACGCTCTACCACTGAGCTAAGGACGCGCGTACCACGGACCTATGTATAATAGGAAATTTGGGGAATTTTGCAACCAGAGAAGGGGATCCGTCCGTCACGGAGGACGTCGGGCGCGCAGTGCTTTATAATGGGGAGAATGCCATGGATGTTCCAGGACCCGAGGTGATCTTCGAGAATCGTGACTTCGTCGCCGTCGTGAAACCGACGGGACTTTTGGTGCACCGGGTGCGGGTGGGCGCCGCAAAGGAGCGCGCGGGGAATGTGGATGAGGCGCGCCGCGCCGAGCCCACGCTTGCGGGATGGCTCGCGGCCCGCTACCCCGAGATGGCGAGCGTCGGCGACGATCCCGAATATCGTCCCGGGATCGTGCATCGCCTCGACAAGGAGACGTCGGGGGTGATGATCGCCGCACGGACGCAATCCTCATTCGCACATCTGAAATCGCTTTTCCAGTCGCATGCCATGAAGAAGTCCTACCTTGCGCTCACCGCGGGGACGCCCGACCCCCTGCGGGGAACGATCGATCGTCCGATCGGCATCAGGAGCGGCACACTGAAGAGGAGCGTGCACGTGACGACGATGGCAAAGGACGCGGTGACGGAGTATGCCGTGAAGGAGCGTTTCGCCGGTGGGGCGTATGCGCTCGTCGAGGCGCGTCCGCGCACGGGGCGTACGCATCAGATCCGCGTCCATCTTGCGAGCATAGGACATCCCATCCTCGGAGATCGCCTTTACGGTGGGAAACGCGCCGCACATGCGGCATCGCGCCTCATGCTTCATGCGGCATCGCTTGCATGGGATGACGGCGCGGGAAACCGTTTCACCTTCGAAGCCCCGCTTCCCGAAGATTTCCTTCAAGTTATCCACAGTGTTGCAAAGGGATAAGGGGCCATTGTGGTATCATTAAATCACGTAAAAGGTCGGAATATCTTAAAAATTTGCGCGCAAAAAATGAAGATCATTAACAATAGAAAGGGTTTTACGCTCATCGAACTCCTCGTCGTCATCGCCATTATCGCGATCTTGGCGGTCGTCGTGGTGCTCACGTTGAATCCCGCACAGTTGCTCGCCCAGTCGCGCGACTCGAACAGGGTCTCTGACTTCGCGACGCTTAAGAGCGCTATCTCGCTCTATCAAGTGGACGTGTCAACGACGAATATGGGTACTGCAGGAACGATCGTTGCGGCATACGCCGGAGCGAATATTCCCTTGCTTGCCACCTTCCAGTCATCTTCCACTCCTACCGGATGGGGATATAATGCCGCTGATGCGACCGCAACATCGTCTGCGACGAGCCGCGCGGTGAATGATACGGGATGGATCCCGATCAACTTCGCCGGGATCAGCTCGGGAGCTCCGTTCGGATCGCTTCCGATCGATCCGCTCGGGACTGCACAGAACACGAATTGCGTAAGCGCTTCACCTTGTCTGTATACGTATTTGACCAATGGGACCCAGTATAAGATTGCGTCAAAGATGGAAAGCACCAAGTATCAAGCGGGCGGTTCGGGAGACATTGAGACCGGCGACGGCGGCAACAGCACCAGCACGTACGAAGCAGGAACGAACGTAAACCTCTAACGCACGCGAGGAACGTTTTCTCCATAAGACCCCGGAACCCCGGGGTTTTATGTTTGTCCCCTATTTCTATATAATAGTAACTATGCAGCTCCCTATTCCCATCGACCAGTTGAAACAGCTCCTTGTTGCGGACGGCGTCGTGGCGCCCGAACGTTTCGACGCGATCGCCACCGAGGCGGACCGCAAGAACCAAAGCATCCTCGACGTACTCGTCGCCGATCGCGTGGTGGCCTCTGATTACTTGAATAATCTCATTGCAGAGGCGCTTGGCGTGCCCCGTGCGAACCTTGCCATGGAATCGCTCGACCGCGAGGCGGTGAACGCCCTTCCGGAGGACGTCGCCCGTTCCCGGCAGGTGATCCTCTTCGCCCGCGAAGCGGACGGTACGTATGATGCCGCCATGACGGATCCCTCGGACCTTGCGACCCGGGAGTTCCTCGAGGAGCGCCTCAAGGCGAAGATCCGGCCCTTCCTTGCGACGCACGAGGACCTCAATCGGGGATTTTCCGTGTATGGGTACGAGCTCGGACAAGATTTCAAAAAGCTCATCGATGACAACATCCGCGCCTCGCTCGTTGCGGGGGCCAAAGATGCGAAGGAGGCCGCCGCCGACCTTCCCATCATCGCCATCGTGGACAACGTCCTTTCCTATGCGCTCGCCTCGCGCGCGTCGGACATCCATATCGAGATCCTCGAGGACGCCACATACATCCGCTACCGCATCGACGGCATCCTTTACGAGATCATGAGCATCCCGAAGGACATCCATCCCGCGATCGTGGCGCGCATCAAGCTTCTTGCGGGACTCAAGCTCGATGAGCACTTCACGCCGCAGGACGGACGTTTCCGCTACGAAGTGGGTTCCCAGTCGATCGACGTCCGCGTATCGGTGATGCCCACGTTCTACGGGGAGAAGGCGGAGATGCGCCTCCTTGAATCCTCCGAGAAGCCGCTCTCCCTCGAGGAGCTTGGCCTTTCCCAGGAGGATACGAAGGTCGTCACCGAGAACCTCAAGAAGGCGTACGGCATGATCATCTCCTGCGGTCCCACCGGGTCCGGAAAGACGACGACGCTCTATACGCTCATGAACATGCTGAATCATCCTCAGGTGAACATCACGACCATCGAGGACCCGATCGAATACAATATGCGCTACGTGAACCAGACCCAGATCAATCCGCAAGCGGGGATCACATTCGCATCGGGCCTCCGCGCACTTCTCCGGCAGGACCCGAACATCATCATGGTCGGTGAGATCCGCGATGCCGAGACCGCCGATATCTCCGTGCAGGCGGCGCTCACGGGGCATCTTCTCCTCTCCTCGCTCCATACGAACGATGCGCCGACCGCGGTGCCGCGATTCTTCGATCTCGACGTGCCGCCGTTCCTCGTGAGTTCGGTGCTCAATATGATCATCGCCCAGCGTCTCGTGCGGAGGATCTGCCCGACGTGCATCTATTCCTATGAACCGGATCCCGGATCCCTCGCCGCCATCGAGGATCAGTTGAGGCGCGTGAGCGCCGGAGGCGTGCCCAAGGTGAAAGTCCCCAATGTGCTCTACCGCGGCAAGGGATGCGCCTCGTGCGGAGGTACCGGCTACCGCGGCCGTCTCGGCATTTATGAGATCATGGAGGTGGATGAGAAGATGAAAGAGATCATCACGAAGCCCGAGTTCAGCCTCGAGGCGATCCGCGAACAGGCGAGTGCGAGCGGCATGGCCACGATGTTCGAAGACGGCATCCGTAAGGTGCAGCTCGCCCAAACGACGCTCGAAGAGGTGCTGCGCGTCATCCGGGAATAGGGGATCGGTGTGGTATCATTGAGGTATGCTGTTCCATTACGTGGCGGCCGATACGACGGGCCAGATGACCGAGGGCGACCTCGAGGGAAACGACCTCCAGGACGCGCTCCATTGGCTTGCCGGAAAGGGATTGCGTCCCGTGTCCGTGAAGCCCGTGGAGGAGAAGAAGAGATTTCTGTTCGGCACGGGGAAGATCAACACGTCCGACAAGGTCTTCCTCACGAAGTACCTTGCCCTCATGCTCCGCGTGGGCACGGACCTCATGTCCGCCATCAACATCCTTATCGACGATTTCGACAAGCCCGCAGTGCGGGTGTTCCTCCTCGAGGTACGCGAGAATCTGAGCAAAGGAAGGCCTTTTTACGAGACGTTCGCCGCCTACCCGAAGACGTTCTCCCCCACATTCATAAGCCTCGTACGCGCAGCGGAGAAGTCGGGAAACCTCCAAAAGACGTTCGAGGACCTTTCCGCATCGCTTGAGAAGGATGCGGAGCTGCAGAGCCATGTGCGTTCCGCGCTCATCTATCCGGCGGTGCTCGTGCTCATCGCCTCCGCGATTCTCACATTCCTCGTCACGTATGCCCTGCCGAAGGTGGCGGGCGTGTTCTCCTCGAGCGGCATCCAGCCTCCTACATTCTCGCGCATCGTGTTCGGCGTCGGACTTTTCATAGGGAGTAATCTTTATATCATCGCGCCCACGGTCATCATCGTCCTCGCGGCCCTTGTATGGTTCGTATGGAAGACCCTTACGGGGAAGCGGCTGTTCGACGATCTCATGATGCACACGCCGTTCATACGATCGATCTACGAGGAGCTCGCCATGCAGCGCATGGCCTCCACGATGAGCTCCCTCTTGTCCGCCGGCCTTCCCATCAACCAGACGATCGTCATCGCCGCGGACACGGTCGGCGTGCGCAACTACCGCGATGCGCTCATGCGCATCACGACCGACGGGCTCGAGAAGGGCCTTACGATAGGGGAGGCGTTCAAGCGCGAGACGGTGTTCCCGAAGGTCGTCACGAACCTCGTCGCCATCTCCGAACGCGCGGGGCACCTGGAAGAGGTGCTCGACACGCTTGCGCAGTTCTACGCCGCGAACGTGGATTCGAACATCACCGCGCTCGTATCGCTCCTCGAACCTATGATGCTCCTTGCCATGGGCGTCATGGTGGCCATCATCGCGCTTTCCATCATCGTGCCGATCTATCAGCTCACCACGTCTTTCTAGTCCCATCCATCCCGTCATGAGGCACCGAGGATTCACGCTCACCGAAATGCTCATCGTCATCGCCATCGTCATGGTGCTCGGCGTCGCGCTCCTCTTGAGCGCCCCGGGTCAGAAGGCCTCGCTTCAGGTGACGTCCGCCACGCAGGAGATCGCGACCACGCTCCGCGAGGCGCAGAGCCGCACGATGTCGGGGGACGAGAACGGCCAGACGACGAACGGGTTCTGGGGCGTGGAGATGGCGAACACCACGGCCACCGCGCCGTATTTCGGGCTTTTCTTTGCTACCTCCACCGCGAACATCACCTCGTCCATCTCGCTCGTGGGAGGACGCTACGCGCTGCCTTCCTCCATCGCATACACCACGTCGACCCTTCCCTCCGGCGGGACGATCTTCGTGTATTATTCCGCGGGCGGCGTCTCGCCCGGCACGCCGATCGGCGCATACGGCATCTGCGGAGGGTTCACATGCCCCGCAACCACGACCATCAGCATCGGCCTCTATGAATCGCGTACGATGCCCCTCGTTTCCACCACCATCTCGATCGCGCCCACCGGAGAGGTGGGATACTAAACCGCCATGCCCACCCGCATATACGATCCACGGAACAAAGGCCAGATGTTCGTCGGCATGGTGCTCCTCATCGGTTCGGTGATCGGGCTCGTCGCCCTTCTCCTACTCTTCCTTTCAGGGTCGCTCATCGGATCGAGCTACGGGGTCAAATACAACGCTGATGCCCAGGCGGCGGCCACTGGAGGCGCTGAGGACGCCCTCCTGCGCCTTACCCGGGGGTCCATCACCTCGTTTCCCGCGTCCTATTCGCTTCCCATCAACAACGTGACGACGCAAGTGAATGTGGCGAACAACACCCCCTCCGCCGGATTCTACACGGTCACCTCCACCGCGACGGCGTCGTTCCATACGAAGGTCCTCCGGGTGGTCATCTCCACCGCGCCCAACGGACAGATCAGCGTCGTGTCCTGGACGCAGGTGCAATGATGCCGTTCGGCGCCGTACGGAAAGATTTGGTAAAATAAGCATATGGACGCCGAAAAGATCCGACAACGATTCGAGAAGCTGCTCTCCCTCCTCCACGTGAGGAGCGATGTGGGAGGTCTTGAGATCACCGACCAGGTGCTCCGGCTTGCGTACCTTGAGAAGGAGACGTGGCGTTTCGTGGCCACCGTGCTTGGTCCCGGCGTCATGGAGCACGGTGCCGTAAAGGACCCCCTCACACTCGCCCGTGCGCTCCAAGAGCTCCGTTCCCAGGTCCCTTCGCTGCGCGGACGCCCGAACAGGAAGATGACCGTCGTCGTGTCCCTCGGTTCCGCGAACGTCTATACCCAGTCTTTCACGCTCCCGCTCCTCCAGGAGAAGGAGCTCAAAAAGGCGATCGATCTCAATGTGCAGATGTCCTCGCCGGACGATCTTGCAAAGTCCTATTTCGGTTCGCGCGTGCTTGCGGCCGATACGAGTACGATGAGGACCCAGGTTGCCTCGGCGTTCATCGAACGGAAGATCGTGGACGACCTCATCCCCATCCTCTTCGAAGCGGGATTCGTGGCGATCGACGTCGAGTCGCGTGCCATCTCCCTTGCGCGCACGATCAGGGAACGGACCGCATCGCTCGATTCCTCGCGATCGTACCTTCTCCTCGACGTTGATGATACGGGCATCGATTTCCTCGTTCTGAGGAACGGCGAGCTTTATTTCGAATATCAGACCCCGTGGACGGACCTTGGCGATGCCAAAGGGCAGGTCACCATGGAGCGTTTCAACGAGGCTGTTGCCGCGAACTTCCGGCAGGTCTTCAATTTCTATCATCAGCGATGGCAGGAGGAGCTCGGGGGCGTCCTCGTGATCGCCGTGGCGTTCGGGAAGGAGGCATCCGCCGCGATCGCAGGAGCCACCACGCTCCCCGTCCTTTCGCCGGCGTTCAATGCCGGCGAGGATGTGCAGGAATGGCTTGCAGCGTACGGCGCGGCGCTCCGCGGAGGCACCGGAAAGGGCGAAATAAGCCTTTCGGGTGATGTTGCGGCCGAAGCCTACCGCAAACAACAGACGATCGCATTCCTCGATTTCTGGAGCGTGCTCGTGCCTGTCACGCTCGGCATCCTCGTCGCCACGCTCGCGCTTGCATACAATTTCCTCGGCGGTGTCGTGAACGAGGTTGCCGCGAGCGGCACCCCTCGGGGACAAGAGAAGCTCATGTCCCAGATCGCGGCGCTCCAGGCATCCTCCACGGCGTTCAATCATGACGTAAGCGTCGCGCTTGCTGCGCAGTTCTCCTCTGACAAGAGCCACATCATTCTCGACCGCCTCGATGCGATGGCGGCCTCGAGCTCCGTGGTGCTGAGCCGCGTGACGTTCCAGGGCGCTTCGACCCCCGTCTTCGTATCGGGCATCGCCTCCACGGCGGACGATATCGTCCAATTCAGGGATTATCTGACGGCCGACCCCGCATTCTCCAACGTGAACCTCCCGCTTTCCGCGATCCAGCCTTCCGGGAGCATGTATTCGTTCTCGCTCACGTTCTCGCTGTCCGGAGGCATCATGCCCTAAATAAAGACCAGCGTCTTTTCGAGGGTCATGCCGCGGGCCATTTGAGCAACAGTTCGTGCGCCGCCGCACCGAATGCCGCTTCAAGGACCTTCATTTGTGCCGGAGCGATCGTCGAAAGCACGAAATCCCCGGCCTTTTTGCGATGCGTCTCGTCTGCTGCGCGGATGCCGATGCGGATGCGGAGGAATTCCTGCGTGCCGATCTGTTCGATGATGGAACGTATCCCTTTGTGCCCCGCCGCACCACCTCCCTTCACGATCTTGAACGATCCGAGCGTGAGGTCGCTATCGTCGTGCGCCACGGCAAGGTCTTCGGGTTTCGCCTTGAACACCTTGAGCGCGTCCTTCACGGCCGCACCGGAATCATTCATATATGCGAGGGGCCTCACGAACACCCAGCCGCCCGCCTTTGCGTACTCAAAGCTCTTTTTATAGCGGATGAATGCGAGCGGCCCGTCATCCGTCGCAAGCTCCGCGGCAATGAACGGGAGCGAAAGCACCCCTGCATTATGGTAGGTGCGGTCATACTCCGGGCCTGGATTGCCGAGACCCGCTACGATCCTGACTTGCGCATCGTGTATCATGTTCTTTATAATGGTACTACTTATATGAGGAAATTTTTAGCGTCGCTCCTTGAAGTGGTGGAAATCGCCGTAATCGCCGTCGCCGCGGTCTTCATCATCCGGGCATTTCTCGTCCAGCCGTTCCTCGTGAGCGGTACGAGCATGTATCCCACCCTTGCAGACGGCAACTATCTTCTCATCGACGAACTCACGTATCGCATTCGGCCTCCGGAGCGGGGGGAGATCATCGTGTTCCACGATCCCCAGGATTATTCCACATATTTCGTGAAACGCATCATCGGTCTCCCGGGGAACCGCGTGGTCATCAATAACGGTTCGGTCTCCATCTACGACACCCAGCATCCGAACGGATTCCTTCTGAAAGAGCCCTATCTTTCCCCCGGAACAGAGACCTCCGGCCATTATGACGTCACCGTGCCCCAGGGCGATTACTATGTGCTCGGCGATAATCGTCCTTTGAGCTATGATTCACGGAGCTGGGGGTTCATGCCGGCCTCGGACATCGTGGGTCTCGTCCGCTTCCGCCTGTGGCCGCTCAATCAGCTTTCCGTCTTCTCCGCACCTGCGTATCCCGTGTCCGCCGTAGGCGGTTCGTAAAGGCCATATCAGTCATCCATCCATCATATAGTGCCAATGTCTTCCGTTGAAAACAAGAAAGAAAAAGATCAGGCACCGGCGCGCTCGTTCCAGGCCGTCAAAGGCATGCACGACGTGCTTCCCTCCGATGAGCCCTATTGGGAGAGAATAGAGGGCGCCGCGCGCAGCATCGCCAAGCGTTACGGGTTCTCCCGCATCGAACCCCCCGTCCTTGAGTTCGCGGAACTTTACAATAAGACCTCCGGGGAGACGACCGATGTCGTCCAGAAGGAGATGTATACGCTGAAGACGAAAGGAGGGGATTCCCTCGCGCTCCGGCCTGAATATACGCCGGGGATCGCGCGCGCATATCTCGAGCATGGGATGTCCCGCATGTCCCAGCCTCAGCGGCTCATTGCAATGGGGCATATCTTCCGCCATGAACGTCCCCAGCTCGGCCGTGCCCGGCAGTTCACCCAGATCGACCTCGAGACCCTCGGCGGGGTGAGCGATCCCATGTATGATGCGGAGACCATCTCGTTCTTCAGCGACCTCCTTGCGGAGCTCAAGATCAAGTCACCCGTCCTCAAATTGAATTCCATCGGGTGCCGCGTCTGCCGCCCGATCTATCGCAAGCAGCTCATCGCCTACTACAAATCCCACGAGAGCGAGCTCTGCGAGGATTGCCGCGCGCGCATCGATACGAACCCGCTGCGCCTCCTTGATTGCAAAGAGCCGGAGTGCGAGAAGCTCAAAGCGGATGCGCCGAGCATCCTCGACAAGCTTTGCGTGAACTGCAGCAACCATTTCAAAGAGGCCCTTGAATATCTCGATGAGGTGAAGATCCCCTATGAGCTCGATCCGCGGCTCGTGCGGGGGCTCGATTATTATAGCCGGACCGTGTTCGAGTTCTACGCCTCAGGTCCCGAAGGGGAGATCGGCGCCCTTGCGGCCGGCGGGCGTTATGACTATCTCATGGAGACGATCGGCGGGCATATCACCCCCGCGGTGGGAGGTGCATCGGGCATCGAGCGTTTGATCGCCGTCATGCGCGCCAAGGAGATCCCTCCCAATGGGAACGCCGTCGCCGCAAAGCGCGTATTCTTCGCCCACGCAGGGGATCTTTCGAGAAAGCGTTCCTTCGCACTCGTGAAGATGCTCCGGGAGAAGGGGATCATGGTCTCCGAATCCCTCACGAAGGATTCCCTCGGCAATCAGCTCAAAGTTGCTGATAAGGAGGGTATCGGGTTTGCGCTCATCCTCGGACAGAAGGAGATATACGAGAATTCCCTCATCCTCCGCGACCTTACGAGCGGTACCCAGGAAGCGGTGCCCGTCGACCGGATCGTGGATGAGCTTAAGCGCAGGCTTTCCGCAAAATAAGCTGCTACGCCGGGCTTCGAGGGACGGTGCCCCGTCCCTTGCTAAATGTGCCGCGGTCATATATACTCCTCCTCATGGCAATAGAAGTGCGAAAAAAGGACGGCGAGTCGCCGAATGCGATATTATACAACTTCACCCGGCGGGTGAAGCGCAGCGGCATCTTGAAGGAGGTCCGCAGCCGGAAGTATCATGACCGCCCTATGAGCAGGATCAAACGGCGCGCATCCGCGATCCATCGCGAAGAGAAGAAGGCGGATATCGAGCGCCAGAAGAAGCTCGGGCTCATTTAGCGACAACGCGGGTTCCGCGGTCATCTCGCCACACGAACCTATGTCCCTTATCCATACGCTCACCGATGATATGAAGACCGCCATGAAAGGCGGCGATCACGCGCGCCTTGAAACGGTGCGCTTCGTGCTTTCCGGGCTCAAGTCCGCGGAAAAGGAAAAACAGGCGAAGGACCCCTCCGCCGTCCTTACGGACGATGAGGCGATCGCGGCGCTTCGGAAAGAAGCCAAGCGGCGCAAGGAATCCATCGCGCTTTTCACCCAGGGCGGAAGGGCGGATCTCGCAGCCAAGGAGGAGGCGGATCTCGCAGTGATCATGGAATATCTTCCCAAGGAACTTTCCCGCGAGGAGATCGCGGCGATCGTCGCCCGTGCGCACGCTGCGGGTGCGAGTGATTTTCCCTCGCTCATGCGCGAAACGATGAAGGAGGTGAAGGGCCGTGCGGATGGCACGCTGGTAGGAGAGATCATCAAGGAAACCTTGGGCGCGTAAGGCATCCGAAACGCGTACGACCATGCCCCTCTGGACCGAAGCCGCGCTCCATACGCTTGCCAAAAAGCTCCTGAAGCATCTTAAGGTCACCGGAGCGACCCTCGACATCTTCCTTTTGAAGGATGCCGATATCGCAGCCCTCAAGGCGCGTTTCATAAAGAAAAAGACCGAACCGAACGTACTTTCCTTCAAGGACCCCCTTGCATTCCCGCATCCTGAGGTTCGAGCGAAATATCTCGGCGAGGTGTATCTCAACAAGGATATCCTCCGCAAAGAGCCCGAGCGCGCCGCCCCGCTCCTTCTCCACGGCATTCTGCACCTTCTTGGATATGACCACGAGAAGAAGGCGGATGCCGTACGTATGGAAGGTTTGGAGGCGAAGATCCTCGCGGCGATCGGGAAAAAGGGGAAATCACGCTGATACGACCGGATGCCGCGCACACGCGGCATTTTTTTGCACAGTTCCTTTCGCCCGTCTTTCCTGATATCATAGTGGTATGAAATTCAGGGGATTTAGAGGCGGCAGCGATCTTATCACAGGGCTCGATATCGGCACCTCATCCCTCAAACTTGTCGTTGCGGATTGCCGCGGCCGCCGACCGTCGGTGGTGCACGTCTATGAGGAACCTTCGCTTGGCCTGCGCAAAGGGGCCGTCATCGACCTTAGTGAGGCCTCCCAGGCGATCAACCGGGCGATCGCCGAAGCGAAGAAGGTCTCCAAGTCCGCCGCGAAGAATATCTATGCGAGCATAGGGACGCCGCAAGCGAAAATGCAGATCTCCCGGGGCATCGTTGCGGTCTCCCGTGCGGATGCCGAGATCTATAAAGACGATATGGACCGCGCGGTCCGGGCATCGCGGGCGGTGAACCTTCCCCAGAATCGCACGATCATCCATGACGTCACGAGGGAGTTCATGGTGGATGGTGTGGGGGACATCGCAGACCCGCTCGGCCTTTCCGGCTCCAGGCTCGAGGTCCAATCGCTCATCATCGATGCATTCTCGCCGCACATCAAAGCGCTCACACGCGCCGTGGAGCTTGCGGGAGGCGATGTGCGGGGACTCGTGTTCGGACCGCTCGTCGCCGCGCGCGCAGCGCTGTCGAAACGCCAGAAGGACCTCGGCACGGTCCTCATCGATCTGGGGTTCGGCACGACCGGGGTCGTTTCCTATGAGGAGGACCGCCTGCTCGGTGTCACGAAATTCCCCGTGGGCGCGGGAAACATATCGAACGATCTTGCCGTAGGCCTCAAAATACCCGTCGATGCCGCAGAGGAGGTGAAACTCCGTTATGGGTATGCGCTCGCCCGCGAGGTGGGAGCCAAGGAATCCGTCGATCTTTCGAAGTTCGTCCCCCAAGCGAAGGCCTCCGTATCCCGACGGTTCATCGCAGAGATCATCGAATCGCGGCTTGAGGAGGTTTTCGATCTCGTGAACAACGAGCTGAAGCTCATCCAGAAGTTCGGCCAGTTGCCCGGCGGCGCGGTGATCGTGGGCGGAGGAGCCAAGCTTCCCGGCATCACGGATCTCGTGAAGCAGGAGATGAAGCTCGCATCCCAGATAGGGTTCACCCTTTCCGATGAATGGGAGGCCGAAGGTGGCGCGTTCAAGGAATACCTCGAGGATCCCGCCTTTACCGTTGCGTTCGGCCTCGTGCTGTGGGGCATGGATTTCGAGGGGAAGACCGAAGAAGCGTCATCTCCACGGGCAGGATTCAAGGGTTTTCTCAACTATTTCACTCCCTGATTTTTTTGTGATAGTATCATAGGAACAATTGACCATGGCGAAGGCGAATACACATCATACCGCACCGCGCCGCACGAGCAGCCGGAAGACGGGTTCCGAGAAGAAGAAGCCGTTCCAGCCGCTTTCGGCCAACGTCAAAGTGATCGGCGTGGGAGGAGGAGGGGGCAATGCCGTCGCCCGCATGGCGAAGGATTTCTATCGCGGCGTCGATTTCGTCGCCATCAACACCGATCATCAGGACCTCGATCACTGCGAAGTGAGGACTCGGCTTTATATCGGCAAGGGGCTCACGAAGGGCCTTGGGACCGGCATGAACCCCGATCTCGGACGCCAGGCGGCCGAGGAGAACCGCTCGGAGATCAGCGAGGTGGTCCAGGGGGCGGACCTCGTGTTCATTGCTGCAGGACTCGGCGGAGGCACGGGCACGGGCGCCACGCCCGTCATCGCGGAGACCGCGAAACAGGCGGGAGCGCTCACGGTCGCCGTCGTCACGAAGCCGTTCGCATTCGAAGGCTCCCAGCGCGAGAGGCTCGCGAGCGAGGGACTCCTCAAACTGCGCGATAAAGTCGATGCGATGATCGTCGTGCCGAACGACCGCATCTTCACCGTGATCGGGAAAGACACGCCGATCGTGAAAGCGTTCGAGGCGATCGACGACATCCTTCGCAATGCATTGAAGGGCCTCGTCGAGATGATCGCCATGCCGGGCATCATCAATGTCGATTTTGCGGATGTGAAGAATATCATGCAGGATGCGGGTATCGCCATCATCGGCGTAGGGCGCGCTAGCGGCGCCGATCGCGCGGTGAAGGCGGTGACGGCCGCACTCCATTCGCCGCTCCTCGAAACGAGCCCTGACGGCGCGAGAGCCGTCTTGCTTGGCATTACGGGCGGTCGGGACCTCAAGATGACCGAAGTGAACGACGCCGCGAAGATCGTGGCGCAAACCGCGGATCCCGGTGCCAGGATCATCTTCGGCGCATATTACGACAGGATGATGCCCGCGGGACAGCTCAAGGTCACCGTGATCGCCGCCGGCTTCAACGGTTCGCAGAACGGTTCGCTGTTCGGGACCAATCCTTACGAATCGCGCCAGAACATCTTCGGGAGGTCCGGATTCGAATCCTCGTCCCTCGGTATCAAAAAGCAGTCCACTCCGGCAACCATGTCCGAACGGAACGGCTTCGGCGGGACGGCCTCTTCCTCTTCCTCCGCCAAAGAAACGACCATCCATGCCCGCGGCGAGGAATCCGCCGATGAGCTGGTGGCTCAGCAGAGAATCGGTTCGCCGTCAGCCCCGAATGCGCAGAAGGGCGAGACCGGGACAAAGATGGGAGGTGCGGGCATGAGCGCGAACAAGGAGAAGGAGAGCGATGCGTGGGACATCCCTGCGTTCCTCAGGAGAAGGAAAAGATAGGAACGACCAGTTGCAAAATCCCCCGAGCGATCGGGGGATTTTGCTATTCGACAGTCTCTTTCAGGGGAAGCGCATCTTGTGGCGCCATCGTATCCTCGGCCTCTTCGGGGGATATCGCCCCGATCCGCGTCACATCCTTCTCGATCTTCGCGAATTCCTTGGAGGCCGTGTTATACGCATTCGTCGTCGTTGCGAGGTGGGTGCCTATCTTTTCAAGATATTCCTCGTAGCGCATGAGGTGTCGCTGGAGCTCCCCGACCCCTTTGATGATCTGCTGGGCCGATTTGTTGATCTGCATCTGCCGGAGCCCCTGGTACACCATCTGGAGATAGACATAGAAGGTCGTCGGCGATACGGGGTAGACGTGCTTTTCGGCGGCATACTGCACGAGGTCGCGCTCCGCACTTGCGCCGATCTTGTTGATGAGAAGGTCATAATACAGCGCCTCTGACGGGATGAACATGAAGGCGAAATCCACCGTATCCTCTCCGGGTTTGATGTATTTCGACGTTTCATCGATGCGCGTCTTAAGGTCCATGCGGAGCGCATCGCCGTAGCGCTTGCGCTCCTCATCGGTCGCCGCACCGGCAAGCCGATTGTAATTTTCGAGCGAGAACTTCGAGTCGATGGGGATCACCTTGTCCTGGTAGAAGATGACCGCATCCACCTTGGAATTGTCCTTGAACGGATATTGGAGCTGGTAGGTGTTCGGCGCGAGCACGTTCTTCAACACCGTTTCGAGGAAGTATTCGCCGAGCACGCCGCGGGCCTTCGTGTTCTTCAGGATGTCGTTCAGATTGCGGAGCTGGTCGTTGAGCGCGCCGATCTGCTTCTGCCCCTCCGCCACCTTCGTGAGTTCGGCGGTCACCTCGCGTACGATCCGTTCGCTCGCCTGGGCCTGCGAAAAGACCGTCTTCGTGGAGTCGCTGAGGCGTGCATCGAGCGTGCGCGCGAGCTCTCGCATCTGCATATCGAGCCGTTTCTGCTGGTCCTGGATCTGGTTCTGGATGAGGAGCAGGGAGTCGTCGTTGCGTTTCTCCGGTTCCGCCGGCTTCGCGGGCATCCAAAGGCGCCATGCGATCGCGGCAAAGAGGACTGCGACGATCAGAAGAAGGGTGATTTCCATAGGGTCATTTTATCACGTTTATAAAACAAAAACGCCCCCGAAGGGGCGTTCTTGAAGCAGTGCCTACTGCCAGTTGCGACCTCCGCCGAAATCATTATCCCGGCGAGGGGCGCGCGGTTCGAGGGGTTTGGCCTCGTTCACGGTGAGCTTGCGCCCGCCGAAATCGTTACCATTCCACATCTCGATAGCCTTCTGCGCTTCGTCGTTGGATGTCATCTCGACGAAACCGAAGCCGCGCGAGCGACCAGTCATCTTGTCCGTGATGATGCTCGCGGACACGACAGAACCGGCCTTCGCAAACGCCTCCTGGAGTTCATCCTGAGTCGTCGAGTAGGGCAATCCGCCAACGTACAATTTTGTAGCCATTCAAATTCTATCTCTTTCGTGTAAGGCGACCTCCTTCTCTTCCGCTGCTCTACCACGGCAGGCCGCAAAAACGCGAACGCCTGGCGAATGCAAACCTCTAAGAACACTTACAACTTTTCTATTATACCATAAGCCCGTTGAATAATGCAAGCCCCCCCGGAATAGCCCTAAATACCTGCAAAATATTAAAACCCCCAAGCTTCAAGGGGCTTGGGGTAAGAGGGGCGACAGAGGATCTGATTGATCTCATGCCGCAGGGGAACGATCATGAAGCGAAGCTCTTGTATGGTTCTCTCTACTACGAGAATCTCGCTGCTCGGCGGGATCCCAGGGTGCTTTATGATGCAGCCCCGATGTTTCTTAAGACGCGCAAGGGCAGAATTCAATTCTGCAAGTTCTGCCCGTTTCCGTGCAGCGATCCTCCGTCTTCGTAGATCGGGTTTCATAAAGGCGCCTCCTTTTCATTCGAGCCTTCTTTCTTTATAGGATATATGGGCCTATCCGTCAATTTCCTCCCTCCTTTTCTCGCCTCTGGGCATTGTCTGCTGCCTCCCACTATAATATGAGCATCATGAAGCCCGCTTCCCGGGATCAGGAATTCAAAAAGACCATCAGGAAGCATTACCGGACGCAGGGACGGCATGACCTTTCTTGGAGGAAGACCCGCGATCCCTATGCCATCCTTGTTTCCGAGGTGATGCTCCAACAGACGCAGGTTTCGCGCGTTGAAGGATACTATGCCCGCTTTCTTGCGCGATTCCCCGATTTTCCTTCGCTTGCTCATGCGGCAACGGGCGATGTGCTTGCCGCCTGGCAGGGGCTTGGGTACAACCGCAGGGCGCTCTCCCTCAAGCGGCTTGCAGAAATCGTCATGCGCGAACACGGAGGAGTCCTTCCCTCCGACCGCGAGGCGCTCGCACGGCTCCCTGGCATAGGAAAGGGGACTTCGGGTTCGCTCATGGCTTTCGCGTTCGATCGTCCCGAGATATTCATCGAAACGAACATACGGAGGGTCTTTATCCATCACTTCTTTCCAAGGACCCGGCGCGGGGTAACGGATGCAGAGATAGGACGTTATATCCAAAGGACCATGGACCATGCGCATCCGCGCGAATGGTACTGGGCGCTCATGGATTATGGCGCCTCGCTTGGAAAGGGTGCGGCAACGGGCACAAAGGAACGTACGATCGCGCGAACGAGGTCCGTGAGCGATCGCAACGGCAACCTCGGTCCTTTCGCAAATCCGAATCGACGAAGCGCCCATTATCGCATCCAGCGCGCATTCAAAGGTTCTGACCGCGAGATGAGGGGGAGGGTCCTCCGTTATCTCCTTGCCGTCCGGGATGCAGGGGAAGAAGGTTCGTCGGGCATCGCCGAGACCCGTCTTGCCGCCGTCGTGGGCGCTTCCGGCAGGGAGGGAGCTGTGCGCATGCGCCGCGTGCTCTCGCAACTCCTTCAGGAAGGGTTTATCATTGAGAGACAAGGTTTTATTTCCATCAATAACGAATGAACATCCAACGATCTTTCTCGGTTCCGCGGCTTGTATCTGCGGCGGTTCTTGCGGTCGCGATAGTTGCCGGGATCTGGAGCGTTGCAGGACGGGCACCTTCGGCATCCGCCGCAACGACATCCGCGAACGCGCGCGCTGCGGGAGGAACGGGGATCGGCGCGAAGCTGCAGGTGGGTGCGTGGCTTCCGTACTGGCAGAGCCAGGCCGGCGGAGAGGATGTTGCGCTCCATCTCACCTCTTTCAATGAGCTCAGCCCCTTTTCCTATGAGATCAATTCAAAGGGCCTCATCATGGACGATCTCATGATCGGGAACGGCAGCTGGGACCTCTATTTCAGCGCGCTCCGCGATATGCACGTGAAGATCATCCCCACTATCGCGTATTTCAATACGAACGGCCTTTATTCCCTTCTTTCCAACGCAAAAATGCGCCAAGGCGCCGAATATACCATCGCCCAGCTTGTGAAAGGGGAGAATTTTGACGGGATCGATATCGATTTTGAGGGCATGTCTCCCGCAACAAGGCCGTATTATTCCCTTTTCATCCAGGGCCTTGCGATGAGGCTCCACCCGCAGGGAAAGATGCTTACCTGCACGGTCGTGCCCCGCACCCCGCTCTCATCCCTCTATAAAAATCCTCCTACGAACGTCATATACGCCGAGAATTATCCGCTCCTCGGGAAATATTGCGACGAGGTGCGGATCATGGCCTATGACCAGGAGGGCGTGGACATCAAGCTCGATGCCTCGAAGGGGAGCAATGGGACGCTGTATGCCCCGGTCGCGGACCCTGATTGGGTGAAGAAGCTCATCCAGTATGCCATCCAATACATCAATCCCCGGAAGATCATGCTGGGGATCCCGACGTACGGTTATGAATATGAGGTTTCGTGGGCAAACGGACTCGCCACGTATCAGCGCGTACGCGCCTTCGATTTCTTCGGTGCGATGGACCGCGCCACGTCCATGGGGATCCAGCCGCTACGGAACAATGCCGGAGAACTTTCGTTCACCTATCAATCGAGCACTTATATCCAGGAACCCCCGATCCTTACGTTCACCGAGAGCTCCACGGAGCCTTCAGTGCTTTCCAGCTCCAATCCAGGCAATTTGACCACTTTCTTTGTGTCGTTCCCGGACGCCACATCGGAGATGCAGAAGGTGAAGCTTGCGCAGCAGTACGGTCTGCGGGGGATAATATTCTTTAAAGCTGACGGCCAGATGGACCCTGCAATATGGAATCAGCTGCCATAGCATTCGTGGCAAGCATGGCGGCGTCCTTGACGGGAAGCGGGCTTTTCGCTGCGAGCACTATGATGTTCGCATAATGGACTCCGAAGAATATCGCTTTTCCTTCGGTTTGCATCCAAATATCCATATTGTTCATGAGCTTGCTGCTCATGCGGTCGTCCACCGTGAACACTTTGATCCCGAAAAGGGAGGGGATCATCACTTTCGTGCCGAAAGGCAGAAGGTTGGTGGCGACCACGCCGTCGTGGACGTACGTGCCATCCGCAGTGATGAACGGACTGCCGTAGGATTTTGTCTCGGCAGGAACGCTCGCGTAGGCTGTGATCTTGAGATGCATGACCCTCTGAACGACCCACTTCGCCTCCGGGCGATTCTGGGGCGCCACGCGGGAAACGCGGGAAGACGCTGTTTCCGACGGGGTCGGCGGGGTAACGGGATTTGCTTGGGCCTCAATGACCGGGCGGGGAATCGCGAAGGCCGCAAGAAGGCCGATCGCCAGACCCCACCGTCGTAAGTGAATGCTCATAATGGTTCCTTCCCAATAAAAACGCCCCTTTCGGGGTTTATACAGTTTCTATTGGTTTGTGGCTCCATCCTACCATGGAAAGGGGAGGGAAGTCAATACCCCCGGCCGAGCCCCCTCCGAATGGCCTTTCGCCCCTTCATCGCTCCTGGTTCCTCCGGCGCTCTATCCTTCTAAAAGTACCGTAAAATATAGGTTTTTGACGTATAAAAGAAAATTGCCCGATCTTTTTCAATGTCGATCGGGCAACCAGATCACTCCTCGCTTCCTTCCTCATCTTCCGGCACCGGAAGGCCTTTCGCCCGGGCGAAATTCCTCCTTTGACGCCCGGCCGTCCTGCATGCCGTCCTTAATTCTTCGAGGAGCCTCCCCAAATCCTCTTCGGATGCGGCCGACGAGGGTTCTTTCGGTGAGTTTCTCTCTCGACGAAGCATGTCTCCCGCCTCTTTGAGCGTCCGGGCCGCAAGTTCCATGCGTTCTTTGTCGTGAAGCAGCAGGGTGTTCGACCCCGACATGAAGAGCCATCGCACTTTCAGCGTGAGCTCCCGCACATCCCTGGGATCCGGTAATTCCAGGGCGCTTCTTCCAAGGTCTTTGATGTCATGCTCCATGGCCGCCACCCCCTTTCCGCCTTTCAAGGGCCTGATTCAAGTCTATCCTTTACGATCCCAGTACACCAGAGATCGCCCCCAAAAGGCCATTTGGCGGCGTATAATCTATTGAAAATGATCCCTGAAGAGGGTTTTGTACGGCCTACTGAGAGTACGCCATCCATAGGGAAGGAAGATCCGGGATTTTCCCCGCGATCCTTCAAAATAGCCATCGCCATCCTCGTGGCGGTCCTCGTGCTTCTTTTTGCGCTTCTCATCCATGGATACGCAGCCCTTCGCAAGGAACACCTTATCAGCGTTCGGGAACTTTCGCTTTCCATGTTTGTGGCGAGGCACGGACCTCTCACGGCGTCTGAAACGGGAATGCTGCGTCCCTGGATGACGTTCGATTATGTGAACCGGATCTTCGGGCTTCCGCCCGATTTCCTGAAAACGGCGTTCTCCATCGAGGATCCCTCCTATCCGAAACTCACCCTTTCCGGATATGCGGCCGAACGCGGGTTCGATGAAAAGGAGTTCCTTGCCGCGGTCCAAGCGGCGGTCGCGCACAAGCTGAGCCCATCCGAGTAGTCGGATATCCTCTATGGATTCGTTCCTCAGCTCCCTTCTTTCATATCTTCTCATTTATCGCTACGCGGCACTCGGCGTTTTCGTCTATCTCGGGGCGATCGGGGCGCCTTTGCCCGTGAATGCCATGCTGCTCGCACTCGGCGCGTTCGCGGGGCAGGGGTATTTCAATATATGGGTCTCTCTTGGGGTTGCGGCAGCGGGGAATGTGGCGGGAGATCTCACCGCATACGGCATCACAAGGCGCTACGGGAATACCATCGTTTCCTTCCTGCGCCTCCGGCGATTGCCTTTTTTCGATGCGCTCGAGCGCGAAGTGCGGTCCGATGCGGCCTTCACCATATTCCTCACCCGGTTCGGAAGCATGATGAGCCCCGTCACGAACGTCCTTGCGGGGATGGCCGGCGTACCGTTCCTCGTATTCCTTCCGAGCGATGCTGCCGGGAACGTGCTTGAACCTTTCGGTTTCCTTTGGATAGGATATGCCGCCGGCATCTATTGGAAGAACTTCTCCGACGTTGCGGACATCATCGGTGCGATCGTGGCCGTCGCATCCGTGATGTTCATCATCGTGCGCATGCAGCGGCGCTTCCTCCGCCGCGTCCGCGCCGACAAGGCGCGCATATGAGGTCCGATCCGCGCATTCTGCTTCAGATTTCCCTCGGAATATGCTATCATTCCTGAGTGATTGTCTTTCAAGGAGTCTCCAAGCATTACAGCGACCGCGGAGTCGCGCTTGAGGACGTAAGCTTCCAGATAGACCAGGGAGAGTTCGTATCGCTTGCGGGCCGTTCGGGGGCGGGTAAATCCACCATCATCAAGCTTCTCATCGGAGAGGAGCGTCCCTCACGAGGGCGCGTGTTCTTCGGTCAATATGAAGTGAACAAGCTCGAGGACAGTGAACTTCCCGCGTTCCGGCGCCACATCGGCGTCGTATTCCAGGATTTCCGCTTGCTTCCCGCAAAGACCGCGTACGAGAACGTCGCATTCGCCCTCGAGGTCGCCGGACGGCCCCAGCGGGAGATCATGGACCTCGTGCCCCAGGTGCTCGATATGGTGGGACTTGGCGACAAAATGAAGAACTTCCCCAACGAACTTTCGGGAGGAGAACGGCAGCGTGTCGCGATCGCGCGGGCCATGATCCACAGGCCCGAGGTCGTCATCGCCGATGAGCCCACCGGCAACCTCGATCCCTTTCATACCTTCGAGATAATCAAGCTGCTCGAAAAGATCAATGAGCTCGGTACGACGGTGCTCCTTGCCACCCATGACCGGGAGGTGATCAATTCGCTCGAGCGGCGCGTGGTCACGCTCGATAAAGGACGCATAATCCGGGACGAGAAAAAAGGGAAATACATCCTGGTCTGACCTGGAGGATTCCCGCATAACCCCACTCATTTTCTATGTTCACCATCATTTCGAGGATATTCCACTTCGGTGCGAAGAACTTCTGGAGGAACGGCTGGCTTTCGACCGCCACCGTTGCCATCATGACGCTTGCGGCCATCGTGTTCGTGGGGCTCATCCTCTTCGGCGTCGTCGCCCATGCGGCCGCGTCGGCGATCCAGGATAAGATCGACATCAGCGTGTATTTCAATACCACGACGAGCGAAGATGAGATCCTCAACATCAAGCAGTCGCTCGAAGGCCTTTCCCAAGTGGCGAGCGTCGATTACATCTCCCGGGATCAGGCCCTTGCGACATTCCAGCAGACGCACGCGAACGATCAGACCATAAGCCAGGCCATCAACGAGCTTGATACGAATCCTCTCGAGGCCTCGCTCAATGTGCGGGCAAAGGATCCCAGCCAGTATGCCGCCATCGCGCAATATCTCGGCTCGCCGGATCTTTCGCAGTACATCGATTCCATAAGCTATTCCGCCAATCAGGACGTCATCAACCGTCTTGCGACCATCGTGCGCGACGTGAATGTCGGCGGATGGGCGGTCATCGTCTTCCTTGCGCTCATCGCGGGACTCGTCGTATTCAACACCATCCGTCTTGCCATCTACTCGAATCGCGAGGAGATCGGCATCATGCGCCTCGTGGGCGCCTCGAACAGCCTTGTGCGCGGCCCGTATGTCGTCGAAGGCGTGCTGTGGGGCGGGATCGCCGCGGTCATTTCGCTCGTTGTCGTGGCTCCGATCGTCTATCTTGTCTCGCCCTATATGGCCGCATTCATTCCTGGCTTGGATATCTTCAGATATTTCCTCACCCATCTTCCCCAGTTCTTCCTGTATCAATTGCTCTTCGGCATCCTTATCGGGGTGTTCTCGAGCTCCTGGGCGGTCCAGCGGTATCTCAGGAATTAGGCGCACTACGCGCGGACGTCTTCCGCGGACGGGTTCCGGCGGCCGAGCGCCGCACTCCGCCGCGAGGATCCTGCGATGCGCATATCCCCCTACCACGAGCGCCACGATCACGGACACTTATCACCAATGGATATCCTTCCGCCAGAACCGTCCCCGATCCCGCCCGTCCCGCCGAGTCCCATACCAAAGCCCGATCTCGAGCCCGTGACAGAGACCGTCTCCATTCCCAAGCCTGAGACGGATCCCGAGATGGAGGAGGAGGTGCAGGAACAGGAGGAGGCGCAGAAGGTCGTCGTCGTGCCGAACCTCAAAGCCGCCGCCGATCGGAGGAAGCGCGCATGGAGGAATCTCATTTTCATCATCCTCGGAGCGGCCATCGCAGGAGGCGTATTCTGGGCGTTCCGGGAATTTTCCACCATGCCGCTCGAGAAGCTTGCCGCGTTCGAGACGCAGGTGACAAGCGAAGTGCAGCAGGCGACCGCCACCTTCCCCGCGCCTCTCAAGGCATCCCAGCGAACCTCTCAGAAGAACGCCACCCTCACCATCTCCGGCATCATCACGGACACGAATGCCGCGAGATCCGCATCGAGCGTCGCACCTCTTGCGGAAAATGCCACGCTCGACGGTATCGCGACCATCCGTCTCGAGGATATGTTCGCCCATCAGTATTTTGCACATGTGTCGCCGACAGGGGAGAGCGCGCTCACCGTGGCGTCGAGTGTGGGATACGATCATCTTGCCCTCGGAGAGAACCTTGCCGAGGGGTGGTTTGCGGGCGATCAGGGGCTTGTGACTGCATGGATGAACTCGCCGGGGCATCGGGCGAACATCCTCGATGCGCACTATACCCAGATCGGGGTCGCCGCGCGCGAAGGCATTTTCAACGGACAGCAGGCATGGATCGCGGTGCAGGTGTTCGGTAAGCCTGCGTCAGCATGTCCTCCCGCCCCCGATCCTTCGCTCGAGGCAGCCATCACGAATGCCGAAGGAGCCCTTGCCGCCATGAGCTCGGAACTCCTTCAGATGAAGCAGCAGATCGAGACCATGCAGCCCCAGTCCGGCGCGACGTATAACGATAAGGTCTCCCAATACAACACGCTCGTCTCCCAATACAACACGCTTGCCTCGCAGACGAAGGCGGAAGTGGCGGCCTACAACGCCGCGGTGAAAGCCTACAATTCATGCCTCTAGGGCGCCCCGTGCCGCCGCAGCATCCCCTGTGGCGTCTTTCCTTCTAATCGGGTATAACGAACCTATATGCATCTTCGCACGGTCATCGAGCAGCTTGGGTATTCATCGCATGAAACGACGGTCTATCTTGCCGCGCTCGAGCTCGGCGGGAGTTCGGCCACGGAGATCGCCGAAAAGGCGAAGATGCCGCGCACCACGGTGAACCTCATCATACGCCAGCTTCAGAAGAAGGGGCTTATGAACGCCTTCCTCAAACGCCGCCGGCGCATCTGGACGGCGGAGAACCCCGAGCGGCTCATGATCGTCCTCAAGGAACGGGAGGCGGCCCTCAAACTCGTCCTTCCCGAACTGCAGACCCTCCGCCATGACACCGGCGTGAAACCAACGGTGCGCACCTACAGCGGCGTTGAGGAGATCAAGCAGATCATGAACGATATTCTTGAGACGAAGCACCATGTTTCCGCCATCCTTTCGTGGGATCCCTGGGTCGAGACGCTCGGCAAAGCATGGATCGATAATTTCACGGAGATGCGCTATCGACGCTTTCTCAGGATCCGCCTGCTCACGCCTCGCACCAAGCTTTCGGTGGCGCTCAAGCAGCATGACGGCAGCGAACTTCGCGATACGCAATTCCTTCCTGCATCGGTGGACGTGAGGAACTCAAACTACATTTATGGCAACAAGGTAGCCATCATTTCCATGAACACCAAACGGCCCGTTGGCATTCTCATCGAGGATGAGGATATCCACCATACGATGGAGGTCCTCTTCGAGAGTCTTTGGCGCGAAAGCAGTCGGTCGTAGCAATCCCGCCCTTTCGAAGCCGCGGATCCCAAAGAACCCCTTAAGATCGTGCAGGCTGGGTAGTGGCAGCGTAGGGGACAGCGTCAGCCGATCTTCCCTGGGATCTCCCGTACAGTCTCCATGTATGTTAAAAGAAGCGCCGCGATATCATCCCTCAGATTGATCTCGCCCAGCTTCTCGCATGGTATCCATTCAAGACGATACGAATTATCGGGGGAATTGCGCTCTGCCTCCGGACCGCCGAGCATCGGCGTGCCGTTCCATGATCGGGCGATATAGAAATATTGGCGATTGCCGTCCTCCTCGAGCTCGCCGATCTTTTCTCCCAGAACGACATCCAGGCTTGTTTCCTCCTTCAATTCCCTTGTTGCGGCCTCTTCCGGGGTCTCATCCGCCTCTACGCCGCCTCCGGGAACGGCGTAGTATTCATTGCCATCTTTGAGACGATGGAAAAGAAGGACCTTATCGTTATCGAGCACAAAGACCGCCGCGCGGTGTCTCATGGTTTTTTGATCTTTTCCGAGAGTCTCCTCAGTGTCTCATCATCCGCCCGTGCGTAATCATGCGAGGAGATATATCCCTCGTATCTCTCAAAATATCGATCGACGTGTGATTCGATCGGCCGCCATCGTTCCATGTCCTTCGTGCCATGCATGGGAAAAAGCTTCGCGTGGACATGATCCACGCCGAATCCCTCGAACACCATGGCGGTCCTGCCGACATCGTCGAGCTTCGCATCGAGCAGCTTCGCCACCTTCTTTGTGGCGAGCATGAGCCCGGTCAATATCCCATCGGACAGATCGAACGGATAGCTTGGATGATGCTGCTTCGGGATCACCACCGTCGTTCCTTCAGTATTGGGGAATATCGAAAGGAATGCGAGATATTCGGCATCCTCCCATATCTTGTGCGATGGGGCCTCGCCATTCACGATTTTGCAGAAGATGCATTCCATGGGATTGTATCAGAATACTAGTACCCGGGAAGAAGATGTCAAGAAATGATCTGCGACAGTCATCGGCGACCTCACGCGATATCCAACAAGACGCGTACGGTGCGTGACTGTTTGACAGCCTCAATGAGGAAGAAGCTTACGATCGCGCCCCCGGCGATCGGCACAAAGAAGAGTGCCGGCATCGCCGCGATGAATATCCCGAACCCGGCGATGAGGGATGCGAATATCAAGGAGAACAGAAGTGCGCCGAGCAGCGTCTTGCTTGGACGGACGCTCCAGCCGAACGGCCATGCGCGTACGGCAAGCAGCGTCGTCCCGCCGAGATAGATGAACGAGCCGTATATGATCGTCCGTATGGTATCAAAGGGATAATGCAGATGCTGGGCTACGGCATAGAGGGAGATCGTGAAGAGGAACGGTACGGCTGCGATCATCGACGATGCGGCGATCATTCGCGGAATGTTCCAGCGGGCGGGACGGGGGAGCGGTGCCGTGTGGTCGGTCGCGATCGTGATGGTCAAGAAATCATTGGCCAGCAGGATGAGGATGGCAATGAGCGGCGAGAGGATATATGAATGCGTGATGACGAATGCGATCGTGGCAATGAACAAGATCTCAATGGATTTTATCACCTTGTTCAGCGCCCATGTGCGGATCCTCATATAGACGCGGCGACTTGCCGTGACGACGCGGCGCACGCCCTCCAGTCCGGGCGTGGTGAGGATGAAGCTTGCAGCCTGCTTGGCGACCTCGGTCGCGCTTTGGACGGCAATGCCGATCTCCGCCTGATGGAGCGCCGGCGCATCGTTCACGCCGTCGCCGGTCATGCCAACGACGTGTCCGGCCTGCTGGAGCGCTTTGATGATCGTCACCTTGTCCTCGGGATAGGCTTCTGCGAACACCGCGCATTGCAGCGCGATCGCAGGATTGCTCTTAAGATCGTCAGGCGTGCAGACGCCGCCCTGCAATCCAAGTCGATCCGCGACCGCCTGTGCCGTGATGCGGCCGTCGCCCGTGATCATGACGATGCGCACGCCGAGATCGCTCAATTCCTTGATGAGCGCCGGCGCGTCGGGACGGATAGGATCGCTCAGACCGACAAGGCCGGCACATGCCGTTTCCGTCGCGCCTGTCGCGCCCGTCACGATTGCCAGGACGCGCAATCCATTCCTGCTCATGCGGGCGGCATCCGCGAGCGCTTCCTGGGAGAAACGCACCGCGGGGTTCAACAGGAGGTCCGCCAGTCCCATCTGAATGGCGATCTTCGTCCCTTGTTCGGTGATCTCCGCCCGCGTCCGCTTGGTCAATGGATCGAAAGGGAAGAAGCTGACCTGTTGAGGAACGGCGATATCCATCTCGGCGGCCTTCCTGAAGATGGCCTGATCGATGGCGGAGTCTTTGTCCGCAATATTGCTGCACGCGGCCGCAAGCATCATTACGTGGGATTCATCGTGCGCGCCGTAATGAACGACCTCCGATACGCCGAGGAGGTCCTGGGTCAGCGTGCCCGTCTTATCGCTGCAAAGAACGTCCATGATGGCGCCCTCCTGCACCGCGGCCAACCGGCGGACCAGGACCTTCGAACCGCCATTCTCTTTGCCATCGCCTTTATTGAGCTGGAGCGCGCCGTATGTCTGCGCTACGGCGAACATCGTCGGGAACGCGACCGGCACGGACATGATGAGGAGTACGATGACGAAATTCGTGATCTGCAATGTCTGCGTATGGACGGCAAATCCGAAGATGATCGCGGCGATGGCCACGATCACATTGAGCATGAAAAAATATTTGATGATATCAAACACGACCTTCTCCATGTGGGTCGGCGGATGCGCGGTCTCAAGGAGTTCCGTCGTCTTCCCGTATTGGGTATTCTCGCCGATCGCGGTCACTGTTGCAGTAGCTTCGCCGCGCCGCACGATGCCGCCCGAAAAGACCGCATCCTGCACGTTCACGTCGCGCGGCAGCGATTCTCCGGTAAGGCTGGAAAGATCGATGCTCAGGCTTCCCTCGAAGATCTGCGCATCGGCGGGAATGATGTCGCCCGCGCGCAATCGGATGACGTCTCCGGGAAGGAGTTCCCGCGATGGTATGACACCCCAGGTCCCGTTCCGCTGCACGCGGGCGGTCGTCTGGATCGCCTGCGCCAAAAGAGCGAGCGCGGCATCGGCGGACCTGCGCTGATATATGTTTATGCCGCTATTTATGAGGAGCAGGAAGGCGATAACGACAGCCTCGAAGGTATTGCCAGACAGAAACGTGACGACGATCATCGCCTCCATGAGCCATGCGAGCGGCCCCCAAAAATTTTTGAGGTACAATACGGCCATGCGTTCATGGAACACGGGGGTTTCGTTGAAACCATAATGAGCCCGCAGGTCAGCGACGTCGGTATCCCTCAACCCCGTGTATCGATCCATAATAGAGATTGTAACTTCGATTCCTCCGGCCCGCCATATCGGCCATGCGATCTTTATTGTGGCCGCTTCTTCCCAAAGCCGACGCCGTCTCGGATCGTAGCGCCAAGAATTGTATCTATCGCCGCATCACCTCTATGCCGATGACCCCGTATTTTTTCTCATCTTCTTCGGAATAGAACCGTTTCAATATTGTCAGAAAATCATCCTTGTCATGTGCACCAAATGAAGAAATAGGAAAGCGATCCAACAGTTCGGAGAAGGTGGGGAATGGATGGAGTGCCACTATCTCAACCGAGATCGTATCGGTGCCATTCTGAGCGTCGCTGAACTCGATCGTGTCCCCAAGAGCCAGCAGTTTTCTTTTTCCATCATAAAGGCGGCACTCGATGGTCTTCGTGCCGTTCTTCATCTTCCGGAAATATTCAGTTGCCAATCCCATTGAATGGACCATGGTGCGGATGATGTGGGACGAATGCGAACCTCTTGCCAGACTAACCGATGAATCCACCCACGATCCACATCATGAAAATCAGGCCAAAGTAGAGGAGGGAAAGTATGACAAGTATCACTGCTGCGGCCTGAGTCGCCTTGGACCGCCGACGCATCAGGGAAAGTGCAAAAAGGAATGCCGCAAGATTTCCCCATATCATGATCTGCGGGACATACCATGGCATCGCCACCGTTCCTCGGTGGACGGCGAGGTAGCTATTGTCCAGTGCGATGGGAACGATGATGCTCGCCAAGAAGATCGCGACAACCGCCGTAACCTCACCGAAGTTGAATTTCTCGCCGCCAGGCAGTCTGTCGTTTTGCATGTCCTTATTATAAAAAATAACCCCTCAAAGGGATAGGTCGTCCCGGGCAGTGCGGAACGAAGCCTCTTTTCTTGCAGGATCTCCCTGATTATCGTTGCGAAGCTTCTCGGTCCGGGACCTCCTCCACGCAAACTATTGCAATGTTCTCAGGAGGAGGGTTTTTGAAGCCGAGAGGTTCCGTTGGCTTGTAATGATAATCCATTCCTTCGGCTAATTATGAAAATAGCAATCACGCCGTTCACGCAGGCTAATGTTGCCGGGAAAAGCCAAGTGGCAAGTGAGTATGATTGTAGAGCAACGATAGCAATAAAAAATTTGATTGAGTGCATGGCGAATGCTTTTGCGGTCTCCTCATCGGGCTTATTGAAACTTTTAAGGAACGTAGGAGTGGAACCAATGACATCCGTGATTGAAAGCACTATCACCGATCCCAGCGGATCATTCGTCACGAACCAAAGCAATATAGCGGCTAAAGCAAAAATTAAGGTGACCCAATCAAGACACGAGAAGCGCCTTTCGCCGCCATTCAGCGCAAAAAAACCTATTATAAAACAAACCAGAGAGCCGGTGCCTGTTGCCCATGCTCCAGCCCCTGCCCCCTTTACGATTTGCGCGTAAAAAGCGATCGTCGTTATCAATCCCCAAATGAACCAGGAGAAGGCGTGAGGTTTGGTGCGCTTTAAAAATATATCGCGGAAATAAAAACCGTAAGCAATAAAACCGAGTGCCACAGAGAAATATCCGAGAAAAATCTTGAAACCGATCATCGTTTCCCAGTCTAGCACTCAGGCAAAATAATGGAAAATCCGAGGCCGGGAGGTCTTTCGAATCTATACACCAACGAGCGGAGACGAGAGGATTCGAACCTCTGAGGGGATTGCTCCCCTAACTCCTTAGCACGGAGCCGCTTTCGACCGCTCAGCCACGTCTCCAATTCTTACGGTGTTGAGTGTACCGCACTTCGCAAATAAATCAAAACGCCCCGGTATGGGTTGTTTTTTCCCTATTTTTTGATATAATACGTTGGAGTTGTGAAAACCTCCTCAGGTCCCCATGAAAAAGGAAATCCCTCAAAAAAGCATCCCTCCACAGGCCCTTGTCGCAAGGCCTCCGATCGTCGTCGTGATGGGCCATGTCGATCACGGTAAGACGACGCTTCTCGACTATATCCGCAGAACGAACATCGCCGCGCGGGAGGCGGGAGGCATCACGCAGGCCACTGCAGCCTATGAGATCGTCCATAACGGGCGTCGTATCACGTTCATCGATACCCCGGGACATGAGGCGTTCACCGCCATGCGTTCTCGAGGCGCCCAGGTTGCCGATCTCGCGATCCTTGTCGTCGCTGCGGATGAGGGCGTGAAGCCCCAAACGAAGGAAGCGATACGGATCATCGAGGAATCCGGGACCCCGTTCATCGTGGCATTCAACAAGATCGATAAGACCGGCGGCATCATCGATAAAGCGCGCAACGACCTTATGGCTGCGGGCGTCCTTCTCGAAGGGTTCGGCGGGCAGGTGAGCTATCACGGCATTTCGGCGAAGACCGGCGAGGGTGTCGGCGAACTTCTCGATCTCGTCGTGCTTGCCGCGGACCTTGAGAATCTCCAGTATGATCCCTCCGCCCCGGCATCCGGGTTTGTGCTTGAGGCGAAGCGCGATCCGAAGCGCGGGATCGAGGTTTCGGTCATCGTGAAGAACGGCGTCCTGAAGCGCGGTGATCCCATCGCCACGAAGACCGCATCCGGTAAAGCGAAGATACTCGAGGACTTCCTCGGGAAGACCGCCCCGGAGCTTTCCCCGTCATCCCCCGCGATCATCATAGGGTTCGAAACGATCCCGAACGTTGGCGAAGAGTTCGGGCCAGGGTCGGGGTCAGGGCCGGTGGCGGGCGCAGGGAATGCGGGCGGGCGGCGTTTCGCCCAACCGAAGGCGAATGCGCTTAATCTCATCCTAAAAGCCGGCGACGCCGGATCGCTCGAGGCGCTCTCCACGGTCCTTCACGGCGTCGATCGCAAGGGAGGGAAGGAGCTGAACATCATCGAGGAGGGCGTGGGCGATGTCACGGACGGGGATGTGCGCCATGCCCTTGCAACGAAGGCCGCGATCATCGGGTTCAAGAACCGCGTGGAGAGGGGCGCAAAAGTGCTCGCCGACGCGCAGGATATCTCCATCATCACCTCCGACATCGTCTATGACCTCGCCAATGCCGTCGAGGAGTTCTTCACCGGGACGCGAGGTCCTGCGATGGCGGGCGAACTCGAGGTGCTCGCGCTTTTCAATCAGGAAAAGCTCGAAAAGCAGCTCATCGGGGGACGCGTCGGCCATGGGACGTTCCGCGGAAAGGCATCGTTCGATGTGGTGCGCGGGCCGCTTGGAACGGCACCTCTCGGACAAGGGAAGATCCTCGGCCTCCGCGAACGGAAGGATGAGATCACGAGCGCAGAGGAAGGGAAGGAGATCGGCGTGCTCATCGATACGCCAGTCACGATACAGGTCGGCGATCATCTTGTGATCAGAAAATAATCCTATCTGGAATATGCGGTTCCATCGTTCGGAGCGGGTTGAAAGTCTTATCCAGCATCAATTGGGAGGGATCATCACGCGCGAGCTCGAGTTCAGCGGCGCGCTCGTCACGATCATGGCGGTCGAGGCGGATCGCAAGCTGGAGCATGCCGCCGTACGCGTGAGCGTGATGCCCGTGGAAAGGGAGGCGGACGCGATGCAGCTTCTTGGACGCGAAGCGGGGCGTCTGCAGCACCTGCTCATGAAGAAGATCAATATCAAGCCCATGCCCCGCATTTCGTTCGTACTGGATCGCGGCACCGAGAACGCGGCGCGCGTGGAGAAGGCATTCATCGAAGATGCCTCATTGGAGGGGATCCAGGAGGTTTCCGGGGATTGATCCGATTTTCGAGATCCCGGGGAGCGCACTTCCTGCGCTTGAAGATAACGGCCGATTTCCTTACACTCAATAGGGTCGGCGATGGAGCCGATGGCCACGTGGCGAAGCAGTAACGCAGCGGTCTGCAAAACCGCGATGCACGGGTGCAAATCCCGTCGTGGCCTCAATCATGGATGGCGGAGATGCCCGGGTGGCGGAATGGCATACGCAGGGGACTTAAAATCCCCAGTCCGTAAGGGCATGTGGGTCCGACTCCCACCCCGGGCACTGCAAGAACAAAATGAGCCCTTTCGGGCTCATTTTGTTCTTGCCCTCTTCACCGCGCCTTTTCTCGCGGTCTTCTTTTTCTCCCCGGGAGGGTTTTCGCGCCAGTGCACGTATGCATCCCTGAGCTCTTCCTCGGATTCCGGTTTCTTGTTCGTGACGAACGTGCAGTCGGGGTAGCGCGTGCAGGCATAGAATGGTTTGCCGCGGCCCCGGGATTTCTTGAGTACGATATCGCCGATCAATTTCTCTTTCGTGTTCTTTGCGGGATCGCTCTCGTCGGGTTTCCATTCACCGGATTCCACTTTTGCGCTGCAATTCGGGCATTTGAACCCCGTCTTATCCCATATCTTTGCAACGCCTTTGCATTTCGGATAGTCGGTGCAGCCGAGGAAGAACCCGAATCTTCCGCGGCGCACCTTCATCGGTTTGTTGCAGATCGGACAGCGTTCGTCCTTCGTTTTTTCCTCGAGTGCACGGATCTGTGCGGCTTCCTCCGGCATGGGGAGCGTGACCTTCACCCCCGGCTCGGGGCAGGCGAGGAATTTCCCCATCCTTCCGAACTTGATGATCATGGGCTTGCCGCAGTGAGGGCAGGGCGTATCCGATACCTCCACTTGTTTCTCGACGGTCGCCTCCTTCTCCTCCAGGTCCTTCTTGAAGGGCGTATAGAATTCCCTGCACACCTCGGTCCATCCGAGCTTCCCCTCCGCAACCTCATCGAATCCCTCCTCGATCTTCGAGGTGAACTTGAGGTCCACGATCTCGGGGAAGTTCTCGACAAGAAGGTCGTTTACGAGAGTTCCTATCTCCGTCGGATGGTATTTTTTGTCCTCCTTTTCCGCATATCCGCGCTCTTGGATCGTGGAAAGGGTGGGAGCGTACGTGGATGGCCTTCCGATCCCTTCTGCTTCGAGTGCCTTTACGAGCGTGGCGTCTGTATAGCGTGCCGGGGGTTCGGTAAAATGCTGGATAGGGGAGGGGTTCCCTTTGCCTTCCGCCGCTGCGGCGAGCGAGATCGCGGTCCCTTCCGCAAGCTTGGGGAGCGTCCCTTCCGTCTCTGCGCCCGCATCGTCGTCCTTTCCCTCCGTATAGACCCGTATGAATCCATCGAACACGACCGTCTGCCCGTTCGCACGGAACATCGCTCCTTCCGGAATATCTGCCGCGATGTCCGCCGATGTCTGTTCGAGGACCGCTTCCTTCATCTGGGATGCGATCGTGCGTTTCCAGATGAGATCGTATAGGCGGGCCTCTCCCCGGTCTTTGAGCGAGAAATTCTCCCCGACGATCGCAGCAAGATTCGTTGGACGGATCGCTTCGTGCGCCTCCTGCGCGCCTTTGCTCCGGTTCGCATAGTAGCGGGGCGATGCAAGGCGGTAGCCTTCACCGAACTCGCTTCCAATGACCTCCTGCGCCGCGGCGAGCGCCGCGGCAGCGAGATTCACGCTATCCGTACGCATATAGGTTATATGGCCGTTCTCATAGAGATGCTGCGCGACCACCATGGTCTGCTTCGCGGAGAATCCGAGCTTCCGCGCAGCCTCCTGCTGTAGCGTGGATGTCGTGAAGGGAGGGGCGGGGGTCCTGCGCACCTCCTTTGTGGAGATCCCAGCGACCGAATAACGCGCATTTTCGAGCTTTGCGAGGATGGTGCGGGCGCGGGCTTCGTCGGTGATCGCCATTTTACCAAGCGTCTTGCCTTCCAGTGAGTGGAGATAGGCGGGGAATGCGCCGTTCTTCGCGCCCTTGACGCCTGCGACGAATTCCGCCTCGATCGTCCAGTATTCCTCTTTATTGAATGCCTGGATCTGCCGCTCGCGTTCCACGATGAGCCGGACAGCCACGCTTTGTACGCGTCCCGCCGAGAGGCCGTAGCGGATCTTGCGCCAGAGGAAAGGGGAAAGCTCATAGCCGACAAGCCGGTCGACCACGCGTCTCGCCTGTTGGGCGTCCACGAGGTTCAGATCGAGCGTGCGGGGATGCTGGAGCGCTTCGAGGATCGCGCTTTTCGTGATCTCATGGAATGCGATGCGTTCATATGGCTTGGGGGCTGCGGCCTTCCCTTTGCCGCGCGCGTTCCCATCGAGCTCGAGCGCCGTGACGAGATGCCATGCGATCGCCTCCCCTTCGCGGTCTTCGTCGGTCGCAAGGATCACCCTGTCCGCCTTTTGTGCGAGTTTCTTGAGGTTTGCGACGACAGGTTCCGCTTTTTTGGGAATGATGTATTGCGGCGTGAAATCATGCTTCACATCGATGCCGATCTTGCTTTTCGGAAGATCGCGAATATGGCCGTACGACGATTCTACGGCGAATTCCTTACCGACGAATTTTCCGATGGTCTTCGCCTTGGTGGGCGATTCTACTATGATGAGGTCCATGTCTATCGATGGTCGTTTAATGAAAATCCATCAGCATCCTCTTGTATCAATCCTTTCAACACAAGGAAGGTGAGCGTACGGTTGACGATTCGGGGTTCAAGTTTAGCCGCCGCGGAGATTTTGTCAACATCGACGGCCGTGCCATGCGCAGCGCATTCGCGCGCGATCGCATCGAGCACCTCAGATTCCTCGCCAGTGAGCGTCCCTGCGCAGCGCTTCCATTCCGCATATCCGTCCTGCGCCGGGCCCACTTTCTTTATTACGATACCATAACTTTCCAGAATGTCCTCTGGGGATGTCACGAGGGCCGCGCCCTGCTTGATGAGGAGATTGGAACCGCGATAATGTCCGGCGAGCGCGTTTCCCGGAAGCACGAAAAGATCGCGATCCTGTTCAAACGCGAACCGCGCGGTTGCAAGCGCCCCCGATCGTTCGGGAGCTTCCACGACCACAATACCCTTCGAAAGTCCGCTTATGATCCGGTTGCGCTCGATGAATCTTCGGGGAAGGGGCGCCTCGTTCGGAGGGTATTCCGATATGAGCGCGCCGCGTTCCCGAATGATCCGTTCCGCAAGCGCCCGATTGCCTTTCGGATGGACCTCCCCGAGCCCTCCTGCGAGCACCGCGATCGCGGGTCCGCCCCGGCCTTCGAGGCACCCTTCGTGCCCCGCCGCATCGATGCCGAATGCGAGGCCGCTTACGATACCGAACCCACGCGCTGACAGCGTGCGGCCGAAACGCCGTGCGAGTGACTTTCCTTCGGGCGTCGCCTGGCGCGTACCGACGATCGCAAGCAGGCCGATCCCGTTCCGATCGTCCGTACCTGCCGTATCCGCATTCCCTTTCACATAGAGCGCATGGGGCGGGCGGGGGATCTCTCGGAGCTGCTTTGGGAACAAGGGATCCTCCTTGAGGATGATCCGGATGCCTGCGCGTTCTGTCGTTTCGGCAAGGCGTTCCGGATGAGGGGGGAGGGGCCGCATCCCCGCGGGGAGCGGCGTTCCTGCGTTCCCAGGCCTTCTTCCGAATGCAGCATATGCGTCCTCCCAGCACGCGTATCCTCGCCGCGCCTTTTCTATGGCCCCGTGATCGCCGAGAAGAGCGGTCGCGAGCGCGTGGTAGTACATGGGTTCGCGTTCCATGGCGTCGTGGTACGCTCACTATAATGGCAGGCATCCCTGCGCTCAAAACTTCCCTTTATACTTTCTTTATGTACGAGCCCTCCTTTTGGCGCATACCGACATTCCTTCGGGCAAACGGCGGTTTCATGGTATCCACAGCGCCTTTATTCTATAATTAAAAGGACCAATATCATGCATGATGGTTTCAAGGTGCGTTTTTGGATAGGCGCGGGCGTGATCGTCAGCAGCATTGTTGCTGCGCTTGTCGCGTTTTCATATTTTTCCGGAGCCATAAGCGCAGAAGCCGATCAGATCGTCATGGCAAAAACGAAAGCGGGGAATGATGCGAGTTCGCTTGCAAGCCTTGCATCGCTCGAGACCGCTGCGCCGCAGGCCGCGCAATACGATGTCGCGATCAAGCAGCTTATCCCGGATCAATCGGGTCTCCTTGGGTTCAGTGCATGGATGGGCCAGGCGGCCGCGCGGTTCCAGGTGAATGCCACCGTTTCCTATCAAGGCAACCCCACACTTCCCTCCGGTGATACGCCCGGGAACACGGGGTTCACCCTCACCGCCCAAGGATCGGGAGGGAGCATGGTGCCTTTCCTTGATTATATTGCCGCTAAGGCCCCGGGTTTCATTATTTCCTTCACCTCGGTGGATTTCACCAATGACCGCAATCAGGAGACCGTGACTGCGCAAGGCATCGCCTATTTCCGATAATGACGAAGATCCAATCCCTGAAATTCTTCCTTAAGTCGCACACCGAGACGCTTCTCATGCTCTCTGCGGCGATCTTTATCGGGGTCGTCATATGGCTTCTTTATGCGACCATCGGGGTCATCGTGACGCAGATGGACCGTTCGGTCGTGAATCCTCCGCTCGCACCCCAGCCCGGGTTCGACCTTCAGAATGCCGCTCGCATCGATTTCCGCGGCATCTCAACATCCTCTCCGCAATCATCGACTATCTCCGGGGCCGGAACGTCGTTCCCTGCACAATCCTCCGCGTCCGCAACGGAGATCCTCCCTGCATCTCCCGGAACGACATCATCGGCAGCATCAATCCCTCTCACTTCCTCCTCCGCCGCCTCTCTTGGTACGTCTCCTTCCGGGACTTTGAAATAGGCCGTACCATCCCATTTCTGTGGCGTAAAAGAACCGAGGCATTCCTATAGCGGCCTCATAAAAAACAGCGGCGATGGTTCGCCGCTGTTTTTGTTCCGCACTCGCGGAAGGAGCGAGGGCTGCTATGCCGCTGCCGCTACCGCCCCTGAGCTTGCCGCTGCCTCTGCCGCAAGAGCGTCATCGATCTCGCAGACGCCTCCCGCGCAGGCGAGCTCCTGCTTCGCATCCGTCTCGTCGCTCTTCTCATAGAGGAGGATCTGGGAGAAGTCGATCTCAGGCATCTTCGACGCCATCTCCTCGTAGCGTTCCTTTGTGATCTCCTCGTACGGCGCAAGGAGATATGCATGGTCCTCGCGGGGCAGGAAGGAAAGCCCTCCGACAAGGTCCCAGTTCTCATAGACCCAGTTCGCCACGCCGATCCACTCATCCGTGCCCACGGACACCGTGACGGAAGGATTGTGCTCGGTGTAGTTCACTTTCACCTTCTTCCAGTGCTCGAGTTGGTCGATGGCGCTCAGATCGTTCTTGAACACCGCTTTTTCCGGTGCCTTTACGGGGAACTCGAGGACGTAGGTGGTAGCCGCGGAAAGCGACTGCCCCACCTCCGGGAAATAGGGGACCTTCTGATCTTTCATCATCTGGAAAAGCGAATCGGTGGCGCTGATGCGTACGCGGCGGATATAGTATTGCGCGTGGCGCGGATGGAGTCCTGATGCCGCATCCACGGTCTGCGATACCGTGCCGGACGGTTTTACGCAGGTGACTGCCATGGATGGCGAGACGCCGAACCGCTTCGCATATTCCTTGTTCACCTCGATCGCCCGGTCGCGAAGCTTCCGAAGCACGGCCTCATCGCGGGCGACGGGACTGTCCCATTGTCCGGTCACGGACACGCCGAGCAGGCGCTCTGCCTCCACGTGCTCCCTCCATTCCTTGGAAAGATAAGGGAAATTGGTGAGAGTGGACTGGTAAGTGCCGAGGATCGCGGCGATACGGATCTTCCTGAGCAGCGTTTCTTCCGTATCTTCCGCGCGCGCCACCACTTCCGAGAGGTTGCAGAACTCCTTCGGTTGGAGAAGGACCTCGCCGCATGGATTCGTCCCTATCGCATTGATCGCCTCTCCGAGGGCCTTCTTCCGGCGTTCGGGAAGCTGGTGTACCAGGCTGCCGCGATTGAAGATGCCCCGCTCGCCCGTATGACTTTCGACGAGCGAGAGCCATTCCTGAAGGAATGCTTCCGAGCTCGGCTTTTCTGCATAGACGGCGGAATTGTTCGCCATCGTGCGCTGAGGTTCCGTGAAATAGAACTGGCCCTGCTTCGCTTCGCGCATCTCCGTATCATCGATGTCGGAAAGGGATATCATCGCGCTCCGGCGTACGCCTCCCGCGACCACGATCTCCCCGATTTTGCAGCAGATGTCATGGACGTCGATGTTGGAAAGGCGCCGTCCTTGCTTTGCAAGTATCTTTGCGCGCGCGAATGCGAGGAGCGAACGCAACGGATCGGGTCCCGAGCTTTTGCCGCCCATCGTCTTAAGGCGCGCCCCTGCGGGACGGACCTCGGAATAGTCGAAGTCGATGTCCTTGCCCTCGAACCATGTCTTGAGCCCGAGCGTGAGAGCGTCGCACCATCCTTCCTTGCTGTCGGCAATCGTATGGATCGCGGCCTTTTTGCCGGTCTGTTTCTTGATCTGCGGAAGATTCTGTACGTTCTGGCTTTCCACGGAGAAGCCTACGCCCGTGCCGCACATCGAGATATACATGATCTCCGCGAAATCCTCGAGCTTTTGCGGTGCTACGAATGAGCAGTTGTATGCCGCGACGTTCGTCGTACGCACCGCGGTGCCGGCGAACTGGAGGAGCCTCATGGATGGCATGGCCTCCTGCCGGAGGATCGTCTCCCGGACCTCCTCATATTCTTTGTCCGTGAGTTTCGCCCCAAGGTTCTCCTTCATGAAATCGATATACCGTCCTACGGTCTCTACCCACGTCTCGCGGCGCCCTTCCTCGGGGATCCACTTGGAATACGTGCGATAATAGACGAACTCCGCAAGCTGGTTCCGGAAGTATTTCTTGCTCTTTTCGGCGAGCTCGCGCACGTGTGCAGGAATCTCTTTTTTCTTCTCGCGCACCTGGGCACGCTCGTTGCGGTAGAGGATATAGGCTTTTGCGGTCTTCGCGTAATCCATAAGGATCAATTCCGTCTCGACCACGTCCTGGATCTCCTCGATCGTCGGAATATGATCTTTGGAATATCGCTTTGTGAGCGCGGCAATGACCTGTTCCGCCACTTTTTCCGCGTCCTGGCGTACTGTCGTCTCTCCGGTCGCCTGCATGGCCTTCGCGATCGCGTTCGTAATCTTGCCTCCATCGAACGCCACAACCCTTCCGTCCCTCTTCTTTATCTGTGAGAAATGCTCTTTTGCCGCGCCGGCCATGTCTTTAGGGTTCTTTTATATGGTTTATGATAGGGTGACCTTGTGAGCGGATCCGGTGCGTGTGTTCCGGGGCTCCTCACTATTGAACCACCGCAGGCGCACGGAGAGAATTCGATGACCACCGCAAAAAAATATTTTATGAAGCGTGGCAATTCTCTCCGCGCGGTGCGGTACTGTTTCCTTCGAAAAAACCTTGCATGGGGATGTGCGAAGGGAGGCTGTCTTGTGTGGGGATTGCGATGACAATAATGTCGTCATTTTTATCTTTTGAGGAGTTCCAAGGAGGATATCCTCATTTAATCCTTATTTCATGCTGCATCTGAGGGCAATCCCTCTATGCATACCCCTTGGTGGCGGGTGTGCATTACGAAGGTTCCATTCATACTCCGCCCGATCTCATTGAATATTCCTGCATCGGCGGGACAATGAAGCTAACGCCATGCTCATGGTCTTCACCGGTAATGGAAAAGGAAAGACGACCGCTGCCATAGGCCAGGCGATCCGTGCTTTGGGGCAGGGAAAGAGGGTCTTCATGATCCAATTCATCAAAAGCCCCCGTTACCCGAGCGGGGAGGACGATGTTCTCCCTCGTATCACCGCTCCTTCCGGCCAGGCGATCCATTTTGAAAAAGGCGGACTTGGGTTTGTGGGGATCCTCGGCGATGCCCTGCCGTTCGATGAACATAGGACGGCGGCGGAAGATGCCCTTGGAAAAGCAGCTGTTGCAGCAGGATCGGGCGAATACGATCTCGTCATCCTGGATGAGGTGAATGTGGCCCTCGATCTTCATCTCCTCGCCCTTCAGGACGTCATTGCATTCCTTGATGCGGTCCCGGAGGCCGTGGATGTGATATTTACGGGCCGCTATGCCCACTCAGAGGTCCTGTATCGGGCCGATCTCGCCACCCGTTGCGATGAGCTTTCCCACCCCTATAGGAGCCATATATCGGCACGGAGCGGCATAGAATACTGAATATGACTGGAACCGCATGTACGAACGCTTTCTGAGGCCCATCCTTTTCAGATTCGATCCGGAACGGGTGCATGATTTTTTTGTCTGGATCGGGGAGCGGTTGGGGGATCATCCCGCCGGACGTGCGCTCGTCGGCATGGTTTCCATCTATAGGCATCCTTCCCTGCGGACGCGGGTGGCCGGGATCGAGTTTGAGAATCCCGTAGGACTTGGCGCGGGATTCGATAAAGACGTCCGTCTCACCCGCATCATGCCCTCCGTGGGATTCGGATTCATGGAAGTAGGTGCCGTGACGCAGCGGCCATATGCCGGGAATGAGGGGCTCCGGCTCGTGCGCCTTCCCGACGACCATTCCCTCATCGTCTATTACGGCCTCAAGAACACCGGGGCAGCGGACGTCCTTCGCAGGATCCCCGAGCTTCAGACGAACGGGAGATTCGGCATCCCGGTCGGCGTGAACATTGCAAAAACGAACCGCGCGGACATCAAAGGGAGCGCTTCCATAGAGGATTATGCGGCGACCTATCGCATGCTGGGCCCCCATTTCAGCTACGTCACGCTCAATATCTCGTGCCCGAACGCCCAGGATGGCTGCACATTCCAAGAGCCTCGCATGCTGGAAGGACTTCTTGCCACGCTTTCGCGGGAGCGGAAATATTGTCCCGTGTTCCTCAAGATCTCCAGCCATCTTTCCTTCGAGGAGACCGATGCCATCCTCGAGGTCGTCGCAAAATATCCGTTCGTCGATGGATTCGTGGTAGGGAATCTCTCCAAGCGCCGCGATCGTCTCACACTGCGTTCCTCTCGAAAGCGCCTCGACCTGCTTCCCGAAGGGGGTATCTCCGGTGCGCCTCTCAAGGATGCTTCCACGGACCTCATACGTCATATTCACGAGCGGAGCGGGGGACGGTATGCGATCATCGGCCTCGGGGGCGTCTTTACCGCGGAGGACGCATATCAGAAGATCCTTGCAGGAGCATCGCTCATCCAGATCGTCACCGGCCTCATCTACGGAGGGCCTCGCACCGTTTTGCGCATCAACAAGGGGCTTGTCGAACTTCTCGCACGCGACGGATATGCGCACATCGCTGATGCGGTGGGGAAGGAGGTCCGTGCATGACCTCTGGACATTTGAGAAGCATTCTTCTATAAGATGAGATGAAGGATGTGCCTCATGGAGAGGTATCGCGGTATCGCACTTTATACATTGGCGGTCGTGATGGTCTTCGCATACTGCGGGACCATTTCCGTCCGCGGCCAGGAACGGGGATATATGGCCGTGCTCAAACCCGAGGCGGTCGTAACCAAGCTTCCCGGAGATAACGTCTGCCCGTACTTCCTGCTTTCCGACCTTGGTTATCTCAAGGAGAAAGTGGTGGGGTTCGAGTATTCCGGTCCTTCAGGAGCCACGGAGAGCGATGTGATCGAGGCCGGGAAGGGATCCGTGGTGATCGACGCCTCGAGGGATGTCCCTGCCGTCCAGAAGACCGTGGCGAACGGCGTTTCTGCCTGGACGATCCTCATCAGTTCCGGGGCATATAATTCCAATCATGAATGCCTCAAGGGGCTTCCTCTTGGCAAATAGCCGGGATGAAGAAGCGCGGCCGATCCTCATGGATCGGCCTTTTTGTGCTCCCGTCGCCATCTTCTCCCGTTGCCGCCACTCCCTGCTGCGGCGTTTTTCCGGCACTCCCTTATCGCATCCCTCCTACCCCCTCACGATGTTCGTCGGAGATCCTTTTGTGAACGCGATGATGTTCTCGATCGTGGTATCAAGGATCCTGAAGTACGCTTCGCGCGTATTGAAGGCGTTGTGGGGGGTGACGATGACGTTCGGAAGCGACATGAGGTCGGCATCGACGGAGACGTCGCCCGCCTTCATGGATGCTTCCTCTTCGAGCACGTCGAGCCCCGCGCCACCCAACTGTCCGCTCTGGAGCGCCGTCCTGAGCGCCGCCGTCTCTATGATGGCGCCTCGCGCGGTGTTCACGATATATGCGCCCTTTTTTACGAGTCCGATGTTCCCGCTATTGATCAGATGATGTGTGCTCGGAAGATAGGGCGCATGGATGGTGATGACGTCGCTCCGCGAGAGAAGGTCGCCGAGCTCGAGATAGGGGAAGCCCACTTCCTTTGCGAACGCATCGTCGTGGAACACGTCATAGGCGACGATGTCCATCGCAAACCCTTTCCCGATCTGTATGGCATGCTTCCCGATGCGGCCGGTGCCGATCACGCCGAGCGTCTTTCCTTTGAGGTCGAATCCGCAGAGGCCGTCGGTCGCGAAGCGGTGCTCCACCTGGACCCGCGCGCTCGATTCCCGCACCTTGCGCGAAAGCGCAAGGATGAGCGCGAATGCGAACTCAGCGACGGTGTTCTCCCCGTATGCGGGCACGGAAGATACGGGGATCCCCCGCGCCGCCGCCGCCGCGAGGTCGATATGATCGAATCCCGTCGACATCGTCGCAATGAATTTGAGATCGGGGAGCGCCTCGATCGTTTTAGCATTCACGGGGGAATCCATGAATACGGCCGCAATATCGAAATCCTTGTCTGCCGGAAGGGTATTCTCGCCAAGAACGCTGCTCATGATCTCAACTCCCACCCCCGCATCGCGGAGCGCTTGGTTTTCGGCCACATACTGTTTGCCTTCCTCACCCCACTTTTCAAAGTTGAAAAATGCCGCTTTATGGTTTGTGTTCATGTCTCCATTATACCATTGCCCCTGTTGCCATTACCTTGGACGACGGCGGCACCGAAGGCGCGTCAGCGCCATCGGTGCACGCCGCTGCGGCGCGCCGCCACCTCATCCCGCCACTCTGCTGCCATTCCCTTTTCCGTACATGCGCTCCTTCGCCGCCATGAGCTCGGCGACGATCTCGGGATTGCAGATCTTATGGAAGCGCGGCATGGGCGGCGCGCCGTCGTTCCCGGGTATATCCCCCATGAACATCGCTGCGGGACGCAGGAACCAGAGTCGGCCCGCCTGATATGCGGGCGATTCCCCGTAGAGCGGCCGATAGATCACCATGTACGCATCCGGGTCCTTCCAGTCCGTTTCCGTGGCGCATCCCGTGCCAAGTACCTCATACGCATAGTTGTTGAGCGGTCCCGCGGGATCGTGTTTGTAGTGATAATAGAACCCCCGTTCCGGAAGGTTCTGAGGCGGATCCATTGTGTCGTTTTTGGGCATGCTCTTATTATATATGCGAAACGGGGCGCGGATGCATATCCGCGCCCTTTTTCATACACTGCCCGGCCCCGTTCTTATCGTCGCTCCCTCGAACCCTGCGCGTTCCTAGCGCTTCTTTCCAAGGATCTCCTCCTCCTTTGCAACGGCCATCGTGGTGCGGACGACGGTGTCCGGATTGAGGGACATGCTTTCGATGCCGAGCGTAACGAGGAATTGCGCGAAGTCGGGATAGTCCGAGGGCGCCTGGCCGCAGATGCCGATGTATTTCTTGCGGGCGAGGCATGCGGGCACGACCTCGGCGATCAACTTCTTCACCGCTTCATTCTTCTCGTTCGCCACATGACTTACGATGCCCGAATCCCGGTCGAGGCCGAGCGTGAGCTGGGTGAGGTCGTTCGAACCGATCGACATGCCGTCGAAGATGTCGAGGAAGCGGTCGGCAAGGAGCACGTTCGCGGGGATCTCGCACATTACGTAGATGGGGGTGATATCCGCCGTCTTCTTCTTGTCGCGGGCCGCGATGTAGTTCGTGATGAGGCCCGCTTCCGCCATCGCTTCCTGCGTCTTCACGCCTTCTTCCACCGTGCGGCAGAAGGGCACCATCGGGATGACGTTCGTAAGGCCGATCTCCTCGCGCACCCTTTTGATCGCCTCCGCCTCCATCATGAACGCCGGACGGAACTTGGGATCGTAATAACGGGACGCGCCGCGCCATCCGATCATCGGGTTCTCCTCATGCGGTTCGTAGGCCTCTCCGCCGAGGAGCGTGCGGTATTCGTTCGATTTGAAATCGCTGAAGCGCACGATCACGTGGTTCGGCCAGAATGCTGCGCCGATCTTCGCGATGCCGAATGCAAGATTGTCCACGTAGTATTTCCGCGGATCGTTCCAGCCGCGCATCTTTTCCTTGATCGCCTTGCGCACCGCCGGTTTGAGCGCCTTCATGTCGAGGAGCGCAAGGGGATGGAGGCCCATCTTGGAGGCAATGATGAACTCCTCGCGTGCGAGACCGACGCCCGATTGCGGAAGGAAGGAATCTGCGAACGCGTTCTCCGGCACCGCCACGTTCACCATGATCTTCGTCTTTGGACGTGCGATCTTCTTGAGGTCGTGCTCCGTTACTTTGAACTTGATCGCTCCTTTATAGAGCGAGCCGGTGCTGCCGGTCGTATCCACCGTGACGACGTCGCCCGTCTTCACGGCCTTTGTCGCCGTCTCCGTGCCCACGATCGCGGGGATCCCGAGTTCGCGCGAGACGATTGCCGCATGCGAGGTACGGCCGCCTTTGTCCGTCACGATCGCGCTCGCGATCTTCATGATCGGTTCCCAGTCGGGGTCGGTCATCGTGGTCACGAGCACCTCGCCCTTCTTGAAATCGTTGATGTGCTTGGCATCGAGGATGACGCGGGCCTTGCCGCTTGCTATGCTCGATCCCACGGAAGATCCCGTGACGGCCGGCCTGTCCGCGGAGCCCTTCATGAGCTCATACTCTTTGAGCTTCGAGAAATCCTGGTTTGCATGCACCGTCTCGGGACGCGCCTGGACGACGAAGATCTCCCCCGTCGCGCCGTCCTTCGCCCATTCCATGTCCATCGGCGTCCATTTCTTGTAATGCTCGGTATAGTGCTCCTCCACGATGGCGCCCCAGCGTGCGAGCTGCATCGCTTCCTTGTCGGTCAGCACGAATGAATCCCGTTCCTTCGGCGATGTGGGAACGATCTTCGTCTGCTGGATGTCTTTGCCTTTATGGTAGATCATCTTACGAAGCTTCACGCCGAGCTTTTTGTCGATGATGGGGGATTTGATGCCTTTCTTCATGCCTTCCTTCCAGACGATGAACTCATCGGGGGTCACCTCGCCTTTCACGATCATCTCGCCGAGCCCCCACGAGCCGTTGATGATCACGATGTTCGGGAATCCCGATTCGGTGTCGAGTGTGAACATGACGCCGGAGCATGCCTTATCCGAGCGCACCATCTTCTGCACGCCCGCCGAGAGCGCGATCTTCATATGGTCGAAATGGCGGTCGGCGCGGTAGGAGATGGCGCGATCGGTGAAGAGCGATGCCATCGTGGCGCGCACCGCGACGAGCACCTCCTTTGCGCCGCGGATGCCGAGATAGCTTTCCTGCTCTCCTGCAAAGCTTGCGCCGGGAAGGTCCTCTGCGGTCGCGGACGATCTCACTGCAACATCCGAACCCTTGCCGTAGCGCTTCTCAAGTTCGTGATATCGCGCCACGATCTCTTTTGAGAGATCCGCAGGGAACTCCTTTCTCATGATGGCATCCCGGACGATCTTGCCGCGCCGCTCGAGGTCCCTCAGATTCTTCGTATCGAGGCCTTCAAGCGTCTTGCGGATGAATACATCGAGGCCGGTCTGTTCCATGAAATGGAAATATGCCGCGGCAGTGACGACGAAGCCCGAGGGCACGGGCACTCCTTTCGCCTTCAGCGTGCGGATCATCTCGCCGAGCGAGGCATTCTTGCCGCCGACCTGTCCCACGTCTTGTATACCCACTTCTTCGTACCGTACCGTGAATCGCGTGTTGTCCATGATGTATATATATGTATGATTGATTGGTATTTTCCTATTCCATATCGGCCCGTCCGCGCCCACTTATCCCATCCGCGTGCCGCGGAGTGCGGACGTCCTTCCGGATCGGATCTCCGGGGGGAACCCGCGGTATTCCGCTTCGTCCGGAGACCGGGCGTTGATGGCAGGGGAAGAAGGCATGTGCAAAGGTTACGATTTGAGGGCGATGATGAGGTCTGACACGTTCGATCCCGTGTCGCCCGTCATGACCCAGTTCCCCGCTTTTCTGAAAAGAGGATAACTGTCATCCGCGGCAAGCGCCGCCGCCGCATCGAGGCCCGCAGCGGCGATCGCCTTTCTTGTGACTGCATCTCCGAGCGCACCCGCGAACTCGCCGTGATCCCGTCCGTCGGAGGCGAGCGAAAGGATGATCTCGTTCTCTGCGACCAAAGGGATCGCCGCAAGACAGAGCTGGAGGTTCCGCCCGCCCTCGCCTTTTTCATTGCGGACCGTGACGGTCGTCTCTCCTCCCCAGAGGAGCACCGAATGCGCGGGCGCGGACCGGAGTTCGAACGCCACCATCTTCGCAACATCCTCCGCTTCCCCGGTCAGCTTCGTGCTCCGCACCTCGGCGCCGTAGCCCATCTTCCGGGCGGCGCGGCGCATGGCCTCGAGCGCCTTTCCATTCGAGACCGCAAGGACGTTCGTCACCCTTTTGAAGTATTCATCCTCCTTCGGGGTTTCGATGAGGCCGCATTGTTCAAGGGAGCAGGTCTTCAAGACGCCATAGCGTTCAAGGATGGCGGTTGCATCCCCGATGGTCGAAAGGTCTTTCACTGTCGGGCCGGATGCGACAAAGGATATGTCGTCGCCCGGTACGTCGCTGATGATGAGCGAAACAACCCGCGCGGGATAGGCATCTTTCGCAAGATACCCGCCCCGCGCATACGATACGTGCTTGCGGACGGTGTTGATCTCCTCGATGCCGGCTCCCGCATTCGTGAGCATCGTGAAGATATTCGCCTCTTCGCGGTTCGCAGGGTCCTGGGGGAGGAAAAGAAGCGTCGATCCGCCGCCCGAGACCACGAAGATGACGAGGTCCTTCTCCGAAAGCCCTTTGAGCGCCGCGACGATGGCCTGTGCGGCATGCAGATTCTCTTCCGAGGGGAGGGGATGGGTGCCGCAGAATGCCGCGATGCGTCCGGTCTTCGATGGGGGGCATGCCTTCACATCCACCACGACGCCCCGGGAGATGCGTTCGCCAAGGATGTCTTCCGCAACCGCTCCCGCCTCGGCCGCGCATTTCCCTATCGCGATGAGGACGATGCTCCCTACCGCATCGAGGTCGAACGTGAGAGGCTGGGTTCCGCTTCCCGTACCGTCGCCGAGGTGGAGCGTATGGTCGTCCTCCATGCGGATCATGTCCCGCATCGCCGTTTCCGTGTCGATCGCCTCGAGCCCCGCTTCGGCGATCGCGAGAATCGCACGACGCGCATCCGTCGTCGCGAGATCGTCGAAGTTCTTTATTTTCATACTTTCATTCTATCTTCTTATGGAATGGGGAACAAACATACTTCCCTTGCGGGATGATGTGGTCCGTAGGCTTTGGTTTCATCGCATTCTTGTGTAAAAAATGTGCAACAGTTTTGACGTCGTTTTTATATTTGATTTTCTTCCGGAAATCGATACAATGAAGCAGTCAACGTTGCGGGTATCGTATATCGGTATTATGTCACCTTGCCATGGTGAAGAGACGGGTTCGACTCCCGTTACCCGCTCAGAAACGAATACAGCTCCCCAAGGGGCTGCTTTCGTTTCTGAACGTGGGAAGGAGTGGAATGACGCGGGCCCTTGGAGGAGAGGCTGATATGCGCATCATCATCCATGCAACTTTTCCATCCCGCAATGCGTAGTACCTTGCAGTACGGCTTTGAGAGGTCTCGCATCTCGCAGTCAGCACCATCACAACGCACACAGAAGGAGAAAGTCCATTGCACAAATTCGGAAGGTGGCTTTTGAAAGAGATCGCTGTCCTTGGCAGGATCGTAGTGATTACGCTTGCCATCACAGGTCTCTGTCCGAGGCCGCTGTTCGCCGCTTCTTCAACGTTCACGTCTTCCTCTCCGACGTATCATGGGACAAGGACCCATTGGCGGTTCGCACAAGCCTCATGGTACGGACCTGGATTCTTTTTCCATTTTCGGAAGGACGGCGTGCGTTACTGGAAAGACGACGTATTTGTGGCAAGCCGATCGTTCCCGATCGGTACTGTCGTCCGCATCGTCAACCTCAGGAACGGGAAAGCAATGACCCTTCCTGTCAGAGATCGCGCCCCGGGATTCAGGGGACGCGAGTTCGACTTCTCCGCCCGCGCGGCGGACCTGATCGGCATGCGCGATGATGGCGTGGTGTCGGTGATGTACGAGGTGGTGGCCTATACCGCTCGATGATCGAGTGGTCTCAGGCATATTCCCATCGCAGGCGGCGCACGTTCACGTGCAGCCGCCTTTTTTTATCTGCGCGGCCCCATTCGGCGTTGCGCATTCCTCACGCCTCGCCTACAATCAGGAGTAATGATCCTTTCCGACCGTGATATTAAAAAAGCGATCAAAGAGGGGCGTATCGTCATCGATCCTTTGTTCCCCCATGCGCTCCAGCCCGCTTCCGTCGACCTTCATCTTGGCGCGGATTTCCTTGTGTTCCATACCGAGCGGTATGTGCACATCGACCCGAAGGAGCCCATCGATGAGATGATGGGACGCGTCTCGATCGATGGCAGCCGGCAGTTCATCCTCCATCCCGGGGAGTTCGCCCTCGGTATGACGTACGAGGTCACTGGGGTCGCCGATGATATCGTGGGGCGCCTTGAGGGGAAGTCTTCGCTCGGCCGCATCGGTCTTCTCATCCATGCCACGGCCGGATATCTTGATCCCGGCAACAGGCTCAAAATGACGCTTGAACTTCACAACGTCTCGCCTTTGCCCATCAAGCTCTACTATAAGATGCCCATCGCCCAGATGTCCTTCACACCGCTTTCCTCGCCTGCGGAGCATCCGTACGGCAAGTCCTCGCTCGGCAGCAAATACTACGGCGCCATGAAGCCTCAAGCCTCCCAGTATTGGAAGAATTTCAAAAAGAACAACGGGTGGATGCGGTTCGGGAAATAAGGTATCGTAATGCGAGAACGCCATCTTCGCACAGGAGCATTGACCGCATGAAATCGGGTTTTTTCATCTTAGAAGGGGTCGAGGCCGCAGGGAAGACCACCCAGCTGCGCCTCATCGGGAGCGCGCTTGGGGACCTCGGCTACGACGTCCTTGCAAGCCGTGAGCCGGGCGGGACCGCCATCGGCGAACGGATCCGTGCCGTACTTCTCGATCCGGGGAACGAAGGGACCATCCAGCCCCTTACGAGCATGCTGCTTTTCAACGCGTCGCGCCGGCAGTGGATGCATGAGGTGGTCGAACCCGCGCTCGCCGCGGGAAAGATCGTGATCGGCGACCGTTCGTTCCTTTCGACGATGGCATATCAGTCCTACGTCGAAGGCCTCGATCCCGTGTTCACGCGGGAGGTCTGCATGAGGGCCATGGGAGGGAGGATGCCTGACAGGATCTTCCTCCTCGATATCCCACCCGAAGAGATCCGCCGGCGGCTCACCAAGGATGCTGCGGACAAGACCTCCCGCTACGATGTCATGGACGATGCATTTCACGCCCGCGTGCGCGAGGGATATCTCGCGCAACGCGACGTGTTCCCCGGGCTCATCGAGCGGATCGACGGAGCGGCGCCTCCCGAAGAGATCGCACGGACCATCGTCGGTCGTATGACGGATATCATGGGGTAGGGACGCAAGGGCGCCCCTATTTTTTTATCGTCCCTCTTCCTCGAGGAGCTTGAGCTTCAATTGGGTCGCGCGTTCGGCATCGAGACGGGTGAGAGGGGGATCCCCTGACTGGTTCACGAACCTCATTGCCGCGCCAAGGCGGGGATGGATGAGGGAGAGCTGCCGATGCATCTCCTGGCAGATCTTCCGGTATCCCGGATGGCCCTGCGGGGATGTGCGGAGCTCGAGGAGATGGAACGCCTCCCGCGCATTCATCATGAAGCGGTACCGAAGCCGGTGTCCGAGGAGCGTCGCGTATTGCGCCTCCTCTGCGAATCCCGCATCCGTCATCGCACCGAAGAGGGATTCCGATTCCGCGAAACATTCGCGGAATCGCGCCTCGAACCCCGCTTCTTTAATGAGATCGGGAACCTCGTAGCCGTAGTCCACCGTGAGATTCTGCCATTCCCATGCATCCACGATGCGATGGCGCTGGAGATCGCGGAAGGTTCCGTAATCCGCCGTCACCTCCCATTCATAGTGGAGCTTTTCGAGCGCGCGGCCCGGTTTGTGGCGCCGGTTCATGCGCGTACCCATATAGGCATCGAACACTTCCTGCCTCCGCGCGAAGGGCCATGCAGCGACCGCGGCGCGCAGCTCCGCTTCCGAAAGCGTGCTTGTCTCGAAGAGCATATCGGGTACGAGATCCATCTCGTCTTTGATGGATGCGCCGATAAGGCGTACCGGTTCGGAGAAGTCGGCGCTTTTCTGAGGAAGATAGCGTGCGGCGAGCGATCGCAAGGTGTCTTTTGTCTCGCGAAGGTACATCACCCATGCGAGACCGCGGTCCGGCAGGTCTGCGCGCTTGAGGAACGCGCCGATCACTTTGCGCGATTCCCGGAGGAGCATGCGCCCCGCCGTGTTCGCTTCCTCGAGCGGTTCGGCGAGAAGGCGTCGGATCATCGCCTCCATTGCCTGTGCCGATGCAACGATGCCGACCGTGGATTTCGTCGCCACGGGAAGAAGGGAGCGCGCAGCGTCGCATGCCTGCGCGCGCGTGGCGCCGCGCCACGCGATGAGCTCCGTGCGGTCGCCGTCCGGCGGGACCGCGGGAGCGGGATTCTTCCCCTGTACGTATTCGGTCGTTCCGCGGACTATCTCGGAATAGAGGTCGAAGATGCGATCGAGCGATGCGCGGTATCTTTCCGCAAGCGCATTCGGAAGGTTCATCGGCGTGAAATACCGGTATGCGCCGTTTTCGTCCTTCTTATCGTAATAGATGTAGCGGGTCGATTGTTCGAGATAGGAAGCGAGACGGCTTCGTTCGATCTTTTTCGTGAGGAGGTTCGATGCGTCCTCCACTACGGCTGCGACCGTGATGAGCTGCTGCACCGAGTCATCGCCGTAGCCCGTGACCACGCGATCGATGAGTCCTTCCGCACCCTGATCTCCCGCCGTCGCAAACTCATCGAGGAAGATCTCCCGCAGATCGCTCCCGCGGCGCGAGAGGCGTGCCATCGCCGCTGCGGCGAAAAGGGGAGAGGCTTTGTCCGTGAACGCGTATACGGGACCCTCGGCATCGGTCACGATCTTCCTCAGGAGCTCGTTCCCTTCCGGGGTTATCACGACCCTGCCGTCGTCCTTTTTGCTGATATAAGGATTCGGGGCATCCTGTGCCATAGTGCCTCAATAATAACATACCCTCCGCAAGTTCCTGTATTTGGCTTTTGAGGGAATGGGGCTTATTATGGAGATATGCCCGGTGAGGGCTTTTTTGATGGGACGCGACAGTAACTTATCCACATTTTCAACGTTTTCTATGGTAGACGGCGGCGACAACCAGGAACTGGATCTCATAAAGGCGGCCGTCGGGGGTGATTCCTCGGCCTTTGGCGTTCTCTATGACCGTTATCAGGCGATGATCTATCGCTTTGTAATGATCAAAGTGGGGCGTCGTGAGGAGGCCGAGGACATCACCCATCAGGTCTTCCTTTCGGCGTGGCAAAGCGTCCGAACCTATCGGCACAAGGGCTTTCCGTTCTCGAGTTGGCTGTATCGCATCGCACGGAACCAGATCATCGATCATTATCGTGCGGGCGCGAACCGGAAAGGGGAGGTGAGCATCGAAAAAGCCGATCCCGAATCGTTTGCCGTCGCAGTGGACCATGCGGGCAATATCGAAGCGAAGATCGAGCTCGAAACGGTGCGTGCCGCGGTGGCTCGCCTGAGGCCTGACTATCAAGATGTCATCATCCTCCGCTTCGTCGAGGACATGTCCCTCAAGGAATCTGCGGCAGCGCTTGGAAAATCCGAGGGTGCCGTGAAGCTCCTTCAGCATCGGGCGATCCGCGAGCTCAAAAAGTCCCTTGCCGGCGATCCGTCCATCGCATTCGATATCCAATGAAACTTTCCCATATTTTCACACAATTCAGGCGCATCGATCCCGACCCGCACTATTCCGAGAAATCCAAGCGGGTGATTTTGGCGCATCCGAGGGAGGCGATGCCTATGCGCGGAACGAGCATCATGGTGTTCCTCCGCATGCTTGAGACCGGGGTGGCGCTTGTCCTCGCGGGATTCTTCCTTCTCCTTGCGACCGGGAGCTTTTCCGGGAACAAATATCTTGCGCCAGTGCGTTATTCGGTGATCGATCCGAGCGGACTTCAGGCGGAGGCCCAAGCGATCGATATTCAGATCCGCCTTGCAAACCTTGATTATTCCGAGGTGACCTCCACGGCACCCCAGTCCACCACACCGGAAGCGGGCGTGGTGGCGCATCTTCTCTCCCTTCCCGTAAAGGATGCTTCTTCGACCGCGTCCTCCACGGCGTCCGGTTCCGTAGCGTCCTCCACCGCGTCATCGACCTCCCTTTCCGTGAATGACGCGCTCCAGGCGCTTTCCCAATAATTCCTCCGTCCGCACCCTCCTCTATATATCAATAACCAACCATGTCATCGATGGATCGCATACGATGGATCGGTGTTGCAGGAATGGCGGCAGGTGTGGCCTGCGCAGCCTTCCTTGTGGCCGGGATCCCCGCTGCGCATGCGGATACGGCGGGAGCCGCATTGATTGCGAATGCGCAGACCGCTACGACGACGCCCTCGTCCGTTCCCGAATGCGGCATCACGAAGGAGGATATCGCGAAGATCGCTGCCGTCCAGAACGATCCCACCCTCGCACCTTCCGAGGAGATGATGGCGGAGCTCGCCGTGCGGAAGCAGCTCATCGGTAAGGTGATTGCGTGCGCGCAGAATGAAGTGGGATCCCTTCGCACATCCCTCGGCACTGCGGCAACCTCCACCTTTGCCGAGCAGGCGATCGAAGGACAGCTGCAGGGGCGACTCGATGATGCATCGAACTTTTACTCGATCGAGCTCGGGAAGCTCGGTACCGCCGGCCTTGCCGGCACGAAGGCCATCGCATCCGATGTGCTCGCGTGGCGGGAAGGGACCTATGCCCCTCTCGCGCAGCAAGTGGGTGATTTCCTCCTCTGGTCCGGCAATCAGGAGCTTTTCTCGATCGCAGGGAGCCGCATGACCCAGACACAGCAGGCAGTATCCTTCCTTGAGGGTGCGTCCAACAACGCCGATCTCCAGAACGCCTTCAACGCCGCATATGCGTCCTTTGAAAGCGCAAAGAGCGCGAACGCTGCGGCGCAGAGCGCGCTTCAGCAATCGCTCCCTCCCGATCAGACGCTTGTGCTCATCAAGCAGTCGCTCGATTCCCTCCAGTCCACCTATCAGCAGTTCTTCAACGTGAGCGGGATAATCCAGAAGCTTCTCCCGCAGTAGCCGGAGGCCGCCGCGCTCCTTGCGCCCCCGTGCGCCCCGATATCCCTACATCGATTTTGCTGCGGCAAGCGCGAGTATCTTCCTTGTTCCTGCGGCGCGGAGCGTTGCGGAGGCCTCTCTGAACGTGGCACCTGAGGTCGTCACGTCATCGATGAGCAGTATCTTTCCGGGTGCGCGCCCCGTCCTTTCTCCCGGCCGCAGCACCGTTGCATAGCAGCCTTGCACGTTCCGGTACCGTGCGGCGGGATCTTCGATATCGCTCTGCGGATCGCGGTGGATCACGCGGATGAGCGCGTTCCTTTCGAGCGGCAGACCGAAGAACCCCGCAACGCGCGCAGCGATGAGCTCCGTTTGGTTGAATCCCCGTTCGCGTCGGCGTTCTTTTGATATTGGTACGGGAACCACGGAGAATCCTTTGAGATCCACCGGCAACCGCGCGCAGTAATGCGCGAGGATGTCCCCGAGCGTGCCTGCGGCAGCCTTCATCCTTTCGAATTTGAGCGCATGAATGAGCGCGCGGAGGATGGGATTGCCATAATCTCCGGCAGCGCCGAGGACGTAAAGGGCGCGGGGATGGCATATGCTTCTCATCCCGGGAAGCGGCGCCGCGCATGTTCCGCAGAACGCGGTGCGATGCGGGATGACGTCCATCCGGCATCCTTCGCAGAGCGCCCCGTGCGTGATCCGCGTGCCGCACGCCGCACATTCCGCAGGAAAGAAAAGATCGATGAAGAAGCGTGCGTCCATGGTATGATAGTAGAGCGAATGCCGTTAAATATCCTTTAAGAAGCAGGACATCATCATGCGAAACCCGCTTTCATTCATCCAAAAAAGCCTCTCATCCTCTTTGCTCGGCGTCGATATCGGCACGACCTCCATCAAGGCCGCAGAGGTTCGCCGCGGATCCAAAGGGCCTTCGGTCGTGAATTACGGACTTCTTGAATCCAGCGGATATCTTGCCCGCGCGAACCAGGCGCTCCAGACGAGCGGGCTTAAGATATTCGAAGAGGGTGCGGTGGAGATGCTGAAGGCGCTCATAGGGGAAATGGGATCTTCCGCGACCGATGCGGTGGCCTCCATCCCTCCCTTCGAGGCATTCACCACGCTTCTCGATTTTCCCGCAATGAAGCCAGAGGAGATCCAACAGGCCATCGTCTATCAGGCGCGCCAATACGTCCCGTTCCCTATCGATCAGGTGGCGCTCGACTGGATGAAGGTCGCGGATTACACGGATGATAAAGGGTTCGCCCATCAGAAGATCCTTCTTGTCTCCGTGCCGCAGGAGGAGATAAAGAAATACCAGCGCATCTTCCAGAAGGCAGGCCTCACCCTCAAGACGCTCGAGCTTGAAAGCCTGAGCATCGCCCGGCTCCTTGGCGGCGATCCCGTCTCCTCCATCATCGTCGATATCGGCAGCCGTTCGACGAATATCGTCTTTCTCGAGCGGGGGATCATGGCGTGGGGCGCTCAAAGCGATTTTGCCGCAGCTTCGCTCACCCAGGCGCTCGCCACCTCGCTCGGCATCAATCCGCTCCGTGCGGAAGAGCTCAAGAAGGAGCGCGGCATCCTCGGCACGGGTCCGAGCTATGAGCTCGCGTCCATCATGATCCCGTTCCTCGATGCGATCGTGAATGAGGTGAAAAAGGCGCAGTTCAGCTATATCCAGCAGTTTCCCGCGGCATCCAAAGCGGAACGGGTGATCCTCGCCGGAGGCGGCGCGAACCTCCTCGGTGTCGAGAAATATTTCGAGAAGGAAATGGGGATCCCCGTCGTGAAGGCCGCACCGTTCGCCAAGTTCGAATATCCCCAGGACATCGTGCCGTTCGTGCCCGAACTCAATCCTCTTATGAGCGTGGCGCTCGGCCTCGGGATGAAGGCGGCATCCTGACCCCGTTTCTCCTATTGTACACACGTCTTCGCGCGATCACTGTGCTACAATAAAGGCAATGCCACTCCCGCAGCAGGTCGTAGAACAGCTCGGAAGGGAACCCGAAGGCTCCGGCGGGGGTTTTTCCGGTACGCTGCTCTTTTCCGTGGGCATCCTTCTCGTCATTGCCGGCATGTACTTCGGCATGGTGTTCGGTTACGAGCCGTATCTCAACAATCAGATCATCGCGGTGAAGGGTGAGGTGTCCAAGGCCAACGCCTCGGTGACGCCGGATGAACAGGCCCAGCTCGTCAGCTTCTATTCCCAGATCTCGAACCTCCAGACGATCCTTACGCATCACGCATATGACTCCCAGTTCCTCACGTGGCTCGAGAACAATACCGAGGCAAATGTGTATTACCAAGGGATGGACCTCGCTTCAGGATACCGCGTGACGCTCAAAGGGATCGCAAAGACCGAGGCGGATGTGAATCAGCAAGTCGCCGTGTTCGAGGGATCTCCGGATGTTGCGAGCGTCGCCGTTGCAAGCGTGGCCAACGCGTCGCAGAACGGGATCTCCGCCTCGACGGGGATCGCATTCACCCTTTCGCTCATCATGAATCCGTCCATATTCCTTTCAAAGACCCCATAGGTCTGCCACGCACTTCGCGAAACCATGAAACAGACCACCCGACAATTCTCGAACATCCTCCTCGCCTTTCTCATTCTCGCGGTCGCGGTGTTCGCGTTCTTCTATTTCGTGCAGCCGGAATACGGCAATCTCATGACGCTCAAAGGCATCATGGCGAATGACCAGCAGTTCCTTGCCACCCAGCAGAAGATCGCCGCGCAGGTACAGGCCGCGCTCAGTACGGAAGGGTCCCAATCCTCGTCATCCCAGGCGGTCGCCCTTGCGCTTCCGGTCGGTCCCGATACCGCAGGTGCGCTCGCGCAGATCTACGGACTTGCATCCGCGAACGGCATCATTGTAGAAAGCGTCGGAGTATCCCTCCAGACCGCGACCCAGGCTGCACCGCAGAGCACCTCCGCTTCAGCAAGCGGCACCGCGAACCTTGCGTCGCTCATCCAGCCCGCAGGGTCGATCACATTCCAGATCGCCGCAACGGGAAGCTACGAGGCCCTCAAGACATTCCTCGAGGGGCTCGAGACGAACGTGCGCATCTTCGATGTAACGGGACTTTCCATCAAACCGGTGCCCGCCGTGACGACGGCCGGCGCGGTCGCGAACGGCGCTCAGGACCTTTATAATTCCAATATGACGGTCGTCGCATACTATCAATCATCCTAAATCACGCACTATGGCAATCGTCGTAGAAGAGGATAAGAAGAGATCGCCTATGATCGGCCTTACGGGCTGGCTTGTGTTCCTCGTGGTGCTTGCCGCCGCCATCTACTTCATGTTCTTTGCGCCCGCACCGGATGTGACGCTTCCCGCTGCCGGAGGATTGAGCGCCGTGGCGCCGCTCGTGCAGTCGCCCGTTCAACCGCAGACCGTCGAAGCGGATCCCGTGCTCGCCGGCCTCCATACGACCGTTCCCGCGCCCACGTCCACCGGCCCTGCCGCTCTCGTGAGGCCAAATCCGTTCCTCGTCCCATAGAAACACGTTCAATGACCCAGGATGAATTCCTTCAACAGCTTCAGGTACGCGGACTCCTGAACCCGACGGCGGCCGCCAGGATCCAGAGAGACGCGATCGTGGCCGGCGAGACGCCGGAAGCGATCGTTTCGCGCGACCGGCTCGTGTCCGATGAGGCGGTCGCCCAGCTGAAGAGCGAGCTCCTCAAAGTGCCGTATCAGAAGGTGGATGCCGCCCAGATCGATGCGAAGCTCTTTGCAATGGTCCCGGAGGAGACCGCGCGCACCTATGAGCTCGCTCCGTTCGCGCTCCAGGACAATCTGCTCGTGGTGGGAATGGTGCATCCTGACGATGCCAAGGCCCAGGAGGCCCTCAAGTTCATCGCGCGTCAGAACCGCGTGAATCTTGGCGTATATCTCATGGCATACGGCGATTGGCAGAAGATCCTCGCGCGGTATTCTCCGTACCGTACCGAGATCGAGAAGGCCGTGCAGTCCCTCAACGTGAAGGAAGGATCGAGCGGGGACCGGACGATCTCGCTCGAGGGCGGCGGCGCCCATGAGGATGCGCCGATCATCAAAATCGTGGCGGATACGTTCCGTGAGGCGGTGGGGGACAAGGCATCCGACGTCCATATCGAACCCCAGCGCGGATCGCTCCGCATCCGGTTTCGCGTGAACGGCGACCTTCATACGGTGGCCACGCTTCCCCAGGAGCTTGCCCAGCCGGTCTCGTCGCGCGTGAAGGTCATCTCGAATCTCAAGATCGATGAGACGCGCATCCCGCAGGACGGGCGTTTTCGCGCGAGGATATTCGACCGCGACATCGATTTCCGCGTTGCTACGTTCCCCACACCGCTCGGCGAAAAGATCGCGATCCGCGTGCTTGATCCGACGACCGGCCTCAAGAGCTTCGAAGGGCTCGATTTTCTGCCGCATACGAGGAAGCTCATCGTCGATGGTCTCAATAAGCCGTTCGGCATGGTGCTGATCACCGGTCCCACGGGTTCCGGTAAGACGACCACGCTCTACGCCTTCCTTCAGACCCTCAACAAGGAGGATGTGAATATCGTATCGCTCGAGGATCCGGTCGAATATTTCGTGAGCGGCATCAACCAATCGCAGGTGCATCCCGAGATCGGCTATGATTTCGCAAGCGGTCTCCGGCAGATCCTGCGGCAGGACCCCGATGTCATCATGGTCGGCGAGATCCGCGATAACGAGACGGCGGGACTTGCCGTGCAGGCCGCGCTCACGGGACACGTCGTGCTTTCCACGCTCCATACGAACAATAGCGCAGGTGTCATCCCGCGTCTCATCGATATGAAGGTGGAACCATTCCTGCTCCCCGTATCCCTCAATCTCATGATCGCGCAGCGGCTTGTCGGCGTGCTGTGTTCCGATTGCAAAGAGGCCGAAGATGCGCCGGCCGACGTCCAGGACCTCATCGCGCGCGCGCTCAAGGGCCTCCCCGAGGAGGTCACCAAGGATTTTTCCGCGCCTTACAAGATCTACCATGCCAAAGGATGCGCCACCTGCAAGGGGAGAGGCATCGTTGGCCGCACGGGCATCTTCGAAGCGCTCCAGATGACGAAAGAGCTCCAGGCGGTCATCGAGACAGGCGCCACCACGCAAAAGATCACCGATGCCGCAAAGGCGCAGGGAATGACGACGCTCCGGCAGGACGGTGTCGTGAAAGCGCTCCGCGGGATCGTCGGGATCGAGGAGATCATCAGGGAGACGGAGGAGGGATAGCGTTCCGCGCTCCGCAACGTTCCGTCGCAAGATCCCTTCCGCCCCGTCAAAAAGACAGGGGCGTTTCTCGAAAATGAAGGACGAGGAGCTTGATGCGCAGTTCGGCGCTTGGGGATTTCCTTTGTGCTATGATTAGTCCATGGACGATTCTACACAACGACTCAATAGCCTCCTTACCGCGACGGCAAAACAGGGCGCATCGGACCTCCACCTTGCGGTCGGGCGCCATCCGACCCTCCGCATCGACGGAGTGCTCGTACCGCTCCAAAGCGAACCCCTCCTCACGCCCGATGCCATGGAAGGGGTCGTGGGTGAACTTATGACCGCGGAACAGAAACAGAAGCTCCTCGCACAGCGTCAGCTCGATTTTGCATATAGTTTCCAGGATAAAGCGCGTTTCCGGGTGAACGTGTATTACCAGCGCGGCTACCTTGCCGCAGTGCTCCGCCTCGTACCGGCGCAGATCCGTACGATCGAGGAGCTCAATCTTCCGCCGCTCCTTCACGATCTCTCAAAACTTTCCCAAGGGTTCATCCTCCTCGTGGGTCCCGCAGGCCACGGTAAATCATCCACACTTGCCGCGATCGTGGATGAGATCAATCATACCCGTTCCGATCACGTCATCACGATCGAGGACCCTATCGAATATCTTTTCACGCAGGACCAGTGCATGATCTCCCAGCGCGAGGTCGGCAACGATACACTTTCATTCCATTCGGCGCTCCGCACGGTGCTACGGCAGGACCCCGATGTCATCATGGTCGGCGAGATGCGCGACGGCGTGTCGATCGGGACCGCGATGACGGCGGCCGAGACGGGCCACCTCGTACTCTCGACGCTCCATACGAATTCCGCCGCGCAGACGATCGACCGCATCATCGATTCCTTCCCTCCGGAACAGCAGAGCCAGGTGACCTCCCAGCTCGCTGCGACGCTCGTTGCGATCGTGTCCCAGCGCCTCCTTCCGCGCATTTCGGGCGGGCGCGTTCCGGCGGCCGAGATCATGATCGTGAACCCGGCCATCCGCAACCTCATCCGCGAGCGCAAGACCTATCAGATCGACCTCGTGATCGAAACATCGCTGCAGGAGGGGATGGTGACGCTCAACCGTTCGCTTGTGAATCTCGTGAAAAACAAGGAGGTATCGCTCGAGAATGCCGAGCTCTATTCGCTGAATCCCGCGGAGCTCAGGATCCTCCTCGAGCGGAGCTAAGGCATGAAATTCAAATACCAGGCAAAAACCAGGGATGGGGAGATGCAGGTAGGTTTCGTGGATGCCACGAACCGCGACGCCGCCGCCGCGATCCTCACGAGCCACGAGCTTTTCGTGCTGACACTTGTCGCAGAGGCCCCTCCGGGCCCTCTCGACCGCCTTTCGTCGTTCTTCAATCGCGTGAGGCAGAAGGATCTTATCATTTTCGCCCGCCAGCTTTCCACGCTCCTCCAGGCGCGTCTGCCGCTCAACGATGCGCTCAAGGTGCTGCACCAGCAGACGGTGAGCCCGATGCTCAAAGAGGCCATCTACCAGGTGGGCGAGGATATCGATGCGGGACTCTCATTCTCCCAGGCGCTCGAACGGCAGGGCCGCATCTTCCCTCCGTATTACACCGAGATGGTGCGCGCCGCGGAGATCACGGGAAATCTGAACGAAGTCGCGGATTTCCTTGCCGACTATACGGAGAAGGAAGGCGATCTTGCCGGGAAGATCTCCTCGGCGATGATCTATCCCGCCATCGTCCTCCTCCTCTTTGTCGTCGTGGCGTTCATCCTCCTTACATTCGTCTATCCCTCGCTTGGATCGGTTTTCGCACAGAACGGCGTGGCGCTGCCGTGGTACACGCAGATCCTTCTTTCCGCGGGCATCTTCCTCGAGAAGTGGTGGCCTGCGGTCATCGTGGGGGTGCTCGCGCTTGGCGTGCTCGGGGTGAATTATGCGGGGTCCGATGAAGGGCAGGCGGTGCTCGATGAGGCGAAGATCCGCCTTCCGATCACAAAGAACATCTTCGTGCCGGTGGTGCTTGCGCGGTTCGGGAACGCCGCGGCGCTCCTCGTGCGTGGCGGCATTCCCATCGCCCAGTCCCTCGAGATCCTGAGCCACATGCTCGGCAATTCGCTGTATCGCGATGTCGTCCATAATGTGGCTACCGATGTGCGCCAAGGGTCGCTCCTTTCGGAGAGCATCGCGAAATATCCCGGATATTTCCCCCCTCTCGTATCCCAGATGGTCGCTGTCGGCGAGACGACGGGAAAGGTGGAGGATATGTTCGCGCGCGTTGCATCCATCTATACCCGCGAGGCCGACCAGACGGCGAATAATCTCGTGGATCTCATCCAACCGATCATGATGATCGGCATGGGACTCATGGTGGGCCTTCTTTTCGCCTCGGTGCTCATCCCGATCTATAATCTTACGGCGAACATCCACTAGCTACGGCGATTATCCACAAAAGGGATATGCTACAATGGAAGTATACGTTGGAAAGGTCGACAATCAATCGGTCAGCATTGAAACTATGACAATCGAATACAGGAAAGGCTTCACTCTCATCGAAATACTCATCGTGGTCGCCATCATCGCGATCCTTGCCTCGATCGTGATCGTCGGTCTCGGCCCTGCCCAGCAATCCGGCCGCGACGCACGGAGGTTGTCGGACATTCAAGGGATCCAGAACGGACTTGAGCTCTATTATCAGAAGTGCGGTTTCTATCCGAACGCAATCGATAATACGACGGCGTGTCCCGGCGACACGAGCAATGATTTCCCGGGTATGGTGACGGCGGTCGTGGGAAGCGGCGTCATTGCGAGTGCAAGCAACATTCCGAACGATCCCTCCTATCCCCATCAGAGCTATTTCTACGGTTCCCCGGATGGCACAAGCTATACGCTTGGCGCAACGCTCGAAAATCAGAACAATAGCGTGTTCACGAACTATAACTTCACGAGCTTCGTGCCGACGAGCGCGCCTCATGCCTGCAAGATCCCGGATTACTGCGTCACTCTTTGACGGGCTCTCTCCGCGGTGCATCCTGAAATCCCGCTTCGGCGGGATTTTTCGTTGCCGCGCGACGCCCGTGCGCATGGTACAATCAGAACCATGATATGGATCATCCTTTTCGTATTCGGCCTTGCGATCGGGAGTTTTTTGAACGTGGTTGCCACGCGCTATGACGGTGGCGGGACGGCGCCGCTCTTTTCGCCTCGCGCGATCGGCGGACGCTCCCATTGCCCTCATTGCAACCGCACGCTCCGTTGGTTCGAGCTCGTGCCGCTTGCGAGCTGGATCGTGCAGGGAGGGCGGTGCCGCTCCTGCGGTGCGGGCGTGAGCGCCCAGTATCCTTTTGCCGAACTCGTGTCGGGACTCATCTTCGTCCTCGTGCCGTGGCGCATCATGACCGTGGCGGGCGCAGGGGGGATGCTCCTCACCGATCTTTCTGTATTCTGGATCATTGCGTTCGAGGCGCTTTTCCTGATGTCCCTCATCGATATCCGGCTCGGCATCATTCCTGACGGCCTCAATCTCTCGCTTTTCCTCATTGCCCTCTTTTTCATCATATTCCTCGGGGGTGCGCTCGGTCTTGCGAACCATTCGCTTTTCGGGACCTATGCGGCAGCGCTCGGCCTGCAGGGGAGCCTATGGCTCAACCGTCTTGTCGGAGCTCTTTTCGGAGGGGCGTTCTTCGGTGCGCTCATTATCGGTACGCGCGGAAAAGGAATGGGGCTCGGAGATCTCAAGCTCGCCATCCCTCTCGGGTTCCTTCTTGGCTGGCCCGACATCCTCTTCGCCACCGGTGCCGCGTTCGTGATCGGCGCCGCAACGGGTCTTGCTGCGATCGCGCTCGGCCGGCGCACCATGAGGGGATCGCTGCCGTTCGGCCCATTCTTCGCGCTCGGCGCCGCATTCGTGTTCTTCTTCGGATATCAGTTCCTGCAATGGTACGTCCGGTTCTGATCGGTGCGTCATCCGGCGAGGGAAGATCCCTGTCCGGAAGGTGGTACAATGATGATATGACATGCGGCACGCGGTCCCGCGAAGGATTCACTCTTGTTGAAATGCTCGTTGTGATCGGCATCACATCGCTTTTCGCCGCGCTTGCGATCGGCTATAGCCACGTGGGGCAGAATGAGAATGCCCTCACCGTGGAGACGGCGAAGGTCGCGGAGGTCATGCTCCAGGCGCGTCAGCTCGCGCTCGCCACGTACGGCGGGTCCGCTGCATCGGGAGGCACCCAGAATGCGTGCGCGTTCGGAGTGCTGTTCGACTATACCGCCGGCACCTATTCGCTTTTCGCCTACGAACCCGTCGCCCCGGGCACCCGGTGCCCCTCTCTCGCCAACGCGACGGCGATGGGATTCGGCAGGAACGACGCATATATCCAACCCTATGCAGCATCAAGCTGGCAGATGCCTTTTTCCGAAGGTGTGGGGATCGTCCCGCCGGGCAATTTCCCCGGAGTATGCACAAACGCTCAGGGTGCGAACGGAGGCGCGATATCCGCCATCATGTTCTACCCTCCCAACCCTTCCATGCTGGTAAGGTATTACACCACTGCGCCCGGATCCCTCGGCGCCCCCCAGTCCGCGTCCGTCGTATGCCTTCAGACGATCGACGGGAAAAATGCGACCACCATCACCGTGAACCCCGAAGGACAGATAAATTTCTGATGCGGAAACCATGATCATCCGTCATATCCCATTGCTGCGCGGCAGCTCCGAAAGGCGCCAGGGGCAATCGCTCATCGAAGCGATCGCCGCGCTCGGCATCCTTACGATCGGCATGCTTGGCGTTCTCGCGCTCCTTTCCCGTTCATTCTCGCTTGAACGCGAGACCGCCGATGAATCGAAAGCGACCTATCTCGCGTCCGAGGGGATCGAGGTCGCGAAGAATCTCATCGACCATGGCGTCTATTCTGGCGTCGCACAGGGACAGGAGACGAATGGATGGAGTGGCGGCATTACGGGAAGCTGTTTCTCGTTCCTTCCCGGAGGGAGCAATTATTATTACCTGGACTTCGCGACCTATCAGTGTCCGTCTCCGCAGGGTTCTTCCGCGCCCGATCCGCTCTATTTCAAACCGAACGGGACTGCGCCTGGCGCCGGTATGTATTATGATTCCGTCGATGCAGCAAAGATCCAGGGCGCCACGCCGACGAATTTCTCGCGCGTCGTGGAGGTATCGCGCCCCGATGCGAGCACGATCGACGTCATCTCCACCGTCACCTGGTCGGGCGGCACCCTCGCATCGCAATCGGTGACCCTCGAGGACGTCTTTTACAATTGGCATCCCTGATCCATGAACATGCGCAAAGGATTCACTCTTGTTGAACTGCTCGTCGCCATCGCGGTATTCGCCATCATCGTCACGATCGCGTCCGCGGGATTCGTGAGTGCGCTGCGCACCCAGCGGCAAGTGGCATCGCTCATCTCGACCGAGAGCAATATGACGCTTGTGCTCGAACAGATGGCGCGCGAAGAACGCACAGGATATCTTTTTTGCCATGGACTTGCGAGCAACAGTCCCAACAATACCCCTGGCTCCGGTGATTATTGCGGCTGTACGATCGGTGATTCCGGTTATCCCGATCCCTCGGCCCCCGATGCGCTTCCGAATGGCGACCTTCCCTTCTGGACGTGCAGCGCGCTCAATTATTACACGGCCGAAGGGTCCGAGGTGAACTATTCCCTTCAGAATGGTGCGCTGATGAAGAGCGATTCGCTTGCATCAAGCACCGCACCGATCCCCATCACCGGCAACGATGTTTCCATCAAGAACCTCACATTCATACTGTTCGGTAATATCGAGGGGGATCACTGGACGCCGCGCATCACGATCTCGATCGGCGCGACGCCGAGCTCCACCGACCCCGCAGTTTCAAGCGATGTGCTCCAATTCCAGACGACCGCAAGTGCGCGCCAGATCGATTGTGTTCCCGGAGGGGGCCCCGGCGGGTGCTAGGCGGGAGATAGTTCCCTTTTCCCGGCGTGACGTCGCATCCGCCGGTTTTTTTTGGGCCCATTTCACCATATGTCCGAAAAATTGACAAATATAACAAAAAATGCTAAAAAATAAACAGGCAGGCATCCGTCTGCTATGAATACAATTCGAGAACAGGAGAGAGATTTATGCGCAGCTTGAAGGCTTTCGCGCTTTTTGTGTTCGGAGTGTCCGTTGCGCTGCAGCTTTCCGGCTGCAGCGGGAGCGGTTCTCTGAACGGTGGCACTGGCGGGGGAGGCAATCCTCCCACGGTAGTGTCCGTAACCCCAGCAGCAACGTCCACGTCGATGCTCCCGGGCCAGACGGCGCAGGGATCCTGTGTCGTCGCCATGAGCGACAATTCGACGAATTCGAATTGTACGCTCAGCTCTTCCGACCCTACGATCTTTACGGTCGATCCGACCGGAAAGATCACGGCGGTCGCGGACGGTCAGGCCAACCTGGTCGCCACGTCCACCGCGAACCCGAAGATCACGGGGCAGTTGAGCATCACTGTGACCTTTCAGATCACCGGAGTGACCGTGAACGCCAGCCCGTCAAGCATTACGACGGCGCAGACGTCCGTGATCACGGCTATGGTCGTCGGGGTTGGTACTTTCAATCCCGCGGTGACCTTTACCGTGACCGGCGGCGCACTGAGCAATCAGAGCGTTTCCGGGAATGTGACGACGGCAACCTTCACGCCTTCGGGCGCGGGGACCGCCACCGTCACGGCCACGGTTACGCAGGTGTCCGGCATCACCGGCTCCGCGCAGATCATCGTGACCCAGGCGGCGCCTGTAATCACGGGGATAGGGTCTCCGTTCGTGTATGCGGATTCGCCCGGTATTCTTACCACGGTAGTGGAAGGTGCGGGGTTCATTTCGTCCGATGTCATTACGATCACCGCGCCAGGATCGCTTCTTGGAACGGTGTCGCTGACATCGACCCAGTGGACGCTTAGCGTGAACCTCGACGAGCCCCATTTT
>DAIEHA010000002.1 GCA_027355945.1 Candidatus Parcubacteria bacterium | reverse complement strand
GATCTGGCGCTCCGTCGCGACGTCCAGCTCGGCCTGCGCTTCGGCCGGCGTCGCCCCCGGCCGGAGCCGGCCGATCAGGCTGAGCCAGTGGTTCTGGATGTTGCTCATGTTGGCCGAACCGATCACGTGGAAGTTCAAGCCCTCGAGGAACACCTTGCTGTTCTGCACCTGGAAGTTCGAGGCGTAGACAAGGTTGTTCTGCGAACCCGCCGTCACAGAATTGCTGATGGAATTATTATCAACAATGCTGACCGTTGCGAGCGAAGGATTGTTCACCGAAGTGACCGTGAAGGTCTCGCTGTTCATTGGGAAGGTTCCCGAAACGCCGACGGCCGAGTTGCTCGGACCAAAGGCGGTGACAGCGGAGCTCGAAGGAATCGAGAAGGAAACCGTGTTGCCCGGATTAAGACCACCCGCAACGTCGATCGCGAGGGTATACTGCACCGTCTGGCCGGCGGGAACCGAAAGGTTCAAACCGGAGAAGGTCAGCAAACCGCTGTTGAGGGAGTTGTACTGAGCGACCACCTGACCGTTCTGGGTGAGGTAGGCGCCGGAGATGGAGCTATCCGAAAGAACACCGTTCTTCTGGAACTGGATCTGGGAAACAGTCGCAGCGCCCGAGTTGCCCGCCGTCAAAGTGAAGGCGAGAACGGGGACGCGCGCCGCACCGCTACCAGTCGTACCCTGGCTGGAGATCAGCGAGGTGTTCGCCGGCTGAGAAGCCAAGCTCACCTGAAGACCCGTTGCCGGAGCCGTGGTACCCGTCGTGGTGTTCGTGCCGGTGCCGGAAGTGGTGCCGGTCGAAGTGCCAGTCGAGGTGGAAGTCGAAGAAGAGGCCGCATACTTCGCGAGGAACGCGCGAGTGATGGGACCGTAGTAGCCCGATGCGGGCTTAACGCCGTTCGCAGCCTGGAACTTCGCGAGCGCCTTCTGGGTAAGAGTACCGAAGTAGCCCGTCGGAGCCGAGACCGCGGTCAGGTCGCCCTGATCGATGAGGAACTGCTGAAGCACCGTGACGCCCGCGCCCCTGGAACCAATGGTGAGGTCAGTGGTACCAAAGTTGTAGGACGAACCGGTTGCCGTAGCGGTACCCGTCGTCGTCTTGGCGTTGAGCTGCGAAGTGAGCTGCGCAATCTGCTGCTGCAAAGACGCGATCAACGCCTGAAGATTGGCGGAGGTCGTCGTCTGAGCATTCGCGAGAGGAAGCGCAGCCGCGCCGACCGCCCACAAAATCGTGGTGGCCGCAAGCGCAGCGGAAACCAATTTCTTATTTATGCTCATTGTGTATTTATGTTCGAACTTTTTTCTAATTTATCGACCAAGGATCCGTCTTTCTGTCGTACGGAGCCCGGACGTCGACCTTTTGTGTGAATTCATTTCTGATTCTGGTCGCCGTTTCCGGCATATCACTCTCTTCAAGGAATCCAACGGGGTGAGGACTCGCAAGAAAGAACTTAAAGGAGAGAGTATGACGGCTACGGGGTTATTGCGAATAAAGAAGAACCTCGCCGGAAGGGCGAGGCACAGGGGAAAAGGACAGGGAAGTGGTGAAGACCATGGACGCGCAGGCATCCGCGCTCTTCACCACTACCGAACTCTCATCCTCATCCGGTCGGGCCTCACACCAAACCGTGGTTCACATGTTCAATTATACGGACACTTCCCGAAAAAAGGTGTGGACAAACTGTTCGCTCCTCCACCCGCTTTCGTACTAAATACAACGTCCCCTTTTCGGAAAAGTTACCCCCTTCCGGAGACGGCATTCCGGGCGATCGGACCGCCGGAATTTTGCCGCATTCGATAGGTGACGGAAGGACCTCCCGCACCCATACGCTCGATGAGGTTCCGCTCGATAAGCGCCTGCAGATCATAGCGGATGGTCCGCTCGCTGCAGCCCGGCAACACTTCCTGGATATCCTTCAAGCGGCAATTGCCGGATTGCCGGATTCTATCGAGGATGGTATCTTGCCGCATTTCCGCACGCATGAATCCGTGCTCTTTGGGGGATGCGTCCGCAACGAACGTCTCCGCGGCCGCAGGATACTCCATCCTCTCCCCTGCTTCGGTTGCCGCATCGGAGATCGGCAAATCGGCAGTCTCCGTGACGGGATCCATGCCGGGATCGATGACGGATCCCTTGACGGATTCCTCTGCCGCGGCCTCCGGTACCGCGGCGGCGCGGACCGTCTCTGCTTCGGCGTGGGAAAAGATCTCGGAGAGATCGATGCCGTTCGCCGGGGACTTTGCGGAGTTGATCCGCTCGACGACCGCCGCATCGAGGAGATACACCTCCCGAAGGATGGTGTCGGCATTCGCGGGAGCAAGGAGATTGACGTCGCCGGCGAACTTCACGAAGCATTCGATGGACTGGAGCGCGCGCCGGGTGCCGGAATGCTCCCGTACGGAAGAGGATTCAAGAAGGGCGCCCGCCGCACCCCGAAGACGCTCGGCAAAATCCTTTTCCTGAAGGGTTCCGGCAATGCGGAAGAGGGCGTACGCGATTTCGTAGGACTTTGTGAACACAAAACGATCTTTGCCGCTATCGCTCATGATGCGCAAAGAATACCACGGAAATGCGGCAAGCGCAAGCGTCCGCTATCCTGTAGATGCAAGGAACTCCTCCGCCTGCCGGAGCTTTTCGAGAGTGCCGCAATCGAGGCGGGTGCCGGGAAATTCCCAGCCGTACACGTTGCCGCGCATGGCGATCTGCATCTGGATGGCGACGGCGACGGGAAGCGCGTCATCGGCTACCACGGGAAGCGTGTCGGCGACCATCTTGAGGTTGCGCACGACGTCGGGGGTGAACACGTACCCTCCCACGATGGTGAGGGTGGAAGGAGCGGCGCTCGGCGCCGGCTTCTCGACGATCTTCGTCACGCGGTATGCCGTTCCGCCGTCGATCGAGCGCGTCTTGCCGCGGTCGATGCCGACCACGCCGAACCGGTGCACGAGTTCCCGCGGCACGCGTTCGAGGAGCACCACGCTCTTCATGGAACCGCGCACGCGGGAGAACACGTCGATGAGCGACGCAAGGGCGCCCGGGGTGTCCTTCTCGGTGAAGAGCACGTCGTCGCAGAAGCGCACCGCGAACGGTTCGTTCTTGATGAGGTCGTAGGCCTGGGCGATCGCATGGCCGTTACCGCCCGGCGTGGGCTGAATACGCACCGCGAACGAAAGCGACGGGAACCGCCGCGCCGCGGACGTCACGTAGCGCCGGAAATCCCCGAGATGTTTCGGATTGACGATAAGGACGACCTTCCTGATCCCTGCGGCAACGGCCTCCTCAAGGACGTATTCGATGAGGGGCTTGCCGTTCACGCGAACGAGGTTCTTGGGGGTCTTTTTGGTGAGCGGCATGAGCCGTTTGCCGAGTCCCGCGATGGGGAGTACGAGCGTAGTGACTTTTTTCATGGTCACTCCATTATAGCAAACGCCGGAGGGCGGATACGGGGAGGTTCAGAGTGTCCAGGCAGCGGAACCGAGGAGAATGACGAGGAGGGCGCCTACCGTACCCGAAACAATAAGGATCCTCTCCCGGGAGAGGGGCCCCTCAAGGAGATGCCGCGCGGCAAGGTCCATGAGAAGGAGCGCGATAAGAAAGGTCACCGCCGTCTGATAGATGAAATCGAGAGGAAGGAAAAGTCCGGCAAGAAGGATCTCGAACACGAGAAATGCGATGGTTGCCGAGGCGACCCTCCGCAACCGGCGGACGGCGGAAGCGGCATTGCCGGATTCCTCCGCGGGACGATCCGGCATGAATGCGGCAATGAAGCTCGAAAAAAGCATCCCGGTGACGATTGCGGCAAGTGCGGCGAAGAAGAAGGTCGCCGCATCGGCCCCGCCGCCGAGCCGGTCATAGAAAAGGCGGAACACGAGGAACACGAGCACGAAGGAAAGGACCTCATAGGCGGTCTTCCTGTCGATGAGGTACAACTCCTTGATAAGAAGGATATACCAGAAAAGGAGGCCGAATACGACGGCAAGGAGGGATCCTCCCGGCGTGAGAAGCGCAAGACCGAGGAGGACGATAAAGGGAACGATGACCGTGCCCGCCTGCGCGGGAGGCACGAAGAAGAGATAGAGGGCAAGGATGACAAAAAGCCAGGAAGGGAGAATGGCCCACGCAAGCCCGAAAGCGAGCGCACGAACCATCGTTCCCCGCAAAGGCCGGAGACGTTCTATGAGCGTATCGAACATATATAAGTAGACTATACCATATCGCAAAGGCCCTTCCGGAAGGAAGGGCCTTTGGAATAGCGAAGGGTCCGCAAGGGGATCCTTCCCGCGTTACGGCGTGAAGGTAAGCGCGTTTGCCTTGAATCCCACCTTGATCTTTCCGCCCTCCTTCACCTCCCCACGGATGAGTTTGTCCGCAAGTCTGTCGAGGATGACCTTCTGGATGAGGCGTTTGAGGGGCCGCGCGCCGAATTCCGGACTGAATCCCTCTTTTGCGAGATATGCGCGGGCATCGGGACCGATATCGAGACGGATATTCCGGTCGGCAATCTGCTGCCCGATGCGGCCGAGCTGGATGTCCACGATCTTCTCGATATCCGCCTTATGGAGCGGATTAAAAACGACGATCTCGTCGATACGGTTGAGAAACTCGGGCCGGAAGCTCTGGCGGAGGGATTCCATGACCTTGTCCTTGTAATCCACTTCCTCGGCGGATCCCGCCGCGCCTTCCGCGCTGAACCCGATGCGGGACATTGCGCGGAGATACTGGCTTCCGACGTTCGAGGTCATGATGATGATCGAGTTCTTGAAATTCACCGTCTTGCCTTTGCTGTCGGTAAGGCGCCCTTCGTCGAGAACCTGAAGGAGGAGATTGAACACCTCGGGGTGCGCTTTTTCGATCTCGTCGAACAGAATGACGCTGTAGGGACGATGACGGATCTTCTCGGTGAGCTGGCCGCCCTCTTCGTGGCCCACGTAGCCCGGGGGCGATCCCACGAGGCGGCTCGTCGCATGGCGCTCCATGTATTCGGACATATCCACCCGGATGAGCGCCTTTTCGTCATTGAACATGAACTCGGCGAGCGCGCGGGCAAGCTCGGTCTTGCCGACGCCCGTGGGACCGAGGAACATGAACGATCCGATGGGGCGGTTGGCGTCCGAAAGGCCGGCGCGGGCGCGGCGAAGCGCGGACGCGATGGCGGTGATCCCCTCCTCCTGGCCGATCACCCGTTCGCGAAGCACGTCCTCGATGCGGATCAGCTTATCGGTCTCGGTCTCGAGCATGCGCTTGAGGGGAATGCCGGTCCACACGGACACAACCGCGGCCACATCTTCCTTGTCCACGGCCTCTTTAAGGAAACGGTCCGCGGATGCGGCGGTGCGGGCGGCGGACGGCGCATCGGCGTCGGTGCCTGCGGCCGCCTTATGTGCGGCGGCGCGGCGACGCGCGGCGGCGGACGGCGCGCCGAAGTTCTTCTTTTCGAACATCTGGAAGTCCTTTTCCGCCACGGGAAGTTCGCCGTAGATGATCTGCGCCACGCGCTCGAGATTCCCCTCGCGTTCGGCGACCTCCGCCTCTCGCTTCAGGTTCTCCACTTTCTGCCGCAGCTGATGGAGCGTTTCGAATTTGATCTTCTCCGAATGCCACTTGCTCGAAAGCTCGTCGTTATCCTCCTTGCGCTTGGCAAGCTGGACCTCGATCTCCTTGAGGCGCTCCGCGGTGCGCGGGCTCTCCCCTTCCTGAAGAAGCGCCTGCTTCTCCACTTCGAGGCGCGTGATGTCCCTGCGGATGCCGTCGATTTCCTTCGGAAGGCTCTCCGATTCGAGGCGCCGCGCGGCGGCGGCCTCATCGATGAGATCCACCGCCTTGTCGGGAAGGAACCGGTCGGTGATATAGCGGGCGGAAAGGTTCACGGCTTCCACGATCGCTTCGTCGCTGATGCGCATCCCGTGATGGATCTCGTACTTCTCCTTGAGCCCCCGGAGGATGGAAATGGAATCCTCGATGGAAGGCTCCTCCACCGTGATGGGCTGGAAGCGCCGTTCGAGTGCGGGATCCTTCTCTATATATTTCTGATATTCGCGGATGGTCGTCGCACCGATCGCGTGGAGCTCGCCCCGGGCGAGCGCCGGCTTCAGGAGATTCGATGCATCGATGGCGCCTTCGGCGGCGCCTGCGCCCACGATCGTATGGATCTCGTCGATAAAAAGGATGATCTGGCCCGCGGAATTCTTGATTTCCTTTACGAAGGCCTTCAGACGGTCCTCGAACTCGCCGCGGAACTTGGTGCCCGCGATGAGCGATCCGAGATCGAGCATGAGCACCTGCTTGCCCTTGAGAAGCTCGGGTACGTCGCCCGACGCGATGCGCTGGGCGAGGCCTTCCACGATGGCGGTCTTGCCGACGCCCGGCTCGCCGATGAGGCACGGATTGTTCTTGGTGCGGCGGGAGAGCACCTGCATGAGGCGCCGGAGCTCTTCTTCGCGTCCGATGACGGGATCGAGCTGGCCGGCCTTGGCCTTCTCGCTCAGATTGATGGCATATTTTTCAAGCACCTGGAATTTGGTCTCCGGCGTCTCGTCCGTCACGCGGACCGAACCGCGGAGCTGGGCAAGGACGCGGAACGCCTGTTCGCGCCGTATGCCGAACTTCTCGAGGAGCGATTTCGCTGCACCGGGGATATCGAGGAGCGCGAGAAGGAAGTGCTCGCACGAAACGAACTCGTCCTTCTGCTGCGCCGCGATCTTCGCGGCCTGGTCGAGCACGCGCATGAGCTCCTGCGAGAGGTACAGCTGGCCGACCGCGGAATTCGAGAGGATGGGCGGGATGCGGTCCAGCTCCTCTTCCACCTGCTCATCGAGCCGTTCGATATCCACGCCGGAACGCTCAAGCACGGGGATCACGAGTGACTGTTCATCCTCGAGAAGCGCAGCGAGAAGGTGGAGCGATTTGAGCTCCCCATGATTTTTCTTTGCGGCGATCTCCTGGGCGTTCTGGAGCGCCTCCTGGGCTTTGATGGTGAAACGATGGAAGTTGGGCATTGGATATTGATAGTGATGATGATGGATCGGAGGCGGCGGATTGCGGGGCCAACCCTCCTCACTTTGTTTTCATTATACTCCTTCGTGATCGGGATTGTCAATCAAGCGGAGGGATTGCTAATGGCGTATCAGACACCCGCAGGACGCTCCGCGAGCGTGAGTGTGAGCGTGAGCGTCTTGCCGGCGCGATCGATGACGAGCGTCACGGTATCACCCACCGAATACTGGTCGATGAGATTCGCAAGGTCGTTACTGGCATCGATCTGGGTCCCGTTCACGGACTCTATGATATCCCCCGCTTTGATGCCCGCCGCCTCCGCCGGCGAATTGGCGGTGACGGCCGGCTTGCCCGAGGTGCCCGCGGTCACAAGCGCGCCATACGAGATGGGGAGCTTCTTCGCGGCGGCAAGGGCGGCGGTCACGGGTTCATAGCGGACGCCGAGATAAGGCACTTTGATCTGCCCAGTAGACTCCACGGACGCGATCGCCGATTTTGCCTGATCGATGGGGATCGCGAACCCTATGTTCTGGGCGTTCGACGCGATCGCAGTATCGATGCCGATCACGTCTCCGCGGAGGTCGACGAGCGGCCCGCCCGAATTGCCCGGGTTGATCGCCGCATCGGTCTGGATGACCCCGGTAAGGGTCTCCTGAGCGCCCGTATCGGGCGATGCCGCGGTCACGGTACGCTCAAGTCCGGACACGACGCCCACGGACACGGTGTTCGAGTACTGGCCGAGTGCATTGCCGATCGCGATCGCCGTTTGACCGAGCTGGAGGCCGTTCGAATCCCCAAGGGTGACCGTCGGAAGGCCCGTGGCATCGATCTTGATCACTGCGAGATCCTGATTGGGATCCCGCGCGAGCACCTTGGCGGCATAGGTCTTCCCGTCGCTCATGATCACGGAATACTGGGCATTCGCATTTGCGACGACATGCTTGTTCGTGAGGATGAGCCCGCTCGAGGAGATGATGACCCCCGAACCTCCGCCCACCTGTTCAAGCTGGGTCTTTCCCGTCGTACACGAAGTGGACGTCGGAAGATTCCCGAAGAATTGCGAGAATCCCTGGGGAAAACCGTAGAAAAAATCGCTGGGGCAGTTCTGGGTGATGGGTACGTTCTCCGAGATGACGATCGAGACGACCGCAGGCGATACGTTCTTCACCGCGCTCATCACGTCACTCTCATATTGGTCGACGGGAGAATAGAGCGGCACGGAGGTCGAGGAGCTTCCTCCCGTAACGGCGCCGGACCCTCCGCCCGCGAACGGACGCGTGAGATCGCTCCAAAACGTAGAAAAGGGGTTTGTGGCGGCGCGTGCGATGATGGCGCCACGGAACGCGAACCCGAACGCACCCGCGGCTACGATGCCTACTGCGATGACTGCCGCTTTTTTCTTCATGGACATTGCAATATGTTGATACTAAAAAATGAGGTCAGGCCTTTTATCCCTTACTACGTCCCCAGAGATGAAAAAGTTTCAGCGAAGGGACTTGAGCGCGCGGAGGAAACGGTTCACGTCCTCCTTTGTGGTGGTCCTCCCGAAACTCACGCGGACGCCGGATGGCGCATGTTCGCCCGGTGCGAGGCCATCCCCATGAAGCGCGCGGAGGACGTAGGAGGGGGCTGCGGCGCGGGCACGGCATGCGGATCCCGAAGAAACCGCGATGCCGGCAAGATCGAGCATCACGACAAGGTCCGCAGCATCCCTTCCGGGAACGGAAAAGTTCACGATATGTGGCGCCGCGGATGATCTGCGCGTCGGCCCATGGAACATCGCACCCCTTAAGGTCTTTTTGATCCCCTTTATGCAATGATCCCTGAGGGAATGGAGGCGCGCCGCCTCCTTCTCCCTCGATGCCGCGGCAAGCGCAGCTGCTTTGGCGAATCCTGCGATGAGCGGTACGTTCTCCGTTCCGGACCGGAACCCGAACTCCTGTCCCCCTCCGGTGACGATGGGCGCGAGCGGCGTTCCCGTACGCACGAAAAGGGCTCCCACCCCCTTCGGCCCGCATATCTTATGCGCCGAAAGCGTCATCATATCCGCAGCGATCCGACGCATGTCGCAGGAGAGATAGGGGAATGCCTGCACGGCATCCGTATGGAAGAGCGGCCATCGCGCCGGAACCCTGCCGGAAGCTCCCGCCGCGCCCCTCACGTTCGCGTTCGCGTGTATGCGTAGTTCGCGCACCGCATCCGCAATGGCGGCCACAGGCTGAACGGTCCCCGTCTCATTGTTCACATGCATCACGGAGACGATCGCAGTGCGCCCATCATCGCCGATCGCCTGCGCGATCCACGAGGGATCGACGGCACCACGGCCGTCGACGGGTGCATAGACCGTTTCCGCTCCTTCCCGCGCAAGATCCGCAGCGGTCTCGAGCACTGATTCATGTTCGATGGCGCTCACGATGATCCTCGGCGCAAGGCCGCGATGGCGGGGTTCACCGTTCCACGCCCTCACCGCGCCGCGGAGCGCGAGATTGTTCGCCTCGGTCGCAGACCCGGTGAACACGACCTCGCGGAAATCCGCGCCGATGAGGCCCGCGAAGGATTCGCGCGCGGCATCGAGCGCCGCGATCGCCTCCTGGCCGAAGGAATGGAGGGATCCGGGATTGCCGAACTCTTTGAGGAAATAGGGGCGCATCGTCCGCTCCACTTGCGGATCGACGGGCGTCCCTGCGGCATGGTCGAGATACGTGCGCGTGAGCATGGCGTGGGAATGGTTCGGGATCATGCCGCGGCGCCTGCAGGCTTTGCGAAATCGATCCTCAATGGATCGCCGTCCCGGCGGGGTATGAGAAGGAAGTGGCGGGTGCGGTAAAGGTCATAAAGGTCTTTGGTGAGCTTCACATCATTCGTACAGTATTCCTTGAGTTCATCCATCTTCCCTTCATCATAGAGCGTACCCGCCTCGGACCCGTGATGGCTTTTGGTAGCTCCGAGGTTCGCCTCCGCGAGACGCGCAAGGCCGATGCGATGCCCGGTCGCAAGCTCGATCTCCTCAAGAAGGTCCACACGGTCCATCTTCCAAAGGTCCGGGGCAGCACCTTTGAGCTTTTTGAAATAATGGGTGAGGACCGGGATATCGTACCGGTTCATGCTGAACCCGACGATGCGCTTTGCGGAGGAAAAGAGTTCCGCAAGCTTGTCCATCTCATGCTCTTCGTAGCAGTGATAGCGATCCTCGAGATAGGAGTATGCGCACACCACGGAGATCTTGAGTGCGCCGAAATTATCCCGACCCACGCCGGGGTCGGTGAAGAAGTTCTGGGTTTCGATATCGAATACGATGGTGTCCAATGCCATGGGATGGGATGAGGGGTCTATACGTGCCTGTCGGCGACGTTCGTCGCCGCATAGCTGAAGGGTTTGATGCGGACCTCGAAATTGTTCGCACGGATCATTCCGACGATCTCCTGGATCACGGCCCGTGTCGGACCTTGTTCGCCGATATCCGCATGGATCTCGAACTCGAAATCCGGAAGGGACTCCTTTTTGAGCTCGAGGAGGACTTTGCGGGCAAGCTCGAGGGAGATGAGCGCCTCGCGGATCATGCGGTCGCGGAGCGTGTGGAATTTACCGAGCTCGAAACGCCGCCAATAATAGCGTCCGCCGTTGCCCACGCGGTGTACGACGATCGCGGTGACGAAATCGGCATCTTTGTCGGCGAGAAGTTCGGAGTCGGTGCCGAGGGTCACTTTATAACGCCGCTCCGGCGCCGCCCTCATGAACGCACCGATCTCCGCGACCACCTGGTCAACGGTAAGCGGGATGCCATTCGAACCATTGAGGAATTCCGTCATCACCTGGAATATAGGTGTTTGTCCGAAGGGTGTCAATGAATCCGGGCTGCGCATGCCGGCGCCGGCGCCGCCCGCGCGAAACACACTGCGGACGGGCGATATGCGGGTGGTATAATGGACGATATGAATGCATCAACGGAAACGGGGCTGAAGGAGGCGCTTGCACGCAAAGAGCTGGACCGCAGGGCCTACGACGAGATCGGGAGATGGCTTGCAGAGGAGGAGTTCGAGGAGTTCGTTCCGGAGATCGAGAGGAGGGTCGCGGAGGGTGCATGGGAGTTCCTGATGGATGCGTTCTACCGGACGGTGCTCTTCGGCACAGGGGGCATTCGCGGCGTCATGGATATCGGCACGAACCGCATCAACAATCACACGATCCGGTGGGCATCCCAGGCCTATGCACAATATCTCCTTGAATATAAGCGCGAGGCCGCCCGCAAAGGGATCGCCATCGCATACGACAGCAGGCTTAATTCGGAGGGATTCATGAAAGAAACCGCCCGGGTGCTCGCCGCGAACGGCATCCCCGCGTATGTGTTCCCGTACTACCGCGCAACGCCGGAGCTTTCCTTCACCGTTCGTCATCGTTCCCTCGGAGGGGGCATCGTGATCACCGCAAGCCATAATCCGCCGCAATTCAACGGCTATAAAGTATATGACGAACATGGCGTCCAAGTGCTCCCCGATGAAGGCCTTCTCATTGAAAAGGAGTTCAATGCAAGCGCATCGACCATAAAGAAGATGGCGTTCGAGGATGCCGTCGCCCAAGGACTTGTGCGCACGATCGAAAAGGAGACGGATGATGCGTTCATCGAAGCGGCGAAAGCGGTATCCCTGCGCCCGCTGCGGGACGTCCGCATCGCATATTCGCCGCTCCATGGCGTGGGATCGCAATCGGTGCTTCCCGCACTCAAAGGCGCGGGCTTCGAGGATATTGCCGTCGTGGAAGAACAGATGACGCTCGACGGCCGGTTCCCCACCGTGAAAGGACACTTCCCGAATCCGGAGTTTCCCGCGGTGTATGCACAAGTGATCGCGCTCGCAAAGGAACGGAAGGCGGATATCGCGATCGTCTCAGACCCGGATGCGGACCGGCTTGGCGTTGCGGCGCCGGACATGCAGGGCGAATGGCACGTGCTCACCGGCAACCAGACTGCGGCGCTCCTCGTGCATTTCGCGATGGAAGGACGGGCTGAGGCCGGCACGATGCCCTCCCATCCGGTGATCATAAAGACCTCGGTGACGACCGACCTCGTGCGGGATATCGCCGATCGTTTCCATGCCGAAGTGATCGGCGATCTTCTTGTGGGATTCAAGTTCATCGGGGACCGTCTCGAGCATCTCCCTCCGGAACGGCAGTTCATCGCGGGCTGCGAGGAAAGCTGCGGCTATCTCTTCGGCACCGCCTATCGGGACAAGGGTGCCGAGACGCCCGCGGTCATCGCGGCGGAGATGGCGGCATGGTGCAGGACGAAAGGCATGACGGTCATGGACCTCCTGGAATCGGTATACGCGCACTACGGATACTATGCCCAGCGGCTCTACGGCAGGGAGATCGAAGGACTCGGCGCATTCGATAGGATGAACCTCGCCATGAAAAAGCTCCGCGGCGCGCTCCCGAAGGAGATCGGAGGCATACCCGTGCTCAAAGTGATGGACCGCCTCACAGGAGAGGTGAGGGACGGCGCGACCGGCGCGGTCCTCGAATCAAGGGAATGGGATCGCGGGGATATGCTCTCGTTCTTCTTTTCCGCGGACGAACGGACGGCGCTCCATATCCGCCCCTCGGGAACGGAACCGAAAATGAAATACTATACCGCGGTCCGCGGAACGATCGGGGAACGGACGAAGGAGGAGGTGGACCGCGAGGCGGAGGCCATCGAACGCGCCGGAGCGGAGCTCTTCGAACGCATCCTCGCAGACACGCCGTTCACCGTGGGATAGTGCCGGAAAGGGAGCCGGGGCCATTCCCGGAACTCATGCACGATTGCGCGATTGGTGCTAAAATAATTTCGTCATGGCACCACGCACACGGAGCAAGAACGGCAGGAACGGAAAGAATCGGAAGAATGGGAAAGGGGCGGATCCCGCACCGCGAAGCATCAAAGAGGACCGGGAACAGCTCCTCCATCCGGAGACCGCGAACTCCATCTGGGCGATCGCATTCTTCGGCATCGCGATCGTGCTCACGCTTGCAGGATTCGCGAAAGCGGGTCCGGCGGGGGCCGCTATCTATAATGGCCTCGATGCGCTGCTCGGCTGGGGTTATTTCATCCTTCCCGGAGCGCTCGTCTTCAACGGGATCGTGCTCCTCGTCGCGGGGCGAAAAAAGATAATCGGCATCACGACCTTCGGTGCGGGCCTCCTCATCCTTTCATTCCTGGGCGTCATCGAAGTGATCTCGCCGGGGAACGGAGGATGGCTCGGGCTCATATTGGGATCCCTCCGGATACCCTTCGGCGTGATCGCGGCGCTCATCATCGATATTTTCATACTTGTGATCTCGGTCCTCGTCACTGCGAACATCCCCCTCAAGATAAAATGGCCCGAAAAGGATGCGGACATCGATGAGGATGAGGACGGAGAGGAGGAGGCGCTCATCGTGACCGGCGAGAATGAAGAGGAACCCTCCGGGAAGGAGGTGTCTGCGGATGCGAAGAAGGAAAAGAACGGCGACAAAGAGAAAAAGGCTGCGCCGGCAGGAAAGGATGAGATCCCGGTCATACATGCGAAAGATGGGAATGAGCTCGGAGGGAAGGCCCAAAAGCCGGGAAAGGCGCCCGTTTTTGCGAACTATGTCCCTCCTCCGCTCTCGCTCCTTAAATCGGACAGCAGCAAACCGACCACGGGCGACCTTCTCGCGAATGCGAACATAATAAAGAGGACCCTCGAATCATTCGGTATCGCCGTGGAAATGGGGGAGATCAACGTGGGACCCGCCGTCACTCGCTATACACTGAAACCCGCGGAAGGCGTGAAGCTCTCGCGCATCACAGCACTCAACCCCGATCTTGCGCTCGCACTCGCGGCGCATCCGGTGCGTATCGAAGCGCCGATCCCTGGAAAATCGCTCGTGGGCATCGAGGTCCCGAACAAGGCTGCCGCGCTCGTACGCCTCGGCTCGCTCATGAATTATCCCGAGTTCCAGTCGTCCGGCCCTCTGAGCTTCGCACTCGGACGCGACGTTTCGGGAGAGCCGATCTTCGCGAACATCGAGAAGATGCCGCACATGCTCGTCGCGGGCGCGACGGGTTCAGGGAAATCCATCCTCGTGCACGGCCTCATCACCTCGCTCCTTTATAAGAACTCGCCGCAGACGCTCCGGCTCGCGCTCATCGACCCCAAACGCGTGGAACTCTCCATGTACGACGGGATCCCCCATCTCATCACGCCGGTCATCACTGAGAACAAAAAGGCGCTTGGCGTGCTCCGCTGGGCGATCAGCGAGATGGAACGCCGCTACGAGCTTCTCCAGCGCGCCGGGAGCCGCGACATCAAGAGCTACAATGCGAATCATAAGGGTCCGGAGGCGCTCCCCTACGTGCTTATCGGCATCGACGAGATGGCCGATCTCATGAGCTCCTTCGGACGCGACGTCGAAGGCGCCATCGTACGTCTCGCCCAGATGGCGCGCGCGACAGGGATCCATCTCCTCCTCGCAACCCAGCGGCCGTCGGTAGAGGTCATCACGGGCCTCATCAAAGCGAACATCCCTTCGCGCGTGGCGCTGCAGGTCGCATCGCAGATCGATTCGAGGACCATCCTCGATACCGCCGGCGCGGAGAAACTTCTCGGACACGGCGATCTCCTCTTCCTTTCCGCAGACCTTTCAAAACCCAAACGCATCCAGGGTTCCTATATCACTGAGGAAGAGCTCAAGTCCGTCGTGAGTTTCATCAAAGAGCATAACACCCCGCAGATGGATGGATCGTCCGAAGGCAACGGGAAGCCCGAGGTGGATGCGGAACAAGAGAACATCGATAAAGCAGGGCCCATCGTGCCGCAAGGCCTCGACGCATTCCTGAACGGCGGCGGCGGCGCGGAAGGCGATGAGGCGGAGGATGATCTCTTCGACGAGGCGCTCGCGACGGTCGCGGAGGCGAAGAAGGCGTCCGCATCGCTCCTCCAGCGCCGCTTGAAAGTGGGATACGCACGCGCGGCGCGACTGCTCGATCTCATGGAATCCGCCGGTTACATAGGCCCCGGCGAAGGCGCCAAGCCGCGCGACGTGGATGTGGAAAAGATAGAAGAGAGGCTTTCATAGGCCCCGCGGTGGACTATTTCCCCGTCAAAGCCTAGAATGAGGGCATGGAAACGGAGACTTCCTCATTCGAGCAATTCTTCTCCGAACGGATAAAGGAAAGAGGTGTTTCGCTCAAAAAACTCGCCGATGTGACGGGGATCGCGCCTATGCACATCGAAAGCCTCCTGCGGGGGGATTTCGAAGCGCTCCCCTCTGCACCTTATTTGAGGGGCTACCTTTTGCGCCTCGGCGACGAGCTCGGCTTTGACGGCGAGGAATGGTGGAAGCGCCTCCGAAGGGACGGTGCGGTCAAGAACTATTCCGGTCCCGGGGACATACTTCCCCGCAACCGCTTCATCAAGCAAACTCCGCCGAAATACATCTGGGCGATCGTCGTCGTGGTGATCCTCGCGATCTACTTCGCCTTCCAGGCGCATCGCATCCTGGGAACCCCGGTCATCACCGTGACCTTCCCTACGGGCAACCCTTATACGACAGCCTCGAACACGATCACGTTCTCGGGCACGGTGACCAATGCCGATACGCTCTATCTGAACGACACCCAGGAGATACCCGTAGCCCCCGATGGTTCATGGCAGGAGACGGTGCTCCTCGGCGCAGGTCCCAATCCGTTCAAAATATCGGCCAAGAAATTCCTTGGCGGCACCGCCGTCATCACGGAAAACGTCTTCTATGAAACGACGGGCTCCGCCTCCGGGACCCCCGCATTCGGCAGCACGACCTCCCTTTCCGCGTCGTCCACTGCGTCAGGCACCCCCGCGAACGCTGGCGGCCCTCAGACGGGCATCGCCCCCTCATCAAGCCCCGTGCATCCCTGATGCGGCCCTATTTTCTTAGGGGTTTCTTTATCCGGGTTCTGTTATAATGAACCCATGACACCATACAAAAAAGCGAAGGCGGCACCGCCGAGGATGAAACACGCGGAACCGAAACAAAGCTCCGCAGGATCTCAAAAGGACTTCGAGAACCTTCTTTCATCGCTCCAGGAAAAATTCGGCGAAGGGGCCATCATGCGGCTCGGCGAAGTGAGCAAGGTGGACGTCGCCGTGGTCTCAACGGGATCATTCTCCCTCGATCTCGCACTCGGCGTGGGAGGTCTTCCTCGCGGAAGGATCGTCGAGATCTTCGGTCCGGAATCGAGCGGAAAAACCACGCTCGCGCTGAACGTCGTCGCCCAGGCGCAGAAGAAGGGAGGCAAGTGCGCATTCATCGATGCGGAGCACGCCATGGACCCCGAATATGCGAAGAAGCTCGGCGTGAACGTCAACGAGCTCCTCATCTCGCAGCCGGATAGCGGCGAAGAAGCGCTCAACATCCTTGAAAGCCTCGTCCGTTCAGGGATGATATCGGTCGTCGTCGTGGATTCCGTGGCAGCGCTCACCCCGCAAGCGGAGCTTGAAGGGGAGATCGGAGAGCAGCATGTCGGCCGCCAGGCCCGCATGATGGGACAGGCGCTCCGCAAGCTGACCGCGCTCGCTGCGAACACGCAGACGATGATCATTTTCATAAATCAGATCCGCATGAAGATAGGCGTGATGTTCGGCAATCCGGAGACGACGCCGGGCGGCCGCGCGCTCCCCTTCGCGGCATCGGTTCGCATCGATATCCGCCGCATCGCCCAGGTGAAGAGGGGGGAGAATGTGGTCGGCAACCGCGTGAAAGCGAAAGTCGTGAAGAACAAAGTGGCGCCTCCATTCAGATTCGCGGAATTCGATATCCTTTTCAATGAGGGGATATCCTATGAGGGCGATGTGCTGAACGCTGCCGTCGCGAAAGGCGTGGTGAAAAAATCAGGGTCGAGCCTTAGTTTCGAAGGCGAGCGGCTCGGGGTGGGGTTCGAAGCGGCACGCGCAAAGCTCAAAGAGGACAAGAAGGTTCTCGATGCGATCAAAGAGAAAGTTGCGAGCTCCGGGGAGAATTCGGACGCGAAAGGGTCCGATGGGGAAACGGAGGAATGATGCTCCGGGGAGAAAGGAACGCAGGATATTAAAAAACGCCGCGGCCATCCGCGGCGTTTTCAGTCCCGGAATATCATCCTGCGGCGGACTGCCCTGCGGCAGGAACGGCGGGTGCAGCGGGGGCAGAAGACCCCGCACTCGAACTCCAAAGCTCTTTGTATGCGAAATATGATACCGCAAGCACCGCGACAAGCGCGACGATCACAACAAGAACGATGCCTGCCATCTTGTGGGACCCTCCGGGAACGTCCTCCGCAGAAGATGGGGATTCGGCCGCGGCCGCGGCGGCAACGGCAGCCGGCCCCCTTCCTGCCTGGGCATGCACCATCTCCGCCACGCTTTCCGGGGCCGCTGCCGTCGATATCTCCCGCTCGATGGCAAGGCCTCGCACTGTGACATTCTGGAATTGAGGGAGTCCGCCTCCGCTTTTCGTCATCGATTCGATATCGGAGCGCATGGTTCTCACCTTCACTTCCGCGGGCGGCGGAGGGACCCCGGGAATATCATTTTGCGTATCCATATCGCAATTTTACCATAGAATGATACTGGGGTGATTCTGCTATAATGGGAAGATGGGACGAAAGAAATATGTGTGGATCGCGCTTCTTATCATTGCTGCGATCGCGGCCGTCGCGGCGGAAATATGGCTCTCTGCCGCACGCAGCAACCACGCATCTCCTGGCACGGCCGCAGTTGCAGGGACATCGTCCTCCTCCACTGCCTTCACGACTGCCGCAGGTCCGGAAACGTCATCATCCCCTTCGGTGGGATTCATATATGAGAACGACCGGTTCATAGGCGGCGATCCTTATAACGATGCCGAGTTCGCGGTATATGATACACACAATGGGACATCGGAAACGCTCAAAGCATTCAACGCGTCCTTCGCAACCTCGACACAACCTTGGCAATGGAACACGCCCGAGGGAACGCCCATAATCCTCTCGACGCTCTATGACGGCACCCCTTCGACGTCGGAGGTGGAATTCTTCGATCCGCAGAAGGATATCCTGAATGACGTTTCCATAACCCGCTCCCCCATCATCGATCCGAACGCTTCGGTGGGGATCTCATCCGCATCGGAACTCATCGCCTACTGCGACGATGAGGGCCAATTCACGGTGTTGAACGCGGAGACCGGAAGCAGCAGCGTATTCGATTCGCTTCCCACGCCGGCATGCTACACCGGCGAGGAATCGAACAATCCTTACTTCTCAAGGGATGGCGCGTCGCTCTCCTATGTCACCATCCCCATGACCGAACAGGGACCGGATACAACTACGTCTCCTCAGATATGGAAGCTCGATCTTGCGAATGGAACGACTGCACGGAGCTCGTGGCTCACGGTGCCTCCGATGCGCTCCCGCGTAAGCCCGGATGGTACGGAATATGCCTATCTCCAATACGGAGGATTCACCGTGCGACAGCTTATCGGAAGCGCGGGAAATCCGGTCTACGACAACCCGGGTTCCCTCGGCTCTCTAAAGATACTGGGGGATGCGACCTTCTCCGCGACAGACACGGTGGGAGGCGCGGTGTTCAGCAATGACGGCAAGGGGGTCTTCTATTACACCTCCTCGTATGCGGTAAACGCCGGCGGCGGTACAAGCCCCTCAGGATACGCCCTGGGCTACTACGACATCGCCGAAGAGAGGAATTACTATCCTCTCCCCGCACCGCAGCAGCCGATCGCGATTCTCACGCTTCTCGGCGCGCTTGATAAGGATCACCTCGTATATGAAGCGACTGCCGTGCCATTCTCCGGCACAAGCCAAGCCGGCCATATCATCACACGCACGGGTTCATCATCCCTGTATCTCCAGGGGGTGGACGCTCCCCCGACGCTTGTCGCCACAAGCACTGCAGGGTTTTCCCTGAAATCGTTCCTGATCTCGAAATAACCCGATCTGATCTCATAAGAAAAAGGACCCTTGTATAACGAGGGTCCTTTTTACGCATCCCCGAAAGGGATGCTTGCACGGCTCTTCCGGGCTATTCCTGCATCTGCTTGAGTGAAAGACCGATCTTGCCGTCTTCCGCCTTGATGATCTTTGCGCGGACGAAATCGCCGAGCTTCACCACGTCCTCAACCTTCTTCACGAAACCGGGTTTGAGCTCCGATACGTGGATCATGCCGTCGCGGCCGCCGCCGATATCGACGATGGCGCCGAACTCGAGGATCTTCACCACGTTGCCCTCCACGATCTCGCCCACTTTGTACTCGCGGGTCATCCCCATGATCTCCGCGACCGCAGCCTCGACGTTCTCGAGCTTGGTGCCGGATACGAACACTCCTCCGTCCTCCTCGATATCGATGCCGGCGAGCTCGTACTTCGCGATGAGCCCGTTGATCATTTTACCACCGGGGCCGATCACCATGCCGATCTTCAAAGGATCGATCTTGAACTGGCGGATGGTCGGCACGAACGGCGAAAGCCGATCGCGGTGTTTCGGAAGCGTGGCAACGATGGCATTGAGGATATGGAGGCGTGCATCACGGGCCTGGGCGAACGCCTTGCCGAGGATCTCTATCGTAAGACCATCCACCTTCACATCCATCTGCATTCCCGTCACGCCGTCCGCAGTACCGGCAACCTTGAGGTCCATATCGCCATGATGGTCCTCCGGACCCTGGATGTCGGTGAGTACCTTATAGTGTCCGACGTCGGCGATGCCATCCGCATTGAAGGCCATCATAAGGCCCATCGCGATGCCAGCAGCCGGCTTCTTGAGGGGCACGCCCGCATCCATGAGTGCGAGCGATGCCGCACAGACCGTCGCCTGGGAGGACGATCCATTCGAAGACATGATCTCGGATACCACGCGGATCGTGTACGGGAACTCCTCTTTCGTGGGAATGAGGCGTTCGAGCGATTTGCGCGCAAGATTGCCGTGCCCGATCTCGCGGCGGCCGGGACCTCGGAAGTTCCCTATCTCGCCCACGGAAAACGGCGGGAAGTTATAATGGAGCATGAAACGCCGTTTGGCGTCGGTCTCCATCGTTTCGATTATCTGTTCCGCGCCCGGAGGGGCGAGGGTCACGACCGCAAGCGCTTGCGTATTGCCGCGCACGAAGACGCCTGAACCGTGCGTCCTCGAAAGGACGCCCGCCTCGGTCGTAAGCTGCCGCACCTCATCGAGTTTGCGGCCGTCGGGGCGGAGATCGCGCTCAATGACGTTCTTGTGCACGAGATCGTTGATCTCGTCCTCGAACATCATGTCTGCGGCCTTCCAGTTCACCGGTTTGCCGTTCGCTTCGAAGGTATCCCTCAGATGAATGAACATCGCCGTCTTAAGCGCTCCGATCGCGCTTGCGTGCTCCATCTTCGTAGGCTGATAGACCGCCTTTTCAAGCTTGTCGCCCTCGGAAAGATAGGATTGGATGGCGGCCTTCAGTTCCGCATCCGGCTCCGCATATGCCACCTCCGTTTTCGGCTTGCCGATCTCCTTGCGGATCCCCTCCTGGAATGCGATCAACGTGTTGATATCCTGCTGCGCGAGCGTAAAGCCGGCGACCATGTCCTTCTCCTGGGCATCGAGACCGCCGAGCTCGATCATATTGATCCTGTCGCGCGAACCGGACACGAACGCATCGAAGATGGGCTCATGGGATTTCACGTAGGAATTGTCGGGGTTGATCCTGAAATAAGGGGCCGGATTCGTATCATCCGCGGGGAACTGCGCCACGCGCAGGCCTGCGACCGGACCATTCCACGGGATGTCCGAGATGAAGAGCGCGGTCGAGACGCCGAGAAGCCCCACGAACTCCGGATCGTTCTCTTCATCGATCTGTAAAACAGTCACGACGACCTGGATGTCGCGGCGCATGCGCCCGTCGAACAGAGGACGGATCGTGCGGTCCACGAGACGGCCGGCAAGGATCGCCTCCTCTGAGGCGCGCCCCTCGCGGCGTACGTATCGGCTTCCGATGATCTTCCCCGCAGCATAGAAACGCTCCTCATAATCCACTTTGAGGGGCATATAATCGAGGTCCACGTCCTTGCGCCCCATGACGGCCGTCGCAAGCACCACCGTGTCGCCGTATCTCGCGATGACCGCGGCATTCGCCTGTTCGGCGAGGGAGGACACCTCGATCGTAAGTTTCTTTCCCGCAATCTCCGTCGAAAATTCCTTTCCTTGCAGCATTATGCAGTATGAAGCGCGAACCTCGGGAGCAATGTCATCCTGAGCGCTGGGTACGATCCCTCGCAGCACCTGCCGCGGATCGCACACACCGCTCGGAATGACCTCCCTTTATCGCACCTCGGTTATTTTTTTGATCTACCTCTCCACCGGAGTCCGCCGATACCGCGTCTTCATGACCGCGCGCGGGATCGTCTCGATGTTGATGAACTCGTCCGCCGCCTCCACGATCTTCGATGATGCGCTCCGCCTGAATGAGGCGACCTCGACCACGCACCCTCCCGCCCATTTCAGATAGTTGACGAGCGGCACGAAATCGCCGTCGCCCGTCACAAGAATGACGACGTCGAGCGACGGCATCATCCGAATGGCATCCACCGCGATGCCAACGTCCCAATCGCCCTTCTTCATACCTCCCGCAAAGATCTGAAGGTCCTTCATCCGGAGCTCGAATCCCGCCTTCTCAAGAGCCTCAAAGAAGCTTGCCTCGGAGGATCCGCCGCCCGCGCTCGCATCGGCGGATGCCGAAGGGGCCGCAAAGGATCCTGTGGAATGGAGGGACCGCCCCCTCCCTTGCTGTCCCTTTTCATCGCGCGCGGAATGCTGAGGCTCGATGCCCTCGCTTTTCACGACATACGCCATTGCCCGGATGAGCTGCCGATCAGCCACAAGATGCTTGATAAGCTCGGCATAGTTCACCCTGCCTTGATAGAGATTCTTCGCCGAATGGTAGAGATTCGACACATCAACGAAAATTCCAACCCGCTGGTTGGAATTGGCCGCACGCTGTCTCATTATTTCTTAAGTTCGAGCTTCTTGATCAACTTTTCGTAGGAGGAAGGTTCATGCTTCTTCAGATATGCAAGAAGCTTGCGCCTTCGTGAAACCATCTTCAAAAGACCGCGGCGCGAGTGATTGTCCTTCGGATTCTTTTTGAGATGGGCCGCAAGCTCGTCGATCTGACGGCTCGTCATCGCGATCTGAACCTGGGCGGAACCCGTATCCTTATCGTGGGTCTTATTTTCCCCGACGATGCGGGATTTAACTCTTTTGGTAAGCATTGATGATATGATAACCTATTCCGGAAAATTTAGCAAGGGGTCCGCGTCATATCCCCGTCGTACCGATACGACGCTATCACATTGTGCGACAGATGGAGGTATAATGAAATCATGCCTCCGCCAAAGGAACGAATGCCCGAAAAAGAGCCTGCACCGCGCACAGAACTCGAACGATGGGTCCGCACCTATCTCAACTATCTTACCGTCGAAAAGAACCGCTCAAGGAAGACGCGTGAAAACTACGGACGCTGCCTCGGCAAATTCGTTGAATTTACGGGGATATCATCCCCCTCCGACATCACGATCGATCTCGTAAGCGGTTTCCGCAACTCACTCGACGAACAAGGGCTCAAAAAAGTGACACAGGGCTATTACGTGATCGCGATCCGCAACTTTCTCAAATTCCTGCGCAAGCGCGACATCGAGACGCTCGCCGCGGAAAAGATCGAATTGCCGAAGATCGGTTCGCGCCAGATCGAGACGATACGACCAGAGGACCTCGTCCGGCTCCTCGAGGCACCGCTCGCATCGGCAGCCGCAAAAAAACGCGCCCCCTCGCTCCGCGATCTGCGGGACCGCGCGATCCTTGAAACGTTCTTTTCGACGGGACTTCGCCTCGCCGAGCTTTGTGCGCTCTCGCGGTATGCCGACTGGAAGCGCGGCGAGATCTCCGTGCGGGGCAAAGGCGACAAGCTGCGCGTCGTATTCATCTCCGACCGCGCACGCGATGCGATAAAAACCTATCTCGATATGCGCACCGATCCGGAAGAAAGATTGTTCGTGAGCCTGGACAGGATGGACAAAGCGATCGGCCCGATCACCCATCGCGCCGTCCAGCGGATCGTGGAACGCCGCGCAAAGGAAGCGGGCATCCCCGAACGCATCCACGCCCATCTCCTCCGCCACAGCTTTGCGACCGACCTTCTCATAAACGGCGCCGACCTCCGTTCCGTCCAGGAACTGCTCGGCCATGCGAACATTGCAACCACGCAGATCTATACCCATCTCACGAACAAACAGCTTCGCGAGGTGCATGAGAAGTTCCACGGCAGGCAGCAATAGCATGAAAAAGGATGTGCCGCGGCGCCGATCGCGGCATGCAGCACCGCGGGAGTCATCACGATCGATGAAAGAATGACGCAGGAACGCTGAGTGCACCGCGATACGCCTCGATCAAAACTCCTGCATCCAGGAGAATATATAGACAAAATACTGATTATGTAATATAATAAAATCTGTCGTCGGGCCTCTCTCGACGAAAGGAGCACTATGCTTCTCAAGGAAGCACGCGTTGCAAAAGGATGGGGAATACGTGAATTCGCGGAAAAGCTCTTTCCACTGATCCCCAACATGCGCTCGAAAACATCGGTGGTGAGCTTTGCAAGCCTGATCTCCCGGTGGGAATCGGGAGATCGAACCGTCACCCTGAAATATCGGGGTGCGATACAATCACTTCTCGGAGAAGGCATCGAGTTTGACGATCGCAGCAAATCCAATGGAAATACTGCGACCGAATTCCTTTCGAAGAAGTTGGGCCTTACCGAAGAAGAGATTGCGTCGGTGATGGAAAACCCGCTGCTTCAGAAGGCGGCGGGAAGATCGATCAAGCAGATGTTGAACAAATTGCGTACCGCGCTGGACGCATGAGAGACCCCCCTCCACGAAAATCCGTGGACGGGGGTCTATTTTTTAATCGTCACGCTATCGGAAGATACAGTGAAGCAGATACTCGCCCGTGTTGCTCTGCTCGCGCTCGCCGGACTTCGATGTGCTGGGGGTGGGACTTGAACCCACATGCCTTGCGGCGCCGGCTCCTAAAGCCGGTGCGTCTGCCATTTCGCCACCCCAGCAGACAGTACCACGACCTTTATCCTAACCCATACCGTGATATTTGACAAAATATATTATATATGATATATAATGTAGTAGCGCAGCACGACGGCGCGAAGAACAGAGGAGGAACCATGTTCTCTTGGTTGGAACTTCTGCGGCGAAAAGTCGCAGAAAAACTGGGAGGGCCATTGGTAGACCCTCTCTCGAGCGCGCTCGAGAAGCGTGCGAAAAAAGTATTCAAAATGACGGAGGATGGGGAATTCACAATGAAAGTCCTCATCCATCTAAAAGAAGAGGGGATCTACGTCCCCGCTTCGGTCGCCGTGAAGGTGACCGAGGAGAAGCAGCAGTTCCATGTAATGTCGGTGAGGGTTGGCGGAAAGAATGACCCTCATCAGATGGAGTCATCGCGGTGGGATGAACGGCGCAAGATTGCGGCAAGATACCACGTCGCAAAACTGCCGATCCCGATGATTCCTGCCCCGTCCGCTCCCAGGGCTACACGGCCCTGGTACAGGAATAAAAATGTCGAAGTGGAAGGCGGGATCATGATAGTATTGCTTCTCGCGGCAGCGATCGTCTGGGTGGCAGTATGGAGCGCCGCCCAATGAGATCATCAGCCCCGCATGCAATGACGCACAACGTCGACGCATGCGGGGTAAATTTTTGTCTTAATAGGATGCAAAACAAAATCCCGCATTGCTGCGGGATTTCGCATGATTCCACGATGGAACTTTCCGCCTAGCAGGACGTGACCGTACCTGCTCCGAGGAAGTTTCCGACGACGAGCGGGATTGCCTTCGCGAGAAGCGCAACACCGATCGCGACCGCGGCATAGAGGAGGGTTGCTCCTGCGCTCTTCACCTTCTCCGGATCGCCTCCTGCGGTCAGATACTTGAATGCCGCAACGACGACGAAGATGATTGCCACCACGATCAAGAAGTAGAACATCCAGGCAAACACGACGCAGAGATCGTTGAGGATGGACTGCAGGCTCGTGATATTGGCAACAGGAACATTGCTCACCCCCGTACCGGGCAGCGGATTCTGAATGCCCTGCGCAAACGCAAGGGCAGGCACCACGAAAGAAATCATGGTGGGGCCAACTTTTTTCGCAAAACTGATCGCTTTATCCATAAGCTTGTTCGATAACTCGACCTTTCACGTTACCCTTCCAGTATACTCCATTTAGAGATACGGGCAAACTAGAAGGCTGCGCACTGAAGAACACCAGTCACTCCATAGATGCTTGCTACGAGCACGGGGAATGCCTTGGCGGAAAGCGCCACTACGATGCCGACGGCGGCCCAGGTAAGCGTCTTCCTTCCCTTCGTGGTCTTTTCGGTATCATCCCCGGCCGTGGCATATTGGAATCCCGCCATGAGGACCATGATCATGGAAACCGCCATCAGTATCCAGAACATCAGGCTGAAGGTGGGACATAATATCTTGTTCACCACATCGCTTGCACTGCTCAAAGAAAGGGATGGGGCGGCTCCCCCGTACGTCACGGTCGGCTGACCGCTATTGAACACGCTCGTGTCCAATCCGCCAAGGCCTCCGGCACCCTGGGCGAATGCGAGAGGTGCCGCCGCAACCCCTCCGAGTATGATCAGGAACGAAGTTGCCCTCTGCACCGATGATCTTATCTGTAAAATATGTTTGTTCATTTGTTTTCTTGGATGACGACCTGTTATCCGATCGAACCTACCCCACCCCGAAGATCCCCCTGATAAGCGTCACGACGCTTGTGGCAACGAGGGAGACCACGAACCCGATCGCGGCCCAGAGAAGCGTCTTCCTTCCCTTGCCGTACTTCTCGGGATCGCCGGAGGAGGTGATCATCTGGAACGCCCCGACGAGCACCATAATGGAGGTGAGCGGAATGGCGATATCGACAACGAGAAAATTCACTACGCTCGCAAGAATGGCGCTGAAACCCTGGCCCTGGAGAGGGTCGAAGAGCGTGACCTGGGAGGACCCTCCCGAGCTGGGATGACCCCGGAGAGTATTCATAAGATTATTCACATTGCTATCGTTGGTTTGCGCATGCACAACCCCCCCCGATGCGGCCAGGAGAATGCCCAATGAAAGCAAAGCCGCCCCCAGCATGATATTCCTTCTCCAGTTGTTTCTCTTTTTTGGGGCCATGGCTTAATTATACACCACCAGCAAATGGATGTTATTGCGAAAAGGCCGACGATGAGGCGCAGAAACTCAGGGGGAGCCGCATGGTACTGCTTACCGCCGTCTCGCTCACCGCAACCGTAAGACGACAGGCGTTTGTCTTAGCAATGCCAAGCATGGCAAGGAACGCGGCCTCTGCGGGGGGTTGATCCGCACTGAGCGAGCCGCCGAGGATATCGATGTCGAATCCGCTGGTATAGGTATCGTAATCTATCTCATAAGAACCCGTTCGCGCGAGCACCACGAATTCATCCTGGGCTCCGAGCGCGGAAGAATAGAAATTATTCAACGGAATGCCGCCCGATTGGGTTTGGATCGTGATCACGGAAGAACTGGGAACCTTATAGACGGGAACGAGACCGAGCGCCCCTCCTCCCGAAGCTCCCGCAACCGGCGCTGCCGTACCCAAAAGGCCTCCCCCATTCGCGCCAGCCGTGGATGTCTGATAGATCGGCACCGCATGCACGGGGGACCCTGAAGAAGATCCTCCCCCATTCGCGCCAGCCGTGGATGTCTGATAGATCGGCACCGCGCTTACGGGAACAGGAGCGGGAACAGGAGTGGGAGTGGGGGCGGCAGAAGGAGGAGGAAGTCCCTGCGCGGACGCAGGAGCCGCACCCCGTGCAATGAACCATACCGCCACGCCCGCCGCGAGCACTCCGAGAACAATGAATAATTTTTTCATGATTGTTTGCATCGATCGGATTTATGGCACGGTGATATCCCAATGGTTGCTCCAGGGTTCGTATGCATAGATCGCCCCGGTGGTATTGTCCTTCCATTGCTGGGCTCCGTCGCTTCCCCGATATCCCACGGGCGCGAATGTACTCTCGATATAATTGGTAAGCCCGCTGTTCGCCGCAAGATCGGCTTTATATCCATCGGCGTGATCGATACCGTTCGCGGATACGGCATGACCCGCTTCCGTGCCTCCGGTGACGGTAACGGTGCATCCGCAATCCTTTTTCAGGGTCACCACCTCATTCACAGTATCCGTGCGCATGCCCTGCAGGCTGGTGCAGGCGGCATTGCTCTGCGTGCTGCAATTTCCGGAGCTGAACACTCCCACGCCGGCTTGAGAAAGACGGCTGGCATTATAGGATTGCGGATATTGCGTGCTATTGAGCGGCGAGACCGCACTGAAGGAGTTCTGCAATGACTGCTGCAGATTCACAGGAGCAAGGGCGGGAGGGGTGAGGTTGGTGAGTTGGGGATTGACGAGATTGAGGATGAAGTAGGCGCCTGCAAGGAGGAGGACCCCCAGAAGCGCGGATTTGATCCATTCCTTCGCATCCTCCTGGTTCGAGGGATTCCCCACGGATACCATGTACTTCACCCCTCCAAAGACGACGACCGCAAAAGCGAGGATACCCCCTGCCCAGAGCGCGAATGCGTAGAAATTGCCCACATAGGCCCCGATACCCACGCTTGAGGTGCTATATACCCCGCCGGGGATGGATGTGGAAATCTGAACCGCGGCAAAGGAGATCGAGGGGACGATGAATGCGGCCGCGGATGCGGCGAGCGCAAAGAAGGAAGAGGTCTTCTCAAAGAATCGCATTTTTGAAAAGTGCGGCGGCGAACGCCGTTTCCCCAAGACCTTTCATCGGATATATGAATGAGGATCCCGCAGTGGCGCATCCGGGACCGAATCCTCCGAAGCATTGCACGACGCCGAACGCGGTAAGGACGGTGCTGATGATGAGATACGAGGACAAGATGATAACGGCACCGATGACGGTCCCCGTAAGGATGCTCTTCCCTCTTCCCAACATCTCGGGATTCGCGCCACCCATCATAAGCATGATACCCCCTACCGCGACAAGGATAGGGGCGATGATGAAGAGCGCGATGGACATAAGGAGCGAAAGCGCATTCAGCAGGGTCTGCACGAGATCATCAAGGCTGGTGCAAGGTTTGGGCTGCGATCCATTCACCGGTATCTGCGGGGAATTGGGAATGTAGTTCCCGGTGCACGAGACGATGGGCCCCCACCATCCCGTAGGCCAGATCGACGGCATCGTCGCCGCGGACGCAGCAAAAGGAAACGCCATGGATGCAAGGATCGCAAGGATGGGGAGTGTCCTGAGAAGCGATGATCTGCGGAATGTCTTTGGCATTGCCTCGATTGATGATTCGCCTATCCTCCGTTTATCTGTGACTGGGCTTCGTTGAGGGCGGTCGTCGAATCGGCGGACCCCTGCAATACGCTCGTGATGGCAGCGTTCACTGCGGTATCGATGTTCACACTGTTCGCCTCATACCACGACTTCGCCTCGAGCGCCTGGGACGCGAACACCGCCATCACCGGGTCGGTCATACCTGCGGAAATCAAGCTCCGAAGCGCCGGAGGGGCACCGGTATCCGATGTATAAATACTCGCATCCGTGGGGTTTGTGGTCAAGCCAATGATGAATTGCCATGCCGCCGCCGCATTCGGACTGTTCTTGTTCACCGCAAGGCCGCGATAATCGGCATATGCCACGGCGGTCTGCGCATTATCGGCCTGAGGCATCGGTGCGACGCCGTAATTAAGGAATGGGGCTTTTGCCCGGATGGTGGGAAGCGCCGAAGAATAATCGAAAATAGCAGCCACCTTCCCCTGTGCGAACGCATCGAGAGCATCTCCCATGCTGTCATTCCACGTGTAATATTGCGATGCCGCATTGGAGAATTGGAGGTAGAAATTGAAAGCGTTCTGACCGGCCGTACCGGAAGCTCCTCCTGTGCTCGCGAATGTCACCGAAGAGCCGTCGCTTGAGATCATCTGGCTACCGTTCTGGATCATCATGAGGAAGACGATATCGGGAGCATCGGAGATCGAAGCCTCGGATCCTCCGAGTGCGAACGCCGCTTGGGTGATCTGGCCCGAGGAATTCTCTTGCCGGAGAAGGGCGATGTCCGCATCAAGCTGGCTCCACGTCTTCGGAGGGGTCACGATTCCCGCCGTATTGAAAAGATCCCTGTTATAGATCATGGCCATCGTATCGATGGAAAGAGGGAGGGCGTAGATATATCCTCCGGAAACGAAATCCCGTGAGACCACATCGGGGAAATCCTGCTGGAGCATCGAAAGATTGAATGTGGAGGCAAATGCGGAATGGAGGGGCATAAGGACGCTCCTCCACTGGGGAAGGTCCCTATTCCCTATCTCGAAGACATCGGGTCCGGTGCCCGCAGCGATGGCTTGAAGCACCTGGCTGCCGTAATTCGCCGGATCGATCTGGGTGTATTTGATGCTGGCCTGCGACCCCGAACCCGGCCCCGCATATTTGGAGATCATATCATTGAACGCTTTGGGGCTGTCGGTACCCCACACCGTGAGGTTCGCTGATGCGCCGCCGCTGCTTCCGGTACGAAGATTGAGGACGAACAATGCAAGTCCGCCGATCACGATGACCACGACGGCAATGAGGATGGCTGCTTGGCGTTGGGTGAGCTTTTTGGGCATGGGGAAGGGAGAGAAGTGCGGGCGATTCCCTTCCGCGGGATTCCGAGGGAAGGGATCAGACTATGACCGTGCCCGCAAGGCGATCGCCGGAGTTGAGGTTCATGATCCGGACGCCCTGGGCGGAACGACCGGTCTTGCGAACGGTCGCAAGCTCCGTACGGATCATCTGTCCCTTGGCGGAAAGGGCGAATATCTCCTTTTCACCGGAGACGATATGCGCGGAAATGACGAGTCCGGTCTTCGGAGTGACCTCTGCGGTCTTGATGCCGGAACCTCCTCGGGCCTGCTTCTTATATTCCTTGAGGGAGGTCTGTTTTGCGAAACCGTGTTCCATGACGATAAGGAGCACTGCATCGTCTCCTTTGATTATATCAAATCCCGCGACCTCGTCGTTCTGCTTCTTCAGTTTGATGGCCCGGACCCCGGCAGCGGTGCGCCCCATGGGACGGGCCTGCTTCTCATCGAACCTGATCGACTGGCCCTGTCGGGTGGCGAGAACGACCTGATCGGACCCCGTGGTGAGTTTCGCCCACTTGAGCTGATCGCCCTTTTTCAGCTTCATTGCGATGATGCCATTGCGGCGGATGTTCTCGAAATCCGCGAGAGGCGTCTTTTTGATGATCCCGTGCTTCGTCACCATCATGAGATATTTCTTCGGTTCCTTCTTCGAGGAATAATTGACGATCGCATTCACGTGCTCGTCGGAGGGAAGTTCGAGGAAGTTCTGGATCGCCCTCCCTTTGGATGTACGCGTTGCCTGAGGGATCTCGTAGATCTTCGTCTGGAACACGCGCCCCTTATCCGTGAAGAAAAGAACGTTATCGTGGGTGTTCGCACTGAAGAAGTGAGAGAGGAAATCCTCATCCGCGACATCCGAACCGATGAGGCCTTTGCCCCCACGGCGCTGGACCTTGAACGTATCGGGCGGGAGACGCTTGATATACCCCCCCGCGGAGACCGTCACCATCGCCTCCTCTTCCGGCACGAGATCCTCGTCGGAGACCGCTTCCGGCGCGCGGGACACGACGCGCGTGCGCCGCTCGTCGCCGTATTTGGCACGGATCGCTCCCACCTCATCCTTGATGATCTGCATGATCCTCGCAGAGCTCTTCAGAATGGCCTTGAGGTCCTCGATGAGGGCCCTTTTCTCCTTGAGTTCCGTCTCGATCCTGAGGCGTTCGAGCGCGGCAAGCGATTGGAGGCGCATCTCAAGGATCGCGGTAGCCTGTACGTCGCTCAATTTGAAAAGCTTCATGAGCTGGCTGTGCGCCTCGTCCCGGTCCTTTGATTTCCGGATCGTCGCGATCACGCGGTCGATCGCATCGAGTGCGATCATCAACCCTTCGAGGATATGCGCGCGCTCTTCCGCCTTGCGCAGATCGAACTGCGTGCGCCGCTTGATGACCTCTTTGCGATAGGCGAGATATTCGCTCAGGATATCCTTCAGCGCAAGAAGCCGCGGGACAAGGCCCCCGTTCTCGGATACCAGCGCGATCATGTTCATATTGAAATTCTTCTCGAGATCGGTGTGCTTGTAGAGCCAATTGAGCACCTTCTGGGGCGCCACGTCGTTCTTGAGCTCGATCACGATGCGAAGGCCTTCGCGATCGGATTCATCGCGGAGATCGCGGATGCCCTCGATCTTCTTATCCTGCGCGAGCTCGGCGATCGTCTTGATGAGCTCGGACTTGTTCACTTGGTACGGGATTTCCGTGACGATGATATCGAACTGCCGGCTGTTCTTCTTCTCGATGATCTCCGCTTTTGCCCGGGCGAGGATCGCCCCCTTGCCGGACATGTATGCCGCGCGGATCGCTTTCGTATCATAGATGATGCCTCCGGTAGGGAAATCGGGGCCTTTGATGAACTCGGTGAGGTCCTCGCTCGTCGCATCAGGATTGTCCGCAAGATGAAGGACGGCATCGATGATCTCGCTCAGATTGTGGGGTGGGATGCTCGTCGCCATGCCGACAGCGATACCGAGCGTACCATTCAAAAGAAGGTTCGGGAGCTTGGCGGGAAGGGTTTTAGGCTCATTGCGGGTGGCGTCATAGTTGGGCATCCACTCGACCGTCTCCTTTTCGATATCGAAGAGCATCTCCTCGGCGATCTTGGCGAGCTTCGCTTCGGTATAGCGGTAGGCTGCGGGAGAATCGCCGTCGATGGATCCGAAGTTTCCCTGCCCATGCACGAGCGGATAGCGCATGGAGAAATCCTGCGCCATGCGGACCATGGCATCGTATACCGATGCATCTCCGTGGGGATGGTATCGGGCAAGCACCTGTCCGATCACGTTGGCGGACTTGCGGAACTTCGCGCTCGCAATAAGACCGCTATCCCACATGTCCCAAAGGATGCGGCGATGGACGGGCTTCAATCCGTCGCGCACATCGGGAAGGGCGCGCGAAACAATCACCGACATTGCGTAGTCGAGATACGACTGTCCGAGTTCGGAGGTTATCTCACGTGGTTCGATTTCGGCCATAATACTGGTTGATTATATATGGAGAACGGCATCATTGCGAGGGCCGTATATATTGCGTACCGCCAGCGAAGATCTGTCCGATCCCGGAAAGATCGTTTCCAAGAACATGCCAGAAGCCCTGGCCGGAGCCGGCGGAAGCCGTAGGAGCCGGGGAAACAGAGGAAGAGGAGGGGGCTGTCGCAGATGCAGATGCAGACGCAGATACAAAGGCGGGAGTGGCGCCCGCCGCATCGGATCCCGATCCGACAGCGGCCATTTGGGCCGCAGAATTCCGGGCCGGAACCATGAGCATCGCATTGAAATACTGGATCCACACGAACACGATGATGATCATGATGAACGCGCTTGTCGCGATGAGCACGTTCCGCTTCCTCGTCTCATCGAGGGAACGAATCTTTTCGAGCAGGTCCGTCGTGTTCCACTCCATGGCCGTATCCGAAGGATCGTGACGCGCTCAATCGACGCGCAGCACGATCGCGCGGCCTTTATCCTCGGCAATGTCCTTCTGCTTGAACACGAACTTGTCGGCCTCCTCCCCCTTCGTACCAAGCGCTTTCAAGAACGGTGCGGCATCCTTGAAGAACGAGGGGATGATGATGCGCGCCTCGAGCTGCTTCGCGATCTTCGCCGCAACCTCGGGCTCGAGGAAATGCCCGCCTCCGACCGGAAGGATGAGCACATCCGGTTCGGCAAGCTCTTCCATGAGATTCGCATCGAGGGGGGCGGAAAGATGGCCGAGGAACACGAACTTCATACCCTCCCAAAGGACCGTATATGCCGTTTTGACGAATGTATCGGTCGATTCGGCCGAGATGGAATATCCGAGGACCTCGATATCCTTCTCCTCATACTCCCCCGGAAAGGGGATCGTGAGCCCGGCGGCATCGGCATCGGCCGAAGCATCGGCCGAAGCGGTCGAAGTAAGGGTCTTGAGGATTATATCGGCCTTCAAACGGGAATTCTCAGGATTGACGAGCACGGATGTCTCCCCGCTCTGGAGGCGGAAACAGCCGTTGCCGAAATACGTGATCACCATATGCGTATATTTTACCAGAAGCGAGCATCGATTTCCAGCCCATTTTCGGCCTGTTTTCGAAAAAAGCCACACAAGGATGCCGGGGGACGCATCACATGCGGAAGCCCTTGCAAAAACGAAGATTTCCTCTATAATCATCCTCATGCCGCAAACAGAAGAACCCAAAGCATCGGCGATCGCGCAGGCGATCAAGACGGAGCTCTCCTCGGCCGCATGGCCCAAGGAAGGAATGATCCTCGACGTGGAGCTTATGAAGAAATTCCCACGGAAGGCCTACTTCGATATGGGCCGTTTCGGAACGGGCATCGTGTATGGCGTCGAAGTATCGAACGCGCGCGAAGCGCTCCGAAACCTCAATCCCGGTGAAAAAGTGCAGGCGAAGATCGTGGCGCTTGATGGCGAAGAGGGTCTCATTGAACTTTCCCTCGCAGAGGCGGGCAAGCAGAAACTTTGGGCACAGGTAAAGGACCTCGTGGAGGCGGGAGAGGTCATCAAGGCGAAGATCGTGGCAGCGAATGCGGGCGGTCTTATGACGACGGTCATCGAAGACCTCAAAGCATTCCTCCCCGTATCCCAGCTTTCCCTCGAACATTATCCCAAAGTCCCGGATGGGGACCGCACGAAGATCGCGGAGGAGCTCAAGAAGTTCGTGGGCCAGGAACTCAACGTGAAGATCATCGACGCGAATCCTCGTACGAACAAAGTGATCGTCTCCGAGCGCGAAACGCTCACGGCAAACGTGAAGGAGCTTCTCGCATCGTATACCGTCGGCCAGGTGGTCGACTGCATCGTCTCGGGCGTCGCCGATTTCGGCGTCTTCGTCCGCTTCGCTGACAATCCTCAGATCGAAGGCATGATCCACATCTCGGAGCTCGATTACAAACTCATCGACAACCCCAAAGAGCTCGTGAAAGTGAACGACCCTCTCAAGGCGAAGATCATCGATATCAAGGAGGGCCGCGTATTCCTTTCCCTCAAAGCCCTCAAGGAGGATCCGTGGGCAAAACTCTCCCCCGAGATAAAGCCCGGCGCCGCAGTCCAGGGACGGGTATACAAATTCAATCCATTCGGAGCGGTGATCGCGCTTGAAGGCGATCTCCAGGGCATGGTGCATATCTCAGAATTCGGAGGACAGGAAGAGATGAAGAAAGCGCTCGCAGTGGGCCAGACCTATTCTTTCGTCATCGATCAGGTAAGGACCGAGGAGAAGCGCATCACATTGAAGATGAAGAAATAAAAAAAGCCCCGCAAGGGGCTTTTTCATTTGGCCCGCATTCGGAGTGGCGTGATATGAATAGAAAAAGCCGCGAGATTCTCTCGCGGCCTCCCTCGATTTGAAATACCTATCTATCTAAGGTTTCCGATCCGTCTCTTGCGCACAGCGGCACAAATCCACTGCTGCCACCACTGCGATCCTCCTTTCTGCGGATCCGTCTGGGGCCTTTCCGTGGAACGGGGGGTCGGCGGGCTGCTCCGTTGCTGTGGCGGTGCCGGCATACGACGTCGACTGGACCTCTATTGATACGGCGTAAGGAACGCCGTTCTCGTTAGAGTAAATAATCCCTTTCACTACGCCCCCCGAGGGATCGTATCGTGCACCTCGAGAATAAAGTTCTGCTTTCAACGCGTCGGCAATGTACGCGCTGTCGCTTCCGTCGAGCTCCACGCTGCGTATCCTTAGGTTGGAAAGATTGCATTCACTTTTGCGGGAGCATCCCGCAAAAAGAACCATGACGACCGCTACCATCGCGATCGCGATGAAATGGAAAAACGACCGATTGTGCATACTCCTCCTCGCGATGCGCTTGCGGCGGCATCATATGCGGGTTTTCCGTCTCCGCGGACGTAATGGTGCTACTAAGCATATATGATAATATATAAATTGTATATTGTCAATACTTTCATTTTCAGGAAGAATGCCGTATTCTAATCCTTGTTCACGCCGCGGTAGCTCAATGGTAGAGCATCCGCCTGAAGAGCGGAGTACGGCAGTTCGATTCTACCCCGCGGCACAAAAAGAGGTCATGTTCCCCCGCTATCCACGTTGTATCAACGGGATGTTTGTGATTATATATATACATGGGAATCGCCGAGCAATGGGAAAGAAAAAGCGAAGAGACGGCAGCAAGGAACGCTCCGGAAGAACCGCAAGGACCGACCCTCAATGAAATCAGAGGGGATCGGGAACAATCCCTCCTTTTTGGAAAATACCTTCAAGAAAAAGGGGTGGATAAGGCTGTATCGGAGAATATGCTCAAAGGAAAGCTCCAAGAGCATGAGACGGAGGCGCTCATGAAAAGCAGGGAGGAGTATCTGAAGCTCGGGACCCGTGCGGAAAAGCTCAATCAAAAGATATCCGGCGACCTTGAAAAGGTCCTCGTACACTCGCCCGAATTCAAAAGGCTCGTCGACAGTTTTGGCGCGGACAATGTAAAGGGGATATTCGCGAGAAAGCTCCACGAACTTGCCATCACCGATGAAGCCTCCTTCAAAAAGATGGAGTCCGAGTTCGCCGAAGTCGAAAAGAAGTATGAAAAATTCACCTCGTCGAACGAAGAGGTGAAGAACGTCATAAAAAATGCCGGCCTCGAGGGGAAATTCACGGAATCGGAGATCTTCAAGGCGATGTGGGACGGCGATCGCAAGAAACTCGAGAAGATGATCGCGGGGAGCACCCGTTTCAGGGGTATCTGGCAGCGTGCGGCGCTTTATCGGGGGGACTTCATCCAAGAGGCGACCAACGACCTCATGGATGTTGCGGACGATATGAAGACCCGGCTCAAGGACGTCGAAGGAGCGAGAAAAATGGTGGGACTCGCGCTTCGCGATACGCTTTCGAAGAACAGCATGATGCATACGGAACTCACCAAGAATCTGAGCATCAATACCCACGAAAGCGAACCTGAGGATATATCCCTTCCTGAGATACGGAACATGTTGGGGGGGTCGTTTGGGAACGAGGAGCAGGCCGACCTGAGAAGGAGATATAGAACGTCGCTTGACCAAGCGCGCGCAGAGGCTCAAAGGAACAACCAGTCATTCGATGAAAAGGATTTCGACTCGCAATGGTACGACGAGGAGGTGAAGAAGAAGATGGGCGACAAAAAGGGCCATTGGGCCACCATCCTTTTCCCGATGCTCAAACAGGCCTTCATGGAAATTTTGAAACCATGATCCCATTCACGGCAGAGACACCGTTCCAAAAATTGATCGGCGAATTTCTCGTCATACTCGAAAAGAACGACGAGCGTGAGGCCGAACGGTTCCTTGTGGACCATATCAAAGAATTCCCTCCGGAGGTCAGGGATGGGATCGTGATGGGATTCCTGGAGAAAACGCTCTCAATGGGGGCCGTATCGCAGGAAGATGAGGAGGTCGGAAAATTCCAAACGGCTGCCATAAAGAAATATAAGGAGCTTGAGAACGAGGAGCGCTCATTGAAGAAGGAGCAGGGACTCGAAGAGATGAGGGCCAGCATATTCCGGAAAGACCCGGAGTGATATCCGGGGATCGCGCACGATCCCCTCGCACGCCGACCGATCCTTCCCGGGGGAAAATGCCGCATCCCGGCGGCGCGACCCGGGAGACCGGAATACCGCTCTCTCGAAATGCTTTTTCTCGGTTGTACCCCCGGTAGGAATCGAACCCACATCGAGACCTTAGAAGAGTCCTGCTCTGATCCATTGAGCTACGGGGGCGTATCGCGCATTGATAATAGACCAAAAGTAAGATAATTTAAAGGGATGCGAACGGCCGTCTGGCCGCGTCGCGGTCATCGCCCCCCGTATCGTGCGGGGCGATTCCCTTGATCTCGGGCCGTAGTATACCGGTAGTACGTCTGCTTTGGGAGCAGATAGACCGGGTTCGATTCCCGGCGGCCCGACCAATCATCGTTTTCCCCAATGGAAAATCCCGAGCGTAGGGCTGTTTTGCCATGCGTATAGAATATATGAATCAAAAAATTATATAATATATTATACGCACCGTATGAAAGAAATCCCTTGGAATGAGCCGGAGAATGCCTTCACCCTCATCGAGCTTCTCGTCGTGATCGCGATCATCGCGATCCTCGCGGTCGTCGTGGTGCTTGTGCTGAATCCCGCCCAATTGCTTGCGCAATCACGGGATGCGAACCGGGCGTCCGATGCGGCAACGTTGCATTCTGCCCTTGGCATCTATGAGGCCGATCAATCGGGCGCATCGACGTTCTCTCTTGGCAACGCCTCCTCCGTCTATGTCTCCCTCCCCGATCCCACGCTTACGGGAACACAGACCTCTACCTGCGCATCCCTCGGCCTTCCTGCACTTCCTTCGGGATATACCTATCAATGCGACTCCGGGACGTCTCTCAGGAATACCGATGGTACAGGATGGATCCCCGTCGATTTCAAAATAATCTCCTCGGGAAGCCCCTTTGGATCCCTTCCCGTGGACCCCGTGAACGCCTCCTCCTCCGGCCTCTATTACACATATTCCCCTTCGGGATCCTTCTATATGACGACCGCCATTCCGGAGTCGAACAAGCAGAAAGCGGCCCTTGAGGCGAATCCTATGATCTCCGGATATCCAGGCGTCTTAGCGCAAGGGTCCGCACTCACGATCTCCCCGCTCTGGAACACCCAGGGCCTCGTAGGCTACTGGCCGCTCAACGAGGGCACCGGCACCGCCGCCCTCGACCAGTCGGGGAACGGGAACAATGGAACCCTCGTGAACGGCCCCGGATGGACCGCCGGATTATTCGGAAACGCCCTCTCGTTCAATGGCACGAATCAATATGTGAACGTGGCGGATGCAGCCTCGCTCGATCTCCCAGGGCCATGGACCGTATCCGCATGGGCGAATCTACCGACCGTGCCCGCGTCGGGGGTCGCCTATCCATTCATCTCAAGGAACGGGACCGTCGCTACCGGAACGGATTATTTTCTTGGGATGGTCAACAACAACATCTATATAGCATCGCTCGGCTGGTCGACGTATTACGACAACAACGGATGGAACGATGCCGATTTTGGTTCGCTGCAATTCAATGCAAACTCATGGTATCTCGTCACCGGCGTTTATGCCTCGGATACGGCATATCTTTACATAAACGGGCAGCTTGCGAGCAGCAACTATTACAATTCCGCGATCCCCGATCCGGGAGCCGGGGATCCGCTTTACCTGGGACGATGGGATATGTATAACGGCAGCTCCATGTATCTGGATGGGACGATAGAGGATATCCGTCTTTATAATAGAGCGCTCTCACCGGCAGAGGTGCTTGCGCTTTATAACGCGGAACAATGACGAATGGCGGTACGCACCCGCCGCTCATCCCTTCCCCACCCTCAAACCGGACGCAGAATACTGCGGGCAAGGCGTCTACAAAAGAATGAGGGATCCATATCGCGATCCCGCCCCGTGCAACACTGGAAAAAATGTGGAAAACTTTTCCTGGTAGCGCATTGCGCATCGGGCGAGGAAGGTTATAGAATGCGGATAGGAAGCTTTACAACCATCAACCCCAACCCGCCGCCAGACATCACGCATGATGCCCGGGCAGAAAGGGCTTTATGAACGTTCGAAAAACGATCATCGTCGACACATCGCTTCTCTTGCATGACCCCAAGGCGATATTGTCCTTTCAGGACAATATCGTGGATATCCCCTTTGCCGTACTGCAGGAACTGGACCACCACAAAGAAAGAGGAGGGAATGGCACTGCAGCGGCAGCACGCCAAGTGATACGACTGCTCGACGATTTCCAGAAACGCGGATCGCTGTGCGAAGGCGTTCCCACCCCCGGGGGAGGATTCCTGCTGGTAAGCACGCAGGTCTACATACCCCAGGGTATAAGCGGAAACCTCCTCGATATGACGAAGGCCGATGATTTCATCCTCGGCGTCGCACTTCGATGGAAGCACCAGAAATCCCTTCGCACGGAGAACAAAAAGCAGAAGAAGAATGACGACAACCGGAAAGGCGCGAATCTCTACTCGAGGTTCGGCCCGATCGGGGACGTCATGGTCGTCACGAAGGACATCAACCTGAGGATCAAGGCTGACGCTCTGAAGATAAGGGCCGAGGACTACAAAAAGGACCGTCTCGTCGATACTCCGGACAAGCTCTATTCCGGCATCGCAGAGATCGTAACGCACGATCCCGGAGGACTCCGGGAGATCGCAACGAGGCTTTTCGAAGCCAATGGTTCGGGACGTCTTGAGGCAGAGGATGCACGCCGCTTCGCGGATATCCCCGAACTTTTTCCGAACCAGTGCTGCGTGTTCCGTTCCGATGACGGTAAGGGCAAGCACGTCCTCGCCCTTTCGAAAGCGACCCCCGGAACCGTTCCGTACTTCTCTCCGGTAGCGAAACCTTCCGAAGAGAAGGGTAGGGAGATAAGGCCCCGCAACATCGAACAGGCGTTCGCATATGCCCTGCTCATGGACCCGGAGATCCAGATCATCTCCCTCTCCGGCATCGCCGGCGGAGGCAAAACACTGATGGCGCTCCTCGCGGGAACCAACCAGACGACACCGAAGACCGGGAAGGGGATCTATGAACAGATCCTCGTGTACCGGGCGAACTCCGAGATAGGGACCCCTCTGGGATTCCTCAAGGGGGATATGGTGGCGAAATGGGGCCCATGGGCGCAGCCCATCCTCGACTCGCTGGAGCTTCTCTCCATCGGAAGGGAGCTTGAACAATACGAAACGAAGCCCTCGGACGAAACCCGCCGCAAGAATTACGATCTCGAAGCGATGATCAACGGGAAGAATCCGAGCATCCAGATCCAACCCATCAACTTCGTGCGAGGACGGTCGCTGCACCACAAGTTCGTGATCGTCGATGAGACGCAGAACTTCACGGCTCCCGACATCAAGAAGGTGATCACCCGCATCGGCAAGGGGTCGAAGATCGTCCTCACGGGCGACATCGATCAGATCGACAACATCTACCTCGATCCGGTGACGAACGGACTCTCACACGTGACGGAACGGATGAAGGGCCAACCGCTCTTCGGACACATCACGTTCTCAAGGAGCGAACGTTCGATCCTTGCAGAGATCGCCGCAAAGCTCCTTTGATCGCAGATAGGAAATGGTCCGGTCCCCGGACCGCTCCCCACGGCATGCCGTGGGGATTTTTTTACCGGTCGCATGCCCCTCCCTCCCCCATTCCATCGGGATTCCGGCACCGTTCCGCGGACCGCTCCCCCGAAAGGTTTACTTTTTCATAAATCCCTATAGGATGAATGGGCATGCGCGCTTAGCTCAGGGGTAGAGCAACTCCTTTACACGGAGTGGGTCGGGGGTTCAAATCCCTCAGCGCGCACCAAAGACGGATGATGGGGAATTGAGGCTATAGAAATTCTCATAGAGCTTTGCAACGAGCAGGGGGCCGGTGCCGCCGGGGGTCCTCGTGTAGCGTATCCCCTTTTCTTCGGCCCCGGCGGGATCGAAATCGCCCGCGATCTTTCCGGAAGCGTCACGGGCAAACCCGAAATCGATCACAAGCGCGCCGGGCTTCAGATGGGCTGCGTTGAAAAGGTGCGCGTGTCCGGTGCCGCTCACCACGATATCGGCTTCGCCAAGCTTCGCGTGCACGTCCCGTACGGAGATATCGAGCACGACGAGCTCCCCTACGCGGTTCTGGAGCCAGAATCCCACCGGTTTGCCGATGAGGAACCCGGCGCCCACCACCGCCGCATTGAGCGTGCGAAGGTCTCCTCGAATCTCCCTCCGAATGACCTCCTCCACCACGGCAACAGAGGGAGGGACGATCGCCCCCCTTCCGGTATAAAACGCACCGAGCGCGGACTCGCCGAGACAGTCGGCATCCTTGCCTTTCGGGATCGCATTAAGGACATAATGCCGGTTCACATGTTCCGGGAGAGGAAGTTGGACGATGAGGGCGCCGCAAGCCTTGGGGGCGGCAAGACGTCCGATCTCCGCGCGAAGGACATCGGTCGTCGTCGCTTCAGGGAATTCATAGAGGCGGAAATCGATGCCGAGTTCGCGCGCAACGCGCTCCTTCTGTGCAAGAAAGTTCACCGACGCGGGATCGCGTCCGACGAGAACCGCGCCGAAGAAGCGGTCCTGTTTCGGAAGGGCCTTCAGTCGTTCCATGATTTCGGCCGCAATGGCCTTCCCATCGATGATCATATCCGGAATATTGTGCCGCAGAACGGACGCGATAGCAATGCGATCACTCGATCCCCGGGACGGGGAACTTGAGCGCGAACTCCCTGACCTTTTCCTGTATGCGGCCGAGCGCCGCATCGTCATTGCGTGCCGCAAGAGCCTCATCGATAAGGCTTGCGACGGTCCGCATATCCTCTTCGCCGCATCCGCGGGTAGTGAGTGCGGGGGTGCCGAGACGGATACCCGAGGGATCGAGAGGTTTTCGGGGATCGAATGGGATCATATTTTTATTGACGGATATGCCCACCTGTTCCAGCGCTTTTTCCGCCTCTTTTCCGGTGATGCCTTTGCTCCCCGCCACATCCACAAGCATGAGATGGTTGTCCGTACCTCCGGATATGATGCGGTACCCTTTGGCGGCGAGCGCCGCGGCGAGCGCACGGGCGTTCGCGATCACGTGCGCGGCATACTCGGCGAACTCCGGCCTGAGCGCCTCTCCGTATGCCACCGCTTTTGCCGCGGTGATATGGTCATGAGGACCTCCCTGCACGCCCGGGAACACCGCTTTATCGATCGCAGCCGCAAAGCGCTCCTTTGACATGATCATCGCACCGCGAGGACCCCGGAGGGTCTTATGCGTCGTCGTGGAAACCACGTCACAATATGGCACGGGGTTTTCAAGTTGTTTGCCCGCAATGAGCCCTGCGATGTGGGCGATGTCCGCGAAGAGATATGCGCCGCATGCGTCTGCGATCTCCCGGAAGCGCTTCCAATCAAGGGAGCGCGAATATGCGGAGAATCCCGCAAGGATCATCTTCGGCTTTTCGCGGAGTGCGATCGATTCCACTTCGTCCATATCGATGACCTCCCGTTCTTTATCCACGAAGTACGGGATGATGGAATAGAGTTTCCCGGAGAAGTTCAGTGGATGGCCATGGGAAAGATGTCCGCCCTGATCGAGCGAGAATCCCAGCACTTTGTCGCCTGGCTGGAGAAGCGCCATATAGACGGCGAGATTCGCGGGAGAACCGGAAAGCGGTTGCACGTTCACGTGTTCAGCGCCAAAAAGCTCCTTTGCCCGGGAAATGGCAAGTGCTTCCGCCTCGTCGATCACTCCGTTCCCGCCGTAATACCGCTTTCCGGGATACCCTTCACTGTATTTATTCGTAAGCACGGACCCCATCGCTTCGAGGACCGCGCGAGAGGCATAATTCTCGCTCGCAATGAGCTCGATACCCTCCTTTTGCCGCCGCTCCTCCCGCTTCACGATCTCATAGACCTGCGAATCCTCTTTTTCCAGCTCAGGATAGATCATGGGTCAATCATACTCCAAAAATGTTGAAAAAACAGCCGATTCCGTGTAGATTATGTATGCGGATACTCGCGGCGCAGGACGCGGCATCCATGATGGTGCCTATAGCTTAATGGTAGAGCCTCGGATTGTGGCTCCGATGATACGGGTTCGATTCCCGTTAGGCACCCCCCTGTTGGATTTTGAGCGTACAACGTTCTTGATTCCTTTATATCATCTGCGTTTTTGCAGGTCCAAGCCTCTCATTTAAAATAATGGGCTGGTTTAAGCATGAATGCATATTGATTTTAATGCACCTCCGGATAAGGTAAAATAAAATCATGACCGACCAGCGTAAGTTCGCATGGCTCCGAATCGCTTTCGGCGCCATTTGGGGAATTGACGCTTATTTCAAATGGCAGCCAGATTTCTTCACAAACTTTACGAGTTATCTCTCGGGGAACCTCGACGGCCAGCCACTGCTCGTTAAAAATTGGATCACACTTTGGATTCATATAATAGGAGTAAACCCGGGGCTTTTTGCACTACTCGTTGCAACTGCAGAAACAGCAATTGCTCTTGCGCTCATCTTCGGCATCGCGTCACGCGTCGCAACGTGGGGTGGTATCGCAATGAGTCTCGTCATCTGGTCCACCGCCGAAGGATTCGGTGGCCCGTACACTGCGGGGTCGACGGACATCGGAGCGGCAGTCATTTATGTTCTTGTATTCCTCGCCCTGTGGTTCGGCCACGGATGGGGAGATTTATGTATTAGAAATTGGCGTAATGAAAAAATAGTGCCTGCAAATTAAAATGCCCCCGAAAGGGCATTTTATAAGTGTGGACATGTGGGAGAAATCCACCACTATTTCTGGATGCTCGTATTGTGCATCCAGACCATGTACCACGCAAAAATCCATGCAAAGATAAAGAGGTCTATTGCACCGATGACCATGCCGCCAATTCCCCATGAAAATCCTGGAAGGAGTTCAAAGAGTGATGCATGCAAGCTAAGAGCCGCGCCGTTCAGGAAAAAGCGATAGATCATGCAGCCAACATAGGCCACTTCGATACCAAGCACGCAGAGCCATCCATACCGTTTAAGTGAAAGCAATGTAATAGTAATTAATTATTTACCTCGCGACCTTTTAGCTTTTAAGCTTACTTTCGACTCTCTTTAAGAGCACCGCATTGGTGGCAACAATAATAGATGACGCGGACATTAGGAGCGCCGAAATCTCCGGACGGAGCGTGATACCGATCCCTGCGAATACGCCTGCCGCAACGGGAATCGCGGACACGTTATAGATTGCCGCCCAGAAAAGATTCTGCTTCATTTTAGCAACCGTTGCTTTGCTCAGGATGATTGCCGAGGCAATATCGTTCGGATCGGATTTCATAAGCACTATGTTACCGGTCTCGATCGCTACATCAGTACCCGCGCCGATCGCGATACCGATGTCCGATTGCGCCAACGCCGGAGCGTCATTCACACCATCGCCCACCATCGCAACAAATTTTCCTTCGTCCTGCAGTTTCTTCACATAACTCGCTTTATCTTTAGGGAGCACTTCTGCAAAAACACGATTGATGCCAAGCTCCTTTCCGACCGCTTCCGCGACGACTTTATGATCACCCGTTATCATCGCCACTTCGATACCGAGGTCTTGGAGTCGTTTGATCGCCTGTTTCGCGCTTGGGCGCACGGTATCGGCGACGGCGGTAACCCCTGCGATCTTCTCATCGATGGAAAGCAGGCTGATCGTCTTCCCTTCGTTCGCAAGCTTGTCGATGGTCATCCTCGCCGACACCACATCCACGCCATTCGTTGTCATCAATCGTTCATTCCCCGCGAGTACCCGCTTGCCAAGGATGGTCGCCTTTATGCCATAGCCAGGGATAGATTCGAATTGCGAAGACTCCACGAGAGAAACGCCACGCTTGGCGGCCTCGTCCACGATAGCCTTTGCAACCGGATGATTGGAATTGTTTTCAATGCTCGCCTCATACCGCAAGACATCTTCTTCGTTAAAACCATTCAGTGGAACAATATCGGTTACCTTTGGCTTCCCTTCCGTCAACGTCCCTGTTTTATCGAGCACAACCGCATTCAACTTGGAAGTGTTCTCTAGTGTCGCGGCATCTTTAATGAGGATATTATGTTTTGCCCCGATACCAGTACCCACCGCCACGGCGGTCGGCGTCGCAAGCCCCAAAGCATCCGGACACGCGATCACCACTGCTGAAATGGCGAATGTCAGCGCAGTGATGAATCCTGTGTGGCCCCAAAAATACCAGCCAAGAAATGTCACGATACCCGAACCAACGGCCAAGATAACGAGCCAGCCAGCAGCGCGATCGGCAAGGCGCTGACCCGGCGCTTTGGAATTCTGGGCCGTCTCAACGAGCTTAATGATCTGCGCGAGGACGGTTTCCGCACCCACCTGCGTCGCCTTGAACTTAAGGGTCCCTGTTTGGTTGACCGATCCACCGGTGACTTTGTCGCCGATCATTTTTGTGACTGGGATTGATTCTCCCGTAACGAGCGACTCGTCAACCGCGCTCTCGCCTTCGGTCACAACGCCGTCCACCGGTAATTTGTCGCCGGGCCGCACTACTACAATGTCATCATGCATAATCTCGGCGCTTGGGATCGAGATCTCCCTACCATCGCGGATAACCGTTGCCTTTGGCGGCACAAGATCAAATAGGGCCCGCAAAGATTCCGAAGTGCCACGCCGAGACTTCATCTCCATCCAATGGCCAAAGAGCACGAAGGTAACCAAAAGTGCTGCTGCCTCATAAAAAGTATCGGGGCTTCCGATAACGGTGAGAAGAACGCTAAAAAGATAGGCGGCCAACACCCCTGTCGCAATAAGCACCGCCATGTTCAGCTTTTTTGCTTTCAGGGAATAGTATGTCCCTGTGATGAAGATCGAGCCCGTCCAAAATACGATCGGCGTGGTGAGGATCAATAATAGCCAATTGATTGGGATGGGGCTCCAAAGCGCGACCTTGAACACTGCTGTGCCGACCGGCGAATAAAGAAAGATCGGGATCGAGAGTATGAATGAAATCCAAAATCGGCGACGCATATCCCGCTCCATCTGCTTCGCCAATTGCGGGCTCGTCATCGCCGCCTCATGATCCATATGGCTCATGGCCTGCATATCATGATTTGCATGATCACCTTGCGAAGCAACTTCGCCCTTTTTAAGGATAAGGTCCATGCCGCACCCCGGACACTTACCGGGCACTTTCGATCTCACGTCCGGATGCATTGGGCAGGTATAATATGATCCTCCCTCCGCACTCATTGCGACGGCCGGAGCGCTCGTCTTTTTATTATGCGTATTGTGGCAGCAAGAATGATCCATATCGGATTCAAACTGTTTTGCTTCCATATCACAACCACAATTAACAGCTAGTTTTTCCGCAGAGCACCCGGAACACTTCTTGCCGCAGGCACAATTCGGTTGCCGAACAGCCCCTTCGTTGTGATGCATATGGTCGTGGCTCATATTATTTTCTTAATGATACCCCTAGGGGGTATTTACTGTCAACTCCCGATCACGATCTTCGCAATGCTATATATCTCCTTCAATGAATAATAGGAGGTGAAGCTGATACCGTTACCATTCGCTACATACGGATCGCGCATGAGGTAATCACCATTGCTCCCGCTCGTGAGTACGACAAAATGCGTGCCGCCGAGGGCATTCATGCCGACGATTGCCGGATGGCCAGTCGCAAGCATCGCATCAATAACTGAAATTTTTCGTGCGGCAGTGGCACCTTTCACCCTGATGGCCTTTCGCATAACGGTCACACCGTCAACGTCGATCGACGCGAGCAGCAGATCGGGTGAATACCCCGCGAAGTTATCGGGGTTCGAGTTGATGGTCGCAGGCGTCACATCCTTATACCCGTAATGCGTGAGCACCATCGCCACGGATGCAATGAGGCACCCTGCGCGTGCAAGCGTATATTTTGTCCCATCAAGAGGAGTAGCGCCCCATGCCGAATCACGCTGATTATAATAGCAGCCCCACGAGTCGCAACTGGTCTGATTGGCAAGCAGTTTTGATCCGCCCGCGTTCTCTGTAAACGTCGAGAAGCTACTGAGCTCCGCGTGCGCCGCGGCAAGCAATTTTTGATAAGCAGATTCTTGCGACTTGGTTTCGGCGAGCAGCTGACTTTTAGATTGTTCCGTCGCGATAAGCGATTGCTGCCGTGATGCCAATGCCTGTTTTTGCGATGTGAGTGCTTCCTGTTTCTGTTTTGAAACTGTCTGCGAGTTGGCAAGGCTGTCTTCCTGGACACGAAGCGCCTGCATTTGATTTTGGACGGCGGTTTGCATCTTTACTGTCGCATTAATATCATCCCATGCTTGAACAAGACCGCCCGATGAAAGCATCTGCACGATCAACGGCTTATCGTCGGCTTTTTGAAGACTTTGAAGATATTCTCCGAGCGCCGCCTGATCCCCTGCTATCGTCTGCTTCGCTCCCAATATCTCTCCGCCCAACTGTTTGATCTGGGCCTGGGTTGCGTTGATCTGCAGTTGGGTAACGGCAACCTGCACTTGTGCGTTGCTGCGTTGCAAATCGAGCGCGTGAATAGCCGCTTGGAGCGTTTTCTTATCCGCACCTACTTTCCGAAGTTGCGCTTGGTAGGATGCTATTTTTTGGTTGAGGTCTGCGATCTGTTGGTTATCCGTATTGATCTGGACTTGCGAAGCATTGCCGCCAGTACTCGTAGCTACCACCGTTGCAGCTACTGCACGAGAACTCGAAATACCCCCGACGGCCAAAACCGCGACAAATCCGAGTCCGATCAAAAGAAACGATAACCGCATAGCGTTGAACTCTTAACAACACCCACCATGGCTGGAATGTTGCGATTGCTTCTTTTTATTTGTTAATTCTTGATACTGTGTCTTGCATCTTTCCGAACAGAATTGTTTACCGAATTCCTCAGGATATTGTTTTCCTTCTTCGAGTGCCATCCTGCAAATCGGACACTTTTTCTTAAAGATTCTGAACATAGGTGTTGATTTTTATTTCAATGATTTATTGTTTCGTTTCCATTAGGGAATGAACGCGGGTGTTTGCGCCGCATATGCATTCCATTCCACGCCAAAGATCGCTTGCGCTTCTCTCTCTTCGGTTCGCGCGAGATGCACATACATCCACAGAAGTACCGGAAACATAGCAAGCGTGAGAATGGTCGGCCACTGAAACAGGAACCCAAGCATAACAAGTATGAATGCCATGTATTGTGGATGACGAATGCGGGCATACGGCCCCGCGATTGCAAGCGTATGTTCTTTCTGTGCTTCACAGAGGACAGTCCATGCAAGATTTGATTTGTTCATGCAATGTGCTGCATATTCCCCCTGACTTTTATAACTCGACTTGCAATATAGACGATACCCACAAGATTGAATGCGATACCAACCCAAAAGAACTGAACCTGATATTCGCCGACAAATGAGGCGAAGGCGCTTATTCCAAGAATTGGCAGAATGTTCACGAGATAGTGGGTGCAGCACGCAACCATGGCGGCGGTCGAGGTCATCCCCGTCACCGCCACCACTGGCCCGCCGCTTGCGCCACGGACCAGTTGCTTCAGATAGATGTAAAGCCCGATCTGAATGCCGAAGCCGAGTGCCAATCCCACGAAGTAGAACCAGAATTCCACAAACTGACTTCCGGCGAATGCAAATCCCGATATGAGGGAAACGATTGCGAAATATGCCGCGATGAGCGTGCCCGTCGCAATAGACCCTCCGATAAAGGATTTCGTGATCGGTCTATGCATGCTATTTCAACGTTTGGAGATCGGCCGCGATACGATCGTCATCAATGCCCATAGCTGGGTCATCATAGACGAAGCGGACGATCCCTTGTTTGTCGAGGATCACGAACGAATGACCTGGGTAGGAACCGTAATGCATCGAAGATAGTGCGGTGAGCATCCCGTATTCCTGCGAAATGGATTTATCGGTGTCAAAGAGAACGGTTGCCTTCCCAAGGTCCGGCATTTTCTGGATCGCCGACTGCCATTGATCCGGAGAGTCGATCACGATGGAAAGCGCGATCGTATCGGATGTTTGAAACCGAGGATCCGTCGCGAGCGCGACCATCTGATTCCAGCATGCGGGATAGCACATAATTCCCTCGTTAAAGAAAAGAATCACATTCTTTCCTTTCAAACTATCTGGGGTGTATGTGACTTCGTTGCGATCTTTCAGCGAAAATTGCGGCGCGGGCTTGCCGATGAGTGCACTGCCGAAGCTACCAGACCCTGTGGCGCCCGCCTGAGGTGCTGCGTCGCTGTTCTCATAACTGAGTAGAGCGATACCTCCGAGGATAAATATCGAGATAGCAAAAATGCCGATCACTTTAACCGCCATAGTACCGTTTGATGTATTTTTTTTCATGGTTTTATGTTTTTTTAATCAGTCCTTTTTGAATTGCTTGAGAGCAAGCACCACGAGCGCTACGAGGAGTCCGACGAACATGACCGCCCACGCGTATTGCGGCACCCACCCGATATAGGGGGTAAGGAAATTATTCAGCTGCGTGAGATAGATGTTGATATTCACTTGCAACATCGAATGCACGGCAACCTGATTCATCGATGCCCAGTAGAGCGTGAGTGCTCCCATGATCGAGAAAGTCAGTCCCGCAAGGAGGTCGGAGATCCTCATGCGAATGGCCTTTCCGAATAGCGTGAATTCCAACGGCTTCCGCACGCCAAGGAGACGTTCGGACATCTTGGTCCGGTCAAGTGCTGCCGCAAGGACAAAGAGTGGGGTCACCATGCCGAGCACGTAGGCGAGTGTGTAGATAATTCCCCAGATGAACGAACCCGGCAACACCGAAAGCGCGAGCGCTCCCGCGAGTACCGGCGCACAACAAGTGGTTGCGATGCCGGAGAAGATGCCAAGAAGATACACTGATCCAGCGTTCTCATTTCCAGTGAGTTCCGGTTTGAGGCGCATTGATTTCGGCATAGGGAGCCTCTTTCCTAAGAGAAGTGAGATTCCCAAAGCGAAAAGTACCATACCAATGACCGTGAAGATCTCGCGATGATAACGACTGAACACCTGTCCAAGCATCGAGAAACCGAGTCCTAACGGAAGGAATACGGTCAAGATGCCGAGGAAGAAAATGAATGTCATGAGGAACACCTTCCGCCTCGTGCGAAAGATCGAACCGAAGTATGCGGGCAGAAGCACCGTAACGCAGCATGGCGCGAACAAGGCCGCGATGCCTGCGATAAATGCCGCAATGAGTGATGTACTGATTATTGTTTCCATAGCGATTAGACCCCACATCCGCCGCTTTGGCCGGATGAAGGTGTTTGGGTTTGTGATGGCGCAACGACAGTGGCGTTCTCTTGTGATACGGCATTCGTACTGAATGACCGAAATGCATAAGCTCCCGCAGTTCCGACGATGATTACAAACAATCCGATGCTTATGAATAACCAGAAATTGTCATTCGTTGATTTCATAAGATTTCAATTTTGGTTATTGCACCCCGCAGCCGCCCGACGATTGCGCCTGCACTGGAGTTATTTTATTTACTATCTGCTGGTATCCTTGAGCACTTGAATATCCAGCACCAAGCACCGTCTTTGAGTCGACAGCACTCCAATCGACGCCCTGGCTTTGGAAGTAGGTTGCAAGTGTGAGATAGGTATCAGGGAACCAATACGAATTCACCGCGAGCGCGGCCTTGTACATGTCCGCTTCCGAAACGCCCTGCGATGCCATGAGCTCAAGGAGTCCAAGCATCGCCATGCCATGATTGCAATCCGGGAATAACGTGGAGTTTCCGCAGCACGGGCGATAGATGTTTTGTGCGACACGCACCACACGTGCTTGCTGATCGGCGGTAAGCGTTACGAACGAATGAGCGCTATAATGGTTCATCGCATTGCCGACTGAAAGCGTCCAACCGCCAGTCGAAGCAAAGTTCTTTGCGCCTCCGTATTGAGGATTCTCCATGGGCCCGCTCGTAAGGATTGGATTATTGTTCCCAAGGCCAAGCGCCCATAAAAGATTTAATATGGTGCCGGAATTTTGCAATGTAATAATGAGATTCCCATTATCTGCATTATCAAGAAGCGCCTTCATGTCGGGCGATAACCCCCCGCGCTGCGCATAGAGCGCGAGGAATTGCGGCTCATTAATGACACCCGCCGATACAAGCTGCCTCCCGAGATCGCCCCAGCGAACCGGCAATATCACGCCGTTTGCCGGAATTACCTTTTCCTGCAATGTAGCGGCTGAGATATTTTGTATAGGAGTGCTGCGCCCCGATGCCGTTCTCTGATTGCCAAGATAGACGAATGCTGAAGCGATAAGCAGTGCTACTGCAAGAATACTGAGTGGTAAGAACAAGTCTTTTTTATGGCTTTTTACCACCGTCTCCGGAAGAAGCTCTTCCATTAACTCTGTTTCTTGTTCGTGATGATGTGTTTCGTGTTCCATTTTATTTATCGTTGTTACTATTCATTGCAGCAATCGGCCATCTTAGCGATAATTGTTTCTAAGTCGGAGCCGCCCCTTGCCGCTTCCTTAATCTCGCTGCCATTAACGAGATCCAATTTGAGGGCCCAAAAGATCGAGTAGACCTTATAGGCTCCTTCAAATGTTTGCTTCGCTTTTTCTTTTATGCCTTCCGATTGCAACTTATTGCCCACTTCAATAAGGCGCATCGTGGCGGAAAGAAGATGTTTTGAGATGCACCACGTTTCCCCTTCGTGCTTAGGCATTAATTGCGTGAGAAATTGTTTACGCAACTCCCGGATCTCTTGCACTGTGTCGAAGTACTCATCTTTTTTCGTTTTTATTCCCGTGAAGAAAAAATGCTCTTCGAGGCTTATGAGGTTCATGACTGCGATGCTCAGATCTTCAGCCGTCGACAGATCAACGCCCGCCTTTTCTTTTGTTGATTCAATTTTTTTAAGGAACTCTTCTAACGTTGGTTTTCTATTCATTTGGATTGGGAGATTATAGTGGTAGTGCTTTACTGGAGAGGGGGCGCACTCATGTGATATTGCGCCATCCGCAACGTTTGCTATGTAAACAACGCGAACGCACCGACAAGTGTCAGGATGATGAAGAATGGCTCTGTTTTACTGATAACGACCTTTTTGCTTTTATGCATGGCAATAGACCGATGAATTTATGTGCAACGAAAAAACCGCAGGGATGCGGTTTGGGGCGCTATAAACGACGCGGCGAGATTGATTCGCTTAGACGTTCATAGCGCAAGACGAAGACGGATCGCGTTTCTCAAGAAGGGAGATCCAGTGGTGTTGCTTACGAGCGCTACCTATTTCTGCCTCAATAAAAACCCTTGAATAGCCCAAGGAACCCAACAGTAAGTTGAACGAATTAGAAACTGCGATCCATACGAGCACTGCGAACGCAGCCAAGAGAAAAGCTGTTATTGGACTGACGATCCCGAGCGATATGCCGAGGAGTGTACTAATATGCGTTATTGCGAATTGAAACAGATCCATCCTTCCAAGACATTTTGGACTCCCGGGAATCGCCGCAAGACAGTTTGTATGACTGCCGGATCCCATATTGACCATGGCGAAACTACCCGCCACGAGAGCGAAGATCGCAGCCACCATAATCACGATCGCAAGCACTGATCTCATATTATATTCGCTTTGATAGCTTATATACTTTTACCATCTCTGCGGTCGCCTTCTTACTTTCTCCGCTCTTCATTTGCATCGCCACATGTGTAGCAAGATGGTTCTCTAATAAAAGATCTTCAACGCCAGAAAGAGCCTGCTTGATAGCGGATGATTGTGTAATAACGTCGATGCAATACTTTTCATCGTCGATCATTTTTTCGAGGCCTTTGATCTGCCCCTTTACGATCTGAAGCCTTCGTAAGGCTTTTTTCTTTATTACCTTATCCATATCCTTATGATACCCCCACTGGGTATCGCGTGTCAAATTGAGTATTTGACAGTATACCCTATAGGGGTATTATACATAATGTACTGTCGTCTTAGGATAAAGGTCGCCAACAAAAAATTAATTACTATGGAAGAACATACGCACGAAGACGGTCATCATAAATTGCTTCGCTGGGTCCTCGGCATTCTTATCTTGATCGTGGTCTTCTGTATGGGCGTCAAAGTGGGTGAGTTCAAAACTACCCTTGGCTATTACGGATATGGCATGTGGCCCGGCATGATGGAAAATGGCTATTATGGCGGCTCTCCTTATCCCTACGGCTATATGCCGATGATGGGTGGATATTACTATCAGAGCCAAAACGCGGCTCCCACCCAGTCTGCGGGAGCCCCGACCTATTATTACGGGCCCGGCGGCATGATGCGAGGATATTATCAAAATGCCCCGCAAGCAACGAGCACAAAGTAATAAGCAATAAAATACCCGCTTGGCGGGTATTTTATTTTCTCCAAAAGAGGGATTTATCTCACCGAACAGGTTCTGACCTCCTTCATCAAGGCACCCACCCAAAATTCGATGGGTTGTAGGGGACTTACAGGGAGGACCCTGATGCAAGTTTGGACCGATAAGTAAAAATGCGGCGTAGGGCAAAATTTTCGGCGAGGGCGTTTGCTATAATAAAAACATGGAAATTGGAGGTCGAATCGGCCGTTTGCGTTTCCTTATTTGGAGCGTCGCATTGGCCGTTGTTGCTACAGGCGGTATTTATTTGATTTCTTCCGTTCTTATTCCCAATTTTATTGTAGCGGGGCTTGTTGCATCCCTTTTTTATATCGTCGTTTTTATTTTTACGATCTTTATAACCTTCCGACGCTTCCACGACCTCGGGAAATCAGGCTTGTATGTGCTCGCCATGCTCGTCCCTGTCTTCAATGTCTATCTCCTTCTGGGCCTTCTCCTTCGGTCTGGGACAGCGGGCCCAAATCAATACGGCGACGATCCGTTGCCACCGGAGAAAAATCATGATGATTTTTCCGATCGTCTCGGCAGTAGTGTTGCCTTCAAAATCATAGCGACATTCGTTCTGTGCGCCCTTTATTTTGCGATAAGTTTCTATGTAACTGGACAACAAAATCAATACGCACAGCAACAAGAGCAAAAAATCGCTCAAGAATATGCGAATCCCCTCGCGACATCTTCCACAAACACAACGAGTTCGGGAGGTATCCTACCGAGTATTGCCACCTCTTCTTCGACAACCCTCCCTGCGGTAACAACGCCCTCCGGTTCCACAAAGAATGCGTCACAATCAAAGGCCTCGATCCAGATAGTCTCGCCGATCCAGGGGTCGCTATGGAGGGTGGGGGAAAAGGAAAGAATCTCATGGAACTCCTCCGGCCTGACCACTGTTTCGATCAATCTCATAAATGCGTCGAGTGGCGACCAATACGGAATAGTGAGCGATGCTCCGGCATCGACGGGGAGCTATGTAGGAAATTATCTCTGGACAGTGCCGTCCAATGTTCCCCCTGGTAATAACTATGAAGTGGTGGTTGGCTATGGCGCTACAAACGCATTCAGCTCTCCGTTTAGCATCACCCCATAGAACTCCTGCTTGAGGTCCTCCTTTTCGTCATCCACTCATCAGACAAGTCCCGGCTTCCTCCACTAAGGCACCCAAAGTGGTTCTTATTTGAACCGATGGTTCGGGCACACCCCTCTGATCCAGCGATTTTTTGGATAAATTTTATGGGGCTGATTTGATATATCCCTAAAGGAAGTTTGACCTTATGATATGATTTTATTATGTCCCAAAATTTTCCTATGGGCGGATCGGAAAGTTGGAAACATACCAACGAAAGCGAGGAGTCCTGGCAAGCCCGCATGCAGCGTTCACGCAAAGAATCCGATGAGGAATTCAAATTCCGTGCCGATCTCAAGAACGGCAGCGGATTTCTCGATAGAGCACTCTCCGGAAAGCTCTTCGAGAGAAAAATCTCCCCAGTTGATGTCGCGCACGAAAAAGCACTTGAAACGGATCTCGAAGTCAATCAATGGTTGGCGTCTCGTAAAGAGAGGGAGGATCGCGACGCATCCCGGCGTAATAAATTTGAAGCGCTTGAAAAAGAAATTGATTCTCTTCGGGCATCTCTCGCAGAACAGGAGGCATCTCCGTCTCCGGATTCTATGGATATCACAGTACTGAAAGCGAAAATAGAAGCGAAGGTTAGGGAAAAAGGATATTGGGAACAATTGCGCTAAACTCTCTGAAACAGGTCCTGACTTCCTCCACCCGGGCACCCCTTGTTGGGTTTTGAGCATACCGCACTCTCAATCCCTTTATATCTTCCGCATTCTCTGCGAGTAAAAACCTCCCATTCATGGACCGTACTTATGGCGCGAGCGGTCCGGTCGCGACGAGCGGTGCTGCCGAGGATATGGTTGCGCCCGACGCTTCGTTCGCCGAGAAGGAGGGCGCGGATCGCCATCTGCGGATAAAGGTGCGGATATGATACGAACGCCTATTTTGCCGACATTGACGGCTTTTCAAACAAGAAAAACATTGCTATGCTTCCCGAAGCCTCGGAAAAATCGCAACCCAAAGAAAGGGGATCTCATGAACAGCGCAGTTCCGTATATCATTGGCGCATGCGTACTTGCGTACATCGCAATACCCTTGATCCTCGTTGCTGCGAAAGTCGGCCTGCTCGATCAGATGGGCATCGGTGTCTTCATCGATATTCGTCCGGTTGACCATGGATACGGCCTCTTCGTAACCAAGGTCCAGCCCAACACTCCGGCTGCGGGCATCATCGAAGCTGGGGACAGGATCCTTGAAGTGGACGGGGTCGCCATCATTGCGCCCTCGGAGCAGAAAGCTGCTCGGCTCAGAAACCTGATAAGCGGTCGGGAAGGCACGCTGACCAATATCACCATCGACAGGAGCGGCAGATCCATTGCATATTCCTTCCGGAGAAGGCGCCTGCACTTCCTGGAGATCCCCGTCGACTAACGGGATCTTTCGAAGATGCGTCATCATCGGCGGCGATTTGCTCACAACGCGATCGCCGTTTTTTCATATAAAAGATCGTGATCGTTTTCAAAGGAAAAGAGCCGTGCGATATCATCCGCAGAGCGCATTGCGATTAAAAGGTTGCGCGCCGATCAAGGCGAAGTTCCTTCCTTGTATCCTTATGAGTACGATTATTTGACTTTGCACTCTGCGAGACTACCATAAGCATATGTCCCGCGTAGGTCGGCGAGAGAATCGCATCACCTTCCTTCGCACCGATACACATACGATATGACCCCCCTCACTGCGGTAATCTATTCCTTCTTCTTCGGCATCCTCCATGGCGTGCTGCCGGACGAGCACACATGGCCGATCACGTTCAGCTATGCGGTCGGGGGGGCAAGCGGACGCGAGGGAATGAAGGCGGGTCTTTTCTTTTCCGCCGCATTCACGGTACAACGGATGCTCCTCTCGGAGATCGCCTATCTTGCGCTCGCCCCGTTCCTCCTCAACCCGGATATTAACGGTATCGTATATCTCGTGGTGGGCATCGCGATGTCCGCTGCGGGCTTCTTCGTCATCGGCAAGAATCGGTACATCCATTTGCATCTTCTCGGCCATCATCATAAGAGCGAAGCGGAGATGGGAAGATCGGTCAGCGGATTGCTCTCAGCGCACCATCACGAAACGCCATCCGGCGATAAGGGCGTGCCCCCCATCCGCTGGACGATGATCCACGGTTTCATCGCCGGGTTCGGTCTCGGCGGATTCTCGCTTTTCGTGAACACCATCGCTGCGCCGGCGATGCGAAGCCCATGGCTTGGATTTCTGCCGGGGCTCGTTTTCGGGATCGGGACCATGATCGCACTCGTCGTCATAGGATACCTCTTTGGCGCATCACTCCGATGGTTCCGCCTGAGCGAGCGCGCCATCCAGCAGATCGGTGCGAAGACCGGCGGACGCACGCTGTTCTTCGGAGGGATCCTCTTCGGCGTGTTTGGCATCATCACGCTTCTCGGCCTCGATCGCAATCTTCCAGTGGATGCAGGATACGTGCTTATCACCTTTTTCATGCTACTCGTCGCAGTGCCCGCGTTCATCTTCACCGCGCGCGAAGTACTTGCCGCAGAACGAATCGCGGAAACAGCTCGCGAAACTTCTTAACCGGCATACGCGGGACTTTCGCATAAAAAACACCCTTATTCCTTTGCAGGAAAAGGGTGTGCCACGGAACAGTGCCTTCGTAGCCGACCTATGGCATGTCGCAAACACATAGGTCCAAGGACGAATACGGGGATCACGCTCCAGAGGGGTATCTTTATGGAGAAATATCCGCAAAGGAGCATCTTCGTGATATTTCCGATACCCACGACGATACCCGAGGCAAGAAGGTCCATTTTGAACGCGAAGCTGTATCCCACACCCGTCCAGATGGATCCGGGAGTAAGACCGTAGCGATATAGCTGGGCGTAATGCCACAGCATCCTCCGCGAAGAACGCGATCCTTCACGCTCATCCTCCGATGGCTGAGGCACCGCAAACCGATAGATCCCGATCCCCCAGCGATATGCGTTCCTTGCCCATTCGGCGTTTCCATCGATGGCGGAAAGATCGGTCCTGCTGTCGATCTCCTCATACAACGGTTTTGCCATCTCCTTATAAAAACGCTTGAGGAGGGCAAACCCGCAATAATAGGAGAATATATCGAAGCTGCTGCACGCAATGGCAATGGCCACCGCAGGCACGAAAGGGGTCCCCGCAGCGACCCAGAACGCCACCGAAGATTCACCGTTCACAAACGACAAGAATAACCGCTCCGCGATCTGGAATTTCCCGAAAAAGACGAGAAAGAGGAATAGGATCGCGACGGCTTCCGCGATAGGTTTCCAAAACCTGACGAAGCGCGCGTCCATGGCGTGCCTCCTTTCTGTGTGGGAGTATACTCCAGGCCGATCGGCTTTTCCATAGAAATCCTCGGGCATGCGCGTCGATGGCATTCCCATGCACGGCATGGAAGGTACGCATCTCAAGGTACGCGCATCAACGTATAACGCAGAATCACATCTCTCGCACCCCGCAAAATCGCATATGCGGTATGGTAGTATAGAACCATGAAAAAGGTGTTCGGTACGATCGCCACCATCCTTGGGTTCATGGCGCTCAGCACCCTTGTGCTCTTTTTCGCCATGTCGCCGCCGAAGGATATCCTTGCGCTCCTTACCCAAGGATCGCAGGCGAACGGATTCACGGCGGATATTGCGCAAAATCTTTCGGGGATCGCACAAGGGACCGCGCAAGAGCCACAGGGAGCCGCAGTCGCAACAGCCACGCCATCGGGATCCCTGTCTGCTCCCCTCCCTTCATCCGTATCCGCATCTGCATCCACATCTATATCCGCGTCCGCAACGACATCCGCACCTTTGACGCCTTCTTCACCGATACACGCGTCCGCACCCGCAACGACATCCGCGAAAACTTCAACGATACAACCGGCCCAAACCGTCCTTACGCCGCCGCCACCCTCCCTTCTTCCGGTCGCCACCGCAACGATCACGGTAACGCCGAAGATCCCTGCTCCGCCAGGATTGCTGACCGCCGGATCTCCCACGCTGTCCTCCTCGGGAAGCGCGCTGCTTCTGCCATATGAAGAAACGAATTTCTCGAATGACGTAGCGTGGCAAACGACGTGGGGCACCGCGACTCCCTCGAACGGAGGCGGCCTCCTTCTTGCCGCCGGACCAAACAGCCTTGGCGCGGGCGTATATCTGAAAAATTCCTTTGAGTGGAACGACTACTCCATGACCGCCCCAATAGAGTGGGCCAGCGGATCATCATTCGGATTGATGGCCGCCTATCGGAACGCAAGCAATTATGTGATGTGCGAATACACCCCTTCGGGAAACGGGGTGTCCGTACGGGCGCTTCAATACATCAATGGCTACAGGATCCCGCTATCGCCCGCGATCACGATAGGAAAAGGGAGCTCGACTGCGGGACCGATGGATACGGGGATCTCGATACGGGGCGTCTATGTCACCTGCTCGCTGAATGGGGGCTCCGTTTCGAACGAGGGTGTCGGTGCAGGAAAGACCGCAATGACCTCCCCGCAGAACGGGGGTATCGGATTCTCGATATATGGCACCACTGCCGCGACAGCAAAGATGATCATCGACTCCGTTTCGGTGATCGCACAATGACACAAAGATCGTTCCGCAACAGGAACGATCCATGCGCCTCTCGGAAGGGATGCGGATGCATCAGCTGAACAACTTGATGATCCAACCGAAAAGACTGAATCCTCCGCGCGCCTCGTCCAATGAATTTCCAAGCTGGTTGTTCGCCTCCTGAAGGGTTTTGACCTGTGTAGTGATAGCCTGTCGATCCCCTGAACCGGAGACTTGCGCGGCGACCTGCTCAAGCTGTCGGATCTGCTGGGTGTTCTGCGTGATGAGCCTCTGGGCGTTATTCACCTCGCCGTAATTCGGACCGATGAAAAGCTTCGCCAACCCAGAACGCTGCTGGATCTTTTCTATGGAAGATTGGATGCGCGCCTGGTTTTCAACCTGATTCTGCGCAATCATCCTTATCTGTTCCCCGAGCCCGCTTGTCGTCGCGTTCGCACCCGCCTGAATGAGGGCTCGCGCCGCGGTCTGCACCTGCATCCGTATCTGCATAAGGGTTCCCGTACCCTGAGCAATCTGCTCCTGGTTCATGAACTGAGAGCCGTATCCCTGACCCTGATTTTGTCCGGAACCCGTGGTGGAATTCTGGGATTGATACTGCGCCCGAACCTGATATTGGTTCTGATCCCCGAGTCCGCTGCCATCCCGAAGCCTCTGTTGATCCTGGGTCCTATCGCGATCCTGAAGCTGATCGCCATATCCCGCAGAAGTCGAAGAGGTGGAGGTCGGCAGGAATGATGCCGATGTGGCCGCAGTTGCCGTCGAGGTTACGTGGATCTGCAAACGAAGACGATCCTGATCCTGCAGCAATGTGCCGCTTGGAGCAGCAACCCCTGCGGTATTGCTCACCGCAAGACCGCCCATACCGCTGCTCCCTCCGCCGCCCGACCCGCCACCCCCCGCATTGCCTCCGCCACCCGCACCTTGGCTCGCAGCGAACGCGCCATCGAATGGCGTGCAGAGAGAGATGAAAAACGAGGCAAGGATAAGAAGAGGTATGTTCTTTTTCATGTTTTTGGTATTACTTTGGCAATCGTTCCGCACTATCCCTCAAAACCATCCATATCCTATTACCCTCACACCGGATATTCATTACGGGAAAATGGCAAAACAAAGGACTGGGGAGATAAATATGCGAAAGGAATATCGAACAGGATAAACTCGATGTTTTTCAAGGCAATGCGCAGGGAGGGCCGCTTCAAGACATATGATCACCTGCAATGAACGACGCCGAATACGGCGTCGGTTTTAAGGGGTGGATTTAAACTATTGAATGAAACGTACTATAGTGAAAGGCATGATCATCAATGGCGTCGCGATCTTCATCGCACAATATCTCTATCTTTTCGTACTTCTCCTCGCAATCGTCTTCTTCCTCCTGCAGCCATGGACCATAAAAAAAAGCATGGCGATCTGCGGCGCGATCATTGCACCCATCGCATTTTTGATCTCGAGGATATCCTCCTATTTCTACTACGATCCCCGCCCATTCGTCGTAGGCCATTTCGTACCGCTCATCGCGCATGCCGCCGACAACGGCTTCCCCTCGGATCATGTCCTTCTCACGGGAGCGGTGGCGATGATCATCTGGTTCTATGATAAAAAATGGAGTGTCGCGCTTTGGATCCTCGCGCTCCTCATAGGATGGGCGCGTATCTACGTTGGCGTTCATCACGCTGCGGATATTGCGGGCAGTATCGCCATGGTCATTGCTGCAAGTCTTATTTATGGATCCATCTTCCGTCATCGCAACGCGATCAAGGGAACGGGATGACATCATCGCGCATTTCAGAGAGCCGGTGATATCCAGGGATCCCATACAGGATACAGGATGCAGGATACGAAATACGTGATGCGCGATGCGCAACACGGGATGCAAAAACCGGCATTGGGGACCTACCCCGATATCAACGCGTAGTCCTCCTTGAAGAAATACTGGGATATTTTGAAAATGGTATAGGTGATATAAGGGGCCGCAAGGACATCTATCGAATAATGCACGTGCGCAAAGAGCACGGAGATGCCGAAGAGCATCGAAAGTCCGAGGTAGAGATAGCGCCAGAATTTCTCATCCCAGAATACGAGGGCCATGAGGAATGTAAGGCCGGTATGTCCCGAAAAGAAGAATCCTGCCTCGAGGCCGAGCCCCGTATAGATCCCGTCGAAGAATCCCGTGGGATCCGGTCCCGCTTGTCCGGGATAAATGCCGAGGTGCGTGACCGAGACGAACACTGCGCGAGTGGCAATGAATATCGCGGCGGCTTTAAGGGCGAAGATGAGATATTTGGGTTTGGTAAGGAGAAGGGCGATGGAACCGGCGATGGCCGTAAGCGCACCTTCCACGATGATGGCATTCAAATTGATCACGGGAAGGGCTCCCAGGATGAGATCGGGAACGGCATTGCTCGGCACGCGGCTCGAATATGCCGACGCATAGAATTGGAATATGACCGCAAGCCCGAAAAGGACGAGCGCCACAAGGAGGGAGCGGATCCGATCTTTCGTGAAAAACGTCCTATAGGATGATGCCATGAACTATATGGTAAATCTTGAGCGTAAAATATTCCAGAGACGCCATGGGGGATATCCCATTAGTGCCGCCTTCCCACCTCCCAGCAAGATACCTCCGCATAACACCGATACCCCCAGGAAATGCCTCCGAAAAGGACTTTTTTTCCTGAAAACGTGGTATTATAAGTGCATCCCTTCATGGAATAATCCGCATTCCCTCGATGCTCAAAAGTTACGTACTCTATTTTCTCACCGGTGGCATATTCACAACGCTCATCGTTGCCGCGGAGGAAAGCGGATATCGAATGCTCTCGGGGTTTGCGACGCTCATGCCTGTATTCACGCTTGTGGCGTATGCATTCATAGGCGAAACGAGCGGGCCCAAAGCGGTGAGCGAAAATGCCTGGTTCGTGCTTGTCGGAACACTCGTTTCGTGGGTCCCCTATATGGCGATCGTCGCCTACGTCGCCCCTCGATACGGGTCGAGGATCGCTATCGGTGCCGGCCTTGCGGGATTCTTCGTGCTTGCGGCGATCTATCTCCTTATCGTGTATCACTATCATTGGTTCGGAGAATAAGCGTTCGTGCAAGGTCGCGCAGGGGTATTCCTCGCTTATTTTGACGATTTAATTGAAACTTTTTATAATATTCCATATGTCAAACCTCTCAAAAAACATCATATGGGCCGTCATCACGCTCATCGTGATATCGCTCATATTCTCGTTCTTTTTCACTCCCGCTCCCTCGGCAAAGACGCTCAGCCTGAGCCAGCTCGCAAGCGACATCAACGCAGGACAGGTAAAACAGATAAAGGTGAATGGGTCCGAGCTTGATATTACGATGACCGACGGCAGTGCTGCGGTATCGCAGAAGGAGGATGGCGCCGACATCACGAGCACCCTCAAGAATCTCGGCGTGAACGATCAGGCGCTTCAAAATATGGACCTCCAGGTGGTCAATCAGAGCGGGGCGCAATATTGGGCAAGCCTACTCCTTCCTCCCCTTCTCGAACTGCTTCTGGTCGGCGTCCTTTTCTGGCTTATGTTCCGACAGGCGCGATCAGGGGTGAACCAGGCCTTCAATTTCGGCCGTTCCAACCTCAAAGTCTCCTCATTCAAGGATCGTGTCATGTTCAAGGACGTGGCCGGGCTCAAGGAGGCAAAAGAGGAGCTCATCGAGGTCGTTGATTTCCTTAAAACCCCCAAGAAATTCCTCGATCTTGGGGCAAGGATCCCCCGCGGGATCCTGCTCATGGGACCCCCGGGAACCGGAAAAACCCTCGTCGCAAGGGCGATTGCAGGCGAAAGCAATGTTCCTTTCTTCTTCATCTCCGCATCCGAGTTCGTGGAGATGTTCGTGGGGGTAGGCGCCTCGCGCACAAGAGATGCATTCCTTACCGCGAAACGGGCGGCTCCTGCGATCCTCTTCATCGATGAGATCGACGCGGTGGGACGCCAGCGCGGCGCAGGCATGGGCGGAGGCAACGATGAGCGCGAACAGACGCTGAACCAGATCCTCGTGGAAATGGACGGCTTTGATAGGGATACGCGGGTCATCGTCCTCGCGGCGACGAATCGTCCGGACGTCCTCGATCCGGCGCTTCTCCGCCCGGGCCGTTTCGATCGTCGCATCATCCTCGATCTTCCCGACATGAAGGATCGGGAAGCGATCCTCAGGATCCATGCCGAAGGGAAGACCATCGGGAAGGACGTGGACTTTCGGAGGGTGGCGCAACGCACACCGGGCTTTTCGGGAGCGGATCTCGCGAATCTCATGAACGAGGCGGCCATCGCCGCCGCGAGGCACGGACAGAAGATGATCGGTCAGGCGGACCTTCTTGAAGCAGCGGAGAAGGTGATTATGGGGCCGGAGCGCCGGAGTCGTGTCATTTCCCAGCACGAGAAAGAGATAACCGCATATCACGAAGGCGGGCACGCGCTCGTGGCTGCATCTCTGAAGGATGCCGATCCCGTGCAAAAGGTCTCCATCATAAGCCGCGGTTTTGCGGGAGGATATACCATGAAACTCCCCAATGAGGATGTGCACCTCAAAACAAGGGCGCAATTCCTCGCGGATCTTGCCATGATGATGGGAGGCTATGCCTCGGAAAAGCTTACGTTCGGGGATATCTCCACTGGGGCGTCGAACGATCTAAAAGAGGCATCCGACCTTGCAAGGAAGCTTGTGACGAAATACGGCATGAGCGAACTGGGCCCCATGACGTTCGGAAAAACGGAGGAGATGATGTTCCTTGGAAGGGAGATCTCCTCGGAAAAGAACTATTCGGAGAAGGTGGCATCGGAGATCGATGAGGAAGTGAAGAAGTTCCTCATGCACGCCTACGATGTCGCCGAAAAAGTGCTCAAGTCCCATAAAGCGGCCCTCAAGAAGGTCGCGGACACGCTCATGGAAAAGGAGGTGCTCGAACAGGATGATTTCAACGCCGTCCTAAGACCGTTCAAAATAAAGCCGATCACTGCATAAAAGAATCCCCGCACATGCGGGGATTTTTGTGGGCACACTAGGATTCGAACCTAGAACCGGACGTGTATAAGACGTCTGCTCTACCGTTGAGCTATGTGCCCATCATACTCCGGACAGGGTCTCACTTGTTCTCTATTTTATCAAATGCCTGCATGGATTGCTGAGCCTGATTGTTGAAATTGTTGATGGCGTTGATGTCGATGTTTATCTGGGCAACCTGGCCCGTCACTTCGCCCAAAGTCCCCGTCTGCCCGCTGAAACGCATCTGGAGGGTATCAAGAAGCTTCCCAAGATCGCCGCTGTAATTGATGAGCTGATTGATGAGCGCAAGATGGCTCGATATCGCTTCGAGGGCATCCTGTTGGGCAGTGAAGTCCTTTATGCCGGAAAGGGACTGGGTCATCGTTTCGATCTGATTGGAAAGGTTGATGGCCTGATTGCGAAGATCCACGCTCTGACTCACGAGCCCCTGGGTGAGAGCAAGGGCCTGGGCATAGTTCCCCTCCCTGTCATACTGATCTATTTTTTCGAGCGTGGCAGTGGAGCTGTTCGAGGTGCTTACGATGCTCTGGGCGATGATCGCCCCCTGATTGCGGGCATTCACGAACGCAAGAGGGACCCTATTCCTCGTCTGCCAGTAGAACGCAAGCGCATAACCCGCTACGATTATTGCAACAAATATAAGGACTAACTTGATCTTTCGCGAGAAATTGGCCATGGACAATATGAATAGTTCTAACAAAAACAGGGTCAAAAAGCAAGTATTTTTCGAGGTCTCCTCGATGAAAATGGGGCTTATCCGCCATGGCGCTATTGAGATTCTCCGGACGAGAGGCTACAATAATCCCGCAGGGTCGGCCGATGCGGGCATGGTATAACGGTATTATGTCACCCTTCCAAGGTGAAGACACGGGTCCGACTCCCGTTGCCCGCTCAAGTTCGGAAGATATCCCTTTTGCTGGAGTGCTGCTGTGATGCAACACGCACCACGCTCAATCGATGGGGCATTATGATATGTATTCACTGCGACCTTCGGGTTCCTCTTGGGGTCCAATATGAAAATAGGGAGGTCGTGCACCGATCTTCGGCCACAGATCTCAGGTTCCGGAATCGCAGCCATACCCCCAAAAACTCGCAAAGGGCAATGCCCTTTTGTAAAAAAATTAGGGATTGCCCTTTTGCATGATAACACCGAACCAACTGCGCGACATCCAGTGTCGCATCAACGTGACAGATTCGTCACATTATCGCCGCGTTTCACGCGGTAAACTTCATATTCTTCTATCAGAGGACTGCATTCAGTATACCAAAACAGGCGCCCGCGTAAAACGGGCGCCTGTGGATAACTTCGCGGCCTTCGAAGGCTATGATTTCTTGATTATCTCGTCGATCACGCCGTAGGCCTTCGCCTCATCGGCGGAAAGCCAGAAATCCCGTTCCGTGTCCTTTTCCACCTTTGCAAGGCTCTGTCCGGTGCTCTTTGCAAGGATCTGGTTGAGACGCTGCTTGGTTTTGATGATCTGGCGTGCGGAAATCTCGATCTCAGTGGCCTGTCCCCCGATGGAATCCACCGCAACCTGATGGAGCAGGATCTCGGAATTCGGAAGGGAAAATCGCTTCCCCTTTTTTCCCGCTGCGAGAAGGAATGCCCCCATCGATGCGGCGATGCCCACGCATGTCGTCACTACATCCGGCTTCACGAACTGTATTGTGTCGTAAATGGCCATTCCCGCGGTCACCGAACCGCCCGGACTGTTGATGTAGAGATTGATATCCTTCTTGGAATCCTCATGCTGAAGGAAGAGAAGCTGCGCAATGACGATATTCGCGACGGCATCCGTCACCGGGCCTCCGAGGAAGATGATCCTTTCCTTGAGAAGGCGGGAGTAGATATCGTATGCACGCTCGCCATACTGCGACTTTTCGATGACGGTCGGGATGAGGTATTGGTTTTCGTATTCCATGTTCTTTATTATGCGTTTGTGTGCTGCAATATTACAAGAATGGAATGAGGAGCAGTGCGATAATGTTGATGATCTTGATCACAGGATTGATCGCGGGGCCAGCAGTGTCCTTATAGGGATCGCCCACCGTATCCCCTGTCACTGCAGCTTTATGCGCCTCGGAACCTTTCCCGCCAAAGTTGCCTTCCTCGACGTATTTCTTCGCATTGTCCCATGCAGCGCCTCCGGACGTCATCGAGATCGCAACGAATATGCCCGTGACGATCGATCCGACAAGAAGCCCTCCGAGCGCGATAGGTCCGAGGAGGAACCCGACGGCGATCGGAAGAAGCACCGGAAGGAGCGCGGGCACGATCATCTCTTTGATCGCCGCCGACGTCACGAGGTCGACGCTCTTCGCATAATCAGGCTTTGCCGTTCCCTCCATGATACCCGGTATCTCACGGAACTGGCGGCGGACCTCTTCAACCACGCTCCCGGCGGCCTTGCCGACCGCGCGCATGGAGATCGATGCGAAAAGATACGGAATCATCCCACCTATGAGAAGTCCGATGATCACGCGGGGGTTGCTAAGATCGAAATTGATCGTTTTGCCGCCGAGATGATTCTGCAGCGATTGGACATACGACGAGAAGAGCACCACCGCAGCAAGTCCGGCGGAACCGATGGCATATCCCTTGGTCACCGCTTTCGTGGTATTGCCCACCGCATCAAGGGCATCGGTCACCTTCCTCACGTCCTCAGGAAGACCCGCCATCTCGGCGATTCCTCCCGCGTTATCGGTGATGGGACCGAATGCATCGATCGCCACCACGATCCCCGCCATCGAAAGCATGCTCATCGTGGCAAGCGCGACACCGTAGATCCCCGTTATCGCATAGGCCGAGAAGATACCCGCAACAATGACGATGACGGGAAGCGCGGTGGATTCCATGCCGACCGAAAGACCCGTGATGATGTTCGTTCCATGCCCGGTGGTCGACGCCTGCGCGATCGAACGAACGGGACGGAAGCTCTTGGAGGTGTAGTATTCGGTGATGAGCACGATGAGCGCGGTCACTACGATGCCGATGAACATGGGCCAGAAAAGATGGGATGCCACGATCGTCGTACCGGAGTAGCTCTCTGCAAGGAACCAGAAGCCGATGAGCGAAAGAACGCTCGAGGCGATGAGCCCCTTATACAGAGCTCCCATGATAGAGCCGTTCTTCCCGAGACGGACAAAGAACACGCCGATGATCGAGGAGATGATCGAAATGCCTCCAATCATAAGAGGCAGGCCGAGCATCGCGGTGACGCCCGGGAACACGAGATTCCCAAGGATGATTGCGGCGATGGCCGTCACTGCATACGTCTCAAAAAGATCGGCTGCCATGCCGGCGCAATCCCCCACATTGTCACCGACGTTATCGGCGATCACTGCAGGATTCCTCGGATCGTCCTCCGGGATGCCCGCCTCCACCTTCCCCACGAGATCGGCGCCTACGTCAGCACCTTTCGTGAAGATGCCTCCCCCAAGGCGCGCAAACACCGAGATCAAGCTTGCACCGAATCCAAGGCCGATGAGCGCCGGGATGTCATGTGTTGCGCCATAGAATCCTGCGACTGAAAGAAGTGCAAGACCCACCACAAGGAGTCCCGTCACGGAACCTCCCTCGAACGCGATGGCGAGCGCGGGAGCCATGCCTTTCTTTGCGGCTTCCGCGGTTCTCACGTTCGCGCGCACCGACATGTTCATACCGATATAGCCTGCGAGCGCCGAGGCGAATGCTCCAATGACGAATCCGAGAGCAGTAAGCCAGCCGAGCGCGAAACCGATGATGAGCGCGACCACCACGGCGACGACGGCCACTGTGCGGTATTGCCGGTTGAGATACGCCTTTGCGCCGACCTGAATGGCGTTGGCTATCTCTTTCATCTTCTCATCGCCCGAGGGCGCCCGCGAAATCTTTACGATGAAACCTCCCGCGCTTACGATGGCTGCCAAACCTGCGACCAATGAGAACAGTATCGGGGACATGGTTTTTATGGATTACGTTTACTGATTGGATGATTTATTGAATGAGGGTCTCGTTCTTGGTCCTTCAAAGGATCTCACGTGACGATATCCTCGTGGTCGTCATCGTCATGCTCTTCCGGAGGGATCTGATCGACGCCTTCCATCATGCCTGCAACACCGCCCTCCTGAACCTCTTCGGGATTCGTCTGGGACCGGACATCGATCTTCCATCCCGTAAGCTTTGCGCCAAGCCGCACATTCTGTCCACCCTTTCCAATGGCAAGACTCAATTGATTCTCCGGAACGAATGCCCTTGCTTCACGTCGAGGAAGGATCTCGACCCGTTCCACCTTCGCTGGCGAAAGTGCATTTGCGATGAACTGCTCAGGGTTCTCCGACCACTCTATGATATCGATCTTCTCATTACCGAGTTCATTGTTCACCGCCATCACGCGCGTACCGCGCTGTCCGACGAGCGCTCCCACGGGATCGACTCCCTCTGCCTTGGAGACCGCCGCGATCTTCGTACGATTGCCAGGCTCCCGTGCGATAGCCTTCACCTCGATGCTATCCTCCATGAGCTCGGGGACCTCCATTTTGAAAAGCTCTACCACGAATCGCGGATGGGATCGCGAAAGGATGATTCCGGGAAGACGCGTGTCCTCCTGTACGGCAAGCACGAGGAAGCGGAGGCGTTCACCGGCGCGATAGTGTTCTCCGGGGATCGATTCATTCGCAAACATGACGCCGATGGTACGGCCGAGATCCACGAAAATGTTGCCGCGCTCAAAGCGCTGGATGACGCCGCTCGCGATCTGTCCCTCCTTCCCTCTCCATTCATTGAGGATCGAATCGCGTTCCGATTCGCGAAGCTTCTGAAGAATGACCTGCTTCGCGGTCTGCGCAGCGATCCGTCCGAACTCCTCATAGGTCTCAAGGGGGAACGACATCTCATCCTCCACCTTCGCGTCGGGATTTACCTTCTGTGCCTCCTCGAGTGTGATATGTCGGTCAGCATTGAAACGAGGGAGTTTCTGTTCATCCCCCAACGCAGCATCGCCGCGTTCGACACCGACCGCAGCCGCACCGGTATCGTCGCCTTCCCCTTCCTCCACGAAACGGACCATCGTATCGTCAACGACCATCTTCACCTGCCAAAAATGAAGCTCACCCGTCTTCTGATCGAGTTTGCATCTCACGACATCTCCGCGATCCGCATATTCTCTTTTATACGCAGCCGCAATCGAAGATTCGATCACCTCAAGCACCTGTTCCGGCTGAAGACCCTTCTCATCCGCAACCTGCTTGAGCGCCTTTGTAAGTTCCTTTATGTTAAGCATCTCTTTTATTTAATTGTTATTTAATTTTTCTTTAAAAGAGACCGCTTCACGCGGTCTCATTACACGACTAAGTATATTGTCCAAGAAACAAATATGTCAAGGCTCTCTTATGCTGAGAACGAGTTTCCGACATTGGTGTAGTGATGCAGATCATAACGGCCTTTCCCCTGCTTTACGGAAATTGCAATAAGATCGACCCTCCATCCAAGATCCTCGTTCACAGACCCGGGATTCTTAATTAAAAATCCCTCACATACCCTCAATATCTTTTTAAGTTTTCGGGATGAAAAATTATCTTCGGGCATTAAAAATCGATGCGGGGATAATAAATGCCTCATTGTCTTTACTTCAATAAAAATTAATATGCCCAAGGGCGAAAAAGCTATAATATCAATTTCATCAAATCCAAGCTTAAAATTCCTTGAAATGATCCGATACCCTGAATTTTTTAAATAGCGAAAGGCTATATTTTCTCCTAAAATGCCCAAATCCATGAAAATGATTTTAAATGTGTTTAGCGTAAAACAAAATTTAAATGATTTTAAATGTGTTTAGCGTAAAACAAAATTTAAATGATTTTAAATGTGTTTAGCGTAAAACAAATCTGTAAAACAATTTTGTTTAGCATAGGTTTTATCGCATTATCGGGTTAAATAATTAAAATTAATTACCGGCAAAATGGGAAAATTGCCGCATTATGGTTGCCGCATTCGGGGCTGGTCTAATAGACGCGGTTTGACCCGATCAAGCGAAAGAACTACCCTAAGAGTATGGAAAAAACAAAATTAAGCGAGTATAAAAATAAACTCGAGACGGAGCGTAAGGCGTTGATGGGGGAAATATCAAAACTTGAAGCGCCTCAGAGTTTTGGGGATGATGTCGATGATTTTGAGGAGAAGACGGACGAAGCGGAAGAAACGGGGAATAGACTTGCGGCTGCGGGGGATCTCAAGAAAAGACTCGATGAGATTGATGTTGCGATCAGTAAGATCAGACAGGGCTCGTATGGGGTGTGTGAGAAATGCGGGAGCGAGATCGGGGACGACGTTCTTTCGATAAACCCCGAAGCCTCGGTCTGCAAAAAATGCTCGGTCTCATAAATTAAAAAACCGTCGCGCGAAACCCCGGAAACGACCGGGGTTTTTATTTTATATATTTTTAATGCCTGGAGTGTTTGACTATTGAAATGGAGAAAAGGACCGCGCGCCTCTATTCCGGGGAATTGGAAGGGGTCGATGCAAAAATAGTCGAGATCGAGGCGGATATAAATGTCGGCCTTCATGCATTCAATATCGTTGGGCTTGCGGACAAGGCGTTGAACGAAGCAAAGGAACGCGTGAACTCCGCACTCAAAAATACGGGAGTGAAACCGCCGAACAGAGAGAACCGGAAGATAACGATCAATCTCGCACCCGCGGCAATGAGAAAGACTGGATCCCAATATGATCTTGGGATAGCCATAGGATATCTTCTTGCAACAAAACAGATTGCGCCATTTCCCGCCGAAGATAAATTATTTCTCGGCGAACTGGCACTCGACGGAAGATTGAGGCCGGTGAATGGAGCATTGAACATTGCGGAACAGGCCGCTCGAAAAGGTTTTCGTTCGCTATTCCTTCCAAATGAAAATGCGAATGAGGCATCTGTCATAAAAGACATACGAGTGATCCCCGCAAAAACGATCGGCGATGTTATCGACATCCTTGAAAAAAGAAAACCGGACAGTGCCGCGCTCCACGAAGAAAAAGCGGCGATCGCTCAGGACGCGTTGGATCTCTCTGAGATACGCGGCCAGGAGAATGCAAAGCGCGCATTGAGCATCGCGATCGCCGGCGGACATAATATCCTCCTCATAGGACCTCCCGGCGTAGGGAAGAGCATACTTGCACGGGCGGCGACGGGGCTCCTTCCGATGCTCGAAACGAATGAATCGATCGAGGTCACAAAAATATGGAGTGCGGCAGGATTGACGGATGACGACCTCATACGAACGCCTCCGTTCCGTGCTCCGCATCAAAGCATCTCTTCTGTCGCGCTCCTTGGAGGAGGGCCCGATCCGCGGCCTGGAGAGATAAGCCTTGCCCACAGAGGAATCCTTTTCCTTGATGAACTTCCTGAATTTCAAAGAAGTACGCTTGAATCATTGAGGCAGCCTCTTGAGACGGGGGAAATAAAGATCGCGAGGATACGGCAGAAAATGACATTTCCGGCGATGTTCACTCTTATTGCAGCCATGAACCCGTGTCCGTGTGGATATTACGGAGATCCTGTGCATGAATGCAGATGCTCCGCATATGAGATCATCAAATATCAAAAAAGGATATCGGGGCCGCTTCTCGATCGCATCGACATCCAAATGAGGGTGGGCAGGGTGGAGATGGGGGAGTGGGACAATGAGATAAGAGCGCATCAAACGCCAGCCCTTGCGCGAAAAATAAAAGAGGCAAGAGAGATGCAGCGCGAACGTTTTTCCCGAAAAAAAGAATCGATGAAAACGAACGCACACATAAATACAAGTGAAGCGAAGGAATTCATAAAGGTCGACGAAGGCGCTCGGACTTTTTTTGAGATGACTGCAAGGGAGGCCCTATCTCCGCGCGCATATTATCGCATCCTTAAAACAGCAAGGACGATAGCCGACCTCGATCATGCGGAGCGTATTTCCGAAGGACACCTTGCGGAGGCGTTCAGTTACCGTTCGCGGGGGTTGTAACAACCGGGGACTTTCCTCCAGGGATTATCAATGAGATCCCGGGATTGAGGAACGTTATCTCCGAGACAGAAGAAAGTCCTGCTTCAGGATTCGCCGCAACTATCTGGTCGACGGGAACGCCGAAATTCATTGCGATGGTCCCAAGGGTATCTCCCATCTGGGTGACGTAAATAACCCCGGAAACAGGGAGTACCTTAAGAACCTCTCCATTCTTTACGGACCCTCCGTGAAGTTTGGGGTTCGCGCTCGTGATGGTGTCGACGGTTATCCCGAAATATTGAGCTATTGAGGGAAGAGTGTCGCCGGGTTGGACGGTATAATCGATGATACCCGACTTGCTGGTCGAATGGGCAAAAACCCCGCCGGGATCCCTTACCGCTCCTGCGGTCTGATCGAATGCGGCGCCCTCCTCTTGGGCGATATAATTCACAATACCACCCGCATAATCCGGAGAAACGAGGCTCGCCGAATTCTGGGGGGATTGGCCGCCGGCAAGATCGTCAATTGGATGGGAGGATTGGGCGCCATAGGCGTTCTGAACGAATGCAAGACGCGAAAAACCTATGGTTTTCCCATTGCTTCCCTTTGCCCAAAGGGGCAAAGAAACCACACCCCCCAGCGCCAAAAAAAGGGCTATACCCAGCGGCACATACTCCTTTTTAAGTTTTTCCAAAGTCGTACTAATAAGGTTATGATACCATAGTATGAAAATCGGCACAACGTCAGGAAAACAATGGAAAACATGAAATAAATGGATAATTCGCATGAATCTCTGAATCCGCCCCAGAGCGCCGCAGCGCATGCAGCATGGGGTCCTCTATTAATAGTGGCGGGAGCGGGGACTGGAAAGACAAAAACCCTTACAAACAGAATAATCCACCTCATTGAAGGGGGGATACCCGCAAAACGCATTTGTGCCATCACTTTCACCAATAAGGCAGCGAAGGAGATGGCCCGTCGGGTGGGAAGGACCGAACCGTTCCTTGGGACATTCCATGCGCTTGGCGCAAAGATCCTTCGAAGGGAGTGCGGAGCGCTTGGAAGGAGTCCCAATTTTGCGATCTTCGACTCCCATGATTCGTTCGACCTCGTAAAGAAGGCGGTCAAAGAAGTGATCCCGCCGACGCATAAAAAGGAGGGGATGTTCCCGGAGGTAAAGGATAAAAGGGCAAAACAAGAGACGCCGGCGTACTTCGCTGAAAAAATATCGCAGATAAAGAATCTGGGAATGGAGGCTGCGATCGGAAAGGAGAAATCACTGGAGCATGACGGAGAAAAACGGGGACGGATCGCTCGCATATATGAGAAATACGAAGAGATGCTCACGCGCAACAATGCGTTCGATTTCGACGACCTTATCGAAAAACCGGTCGCACTTTTCAAAAAGGACCCTTCGGTGCTCGCGAGGCATCAGGGGATGTTCGATGCGGTGCTTGTAGATGAATACCAGGATATCAATCCTAAACAATACGAGCTTGTGGCGCTCCTCGCAGAAAAACATAGGAACATCAGTGTGGTGGGAGATGACGAACAGACGATCTACAGCTGGCGCTATGCGGATATAAAAACGTTCCTCAACTTCGACAAGGACTGGAAGGGGGCAGTGGTGCACTTTCTCGAACAGAACTATCGGTCGACGGGAACGATCATCCGCGCAGCGGCAGCGGTCGCAAAGAACAATCGCTTCCGTACGCCGAAAACACTGTGGACCGAGAATCCCGACGGAGAATCGATCACCCTCTTTGAGGCATGGGGGGAGAATGACGAAGCGGAATGGATCGCGGGAAACATAAAAAAACTGAGGGCTCACGATCCCGCTGCGGAGATAGGCATCCTGTATCGCACGAATGCCCAATCGCGCGCGATCGAACAGGCGCTCATCCGCTACGATATCCCGTATCGTATCTTCGGCGGCATGAAGTTCTATGAGAGAAAGGAGGTGAAGGATGCGGTGGCCGCGCTCCGCTGGATCGCGAATCCGCGCGATGAAGTGGCCCGCGAGCGGCTCGAAAAGAACCTCACTAAAAGGCGCTTCGGGGAGTTTGCGAACGCGCTCACCCTTGCGGCAGGATCCCGCGGAAAGGAGGTTGATGTAGAAAGGGGCGGCACAACGGCGGATCTCGGAAAGGCCCTCACGCCAAACGAGGCGCTCAAGATATTCATCGAATCGTTCAGGTATTTCGATTATCTCGAAGCGAACTTCCTCAACGCGGACGAGCGCGAGGAGAACATTGCGGAACTTATCGCATTCGCATCGGAATTCGCCGACCTCCCGCAGCTGTTGGAACGATTGAGCCTGCTCGAGGCGGTCGATGATATCGCGAAGAACGCCGTTCCGAAAAAAAGAGGGGCGGAGGAGACGCATCCGGACGGCGCCCGCCCCGAAGTGAACCTCATGACCATCCACCTTGCAAAAGGACTTGAATTCGACAATGTGTTCCTGGCTGGAGTTGCGGAGGGACTTTTACCACACGGCCGCTCCATTGACAATGAGGCATCGCTCGAAGAAGAACGAAGGCTTATGTATGTGGCGATGACGCGTGCAAGGAAAAGGCTGTACATGAGTTTCTATGGCATCCCTTCCCGTTTCGTCGGAGAGATCCCCGAGGATTGCGTATCATTCATGATCGAGGAAGGGACATCGAAGAAGGAGGGGACCGAAGGGGATTATTACCGCGACGAAGAAAGCGATTCCTGGGAAAATGTCGTCGACTTCTGACAATCACACTCTTTCATGAGAAAACTTGGCCAGCATTTTCTGAAGAACACACGCGACGCTCAGGTTGCGGTGGATGGGCTTTCCATAGAGAACAACGATTTCGTTCTGGAAATAGGACCGGGACGGGGAGCCCTCACCATCCCTCTTTTCGAGACCGCGCTCAAGATGAATGCGCGTCTTGCGGCGATCGAAAAGGATCGCGCCCTGATCCAGGGACTCAGGGATACATTCCCGAAAGTGGATGTCATAGAAGGGGACGCCTTGAAAATACTCCCCGAAATCATCGAAAAGATGGGAAAGGTGGGCAATCCTGCCGAATTCCGCTATAGGATCATCGGCAACATACCCTACTATATAACCGGAAAGTTCTTCCGCGTATTGGGAGATCTGGATCCCCGTCCTCAAAAAACGGTCATTATGGTGCAAAAGGAGGTCGCCGAGCGCGTTTCCGCAGATCCCGGGGATATGAATCGTCTCGCTGCGAGCGTTCAATTCTGGGCCATCCCGAAGATAATCGCCCGCATTCCAAGGAACGAATTCATCCCACCCCCCAAAGTGGACTCAGCACTCGTCTCATTGACGCCGAAAGGTCCGACGACCCTGGAAAAAGATGCGTATTACAGGGCCGTAAGAATGATCTTTGCACAACCCAGGAAGACGATTGCGAACAACATAGCGTTCTTCACAAAAGATACGAAAGAGCAGATCGAAGCATCTCTCTATAATATAGGCATTAATCCATCGTCCCGGGCGGAATCTCTTTCCGTGGAACAGATCGGCGCAATCGCCGAGGAAATAAAGCGCTATTCACTGGCATAGGCAGGGGTTTAGGTTATAATTGAAGATAATGATCGACGTCAAGAAATTCATCACCGGTTTCTTGATTTTGGCTGCGGCCGCGGGTGGGTCCGGCTTTTTACTGTCGTACGCCGATTTCAGCAATACGCCCTCACAGACGGGGACACAGAATCAGATATCCATCAACACCGCGACGAACCCACTCCTCGGAAATTATTTCCCCACGGAAAACCCCACGAACGGGCTCATTGCCGCGGTACCGGCCACGTCGACCGATAACAACAACATCACCACGGCGTTCGCAGATGCTTTCATAAATGGCGTGACCTCCGCAAATCCCAACGGACTCACGAATGACAACGGGACACAAGTCCTTATCCATCCCGACGCCCAATCCGTGGCAAGTCAAATAGTGCAAAGCCCGGCGCTTGCAACGGTATCCGCCCCCGACTGGAACACGGAAGCCGATGTCCAGCCCATCAAAATAATCCAATCATCATCTCCTTCGGCAGTAGCCGCATACAGCCAATCGATCAACAATATCGTGAATGAGAAGATCGTCGCGAACAATGTCCAGAACATCATCAACGATCCCAACATCACGAACTCGGAGATAGGAAGTGTGGAGGCGCAAATGAAAGCGACGCTGAGCGATGTCCTCCAGATCCCCACACCGAGCTCACTGGTGCCATTCCAAAAGAGCTTCGTGACGATGCTCGTCTATGATAAAAATTCCCTCGCTCTCGCCGCAGATCCTGGAAGCGATCCCGTGAAATCGATCCTTGTATTCCAAAAAGAAGAGGCGAATTACGATGCGGTTCTTTCGAACTTCGAACAGCAGATGCAGAACGCCTCGGGAATAAGCGGCTTCAGCTTCATCGGAGCCCCTGCGGCGAAAAAGAGCGATTCGGCGATCTCCTTCCTGGATAGGTTCGTGGGGGTCCATACCGCGGACGCACAAGTATCCGTTATCGACTGGGTGGCTCTTGGTCAATTGATAAAGAAGACTATCTATAACATTCTTTTGCAGATCGCAAAGAACACGATCATGTCGCTCATACAGGCAAAGGTGCTTACATGGGTGCAGGGAAGTGGCGCTCCGAGGTTCGTGCAGGATTGGGCGAATGAGGCAATAAGCGCCGGAGAGCAGGCGGCACTGAACTATATCGATACGAAGATGTCATGTAGCGTATATTCGGGATGGCTACCCCAGATACAGACCACCCTCGGCATGTTCTATCAGAATAACAACAACACTGCGTGCGCAGATGAGTTCCAAGCAGCTCTCGGTGCATATTCATTCCAGGAATTCCAGCAATATTTCCAGGATGGCGGATTTTGGGCATATGGAGCATCGAATCTCCCGAGTGGGAACATGTATGGAAGCCTCTTCGCTCATGGCCAGCAGGCGGGGCAGCTTTCCACGCAGGAGAGCGTGACCATACAGCAGCAGAATATGGCAGGACAAGGGCTCAAGGGAAGTTCCGCGTGCGGCGACCAGAGCAATCCGAACTCCGGGACCCATACCGTATGCATGTCCTCCGACGGACAGAACTACACGATCGACAATGGCGATATGAACGCAAGCGGAACGCTGCCGACATGCGACTCGAGCGATAAGCCGGTCGTGATGCCCAACGCGGGACTTTGCAGCGATGGAGAAAAGCCGACAGTGACAAATCCGCCGATCTTCACGGGGTTCGCCTCCCAATCCGCCATCGATTCATCGCCGAAACTCGCATCTGCTGCAAATGATATCGCCGGACTTTTGAACACCGTCATGGGATCGCTTCTCAGCTCTCTTGCAAATCTGGCGGTGAACAGCGCGACGAACGCCATCAATGGAGGCATCTGGTCCTTGAATTCCGGCTCTATCCAACAAAGCGGAACGACCGTGACCCCTCCAAGCAACCCCCTCGACTGCAGTCCTACGACGCAAACGGTTTCATCAAGCATCCCGTTCCTCCTTGCAGCATCGGGTGGCACTCTTGATAACAACGGACAAAATCCGGTCTATTACTGGTCCGACTCCAACAATGCGACAAGTTCGGGATATGAGTTTAGCGATTCTTTCGTGGCAACGGGTACGTATCAGATCTATCTCACCGATTCCACCGGAGATGCAACATCGACATGCACCATAACCGTGGTCCCCGCCCAATAACAACCCTCGCATGCGCCGCCTTCGCTTAAAAACCCTCTTATCGTGGATCGCGATCATCTTTGTAGTGAGCGCGATAGGGTTCTTCGGGATACAATCTCCTCACGTCGCATTCGGGGCGGGACAACAGACACAGACAACAAGCCAGACGCCCACACAGACAACGAGCCAGACGCCTACGCAGACGCAACAACCCAATCCCACGGGACAACAGGCGTCGCAGAACAGCCAACCGCCCCCCCTTCCGAGCCCCTGGGACTGCATCACAAACCCCGGTACTTGCGGCCTATATCTCACGCTCTATGCCATAAATAGCGCGGGGCAGCTGGTCATAAGCATGGGGACGACCCTTGTTCGAATGGGCATAGATCTCGGTTCGATAGTCTTCTCTTCGCCATTCGTCCAGATGGGATTTTCGGTGACCCTCGCGTTGGCAAACCTTGCGTTCGTATTGGCGATCATCATCATCGCACTCGCAACGATAATAAGGAATGACACGTTCGGATTGAAGCAAACACTATGGAAGGTGATCGTCATGGCGATCCTCGTCAACTTCGGACTTGTGATAACCGGGCCGATAGTCTCCCTTTCAAACGATGCGGCATCCTATTTCATGACCGCCCTTGTCGGGAATAAGCTTCCCGCGAACAAATCCCAGAGCGAGGGGGTTGTGGAGCAATTATCCTCCATGTTCCAGTATCAGGCGTTCCTCCAGCCCACAGCCTCATCCACTCACGAAGAGTGCATGAAGCAATTCCACTGGCATACCGTGCTTTCCACTTACGCACAAACCGGGGGCAATTCAGCGATGGGGGAGATACCCACATACGGCGCATTTGGCGGCCAAGATATCCAGCAAAAGATCAATCAAGAAGAGAGCGATTGCGAAAAGATACCCCAAACAACGTTCTCCGTGGATGTGTTCTGGCAAAACATCCTGAACATCATATTCTCCATCGTCATGGTATGGATATCGGCATGGGTATTCGTCTTGATGGGGGTCCTGCTCATGATACGCTTTGCCGTTCTCGAGGTGCTTTTGATCCTCCTTCCCTTCGCGTGGCTCGCTTGGGTCTTCCCCGGATTCAGCAGCAACTTTAGCAAGTGGTGGAATGAGTTTATAAAATGGTCCTTCTTCCCCGTAATAACCTTCTTCTTCCTCTATCTCGCATTCATAGTGTATTCGCAGCACGTATCGCAGCTTCTTATACCGGGAGATGCATTCTCCGGTTCTGAGGGCGCTCTCGCAACACAGCTGGGAACAACGGGGGTGGGGGTTGTCATAACATTTTTGAATATGGTGATGATGACGATGCTTGTGGTTGCGGGGGTATTTGCCGCAATGTCGCTCTCGGGGAAGGCGGGAGATACGGCGATAAACGGTGTTCATACCGCAGCCAAGGGCATATCGGGGTGGGCCGCGAAGAAGGGTGGACGCGCCGCAGCACGGAGCGGACGCTTCGCGTACCAAAAGGCGGGAGGGCATGAGCTTACAAAGAGATTGAGTTCGAGCGGGGTCCCTCTGGTTTCCATGCTTGGAAGAGGCATTGGAAAGGTCCAGAAATCGGATGGCAAGGATGTCGAGGAGCTGATGAAAAAGGTTCCCAAGAGCAAAGAGGAGTTTCAAAATGCATATCGGGGGTATATGAGTCCCAAGCTGCGCGCAGCCTATACCAAGGTGGGGCTTAAAAATAAAGGCTGGATAACAAACGACCTCAAGGGGTGGGGTGGTACCACCGCTGCGGATTGGATCGATCACAATAAGGATTTCCTCGATCGAAATGGCGCAGGCGATGTGACAAAGGACGTCAACAAGAGACTGTTCAGCAACGCAAACATCCGGAGTGCTAAAAGGGCTATGAAGGCGGGTCAAAACACCGCGGAGATAGTCGACGACATAAAGGATGAGAATGGGAAGGTGATCCCCGGCCTCGAAAAGGGAAACAGGGCTAATACCCAGACGATCCTCGACAATGCATCTGCGGATTTCGTCAGGAACTTTGATCGCGCGGATATGTCCAAGGTGGATTCGAAGACCGCGTTCGGAAAGACGTTGGCGGGTAGCCCCGAAGAGTCGGTCCAAAAGGCGGTCATGAGCGCAATGGCGGTCCATGCTCCGGAACTCCTCCGCCCTGCGATGCAAAACATGCAGTCGAAGGATCGCGTAGGGATGCTTTCGATGTACGAACCGGCGGCACGCAGCAGAGCTTCATCTTTGCAGAGGGAGATCGATGCGTTGGACGAGATTGCGGGGAATACGGGAGCCATAAAATCACGTATGGAGGAGTTGAAGGGGAACAAGCGGATGAACCAGGCACAAAGCACGGAGCTCAAACGCCTTACAAAGGAATTTACGGACAGAAGGGAACAGTTGCCCGATGAAAGCAAGCAAAGGATCACGGAATTGGAGAACACCAAGAAGCAGGTGCTCGCCCCGCTGAAGAACGTCCTGGAGTCCGCAGTAACCCATGCCGCATCCCACGAAGAGGGCGAGAGGGGGCATGGGAGCGGGGATGAGGGAGGTGATCATAATAACGAACACTGAAAACAATGATCATTCCTTCGGCGGAACAGGTATATGAACGGTGGGATACGCTTACGGACCGTTTGCGTGAGGCGATCTCCTCGGAGGCAAACGAAAACTTCATTCAAAGCCTCTTTGACGCTAAGGATGTTTACAATGAAAATGCGGATGCCGCTCTAGGCATCATTGGGTATGTGTATCTTGGGTTCCTACACCCGGAAGATCTCGCGGAAGAGCTTGTCGCGCAGGTCGGCATCGATCAAACTGCGGCAAAAGAGATACAGGATGCCTGCAATACGAAGCTTTTCACCCCCATTCGGGCGGACATCGATCTTACGTATCATCCCGTGATCGAAAATAAAGCCCCCCAGAACACCACCACCCCCGCAATCCTCGTGCAGGATGTAGGAGCGCCGGTCCCGCAAAAAGGATGGTCCTCCGCGCGTCCTCCCGTGATGACGCAGGAAAAGGTTCCTCTGTCAAAACCCATTCCCGTACCGATTCCCGCGAAGCCGGCAACGCCTCCCGCGGCCGCTCCGGTAATGCTGCAGCGCGAAGTATCGTTTGCGGCACCGAAAATGAATGCGGATTTCCATATAGCCCACTCGAACAAGGAGGCGCAAATGGACCTCGGAGGAGCAAAACGGGAAACGAAAGTGATGCCCGCAGTGATAGAGTTCAGCAAAGAGGCGACCCCTCAAAAGCCGCCTGCGGCCCCCGTCCGCCAACAAAGACAGGCGCCCTCGGAAGAATTCAGAGCTTCTCTTGCATCCATGCCTCTTGCGGGATCGGGAGATAGACACGTCACGGAGATCACGCAATCCTCACCGATGGCTCCGGGTGCCGTTCCCATCATTCCTTCCGCAGGGGTCGCAATGCCCGCCACTAAAGGCTCTCAGGGTGATCTCCCTCCTGCGCCGATGCCCGCACCGATACCCGCAACACCTCCGCCCGCGCCTGCACCAATGCCCACACCTACGTCTGCGTCCGCGCCAATGCCCGCATCGATGCCCTCGCCTACGCCGATGCCTTTTTCATCCTCTCAGGAAACGACCCCAAAACCTTCGGATGCGGCACTGAATAAACCCCCTCAGAAGGTTATCGTGAAAAACTTTTCGCAATAATGCAGTTTCAGGTCCCACAATTCATTGAGACAGAGGACAAAGTGGTCGGTCCGCTGTCGCTTCGGCAATTCTTATACATCGGCATCGGGGGTATTGTGTGTGCGGTGATGTACTTCCTTGTGGCAACGTGGCTGTTCTTCGTCATCTCATTCTTTATAATGGGCGGCGCAATAGCGTTGGCCTTCGTGCGGGTGAACGGCCAGCCTTTTTTGAGGATAGCCACTGCGGCCGCAGACTTCTATTGGAAGCCCCATACCTATACATGGAGGGCTCCCGAGACGATCCAGCCCGCGCAATCGACCCGCGAACCCGGAGGTATCTCTCTTGAAAAAATAGCTGCGGGCCTTGCGCTTCATAAAAGCTGGGAAAATCTTCAGACAGGCGTGAAACCAGCAAAGACGTCCGATCGGGAGTTCATTGAAAAAAGGATGAATGAGCGGTATCAAATCTTCCAGAAAGTAAGCGGGGATAGGCAAGCAGCAAAGCGCGTAGACTATCGCTAAGGATGGAAAATAATGCAATAATTGGTATATGGCTGCGAATCAAACCCAGCAGGATACCGGGAATTCCCTCGAGCTTGTCGATATAAAAGAGGTACGCGGGAACACGGTTCTCGTGAAAGACGGCAGCTTGCGCCAGATCGTCATGGTCGGCGGGGTGAATTTCTCATTGAAATCCGACGATGAGCAGACCATCATCACGCAGGCATATCAGGATTTTCTCAACGGCATCGATTTTCCCCTTCAGATAATAGTGCATTCGAGAAAGGTGAATGTCGACAGATATATCAAGAATCTGCTCAATCGCAAACTCTCCGAAACATCGGCGCTTCTTCAGAATCAGATAGATGAGTATGCGGAATTCATCAGGGGTTTCATTCAAAAAAATGCGATCATGGAAAAGGTCTTTCTCATTGTTATCTCCTATTATCCTCTTTCGGGGGTTGCTGGAATGGGATCAATCACCCCTCCGAAGTCCCTTCTTCCTTTCTGGGGGAAGGCGAAAAGCGGAAAGGGGACCGGACAAGGAAAGGATGAGGACCACGGAGAAGATATGGCCTTCAACGAACACCTTGAACAGTTGAACCAGCGTACATCGCAGATCGTGAATGGCTTGATCAGGATAGGCCTCGAAGCTACGACGCTCGAGAATGAACAGCTCATCGAACTTTTTTATAATTTCTACAATCCGCAGACCGTGGAAAGAAAGGATATGGCTGGGATCGGCCCGGAAGGACGCCAATGACCACACCAAGCAAAGACGCCAACAGGGATGGAGGGGATATAAATAAGATAATCGCGCCCGCGGGCGCGGAGGTGACCGCAGACACCGCGCGGCCGCGTCGCAGCAATTGCGATACAGTTGCAGAATATGCAGGTGGGGACGGCTCTTGAATAATTCGGAAATTTAGGTCATG
>DAIEHA010000027.1 GCA_027355945.1 Candidatus Parcubacteria bacterium | reverse complement strand
CGAAAATTTCCGGCGTTTTGCTTTGGGTCTTTTATTTTTGGCCATCCATGAACGATAAGCAATGCACCGATGATTATGCGTGGAATCACAAAACCGAGTCCTCCATACCAGAAAAGAAGCATAGACATTTCATTAAAATTTTATTTACGATGGTTGACCGGCGATCCGGCCACGACCTTTCAAAAATCTCTACTTTATTATAGTATAGCATCATCGCTTGGCCGTTTACGCGTTTTTGCGTGTGCACGGCTCGGCCGTTTGGCCTCATCGTCTAATGGTTAGGACAGCGCCCTTTCACGGCGTAAATCGGGGTTCGATTCCCCGTGGGGCTACCAGAATTGGTATACTATTCATATGCACGCCAATCCCCGTAATGCATTTACGCTCATTGAATTAATGGTGGTGGTTGGCATCATTGCGATACTTGCCACCGTGGTCGTTCTAACGATCAACCCCGTCCAATTATTGACCCAGGGCAGAGATTCGAACCGGCTTGCCGATA
>DAIEHA010000026.1 GCA_027355945.1 Candidatus Parcubacteria bacterium | reverse complement strand
TATTTTATGGAGCGATGGGGACTGCTCCTCGTGCTCATCTTCGTATTTTTCGGATTTTCGATCATCTTCCCCGTCATCAATTTCTTCTTCGCCCTCTTTGCGGGGAGGATATTATAGGATATAACTAGAGGGATGAACGTGAGCATGCGTCGGCATGGTCGTTTTCCTCGTTTTCGGGCCCGTAGCTTAGTGGCAGAGCAATCGGTTTGCATCCGATAGATAGGGGTTCGATTCCCCTCGGGTCCACCATGAAAGGGTTTTTCAGTCGAGAATTCCCGATTTATCTCGCAAAGATCTTATAAATATATTTACCGAAAAAGGAGATAGTATGTTTTGGGATTTAAAAGATGTGGTAAATGAAGATGATTAAATTTATGGAAAATATATCTTCTAAAACTGAACAACCAGCTGCTGTTGAAAAAATGAAAAAACTTTTTTCTGATAACATTGAAAAGCGAGTTTGTGTTGTTGGCGCTAGTTGTGTTGGGAAGTCGACATTACTTGGTTATTTACCGGAAGCAATTGATA
>DAIEHA010000025.1:253-529 GCA_027355945.1 Candidatus Parcubacteria bacterium | reverse complement strand
TCCTGCTTTACGGCGAAAATCATCTGGCGGGGCTCATGGAGCTCTTTCAGCAGGATGGATGGCGCACTATGGCAAAGGTAAGGACCATTCGGCTTGAGGCATAGAAATACCGCGGCGCGCCGTTCCTTCGCGGACGGCGCTTTTTGTTGCGACCTCCATCCATCGCAATCCTTCGCTTTGTTCGAACTTTGAGCGGGCAACGGGAGTCGGACCCGTGTCTTCACCTTGGAAGGGTGACATAATACCGTTATACCATGCCCGCAATGGATGGCCCTG
>DAIEHA010000025.1:0-243 GCA_027355945.1 Candidatus Parcubacteria bacterium | reverse complement strand
GGATTATTGTAGCCTCTTACCGGAAGAATCTCAATAGCATATGCGTGGGCGGAGAACCGATTTTCCGCTGCGGATATTGCAGAGAATGCTTGCTTTTTGGGCCCGCATTTGTTAGAACTATTCATATTGTCCATGGCCAATTTCTCGCGAAAGCTCAAGATAGCCCTCATATTCATAGCGATTATTGTTGCGGGCTACGCACTTGCGTTCTATTGGCAGACAAGAAACAGGGTCCCCCTTGCC
>DAIEHA010000024.1 GCA_027355945.1 Candidatus Parcubacteria bacterium | reverse complement strand
CGAGGACGCGCCGGTCTTCAGTTCGCTTCACAAGGATAAAGCGGGGACGCCGACCGCGGGAGGGCTCATCTTCGTATCGACCGTCATCGGCATGGCCGCGTTCTTCGACATCATGAACCATCTGTTCGACGGCATGTGGCGCTATTTCAATTTTGTCAGCCGCCCGGAGACCTATCTCCCGATCGCCGCACTCCTCATCGCCGGCATCCTCGGCCTCGTCGACGACTGGCTCGGCGTCCTCAAGCTCGGCGGGGCCTCCGGCGGGGGATTGAAGGTCCGCCAGAAGGCGATCGTCTATCTCGTGATCGCGCTCATCGGCGCCTGGTGGTTCTATTTCCGCCTCGGCTGGAATGTATTGTCGGTTCCATTCGTCGGTAATATAGCGATTGGTTGGTGGTATATCCCGATCTTTTTATTTATTATTTTTGCCAGCGCTTTTTCTGCCAATGAAACAGACGGGCTGGACGGCTTGCTTGGCGGCGTTTCGCTGTTTGCCTTCGTGGCGCTCACGACGGTCGCGTTCGTGTTA
>DAIEHA010000023.1 GCA_027355945.1 Candidatus Parcubacteria bacterium | reverse complement strand
CCTTGGGTCGTGGGACAACGTGCAGAACGCGCTCGGCGCGCCCCGCGTGCCGCCGGGGTCGCCGGGTTCGGCGTTCACTCCGCTCGACTCCGCTGTCTTCTCTACGGGCACCGCGCAGATGTTCTGCGGGAATTTTTCGGGACAGACGGATATTGCCGCCCTTGCGGCGAAGCAATTCCAGTCAGCGACGCTCGTGCTCTCGTGGTATGTTGCGGTGCCTCAGGCGGCGGGTACGGGCGGCGGCGGGGGAGGCCCCGCAGCGAATGGCGCTCCCATTTCCGCCTCGGATACGGCATCGTCCTCCGCGGGGACCGGTTCTGATGTTCCATCGTCGAGCGCCGCCGCCGCTACTCCGTCATCCACGGCTTTCCCGGGAACAACGACCCCGCCAGCGGCCGTTCCCGCAGTCGTCCCCATCACCACCGCGGTCACCGCAACTGCCACCCCGGCCACGGATGCAAAAGCGCCCATGACCTCGACGACCACTCCGGATGCGGCGACATCCTCGGGCGCGGCGCCGGTCCCTGCTGCTGCGACGACGACGGAGTCCGCGGCACCGGTTCCGCC
>DAIEHA010000022.1 GCA_027355945.1 Candidatus Parcubacteria bacterium | reverse complement strand
GGAGGTCCTGGGGCAGCTCGGGTTCGCCGAGGATACCGTCGACCGTATGCCGCGGCGCGCCGTCTATCGCGCCCTGCTCCCGTTCATCGAGGCGTATTTCGACCGGAGCAACTCGGAGATCAATCAGAAGCTCCGGCGCCGGCTCCACTGGCTTGTCGACTGACGTCGCGCCGTGCGGCCGATGTGATATACTTTTTAGATACCACTGTCATATCCATGAAGAAGATCATCGTTGATAAGAGCGAGGGGATCGCGGAGGTCATCGACCGGATGCTTGCCGAACCCGATGGCGAGATATCGCTTGTCATCCCGAAGGGGTCCGCGCTCGGCCGCTCGGCGAGCAATTTCCATCTTTTGAAGCGCGAGGCGGATTCCGCCGGACGGAACGTCATCGTCGAGTCGGTCGACGATACCATCCTGGCGTTCGCGAAGGAGAGCGGCATCGAATCGAGCCATCCGTTATGGAAGGGGGTGCGGGGGACGGGAGGGTTCTCCGATATCGTTCCGCGCGGATCGGAAGCGGGTGAATCCGCCGACGTGGCCCGGGAAACGGAACGGCGTCCCGTGGAGCGTCCTGCCGCGGGGAAGCGTTCCCGAAGGTCGCCGGTCATCGAAAAACAGG
>DAIEHA010000021.1 GCA_027355945.1 Candidatus Parcubacteria bacterium | reverse complement strand
ACTGGAGCGGTGCGTTCGCGGGCGGCAGGGTCGTCATCGAGAACGGTTTCGATGCGACGCCGTCGATCATCAATTTGACGTACGCATTGTATTTTGCGAGGTTCACAAGGTCGTTCTGCAGGAACTCCGGCATGAACTCCTTTTCAAGGAACTCTCCGTCGGCGGCGCCCACGCGGAACGATACGATCGTGCCGACGTTGCCGAACACCGCATCGCGGATCTTCGTATTGCCGTCGTTCGTCACGAGCTGGCCGATATACTGATGCGCGAGCGTGAGCGAGAGATGATATTTGCGCGCCTCCGAAAGGATGGAAGCGAACGAATCCGTCGCGAAGTTCTGGAACTCGTCGACGTACATATAGAAGTCGCGGCGGCCCTCCTCCGGCATGTCGACGCGCGACATCGCCGCAAGCTGGAGGCGCGAGATGATCATGGCGCCGAGAAGCGCGGAATTGTCCTCGCCCATCTTCCCCTTCGATAGGTTCGCGATGAAGATCTTGCCCGTATCCATGATCTCGCGCATGTTGATCGTCGAACGCGGCTGTCCGAGGATGTTGCGGATGAGCGGGTTCGAGACGAACTGCCCAACCTTGTTCTGGATCGCGGCGAGCGCCTCCGTCTCAAGCTTCTGC
>DAIEHA010000020.1 GCA_027355945.1 Candidatus Parcubacteria bacterium | reverse complement strand
CATAACCAGGCCATTTGCAAAGCAAAGCTCACCAGAAATCCCACGATCATCGCGGGAATCGAGAGGAGTATCGCCGGGATCATCCCGGCCAGTATGGCCAGGGTCTTTAACTGAGTTTTCATGGGTCTTCACCCTCCTAAGTTCGTTATAACATATATAATACATATATGTCAATATCTGTCGTAGGCGGAGTATTCGAACCGATTTTGTCGTATTCAAGATATATAAAACCTACCTTTTCTACTGTTGTGCCCCCACCAGGATTCGAACCTGGGACCTTCTCCTTAAGAGGGAGCAGCTCTACCAACTGAGCTATAGGGGCGTTGCTCCCAGTATATACGATGCGCGTCGATTTTCAACCGCCACGCGCCCGGGATTATGCCGCTCCGGAGGCCTTCTTGTTGAGCTCATCGATCCTCCTGCTCAATTCCTCGCTCTCCTCCGCCGCTCGCTCGCTCCGTTGTTCCGCTTCGGTTCTCCGCGCCTCGAGGTCGGTCAGGAGGTCGTCCAACAGATCGATCATCTCCTCGCTTCTCAATTCCTCGTGTTTTCCGCGTTCCCGCGCAAGCGCCTGCCGGGCGGTGTCCATGAATTCGGAGAGGCTGTGGGCGTACGATATTTCTTTTGCGACCTGCTCTGC
>DAIEHA010000001.1 GCA_027355945.1 Candidatus Parcubacteria bacterium | reverse complement strand
CGACGACCGCGAGGATCGCGATGATCGCGATCACGACGAGAAGCTCGATGAGGGTGAAGGCCCTGCGGGGATGCATGAATATTCTCCTATTTTTCTGCATTGTACAATGCCATTATCTCCGCGGGAGAAAGAGCTTGATTATAGATGCGGACATCGGCGATCGATCCGAGAAAATCGTTCGACAGATCCCATCTCCTGCCGATCCGCAACCCTGCTCCGCTATTTTCGACATTTATCACTGCGGAATTCGTTGCGTAAAGAGATCCATTCACATAAAGGTCCTGCTCTGCGCCGTCATAGGTATAGACAAGGAATGCCCAGGTACCCAGCGTCAAATTATATGAAGGAGTATTGAACCATCCGGGATTATATGTGCCGCCCACGACCGCAAAACTCCCATTGGGGAAATAAAGCGCATAATTCACGGGACCGCCGGCATACATATCCGTGAAAATCGCCGTGTCCCCTGCTGCCTGCGATCCGCTTGGATTCGCCCATGTCGCCACACTGAACTTCGTGAGTTGCGTCGCGGCGTTGAACGGAATTTGTATGTAATCGGTGTTCCCATCAAAGGTTCCCGCCCACGTACCCGTCTTCCATTGCGCATAATAGCTTCCATTGGTGGTCGAGCCGTTCCACATCCCATTGTCCCCGTTCCCAGAAAGGTCATAGGCGATGTTCCCCGATCCCTCGTTGAGAGGCCACCAGCCCACGAGGTTCTTCGAAGGCATGGATCCCAGGACATCGACGCCTCCCCCGAGGGCCGCCACAGTATTCCTGTATTTCTTCGATTCCGCCCCTGCGATGAGCTCATACTGGGTGCCATTCGTCGCATAGCTGTAATAGAGGCCCGAGGAGGAGGAGTTCACGGGGTCCATGGGGAGGGATCCAAGAGGACTTCCCGAGGAGATGGTCTTGAAATCAAGGGGGATCCAGCCGGAACCGTCGGTATTCCGGGATGCCGTACTGCTCACACAGGAGAATCCTGAGGGAAACCCTATGTTCGTGCAGGAAACCGAGGTATCAGGGAGGGAGAGGAAGGTGGAGGTGGAAGCACCAAGGGATCCTCCGTCCGCCTGATAGAGGGAGACCGCGGAGTTCAGGGTTGCCATGTCGGAGACCCGGTTCGCATCCCGTGATTGCGCAAGCAATTGGGCGGGGTTCAGCACAAGCACCACGACGACTGCGAGGATCGCGATGATCGCGATCACGACGAGAAGCTCGATGAGGGTGAAGGCCCTGCGGGGATGCGAGGGATGCATATATCAATGATAGCAAAGAATAACGACAGTGTGCCCCCACCAGGATTCGAACCTGGGACCATCTCCTTAAAAGGGAGCTGCTCTACCAACTGAGCTATGGGGGCAAATTCCTGATTATATTACTGGAAAAACGACCTGCCATCAACTGGCGATCATCCATGCCGCACCTCGAGCACGTCGCCATCCTTCACCTCGTATTCCTTGCCCTCGATCCGTAGCCATCCTTTCTGTTTCGCCTTGCTCCACCCGCCCGCCTCAAGGAGTTTTGCGGATTCGATGACTTCGAGGCGGATGAACTTCTGCTCGAAATCGGTATGGATGACGCCCGCCGCCTGCGGTGCTTTCATGCCCCGCACGATGGTCCAGGCGCGCGTCTCGTCCTCTCCCGTCGTAAAGAAACTGATGAGACTCAGCACTTCGTACGCTTTACGGATGAGTTCCGGGAGTCCGGCGGCGGCGGATGTCTCATCCGCAAGATCCACCACGATGCTTCCTGCGCCGGACGCGGCGATCCGCGCGGCAAGCGCCGGAGATACGTCCTGGGGGGTCCCGTTCACAAGATAGAGCTGCCGTTTGAGCGTGAGAAGATTGAGGTCCGCAAGCCGGATATTCTCCGCAACCTCCCGCGCAAGCGCCTCATCCGCAATCGGAAGATCTCCCTTTTCCAGCACCGTCTTGATCCGCGCGACGAGCTCCTTGTCCGCAAGCGCCTCCTTCCTGCCGCCGCGCACCTCGGATTCCAGCCGCACAAGCCGCTTCTCCACCGTTTCGATGTCCTTCAGGATAAGCTCGGTATTGATGATCTCGAGGTCACGCACCGGATCCACCGAATTCTCCACGTGGATGATGCCGGGATCCATGAATGCACGAAGCACGATCGCGATTGCCTGCGTCTCCTTGATATGCGAAAGGAACTGATTGCCGAGCCCCTCGCCCTTGTTCGCTCCCTTTACAAGGCCCGCAATATCATAAAATTCCACCACCGCGGGGATCTTCTTCTTGGAGGCGGAGAGTTTCGCGAGCGCATCGATGCGCTCATCGGGCACCGGAACCACGCCCACGTTCGGATCGATCGTTGCGAAGGGATAATTGGCGATCGTGATATCCTGGCGCGTAAGCGCTTTGAAAAGCGTCGATTTGCCGACGTTCGGAAGTCCCACGATGCCGATCGAGATCTTTGCCATACGAGAGCAACTCTATCACACCCCCGCGCCAAATCAAAGGATGCGACCCCGGAGCATCACTCGCAAAGCGCCACGCTGCCCCCTATCTTCTTCTCGATATATCCCTCCGCGTCATAGATGTTCCCGATGTGATCGATGAGGCCCGCCTTCAGCGCCATATCGCCGAGCATCGAGGAACCGTCAGCCACCGTGGTCACGCTCGCCACGGAAAGACCCCTGTTCTGCGCCACCTGATCGATGAAATTCTGGAATGTGATATTCAGATCGCGTTCGAAGAGCGCTTGTTCCGCGGGAGTGATCGGTGAATCGGGGTTTCCCATATCCTTGTACTTCCCCGCGGTAAGCGAAATGAACTGAAGCCCGTTCTGGGAATTCTGCTGCGCCTGCTGGAGATAGGACTGCGTGACGCCGATGTCCGCAAGCTCGGAATCCGCCGATGCGAAGATCGTCTGCGCCCCGGTCGCCGCCCAATATGCCGCCGAGGTTCCCTGGTCAGCCACGAGCGCCACTGTGGGTTTCGAGGCGTGTTTCAATGCATCCGCGATATCCTCGCCCGCCACCGGATCGCCGCCCGGCGAATCGATCTGGAGAAGGATCGCCTTTATACTCGGATCGGCATCCGCGGCCTCGATCTGCTGCCGGATATCCTCTGCCGCCGTCTGATCGAACGTGCCGTCGCCCGCCGCGCTCGTCGGCGCACCGCTGTTCTCATTGGGATAATATACGAGCGTTCCATAAAGCTTGAGGTCCGCGACATTGCAGCTAGGGGGCTGCTGCGCGTCGTACCAGGAGAGCCAGATGCTCCCCCCCACCGCCGCAATGATGACGGCAAGCGCGAGCGCGGCGATATGAAGGATGTCCTTGGTCCGCTGTATTTTTGAAAGCATGGTGGGATTATACCTCCGTCAGGGGCTTATTGCACAGGTTCTTTGAGTATGTATGCGGGAAGTCGATTGAGATTCACGTCAGAGGTGCCGTCCTTCTTTATGATGAATGCGAAACCGAAAGGGTCCTGCGGCACCGCAGGGATGATCCCCCGTGCAACGAGCGCGTCCGTTGAGGTGGGATACGTCCCGAATTGCGCCTTATATGCCTTGGATGCCGCATCAAGGTAGTCGAGATCCTTCAAATGCGCGATGTATGCCTCCGCACGCTGCTTCTCGAAAATATCGTTCGTCGAACTTGCGATGGTCGCCCAGAGCTCTTCGGCCGTCGCCCGTTCGTTCGTCCCGATCCCGAAATTGAGCGCAAAACGCTCGGCGAACTGGGGCACGCCCGGCGTTGTCGCAGCCTTGTTGAAATATACGAGCGCGTCCTTCTCGTCGTGGTAGCTCAAATAGTAATTGAGGGCCATATAGTACGGGATGCGCCAGTCGGGGTCCGCGTTCGCGATCCCCTCTTTTCCGATCGCCACCGATTCCGCAAGTCCATCCGGATAGTCCGCCACAGGGACTGCGGGAAGGGTGAGGACCGAGAACGCATAGGGATAGCTGAGCACCGGATCCACCGCGCTCAGGAATGCGCGGTCACCGATATATTCCGTCTTCCGATTGAAGAGATCGAGGATCTCCGGCATTGTGTTCGCCCAGAGGAACGATGCTGCCGCCGGATGGAATCCTAGGTCCGCGATCCGGACCATGAACGGCGACACGCCGGAGGGACCCGCGGGCACCGCAGGTGCGGCCGCTGCAGCCCTATCATATTCGAATTGCAGGAGCGCCACCACCGCAAGGAGCAGAACGATGACGATCGTGCGCGCGGTCCGTGTCTCGAGGGGCGTCTTCATTGCCGGCGGCGTCACAGCTCTTTCTTTTCGAACACCCAGATCGCCGCAAAAAGAAGCAGGGCGCAATATGCCGCAGCATATGCGAGCGCGAGGCCGAATTCCTCGAGCGGTATTCCCACGGCATGGATCGCGAGGCTGCGCGCATCGAACTTCTCGAGGTTCGGGAATGCATAGTAGAGCACCTTCACGAAAAACAGCTTTGCGCCGCCGAGTCCCATCTGCGTCGCATCGCTCACGAGCTGGCTCACCACATGTCCGAGGAAGAACACCGCCGAGGTGTACACCACGGAAAGGAGCGAGCTTGCGAATGTGGATACGAAGATGGCGAACGCCACGAAGAGCACCATTTCGAGATACTGCATCCCGATTGCAAGGATGCCGAGCCAATCGAAGCCTCCATGCTCATAGAGGATGAGCCCGACATATGCGACGCCCAGGATGGCGCTCGTAAGAAGGAGCACGAGGCAAAGCCCGAGGAATTTCCCGAGCAGGAACTGCGCCCGGGATACCGGCTTGGAAAGTATGAAATACGCCACCTTCCGATCGATGTCCTTGAAGAAGGATGTGGTCCCGAGGAATATCGCCACAAGGGCATTGAAAAAATAGATCCCCGTGAGACCGAAGCTTTTCACCATGGGAAGTTCACGGAGCACGAGATCGGCCATGAAGAGCATGAGAAGCACGTAGAGCACGCCGAACACCACGATGCCATAGAGTATCTTGTCCCGCACCTCGAGCTTGAGCGTGTTCTTTGCGATCACCCAGATGTTCTTCATGCTTTTGTATGAGAGGAGGTCTTTTTCGCACCGGAACCCTCCTTTTCTTCCGTGCGTTCCTCGCCGCGCCCTTTCCCGTGCGGCCCGTGCGCCTGTGCGCGAGTCCGTTCATGCGCATCGACGATCTCCATGAACCGCTCTTCGAGCGGCTTACCGTCGCAGAACTGCCGCACCGATCCCGCATAGAGAAGCCTTCCCTCGTGGATGATGCCCACTTCATCGCAGATCTCCTCGACGTCCGCAAGGATGTGCGTGTTAAGGAACACCTTCCTCCCCTCCTGCCGGAGCTCGCGCATCACCTCCTTCATTTCCCGCCGGCCGATGGGATCGAGACCGTCGAGCGGTTCATCGAGAAAAAGATATTCGGGGTCGTTCACGAGCGCCTGTGCGAACCCGAGGCGCTGGCGCATCCCTTTCGAATAGGTCCTGATCTCATAATTGCGTGCGCCGTAGATGCCCACCCGCTTCAGAAGCTCTTCGTAGTGCGCCTCCGCACCGCCTCCATTGCCGAAAAGTTCGTCGCAAAATCGGAGGAACTCCATGCCGGTCATATGCTCATAGAAATAAGGCGTCTCGGGCATGTACCCCAGCTTCTTCTTGAATATCGGATGCGTGGAAAGTGCCCCGTCGATCGTGATGGTGCCGCTCGTGGGCTCAAGAAGCCCTACGACCATCTTCATAATGGTCGTCTTGCCCGCGCCATTCTGGCCGAGGAACCCGAATATGGGCGCATCGACGGAAAGGGTGAAATCCTCCACCGCCACGCGTTTCCGATATGCCTTCGTAAGATGGGAAAACTCCACCATGGGTGTTTTGATAGTTCCCAGTATACAAAAAACGGGCATAAATCTCAAACCCCTGCGCGCATTGCCATTCGTGCGCAGAGGGCTCCTTCCTCTGCCTCAAAGAAACCTCACGAACCCGTTGCGGCAATATGCGCCTCGCTATATGCAAGATCCCCTCCCACCTTCTTCCCGGGATTGAAGATCCCTTCGGGATCGAAGATCCTCTTCACCTCCACGAAAAGCCGCTCGATCTCCGGTCCGTACATACTCTCGAGATACGGCGTCCTGATGAGGCCGTCATTGTGTTCTGCGGTGATCGAACCGTGGTATTGGAATACGAGCTTGTACACCTCCTCTGAGATTTTCGGGATGAGCGCACGAACCCGCTCCTCTTTCAGATTCATGAGCGGGATGATATGGAAATTACCGTTCCCGGGATGGCCCGCGATGGTATAGATGAGATCGTCCTTGTACTTCTGGAGTATCGCGTTCACTTTGGGGAGCACCTCCGGCATGTACTCCGGCTTCACGATGAAATCGTCGATGAACGGCGCGGTATCGAGGCCGGTCGTGTTGTTATGGAGGAGCGCGAAACTTTGGCGGCGGATGGTCCAATATTTCTGTTCATCCTTCTCGTTGCGCAGCGGAAGCACCTGAATGCCGTGATGGGTCCTCGCGAACTTCCTCACGACGGCCGCAAGCGCGTCGAGCTTCCCGACGAGCTCCTTCTCATCGTCGCCCGTGAGCTCCACCAGCATGATCATCTTCGGCATCCCGCCCCGAAGCACCATCCACATCTCCGGCAGGAACTGGAATCCGAGCGATATCACATTGCCTTTCATGGAACGGATCACCTGGCGCCACAGCCTTACTGCCACCTCCACGGTGCGGTCGTCATATGATTCGATGCTCTCCGGACCGAACGGCAGGACCGCCTGCACGAGATCGCCCACGGGTCCGAGGTCCTTGAGGAACACGACGCACATGCGGGAATGTTTCTTGAGCGGCACGAGTTTCAACTTCGCCTCGGTAAGCATTCCGAACGTCCCCTGCGACCCTACGATCACCTTCGTGATGTCGAACACGCCCGTCGCACGGTCCCACACGTTCCAAAGATAATATCCCGCGGAATTCTTTGATACGTTGGGCTTCGCTGCTTTGATCGCGTCATAGTTGTCATCAATGAGCTTTTTCAGCTTGCGAAAGATCTCGCCCTCGAAATTCTCCTCCTGGAGCTTCGCTTCGAGCGCCTCTCCCGAAAGCGGCCAGAGCGTGTGCTGCTCCCCGTCCGCCATCACGATGTTCAACGCCTTCACATAATCCTCGGTCTTGCCGTATGCGAGCGTCTTTTCTCCGCCTGAATTGTTGTTCACCATGCCGCCGAGCGCGCAGAGATCCTTTGATGCCGGAAATGCAGGATAGAGAAGTCCTTGATCCGTGAGCGCCTTCTCGAAATCACGGAAATACACGCCTGGCTCCACGCGGGCTTCCATCCCCACCTTGTCTATCTCGAGGATATGATTGAAATATTTCGTGAACGAAACAATGATGCTTCGGTTAAGGGGTCCCCCCGTCATATCCGTACCCGCGGATCGTCCGGTAAGGGAGATATCCTCCCCCGCGGCCTTCTTTTCGGCAACGAACTTCACGAGCGCCTTTATGTCATCCGCGTCTTTCGGGAACACGACCACTTCGGGCCTCACTTTGAACAGGGAATAATCCCTGCTGTATTTCCCGAGCGTGGCATCATCATCCGCCACGTCTCCATGAAAGAACGTCCGTATCTCATCAGAAAGCATATCTCCATTCTCTCATGCCCGCGCGAAGTTGCAAGGAGGTCTTTTCCACAGTGCACGTGCAGGGACGTGCAGGACGGCGGCGCCCTATGCGCACACGGCCGTGAGCGGGCAGTGCGCGTGATCGTGCCGGCGGGCATGGCAATACTTCCTTCCGTAGTCGATGAGCATATAGGTGGCATTGAACCAGTCCTTGCGGGGAACGATCCTCATAAGATCGCGTTCGATTTTTTCCGGCGTGCGTTCGTCCGTAAGTCCCAGCACCCTGGCAAGACGCATCACGTGGGTATCCACCGCGATACCCTCCACTATCCCGTACGCATTCCCGAGAATGACGTTTGCGGATTTCCTTCCGATCCCCGGGATCGCCACCATCCCCTCCATCGTGCGTGGAAGCCTGCCGTGGCATTCCTCCTTTACGTATTTCGCGGCCGCGAGGATATTGTGCGCCTTCGCGCGATAGAACCCGCTCGGCTTTATCATCCTCTCGAACTCGCGGATCCCCGCGGGCGTCTTGCCCGCACGCACATAGGCCTCGAGATCCGGATATCGCGCGAACAGCGCGGGGGTGATCTCATTCACCTTCTTGTCCGTACATTGCGCGGAGAGCTGCACCGCCACGAGAAGCTCCCACTCGTTGGAAAATCGAAGTGCGATCGTGGCATGCGGAAAGAGCGTGCCGAGCACCCGCGCGATCGTGCGCCAACGCGCGCGAAGACGGGGAAGATCCTGTTCCTTGATCATGGTGCTTCCATTATAATCAAAAATACCATGGGAACGATATTGCCCCGTTCATTCTTCGATAGGCCAACAACGGAGGTGGCCCGGGAACTCCTTGGCGCCTTGATCGTGAGCGACCTCCTGCCCGGCGACCGCCGCGTGCTCATGATCACCGAAACGGAGGCCTACGATGGTCCGCAGGACCGCGCATCGCATGCGAGCCGGGGCCTCACGCCCCGCAATCGCCCCATGTTCGGACCTCCCGGCGCATTCTACGTCTATCTCGTATACGGCATGCACTGGATGGTGAACGTCGTCACGGGGCCCGAACATTATCCCGCTGCGGTACTCCTCCGTGCCGGCATGCCTGAACAAGGACCCTCCCGCGATGCGGCAGCAACGGACGCCATCAAAGGCCCCGGACTCCTCGCCCGCTATCTCGGCGTCACCGGCCGCATGAACGGCCTTGCCGCACAAAGAAAGAACGGCGTCTGGTTTGAATCGCATCCCCTGCTTCCTGGGCGCGAAACGCCGCGGATCGTCGCATCAAAACGGATAGGGGTCGAGTATGCCGGTCCCGTATGGAGCGCCAGACGATACAACTTCACGCTCCTTCCTGCGCGCCGCCGCGATGCTTGATAAGCACGACCTCCCCGGGGTATGACATGACCTCGTCGCATCCGCTGAATATGAGGAACTGCTCCCTGCCGTGGGGAAGATAGAGCCGGCCCGACGACGTGGGATCGTCGTGCGTATCGATCTCCATCACATAGGTTCCTTCATCCTTCACCTTCACCACGATATCGTTCATGCGCGCCTCAACGGTCACCTCCACCTTCTTCCTTCCCGAATCCCCTCCTGACGCCTCACGGATCCGACGGGTATACGTCTCAACATCCTCTCCCTCCTCGTGACGGATGTCGAGATTGCTGTGCACCACTGCGTTCGTAACAGCCTCTTTCACGGCACCCGTAAAGGCATCCGTCTCATCCTCGGGCCAATTAAGATCCCGCATGCAGCGAGCCACTTTGTCCATCGCCTCGACCGGTGCGGAAATATCGCTTTCAAATGAAAAATCGACGTCGAATCCTCCGGCGGAATCCTCTTTATCGTTGCCCTCGATCGGGGCGGTCCTTTCAAAACTCATGATCCTTGATCCTTCCTGTTATTGCGGGAATCGTATCGGAACCTGGAGAAGCCGCACGGTCGACGTGCTGCCGGATGGGTTGTCGTTCTTGAAAAGCAGGAGTCCCGACGTGCTGTAAGCGGGCGGTGTGAATGCGAGCACGGCGGTCCAGGCTACAGTGCCCGTCGTCATCCAATCGCCTTCGGCGCGTGCGGTCGTCGATCCGATCACCATACCGTTCGCATCGACGATCTCTATCGGGAACGTCCCCTCGAAGAACCATCCGCCGCCCCTCACCACCCCCTCGAGGGAGAGGGGCGATGTGACGGCCATATCAGGCTGGAGAGAGGAGGGCGATACCGCGAGCGTGCCGTCTCCCGTAGCAATGGTGACGGGTGCAGCGGACCCGCTCGGCCCTCCCGAAGGCGCCTTTGCGGGATTATAGAAGAAGAGCGCGCCAAGAAGGACGATGATGATGGCCGCAAGCACGAAGACCAGTACCTTGAGGATGGTGATCGGTTTCATATCCCCATTATATCATGCACGCGGCGCGGCGCTCAGACATCCTCCCGTATGAAATGCTCGCTGCCCATGAACTGCGCCGCGACCTTTTTCGGCAGCTGTGCGAACGGATCTCCGGTGCCGAATTGGGAAACATGGCGCCTCAATGCGCGGCGCTTTATCGCAGGATCGATGGCCACCTTTATATCGCCTTTCCGGTATTCCGGCATCGTACGCGCATATTTCCCGAACTTTCTACGGTCCAGAAAGAATTTCCTCCGTTCATCGGAATGCGGCCCCGTATCCGCCCTTGTGAATGCCGCAAGCGGGATGCGGAGCTTCCTCGCGACGCGCCGTGCTGCTGCGCCGACCGCGATATGATCCAGATGCCCGCTCATCCCGTCGGGACCGAAGCTCAGGATATATTCAGGCTTGATCCGCGTCACGGCCCGCATGACCTTTTCAAAAAGCTCGCGGGAACGCTCCTTGACTCCAGCGTCAGGAAGACCAAGGAAACGCACCTCGTCCACCTTGAGCACCTTTGCCGCTTCACGCAACTCTGCCTTTCGTATGCGCTTCAGTGCCGCGTCGGATACGGGTCTCGCAAGATGCGATTTCCCCTTTTCTCCATATGTGGCGCAGATGAGGAATGTCTTCCCTCCTGTTTTATGGTTCTCATACATGGTGCCGGCGGCAATTCCTTCATCATCGGGATGCGCGGTGAGCACCACGATGCGCTTGCCGAGGAACGGATGGCTTCCGGCGCGTCCGTTGCCGCGAGCCCTGCCGCGAGTTGTACGTATATGGTCCATGGTCATCATAGTATACCTCATCCGGAAGCTGATGGAATGAAAAAGCCGGAAGCGTTGCGCTTCCGGCGTGTATCGAGGGCCACGCGGCCCTTTGCTGCACCTTACACGAGGGTCTGCAGATCATTGCGACGCTCGATCCGCAGACGGCGGGTATCGTTATCCACAATCCCTACCGCGCAATGCAGATACGGCACGAGACCGGGAACGGTGCTTCGGATGACCTTCTCGACACCCTTTGCAAGATGCTCGGCCTTTCGTGCCGCCATACGCCTTCCGGGTTTGCCCTCGTGCGGATGGAACGGTGCCGCGGCAAGCAGCACCGCGCCCCTGCTCGGACTGATCGCTTCCGATTCGATGTTGTGCATGACGATCTTCGCCGCAACGGCTACCATCTCCTCGAAATCCGGGGAGAATGGCCCTATCACGAGCGCTTCGTTCATGCCGAACCAGTCGAGCCCGCGCCCCACAGCAATCACCGACTCCCTGTGACCCTGCGGAGAACGTCCCGCTGCACCGGTGTTCCTGCCATACAGGATGTTTCCCGAGGCCCATGGCACGATATCCCGCACGATATCCTGCGGAAGCTCGCCGGCATAAAACTCCGTGAGCGCTTCCGTAAGTTCCCGTTCGGTGAGATCCCACGCCGTTGCAAGATCGAACACCTCCCCTCCTTTCCGTCTCCGAAACACGAGCGTGTGGGTGTCCGTATCGAGTCCGCATGCGATCGCATACAGATTGCGGGTCCCGTCATCCTCCTCGAAATCGCTCCAGAGATCCTCCACCTGGGACCATGTTGCCATCCTTGCGGCGGCATCATCGCATCCATGCGCGGCGCATCCGAGCTTCCTTGGATCGCTTCCCGAAAAATGATCCACCAGCACCACGAGGCATTGGCGTCCATTCATTCTCGCATGCAGATACCAGTCCTTGAAGCTCGGCTGGAACCCGAGCCATCCGAGATCGAAAAGGCACCCTCCATTCCTCCAGAATTCGAGGATGCCGGGAACCATTCCGAACACATCGGGGCTGCAGCGTCCATCCATGCACATCCACACCCCTATCGCGGTGGGATGGATATCAGGACGGCGGTACCAGTGGCGGTATTCTTTCTTTTCGATGAAAAAATTGGAGTAGGCGGTATTGCGGCGTATCACCGTCTCAATGGTTTTCATGCTTCCCTCCTTTTGCTTGCCAAATCATACGCTCTCAGGACAATGCGGTCAATGAATCCCCGCAAAGAAGCACGAGCTCCCTTCTCCAAAGCCCCGTTATTCCAGACTATAGAGTCCGTCGAAATCCGCAAAATACGCCTCCACTGGAACCGCAGGCGCTTCCCTCCTCACATATTCCTTTGCAGCCCTCAAATCCGCGGCATACCGCTCCTTTTCCGTAATGGCATCCGGGAACGCCTTCGTTCCGCCATACGCTCCGCAATCCCGGTGGAGCATGAGCACGATGCGCTTCGTGTGATGGAGCCGCACGGATGTCTTTATCTGCGCGATGAGAAAATCCCGTTCCGCGGACGGCGTAGTGCCCTGCGCGAGCCCCTTCGCGCCTCCTGCAACCTTCACGAGGTCGATATTCCCGAATTTTTGCTTCTTCCCGAACTCTTTGAGCAATCCATAAAATCGATCATCGTAGCACCATACGACGCACGCATCCGCAGCATAGTGGTCCGACGCAGTCCGGAACTTCACCAACGGCTTCATCTCGGTCTCGGATATCATCCTTATATCATATTTGATTTATACGGCCGCTATCGCGCAGCGTCCTCTTCGATGAGAAGCTTCGCGGTATTGTTGGAATCGATCTCAAGGAACCCCGAACGGACGGAGATGTAATGCTCGTGGCGGTCCTTATCCGAGATCCTCATCACCCCTTTTGCAAGGATGGAGATGAGCGGCTCGTGATGATCGAGGAATGTTATCTCGCCCGCCTTCGTGACGCACGTCACCGAGCGCGCCTCTCCTTCGAAAAGGACCTTTTGCAGTGAATAGACCCCGAGCTTCATTGGTATGTGGTTCTTGGTTTCCCGTCTGGGGCGTGCGCGGCTATGCCGTCACCTCCTCGATGCTCCCCTTCAAATAGAACGCCTCCTCCGGCTTGTCGTCATGCTTGCCGTCAAGTATCTCGCGGAATCCTCGCACGGTATCCTTGAGGGATACATACTTCCCCTCGCGGCCCGTGAACTGCGCTGCCACGAAGAACGGCTGGGAAAGGAAGCGCTGGATCTTTCGGGCGCGATATACCGTCGTCCGATCCTCATCGGAAAGTTCTTCGATGCCAAGAATATTGATGATGTCCTGGAGCTCTTTGTAGCGCTGGAATGTCGCCTGCACCTCGCGCGCCACCTCGTAGTGCTCGCGGCCCACCACTTTCGGATCGAGTGCGGACGAAGAGGATGCGAGCGGGTCCACGGCAGGATAGATGCCTATCTCGGTGAGCGCGCGCGAAAGCACCACCGTGGAATCAAGATGGCTGAAGGTCGTCGCAGGAGCGGGATCCGTCACGTCGTCCGCCGGCACGTAGATCGCCTGCACGGACGTGATCGATCCCTTCTTGGTCGAAGTGATGCGCTCCTGGAGCTCGGCCATCTCGGATGCGAGCGTCGGCTGATAACCCACCGCCGAAGGCATGCGGCCGAGGAGCGTGGACACCTCGGAACCCGCCTGCGAGAAACGGAATATGTTGTCGATGAAAAGCAGGATGTTCTTCCCTTCCTCGTCCCGGAAATATTCGGCCATCGTGAGCGCGGAGAGCGCCACGCGGGCACGGGCTCCCGGCACCTCGTTCATCTGACCGAACACGAGTGCGGTCTTTTCGATGACCCCCGATTCCTTCATTTCATTATAGAGATCGTTCCCTTCGCGGGTGCGTTCGCCGACGCCGGCAAACACCGATACGCCGCCACCCACTTCCGCGACGTTGCGGATGAGCTCCTGGAGAAGCACCGTCTTACCCACGCCGGCACCCCCGAAAAGCCCCACCTTCCCTCCTTTGATGAAAGGACAGAGCAGGTCGATCACTTTGATCCCGGTCTCGAAGACCTCCGTCTTCGTGGACTGCTCCGTGAACTTCGGCGCATCACGATGGATGGGAAGATACTTTGTGAACGGCTTCTTCGGTACCGTAAGCGGCCGACCGATGACATCGAACATATTGCCGAGAGTCTCCTCCCCCACGGGAACCTCGATCATCTTGCCCATATCCTCCACCTCCGCGCCGCGCGCAAGACCATCCGTGGGTGCGAGCGAGATCGCGCGGACCTTGCCCGGCTCAAGATGCTTCACCACTTCCACGACGATCTCGCCGTTTCCAAGCTTCACCTTGAGTCCGTTATAGATCGGCGGAAGGGCATTCCCCTCCCCGAAATCCACATCAACGACCGGACCGATGACCTGCGTGATCTTTCCTTTTTTCATGGGGGTAATGATATCAAAATTTTCCTTTTATTCCAAGGCCTTTGCGCCCGAGGTCACCTCGATGATCTGGTTCGTGATGGCAGCTTGGCGTGACTTGTTGTAGATCATCGTAAGGGAATCCGAAAGGTCGGCGGCATTGTCGGACGCATTCTTCATGGCGACGCGGCGCGCGGAATGCTCGGATGCGTTCGCCTCGAGGATGGCATGGTACACACGGGTCCTGAGGAGCGCCGGTGCGAGCTCCTCGAGCACCTCGCGCGGCGATGGTTCGATGAGGTATTCCCTTTCGCGGCCGTCGAGGAACGATTCCGACCGGGCATAATCGGCATATCGGCCCGCACGCGGGATGGTCTCCTCGATGGACTGCCTGATCGTCTCATACGTCACGGGAAGGATGTCGCGCTGGACGGCGTCCTGACGGAGGGCGGTCACGAATGTCGTAAAGAATGCGACCACCTTGTCGAACTCGTGCGAAAGATACCCTTTGATCAGCGCGTCCGCGATCGGTTCCGCCTCGCTGAACTTCGCGAGATCGCCCGTCCGGATGAACGACGCAGCAACGTTCATCTTGCGCCGCTCGAGATAGGTCTTCGCCTTCTGTCCGACGGCGATGAAGCAGTATTTCGACGCGTCGGCGGGATCGATGCCGTTCGCCTTCACGAACTGTTCGAACTTGCGGATCACGGAACTATTGAAAGATCCCGCAAGGCCGCGGTCGGAGGTCATGAGAAGGAACGCCGTCCGCACCACCGGCCGTTCGCGGAGGATCGGCGGCACAGGCACGTCCTTTATATCGGAGAGGATCCCAAGAAGCTCGAGAGCGGCATACGCATACGGACGGGAATGAAGCGCAAGCTCCTGGGAGCGGCGCATCTTCGTCGCTTCCACGAGCTCCATCGCCTTCGTGATCTGCCCGATATTCTGGACGCTCTTCATGCGTCGCTTGAGGTTCTGCCCTGATTCCATATGGATATCTTAGTTTGCGGCACTCATGATTCCGGTCCGTCCTCCGGGGGCCACGCCCCGGTCCGCGCTCACTTCGTGAAGAATATCTCCAACGCGGCCTTTAATTTTGCTTCCATCTCGGGAGTGAAGTCGCCCGTCTCGCGGATCGGCTTCAAGACATCCTCTTCGTGCACGCGGCGGAGGTGCTCCACAAGATCGCCCTCCGTTCTCTTCACATCATCGACCGCGACATCCTTGAACCAATCGTTGAGAATGGCATAGAACACGCATGTCTGCTCCTCGAAGGGCATCGGCGCGAGATCATCCTGCTTGAGCACCTCGTTGATCTTCTGCCCCTGAAGGATGCGCTTGCGGGTCGCTTCGTCCATATCCGTCGCGAACTGGGCGAACGCCTGGAGTTCGCGGAACTGGGCATGGGCAAGCTTCAACTTGCTCGCCACCTTCTTCATCGCCTTCGTCTGCGCGGCGGAACCGACGCGCGACACCGAGATGCCGACGTTGAGCGCCGGACGCTGGCCCTGGTTGAAGAGATCCGTCTCGAGGAAGATCTGTCCGTCGGTGATGGAGATGATGTTCGTCGGGATGTACGCCGTCACGTCGCCGAGCTGCGTTTCAACGATCGGAAGCGCGGTAAGGGACCCCCCGCCCTTCTCCTTTGAAAGTTTTGCGGCACGCTCGAGGAGGCGCGAATGGAGATAGAATACGTCGCCCGGATACGCCTCGCGGCCCGGCGGACGGCGGAGCAAAAGGGAGATCTGGCGATACGCCCATGCATGCTTCGAAAGGTCGTCATAGACGATGAGCGCGTCCATCCCCTTGTCCCGGAAATATTCCCCTATGGCGCATCCGGCGTACGGCGCAAGATACCACATGGCCGCCGGCGACGATGCGGATGCGGATACGATGATCGAATATTGGAACGCCCCGAACTGGCGAAGCGTCTCCGCGATACGCACGACCTTCGACTCCTTCTGGCCGATCGCGACATAGATGCAGACCGGCGTACGGCGCCCTTTGTCGTTCTTCTGGTTCAATATGGTATCGAGCGCGATCGCGGTCTTTCCGATGGAACGGTCGCCGATGATAAGTTCGCGCTGGCCGCGGCCGATGGGGATCATCGCATCGATGGCCTTGATGCCCGTATGGATCGGCGTATTCACCGATTCGCGCTCCAAGACCGACGGCGCGCGCTCCTCGAGCTTGTTGCGCTTAGCCTTAGTGGCATCCTTGAACACCGGTCCCTGTCCGTCGAGGGGTTCGCCGAGCGGATCCAGCACGCGGCCAATGAGCTCGTCTCCTACCGGGATGGAAAGCACTTCGCCCGTGCGGCGCACGGTGTTGCCCATCTCGATCGCAAGGAAATCCCCGAGCACGAGCGCGCCGATGGATTCCTCCTCGAGGTTGAGCGCGAGCGCCGCGCGTTCGCCATGCGGGGTCTCTATGATAAGGATCTCCTGGCTCACCGCATTGCGCAGGCCAAGGATCTTCACGATGCCGTCACCGACCTCGATGATGCGGCCGACCTCAGCCCATTCGGGCTTCTCTTTATATCCCTCGATGTCCCTTTTAAGTTTTTCGATTATTTCGTAGGCCATGTCGTTTCAATTTCCAAATATCGATGATTAGATCCCGAGCACCGCGGTCAATTTCCTCGCAAGCGATCCGTCGAATTGAAGCTCTTCGTTCACCGTGATCCTTATCCCCGCCACGAGCGAAGGATCGACCCTTTCCACGATGATATCCTCCTTTCCGAGCACCCGTCCGATCTCCTTCCTTTGGGCTTCGGTCAGCGTTCTTGCGGAATCGATCACCACCTCCCTCAATCCGCTCCTTCCTCGCGACATCCGAGACGCCTCTTCAAGGATCTTCCGGAGGTGCATCTCATCGCCGTTCTTCCGTATGAGCGCGATGAAGTTCTCCGCGATCCTCTCCTTGGCGCGCTCCGCGTCGGGTCCTCCGAGGACCTCTACGAGGGCTTTTGCATAGATATGTGCGGGGTACTTCATGTCCGTGATTCCTTGACGGCCCGCGCAATGAGCGCGTCGTCGATCGCCTCCGGAGCGAGCTCGACCGTGCGCACGATCGCGGCCCGCACGAGCACCGCAGCCTCCTTTTCCATGGCCCGCCGCGATTCCTCCTGCTGCACCTTCAGGCGCGCGGCGGCCTGCGCCGATTCTTCGGTCTCCTTCCGCTTGATCTCCCCGAGCAGACGCTCTTCGAGCTCCCGGGCATCGTGCTCGGTCCTTTTAAGGATGGCGACGGCCTTGTTCTCGGCCTCTTTCATCCGCTCCTTGCCGATCATATCCACCTCGTGGAGACGCCTGTCCGCTTCATCCGCCTTCATGAGCCCCTCTGCTATTCTCGCTCTCCGATCCCGCAAGAGCTTGAGAAGCGGCTTATATACGAAGATGCGAAGCACGATGAGCAGCAGCGCAAAATTCACCGCCTGGCTTATCAGGAGCTCCCAGTTGATGCCCAATTGATCGAGAAGCTGTTGCATTGCGTGTGGTGCCGCCGCGGGCATTCCGCCGCGGCGGCGCGGATCCGACTACTGTACGAACTTGATGATGAGCGCGATGACGAGCGCGTAGATGGCGACCGCCTCCGCGAATGCGATGGCGAGGATGGCCATCGTCTGGACCTTCGATGAAGCCTCGGGATTCCTCCCGATCGCCTCAACGGACTTCGAACCGATCCATCCGATCGCAAGACCAGGACCGAGCGAACCCAATCCCATCACGATCGCGGTGGCGAGAAGCCTCATAGTATTTACATCCATAGTGATTATAGGTGATTTTGATATTTCCCGACGTTCTCCGACCTTTCCGATACCCCCTCGGGGCTCCGCGCGTCAATGCCCCGCCTCTTCTCCTTCATGGGGGGTGACTGCAAGCTCAATGAACACAAGCGTAAGCATTGCGAAGATGAACGCCTGGATGAACCCGACGAACACCTCGAGGAACATGAATGGGAGGGGTACGAGATATGGGGCGAGGAGCGCCATGATCGCGAGCAGAACCTCGCCAGCGAACACGTTGCCGAAAAGACGGAACGTGAACGAGATAATTCTAGCAAATTCAGACAAAAGCTCAAGCAGGCCCACAAAAAGCTGGATCGGGCCTTTGAAATTCAAAAACACCGAGATCCTGTCCTTGATGCCGAAGATGATCGTCGCGAATATATTGACCGTCGTGACGGCGATGAGCGCCACCGCAAGCGTGAAATTGAGATCGCTCGCGGGAGAACGCAGAAGCGGGACCGCATTCGCGCCGTGGCCGACCATGATCGAGGAGACTCCCGGCAGAAGTCCGAGATAGTTCGACGTGATCACGAAGATGAATATCGTGAATACAAGGGGGAAATACCTCTCTGACTTTTCACGGGTTCCCAAGACATCATCCATAAGGGAAAGCGCCCCTTCGACGATCACCTCGGAGACGTTCTGGAGCATTCCCGGCGTCATCGCAAGTTTCCGCCTCAGTATGATCGCCACGGTGGCAAGGATGAGGACGGCGATGAACGCCAACAGCACGGCATTCGTGATGGGCCACGTACCTATATGAAATATCGTCTCGGCGCGAAGCGAGATGTTCAACATACGCGGGTATGATATCAGAAAAACGGAAGTCCTACAACAGCTTCTTCCGGCGGATCGCCCGGCGGGCCGCCGCCACGATATCCTTGGATGTCATGCCATACCGGACGATGAGCTCGTCAGGAGACCCCGATTCCCCGAACGTGTCATGCATGCCGATGAACTCGATGGGTACCGGAGCGTGCCGTGCGAGCGCCTCCGCCACGGCGCCGCCGAGCCCTCCCAGGATCTGATGCTCCTCCACGGTGACCACCGCGCCCGCCTTCTTCGCGAGATCGGCGAGTTTCCGCTCATCGAGCGGCTTCACGCTGTGCATGTTGAGCACGGTGACCCCCACTTTCGCCTCCTCGAGCTCACGCGCCGCATGGAGCGCATTGTACACGAGCGCGCCGCACGCCACGATGAGCACGTCGGACTTCGGGGCGCGGGCCCCCGTCCCCTTCCCGGGAACCCAAAAAACCTCCGCTTTTCCAGGAACATAGGGCGTATCCTCCGTCGTGATGACGGGGGTCTTTTCCCTTTGGAAGCGCAGATAGATCGGCCCATAGATGTGGGCTGCCGCACGCGTTGCCTTGTGCGCCTCGATGGCGTCGCACGGCACGAACACTTTCATGTTCGGCATCGCCCTCATGAGCGCGATATCCTCGGTGGCCTGATGCGTGGCTCCGTCGGGACCCACCGAAATTCCCGCGTGATGTCCCGCCACTTTCACGTTCGCGTCATTGTAGGCGATCGTCGTACGGATCTGCTCCCAATTACGGCCGGGTGAGAATGTGGCATAGGAGGATATGAACGGGATCTTGCCGGACACCCCGAGCCCCGCCGCCACGGTCGCCATGTTCTGCTCAGCGACCCCCAGCTCGATGAAACGCTCCGGAAACTTCTTTGCGAACGCATCGACGCGCGTGGATTCCGTAAGATCGGCGCACAACGCCACCACATTCGGATCGGCCTCTCCCGCCGCCACGAGCCCCGTCCCGTATCCATCGCGGGTCGGCGCCTGTGCGGCGTCGTCATCGAAGAGATGAGGATTCAGTTTTGCGTCGGGGTTCAGCATCTTTCTATTCTACCACAGACGAAGAGGATATCCGCAGGGTGCCGAGGATCGCGTGCGCCACGATATTGTTCGCGCCGGGGTCCGCGATGTTCGGATTCGCCATTGATACCGGGAAATCGAACACGAGCATGCGATAGCCATCCTTCACATAGACCCGCTCCCCTTGATGGTCGAATTCGAACACGTCGTAAAGCTCGTATGCGGGAATGCCGTTCACGGTACTCGCGAATTCCTTCGAGACGCGCGGGGTGATGCGCGGGGCCGTACCGCTCGCCGCACCCGACCGCATATCTGCGGCCGTGTCGCTCGCGATCATCGCTGCCACATACTCCGCCGCCGAAAGATCGCCGGGATCGTCGTATGCCCACACATCCATGCGATATGTCGCAATGCCACTCAAAGGATTCCCGAGGGCCATATGGGGATTCGCCACGGACATCGGCTCTCCCGAAATCTGCCAGCCGGGAGGATATGCGAACGAAAATCCGAACGCCTTGCTCTCATACGCGTGCCAGCCCGCCGTATCCATGGGCGCGGCGGATGCGATATCCCCCGGAGGCGCCGGGGGCGTCCCGCTCTCCGTTCCGGGTCCCGCAGGGTATGCAAAAAGATAGGCCCCCCATCCTCCGATGAACGCGGCGGATACGATGATCGCCCCCGAGACGATCAGGAACTTCTTATCACGCATGATGCTTCTTCGCATGATGTTGGATGAGCCATATGCTCCCTCCTATCACCGCGGCCGCAACGGCGAGGCCGATGAAGAACTTGGCGATGTCATCCACGCTTCCCCATCCCTTCACATATCCGTATATGATGCCCCAGAGTCCCGCTGCCATGACGCCGATAGGCGCCCCTCCCGCCGCCGCAGCCGCATCCGCCAGCACGGCGAAGAACCCCGCAGCGAAGATCGCGATCCCCGCGATGTTCGCGATGATGAACACATTGCGGTCATAAATGCCCATCTCGCGATCGTATGCCTGCCACTCGCCCTGATATTCCGTCTGTGCCGCATTCGTCTGCGCCTGAAAGGCCTCATTCGCCTTGATGCAGGCTGCGTCCCCTGGCGTGCAAGGCGCGGCTACGGGCGCCGCCGGATAGGCGGGAGACGCAGGATGAATAGGCTCGGGATAGAACGCCCGTATGCCGAGATTGATGAGCGCTCCCAGAATGACGGCGGTCGCAACCCCGAGGATCACGTTCACTGTCTTCATTGGATCACTGATGTTCGCTTTTTATCTTGCCCCGCAGCGTGCGCAATTCGGCAAGCGCATGCTCGGCCTCGCCTGGCTTGAATGGCTTCGAATGCCAGAGATAGTCATTCTCCATGAAATCGACCCCTTTGCCCGGGATCGTATGCGCCACGATCACCGTGGGCTGCTCGTGGATCGCCTTCGCTTCCGCGACGGCCGCCACGATCTCCTCGAAATTATGCCCGTCGATCTCAAGCACGTACCAATTGAAGGCGCGATATTTATCCGCGAACGGCTCGAGCGGCATCACCTCCTCGGTGAATCCGTCGATCTGGATATTGTTCCTGTCCACGATGGCGGTGAGATTGGAAAGCCGATTCCTTCCCGCAAACATCACGGCCTCCCAGTAATTCCCCTCGTTATGTTCCCCGTCCGAGGTAAGGCAATAGACGCGATGCTTCTTCTTGTCGAGGCGCGCCGCAAGCGCAATGCCCGCCGCCTGCGAAAGTCCGGATCCCAGCGGACCGCTCGTCGTCTCGACTCCCGGAAGGACGCCCCGATGAGGGTGGCCCTGAAGACGGGTGCCGAGCTTTCGAAGCGTATCGAGCTCCTTCACCGGGAAATATCCCGCATGCGCGAGTGCGGCGTACTGGATCGGGCAGATATGACCGTTCGAAAGCACGAGGCGATCCCGGTCGGGCCAGTCGGGGTGCTTCGGATCGTGATTCAAAATATGGAAATACATAGCGGTGAATATGTCCGCCATGTCGAGCGATCCCGCAATATGCCCCGAACCTGCACGCGACACCATCCGGATGACGTCCTCCCGAAGGCGGGTCGCCATAAGCGCCAATGATTCAAGCTTCTTCTCGGTCAATGATTCCATTTATATCGCTTTCAATTCTTCATATGCCCGCCGGGGATCCTTATTTTTGAAAATATAGCTCGCGGATACGACGGTATCCGCCCCTGCAGCTTTCACGAGGGCGGCGGTCCGGGGGTCGATCCCCCCATCAACCTCAATTGTAGCATGCGGCGCAAGACGCCTCAAAGAAATGATGCGCTCGATCGCATCCATGCCGAACGGCTGTCCTGCGGCGCCGGGATGCACCGTGAGCACCTGGAAGGCGCGGATCCGTTCGCCGAACCGCGCATGCAGGCGTTCCGCAAGACCGAGATCGGTCCCCGGCGCGAAGGCGATCATCAGTTCCGCATGATGCCGCTCTGCGAGATCGAGCATGCGGAACACGGCCGCCGCATCCACGGTCTCGGCATGCACGACGATCCTCACTGCACCCGCCGTGAACCAATCGTCCGCAACCTCCTCCGGCCGTTCCATCATAAGATGCACCTCGAGCGCGAATGGCGGCGCGAGCCTTCCCCATGCCGCAGGATCGTTCAGCGCAGGATATGCGGCGAACGCACCATCCGTGACGTCGGCATGCACGCGCGATCCCGGCGCGAGGAACGTCCGCAACGTCGCGAAGGACGCCGCCGCGCACGCCTCATCGGGACAATTGATGACGGGAATGACCTCCATCCCCTGATTGTACCATGGGCCGCATCGAGGCCACGCATGAAGATCCCCCTATATCCGCTCCTCGATCTCTCCGATCTTTCCGAGACGCCGCGCAAAGCGGGCGTCCTTCTCGTCGAACGGGGTCGAGAGGAACACGTGCACCATCTTCAGCGCATCCTCCGGTGCGATATACTCCGCCGCGAGTGCAAGCACGTTCACATCGTCATCATGGCGCCCCGCATAGACATGATCCGGGGACATCGCAAGCGCCGCACGCACACCTTTGAACTTGTTCGCCACGACGTCCACGCCGAAACCCGATCCGCATGCGACGATGCCCCGTCTCTCGGCGGGACCTTTTGCCACCTTCGCCGCCACGGCAGCCGCGTAATCCGGATAATCGTCATCGGGAACCATGGCGGGGGCGCCGAGATCCTCCACGGCATATCCCTCGTCCGTGAGCATTTTCTTTATACTTTCCTTTAATGCGAACCCCCGGTGATCCGCCCCAAGATAGATGATCATATTTAGTACTATTGTCTTTACATATTACCAACTCCCTCCTCCGCCGCCAATCGCAATCTGGGGAAAGCCCGCCGTACCTCGTTATTTGAATGCTGCGATATTCGCATGCCATGACGTGGATGTCGGCAACGAACCTTGGCTGTTGTAGCTTCCCGCAGGTGCATTGACCGCCTCTACAGTGTACGTCGTCCATCCATGCACCGCATAAGGGATCTGAAGCAATTGGGAGAATGGGGCGGTGGGACTTATCGATGGGAGATCGGGACTTAACTGCCCCAGGATCAGATCGCTGCTCCCCGTCGTCGTGATGGGACCGGTTCCATAGGTCGATGATGCGGATCCGACGAGGACCGCGCCGCCGTCGAATGGATCTCCCGAGGTCTGGATCCCCGTATATTCGAAGCACGACATGCTGATGATATTGCTTGCGAAACCGGACATGGTGATCGCGGTGCTGCCACCTTGGATATTATACGCATATGCCACACCCAGATACGAATCGGAGGATGTCGCATCGGATATGAACGAATCCCCTTTGGTATCGGAAAACGTGATGCCGGATATTCCCTGGAAATTGATCCTGTACATCACGACCAGGAAATCGCCCACCCCCGTGGATATGAGCGGACAGGTCGAGCTCGTACCATCGATGGTTATCGTGGATGATTGTACGAGGGCTATCCCTTGAGATACGCTACCGTAATCCAGCGGCATCAGGGAAAGGTTCGTGCCTGCTTCATAGGTATTCGGGAGGATGCCTCCATCGGTGCTCACCACGTTCCCGGAACCGCCCAGTCGATACTTCTGCGATTCCATCGCGGCCGTCACCTCGAACTGCGATCCATTCGTGGCATACGTGTAATAAAGATGCGAGGAGGTCTGATTCACGGGATCGATGGGGAGCGAGCCGAAAGGCGATCCCGAATTGATCGATGAGAAATCGATCGGCATCCATCCCGCCCCTCCGACGCCCCGAAAGAATGTCGATGATGCGCAATGATAGGACCCCGAAGGAAGCGCCTGGATCCCGAGGCCCTGGCACGCGTCGCCTGCAGTGGACGTCGCGAGCGGATCGGGAACGGACACATATACGGACGATGCATTCCCGAGCGAAAAGGAGGATGCCCCGCTCATACCGGCCGCATAGAGATTCACCGCCGACACGAGCGATGACATATCCTGAAGACGGTTCACGTCGCGGCTCTGTGCAAGAAGCTGAGAAGGGTTGAGGGTGAGCACCACGACCACCGCAAGGATCGCGATGATGGCGATCACGACGAGAAGCTCAATGAGGGTGAATGCGCGCAGGCCCTCGCGTCGTGCATGTCGAGTTGGGACCGGGAATGCCATGAGTCTTATAAGTATACCTTTATCGGCGATCCATGGTCGATGTGCCGGGGATCGATACCGGACCATTCCGGACGATCCCCGTGGGACCTTTATCCCAGCGGTCCGATATTCTTGAAGTTGGCACCGATATACGGCGTCGCGAGCGGCACGTTAAGCTGCGGTATTCCCGATGCAACATGGAGTCCCTTCAGGAGTTCCGAATAATCGAACACGGCGACCGAAGGGTTGACCGCGGGAAATACGACGCCCGCGACAAGGACATCGGTCCCCACCGGGAACGCGCTCATGGTGAAATCCGCTCCATCACCCGCCGGAACGACGATCCCCACGATCACAGGACTGCCGTTGTCCTCAAGGAGCAGATAATACGGCGTCTGCGATCTCGTTCCGGGGTCCGTGATCACTTTTACGATCTTCCCTTCGACCGCGAACGAACCCGGGGCCGTAAGGGCGCTCGCCGGCAACAATGCATATGCCTTTCCTTGGACGCTCACCGTATTCCCTTCCACATACATCCGTCCGATCTTCACGGGCGCCGCAACGGCCGTCGAGGATGCTACGGCACCTTTCACTCCCGACATCGCGGACCCTGAAGGTCCATGGACGAATATCCCTCTTCCCACAATGACGCCTGCCGCCACAAGGACGATGCTGCCGAGCACGAACCAGATTTTCCCCTTGTTCTTCTTTCTTCTCATGAAAAATGATGTGCTTCCGCAATCCCGCAAAGGATATCGTGTTGCAGTCTGACGGTATCGTCCGACCTTATGGCTCGATTCCATGGCCCGACCCTATAGCCTGATTCTACCATGGCGATCCCTGGATCGCGGCGGATCAGGGCTTCACGAGTACCTTGATCTCTTTGCGCTCATCCATCGCCTTATACCCTTCCGCAATGTCCGCCAGCGAAACGGTCTTTGTGAAGATCGCCGATACATCGAGCTTCCCGGAGAGTATATCCGGCATAAGCTCAGGAATGTAATGTGCCGCAGGAGCCGGCCCTCCCTTCACGCCGATATTCTTCCAGAAGAACCTCTCGACCGGGATGGGCGCGACGCCGTGCGGTACGCCGACCGCGCCGATGTTGCCTCCCGCGCGCACCGCGCCGAACGCCGTCTCCCATGATTCCGGCGTACCCACGCACTCGAGGGCGCCATCCACCCCAAGGCCATCGGTGGCTTCCTTGATCGCGCGCACCGCATCATCACCGCGCGCAGCGATGATATCCGTCGCGCCGAATTGCTTCCCGATCGCTGCACGGTCCTCATGCGTGCTCACGAGGAAAATCCGCGATGCGCCAAGCCTCTTGCTCGCCGCGACCGCGCACAATCCTACCGCGCCGTCGCCCACGACCGCCACCGTGGACCCCTTCCCCACCTCAGCGCATACCGCCGCATGATGTCCGGTGCACAGCACGTCGGTAAGGGGCAGGAGCGCAACCATCATATGCTCGTCGAGCGAGGCGCCATCCGGGACCGGGAACAGCGTGCCGTTCGCGAACGGCACGCGCACCTTCTCTCCCTGGCCGCCGTCATTCCCTTCACCGCCCCATCCCATCCGATTCCTGCAGGCTGCGGACATGCCCGCGAGGCATTCCGGGCACGTGCCATCCTGCACGAAGAACGGCATGACCACGACATCCCCCACCTTTGCGCGCGTCACTTCAGGACCGACCGCCTCGACGACACCCATGGGTTCATGGCCGATCCTGCCGCCCTCGGGAAACGGCGTGAGGCCGCGATAATACCAGAGATCGGAACCGCAGATGCACGTATGCGTGATCCGCACGATCGCATCGTCCGGTTTTTGGATCACAGGATCGGCGACCTCCTTCACCCCTATCTTCCCCTTTCCTTCAAAAATAGCCGCGTTCATGTTGTTGGTCGATTATGTTATTTCAAATATTCCTCATCCGCCACCTTTTCCCTCCACTTCACCACCTCGCCATCCCCGTCCTCTTGAACGGCGCTATGCGCCATCGCAGTCGTTGCGGATGCACCATGCTTCAAGGGTATAGTTAAAGTACTTTAAGTCAAGCATGGGACGTGGAACGCGGGGACATAGATACAAAAACAGTCCTCTTGGGGCTGTTTTTGCGAACCCTCCGAGAGGTTTTGCGTACGTGCAAAACCCCTATCGACGCTCAGACAGGGATCAATTCAGCGCCACATTATCGCTTATGAGCACCGTGCCGCCAGGTGCATTGATCCACACGGAGAATCTGGTCGGTGCCGGAGCAGCAAAGTTATAATGCCAGCTCCCCGATCCCGTCCCATCCGTGACGAAGGTGGATGATCCGACTCCCGGCAAGAGACCCGGCCATCCCGTGCTGCCGTGTGCACGCTCTGCGGTTCCTGATACGGTCGACCATGTATCGCTGCCGCCTTCCGTGCCCGTCTCATTCCATGTGCCGCTCAAAGCTCCCGAAACCCCGATCACTCCGGAGAACGTCCGCACGCCCTGAGACGATCCTGGTCCATAGTTTACGGAGAACGACACGTCATTGCCCACCAGCGTCCCGCTGACCGCAAGAGATCCCGGAAGATAGGGATCGTTCAGCGTACCGCTAAGCGTATTGCCCGTTTGCGTGAGCGTGAGATGGTACGTAAAGTGTGTGCCCGCATAGAGCACATCCATCGTATACGATCCTGCAACGTTCGCCGCAATGTACGGCTGATACGGATTCGACGGGTATACCGTGTAGGTCGTATTCGGAAGAAGGCCGTTCATGACCCCCGTGACGACGGCTCCCATCTTGCCGTTCGGCTGGTTCACGATCATCTTGGATGCCGTATCGGATCCGGAGATATCCATCGAACCATAGGGAGGGACAGGCATGACCGCCCCGGAAAGATGCCACCCGTATGTCTGCGCCCCAGGATGGTTCGTTGCCGCAGCGAACACCATACCGGGTCCCACCGCCAATAGCCCCGCCATGACGGTGAATACTATTATTTTCCTCATTTTTTGATTTTGCTTGTTTTTCGACCTTTCGCTCCTCCTATATATACAATCCATGGGCCAAAAAACAACACACGTCCCGCATTTATTCCTATCGCTGCGCACCGCAGACGAGGCAGTATCATGCATTCGCCGAAGGAGATGGCGCCCCGTGATGCCTCAGTAAAGCGCATCCATCTTTTCGCGCGTCAGTGGACCGAAGAATCCCGTATCGGGAAGCCCATGCGCCTTCTGCCACGCCGCAAGCGCACCGGCGGTCTTTCCGCCGAAATACATGGATTCATGGCCCGCCGAACCCGAACCATCCGCACTCACCGGATAGCCGTTATCATTCAGGAACATCTGGAGATCCTTCACGTCGGACCCCATGGACCCGACGGTAAGATTCCTTGTGAAGGCGCCTACCAATTGGGCATTGAGCTTTCCGATAAGCATCTCGAGTTCCGCCGTGAGCGATTGGAGAAGCGCGATGGATCCCTCAGAAGCGCTCGCCCCTCCCGATCCGCTCACTGACGGATTGGTTCCCGAAGGAATGCCGCCTCCGCCTCCGCCTCCGCCGCCACCACCACCACTTCCGCCGCCGCCGAAAACCGACCCGCCGCTCGATCCACTCCCGGCCTGTCCATTCGTCGGTGAAGGCGTCGGATTCGACGGTGCGCTCGATGATGCCGTGGTTACCGGTTGAGGATTGGCAGTGATGGGGGGTGTCGTCGTGACCGCGGAGGCATTCGCCACCGTGATCACCGCATTTGCGCTCGTACCGACGTTCCCCGCCGCATCATAGGCCTTCGCACTCACCACGTGCGATCCGTTCGTCACCCCTGCAGTGTTCCAATTCCAGACGTAGGGCGCAGAGATGTCGGTCACCTGGAGGATGCCGTCGAGATAAAATCCCACTTTTACGACGCCGACATTATCGGAAGCAGCTGCCGCGACGGAGACCGTATTCGAGACCGTGGCGCCGGACAGGGGCGAGGCGATTGCTACCACGGGAGGGACGGTGTCGGCGCTTCCGCTCGCGGCAACGATGTCCATCCCGACCATCTCATAGGGCGCGGCGCTGTAGCCGCCGCTGTTGTAGCTGAATGTCACCGTGGACGCACCGGCGCCATAGGATGCGCCCGCGTTCTCGGCATTCACGCCTTGATAGGAGAACCACGGGGTCTCGGTGATGGGCGTGGGGACCGTCGCCACCGATCCCACCCCCGTCACCGCCATATCTCCCGATGCGCTCGTCACCGACTGCGACCATGTCGTCGCGCTGCCGGTGGTGCCGATGCCGTTCGCGAACGTCGCTGCTCCCCCGGCCTGATTCGCGCCCGTCACGGAAAGCGCGCCCATGTCGGCCGATCCCGTCGCACAGCCGTTCGTCCATGTTGCCGTGAGCTTCTTCGCGCCGCTCCCGGGATTCACGAGACCCCAGAGCTGGGTCATCCCCGGATCGGAAGTGTCCGATCGGCTTGCGATCAACGTCATCGCCTGATTCGCACCTCCCGCATCCCAGGTGATTGCCACATTCGTCGGAAGCGGGGTGCATCCCGCCCACGAGAAGCTCACGACGAGAGCGCGGTCCGTACCGGTACCGACAATGATGGGCGTACCGGAAAGCGAGGTTGCGCCGCTCGCCGATTCGAGGGGCGTTGTGGATTTGGCATCAAGAGCCACGGAGGAACTGCCGCCGCCATTGCTTCCGGAAGACGGAGTCACCGATGCCGCCGCGACGGTGATGGTGAGTGGCGCGCTGCCCGTACCGCCGCTGTTCGATGCGAAGAGGACGACCGAATAGGTCCCGGACAATGCGGGCGTACCGGTGATGATGCCCGTACTGCCGTTCACACTGAGTCCTGATGGGAGTCCGCTCGCACTGTATGCGGTGGGACTGTTCGATGCCGTGATCGTGTATGAAAAACCCATACCGACGGTCGCGGACGCCGATGCAGCGCTTGTGATCGCGGGGATGGGAACCGCAGGGGGAGGTGTGGTGCCTCCGGAACTGCCTCCTCCGGAACCCGATGACACCTCATATGCGCCCGCATCCCAGGAACCCGATGACGGACGGACAACGCCTGCGATATCGGCATCAAGCAGCGAGATGCCGAGATACGAAAGATTCGCGCCTGCCGCGATCGCAGTCGAACCGGACTGGGGAATGCCGTCGGAAGAAAGGCCCGCATTCGCAACGTAGTGGGAATTCTGATCTTGCCCGGTGTAACTTTGCCAGGCTGGGAACGATGAAGTATATCCTCCCGGAAATGCAAAGCAATTGCCTGAGGAGCAATTGGCGTACACATTATCGTTCAATCCCCCCGGTATGAACGTGGCCCCTCCGGACGCGATGTAGATCAGCTGATTACACCCGCTCACCACGTTATTCTTGAATGCCGCGTTTTGCGCGTTCGATATGCCCATGCATACGTCGTTCGGACCTCCTATGAAGGTATTGTTATACACCGACTCGTTCGTATCATCGATGCTGAGCAATCCATCATTATCCTGCCCATTGCAGGTATCGATGAATGAATTGTTGTAAACATCGACGTTCCTCGTATTCCCGCTGTTCCCTTCGATGAAAACGTGCGCGGTCACGTTCTGACCGATGCACCCTCCAAACCTATTGTCATAGATATTGATGTTGCTTATCGGATCCGAACCATCATCGTTATAGCCCCAGATATGGACGCCGTCATGATGCCAGACATCGGCAACACCGGTGTCCCAATTCGAATAATCGTGGATATAATTGCCGAAGATATTGACGTTGGTGAGAGATTCTCCGGCGTGCGGTCCTCCGATCGCTATGCCGTGATCGATATTGTAGATCTGGTTGTTCGAGATCGTGACATTCGACGACGGACCGCTGTCATACTGCAGGTTGATGCACCAGCTCACATCGTGCATGAGATTGCCGGTGATGTTCCAGTTGATGACCTGGCCGTGGTCCCACATGCACGAGCCGCCGCCGCCAGACGGCACGCCGGGAGCGGTGACGTACATATCGATGATCGAAAGCCCCTCTACGGTGAAATTGGTCGTTCCGTCAGCCTCGATACCATTACTGTCATTGTGATATGTGCACGATCCGCTGGGGCATACCGCCCCCGTATCCCCCGTCGCCGTGGCTTCGATGATCCCCTCGACCGCTCCGTTCGCACCGCCGTTCCCATTGATGACGAGATAGCTGTTTCCGCGGGTGTCGATCGCGCCTCCCGATCCTTGTGCGGGCCACTCCGGGGACATCAATGCCGCCCCACTCTCGAAATAGAGGGTGATCGGGTTCCCGCTCGCGCCGCTCCCTTGGAAGATGAATGCTTCCGTGTTCGCAGGGACCGAAATGATGCCGCAGACATGGACCGTCGTCCCCGGCCCTATCTGGTTCGTGCCGCTCCCCCAATTCGAGGGATTATTGAAGAACGCATACGCAGCCGCGTTGGCGCAGCTCGACCCATTCCCCGCGCCCGCAGCATTTTGGGCGACGTAGATGTTCGCCGCCGACGCCGCATGCACCGAAAGTATATCGAGAATCATCGCTCCCACAACGAAGAGAACCGCCCCGATATATTTTTTTTCCATTGAAGTTATTTTAACACACCGACTAGAGCCCATAGCAAAAATTGCCGAGACAGCCCCACGGAAGGTCTCCTTCGAGAAACCAGCGACCGTCGGACTTTACGAGGGTGATGGTCTCGCCGTTCGCGAGCGTGCAGGTCCCCGATGCATCCGATCGGCTTGTGATCGCCACGCAACCCCTGAACGCGGCGTAGTCCGCGAACGAACGATGAGCCTTCTGTAGGATTGCGAATTGCCACGCGGCAAGGATGGCGAGCACGACCGCCGCGCCGATCACGATGATCCAGAGGGACCGTTTCACGCGTTCTTGCTGGATCTTTTACCCAATATGAATCTCTGCGAACGGCTCATCGGTTTGTCCTTTCGATGGGTGCAGCCTATCCAACAACAGGGACGGCGTATCCCCTCTTTCAATTCCGTGCATACCCGCTCAACATGCTGCTTCCTCACCTCCGGCGTTTTGACGGAGATCGTCCAGCATATCCATTCATTGCGCGCAAGCGGCGTGATATCCTCCCATTTTGCTCTCGCCGCCGGATCGGACGCGAGCGCCCGCCGCAGATCCTGAGGTATGGCGTGCGCCGCACCGCCGGAAGTTGCCGTTTTTTTCATCTCTTCCATTTATACGGTTCCATTCTATCACATCTACCAAAAAGCCCCGGCTTACCGAGGCTTCTTGTTCTATCGTATTGGTCTGTGGCGCTCGTTTAACGCTTCGCCCACTGGCACGCTTTGGTCTGTGGCGGACTTTAGGAAAGAATTTCTATTGAGAAACGGTCATACTGTTGCCGTACACTGAATGATTCGGGGTCATTGTGGCAAAGTTTCCCCCGCCGCCACCGATGCCAAGATCGAACGATGATCCGGTTGCTTGCGCGGTGAGATCCGCCTCAAGCGTCAAGGCGACACTTTGTCCGCTCATAAGCGTGATCGGGGAGCTGAGGGAAATCTCCGCATCGCCTCCTTGAGCGCTTGCAAGCGACCCTAAACCCGGAGCAAATCCGATCGACTTAGACCCGTCATAGATAAATATGTCAGCAAGACCACTCGTCGCATTTGAACTGTCTGAGACAATCGACAATGACTGGATGATCGCGTTACCTCCGACCGCAGAAAGATCGATTGTGGCGAAGTCTACGCCAGTTTGGCCGTTAGCCAAAACCTTCGATGCCGGCGTGGAAGCATCAAGGCTCACATTCACGGTGCCGTTGTAGGCTGTATAGATGCACCAGACCCGATGCTAAGAATGTTGCCATAGGCGCTTCCACTGGTACTCCCTGCGGGAGTAATCGTTACTAATCCGCCTCCGGGAGTAAGCGACCACTGCATCTGCTGTCCCACGGGCGCATTCGATGCAATGTCAGCGTAAAGTGCCAAGGTCACCGTAGTGCCTGCGGGGATCACGAGATTGGGCGTGAACAATTGGGGGTTTGTGGAGCCCGTCCATGTTTTTACGGAAATGGGTTGCCCATTCGCCACCACCTCTTCAAGCCGAAGATTGGTAACCCCGTTCGCGCAGGCCATACCGCCGCAACTTACATTCACCGTATTCACGGTGACGTTCGAGGATACTCCTGCCGTAAGATCCACATTGAAGAGATCGATGTCGTTTTCTCCCGGGATCAACGGAGACGAAGCCGCGTCGGATACCTTGCTTGGCGTAATGGTGAGCGAGGGGCCCGGCATGGTTCCCGTCGCGGTGATCGGCCCATTACCGCAGCCGCCGGACGCGGGACAGGGAACGGGTAGCGTTCCTGTCGCGATGATGATGGGGGCATTGCCGCAGCCGCCGGATGCGGGACAGGGAACGGGAGGAGTGACCGTAGAAGACGTCCCGTATACCAGGGGCTGCACCGGTTCGGGGCCGACCGGCTGAACCGGAATCAAAGGTGCATTCGTCCGGCCGCATCCGAAGAGGGAGTTAAGCTCCGCCCTCGTCGATTTGCCCGCATATCCCGTACCATTCGAAAGATTGTAGGGCGCGAGGATGGCGCGTGCATATTTCTCCTGGAAGCTCGTCACCGCAGCAGCGGTTTGATCATCGAATGTGCCGTTTGCGGCCACCGACTCGCCATCCTTTTGGAGTGCGGTCTGCAGGGCGGTTACGGCCGTCCCGCTCATGCCGATCGAAAGATTGGCATCGAAGGTATAGCACCACGATGGCGCCGATACGCCCTGGGCGGCGATCTGCGCCTCAAGCGCGTTCACCTCCGCAAGGAGCTGCTGGAGCTCCTCCTGCATGCTTGCGACGCTTTGGGTTTGGGCAAGTGAGATGCCTGGCACGACAAACACGGCAGACATCAAAATCGCCGCTATCTTATTTTTTGTATTCATACATAAACGATTTTTTAGACTCCTGACCAAGGAGTGCTTACTATGATTTCATTAAACTATAGAAGGCTAACTATAGCAACTCTCTGTGAGGATAATCCACCAAACCAAAAACCGCCCTTTCAGGCGGTCTTCGTTTGCTGGCAATCCATAAGCCGGATTCAGTAATAACCAAAAACCCCGCATTTCTGGGGGGTTTTTGAAAACTTTTCCTGTGGCGCTCGTTTAACGCTTCGCCCACTGGGGAGATCTGCGAGCCTTCCTCTTGCCGTACTTCTTGCGTTCCACCATTCGGGAATCACGAGTAAGGAATCCCATCACATGAAGGCGGGGTTTCCATTCGGCGCTCTTCTCAATGATAGCCCGAGCAAGGCCGAGACGGATGGCTTCCGCCTGGGCATTGATCCCTCCGCCGACCACCTTCACGGAAACGTCAATGTCGCCGAGCTGGAGCTGTTCGAGCGGTGCTTTCGCCGCGGCAACGAGGCGCGGGATGGTGAAATAGCTCTTAAGGTCTTTTCCGTTCACGGTCACCTTCCCCTTTCCCGCAACGATGCGCACGCGCGCGATCGCGGTCTTGCGACGGCCGACGGCCTCCGTGTACCGGCCCGCATGGGCGGTATGATGCGCGGCTGCATGCTGGCGCGGGGCGTTCTCCTTCTTGGTTGTTTCGGTGGTTGCCATTTTCGGGATGATGGATATTACTTCTCGACGAAGATGAGGTTCTTGATGCGGCGCTGCGTGAGGAAGTTCCGCGGAAGCATCTTGCGCACGGCATGGCGAAGCACCCAGCGGGGATCCTTCTCCATCCTCTCTTCGAGGCGTTTCTCCTTAAGATGCCCCACGTACCCGGTATGGTTGTAATAGATCTTATCCACCATTTTGTTGCCGGTCACGATGATCCCATCCACGTTCTTCACGTAGACCTTGTCATCGCTCACCTGGTTCGCCTGATACGACGCCGATTTCTTCCCCTGCAGGATGAGGGCGATATCGGTGGCCACGCGGCCCAACACCTTGTTCTTTACGTCAATGTGATATTCCATGACTCGCAGAGTATATCCTATTTCTTCGTTTTATACAAATTCGATGCGGACCATCCGGGAGGCGTCGCGCTTGCGCGTCGTGCCGAGTTTCGTGATGCGCAGATATCCCCCCTTCCGTTCCGCATAGCGCGGTCCGTATTCCTCCATGAGCTTCTTCGTGATGCGGGCGTTCCCCACGCGGCTCAGGATCTCCCGGCGGGATGCCACGGTCTGACGCTTCGCGAAAGTGACCAAACGCTCCACGCGGGGACGGATAGCCTTGGCGCGCGCTTCGGTGGTCTCGATGCCGCCCACGCGGATGAGATCGTTCCCGAGATTCCTCATGAACGAGATCCTGTCGCCGCGGAGCCTGCCGAACTTATGGGTTTTCTTCTTGCCGTGGAACATGGTTATGATGCTTACTTCTTCTTCGACGACGCTTTCTTCCCCGACTCGGATTTCGGCGCTTCGAACTCCTTCACCTCCACCACCGACACCTTCTCGAAGTGGTCCCGCAAGATATTCGCGGCTTTATGAAGGGCCGATGACGGGCTGATGGTGCTGTTCGTGCCGATCTCGAGGCGGAGACGGTTATAGTCCGTACGGTCGCCCACGCGCATATCCTCAACGGTATAGTTGACGCGGATGACGGGAGTGAAGATCGCATCGATCGCGATCGTACCGATCGGAAGGCGCCCTTCGGCGCGCCTGCTCTCGGACGCCACGTACCCGAGCCCCCGCTCCACGCGAACCTCGATGTCGATCTCCGCATCCTTTGCGGTAAGATGACCGAGCACCTCTTCGGGATTCACGAGCTCCACGTCGGCGTTCAGCACGATATCGCCACCCGTGATCTCCCCCTCCCCCTTCATCTTGAGTGAAAGCACCTGCGGCTCGTCCACGTGCATGCGGAAATGCAGATTTTTGAAATTGAGCGAAAATTCGACGATGTCCTCCTGAAGGCCCGGGAGCGTCGAGAACTCATGCGGCACGCCTTTGATCTTGATCTCCGTTACCGCAGCGCCCGGAAGCGATGAAAGAAGCGCCCGGCGAAGCGCCGTGCCGACCGTGAGCGCGTAGCCTGCGTAAAGCCCTTCGATCTCGAATACGCCCTCCTTGGCATCTTCGGAGATGGTTTTTATGGAAACCGCGGAACTAAGATGGGAAAACTCCATGGGAATATTGATAATGGGGGGTTTATTTGCTGAAGGAATCGACCAAAAGATTGATCTCGAACGGAGGATTGATGTCCGCAGGGGCGCCAAGCACTTCGCCCTCGAGCTTCTCCGCATCCATGCGGAGCCAGGACGGCGCATCATATTTCTTGATGACATCCTTGCGGGACATGATCGCCACGATATCCGAGGACGCAGGATTGAGGGTGATGATATCGCCCTTATCGACCTCGTACCCAGGCGACTTCACCTTCCGCTTGTTCACGAAAATGTGGCCATGGAACACGAGCTGGCGGGCTGCGGCGCGGGACGGCGTCCATCCGAGCTGGAACACCACGTTATCAAGACGGCGCTCCATGATCTCGAGCATTTTCGCTCCCAACGCTCCCTTTGCAGCCTGGGCCCGGGTGAAGATCTTGCGGAGGTTCTCCTCATTCAAGCCATACGCGATCTTGAACTTGTTCTTCTCGCGGAGCTGGAGGCCGAACTCCGAAAGCGCCTTCGGACGCGAATTCGGACCGTGTACGCCGGGGCGATACGGTTTTCTGAGGGCCGCCGCCTTAGGGGAAAGGGCACGGTCCCCTTTAAGGCCGAGACGGGTTCCCAAGGCACGTTCTTTCTTCTCTTTTGGTCCGCGAAGGCTCATGGTGTTGTATTGATATGATAGAGGATTAATGCTTGGCTCCTTATACCCTTCTTACCTTTACCGGCCGGGGGCCGTTATGGGGTATCGGGGTCGCATCCTTGATCGAGGTCACGTTGAATCCATGATTGATGAGCGAACGGATGGCGGAGTCCCGGCCGGAACCGATCCCCTTCACAATGACCGCGATATCCTGAGGGCCGCTGTTCTGGATCTTTTCGGCGATCGCCGCAATCACTTTGGACGATGCGAACGGCGTCGCTTTCTTGGGGCCGGCGAACCCGAGGGAACCTGCGGACGCCCATGCGATCACATTACCCTTCTCGTCCGTCACCGTCACGACAGTATTGTTATATGTTGCGTTCACAAACACCTTCCCTGCGCCGATGCGCTTGGCCTTCTTGGCGGTCGCTGCCTTCGCGACGACCTCTCCTGCTGCGGCATTCTTTTTTACTGCCGCGTTTTCCGGTTGTGTGCTCACTTTCTTCTTTCCCATGGTCGTTACTTCAGATCAACTTTACGTTTACCGCTTCCGGCGGTCTTACGGACGTTGCCGCGGACGGTTCTCGAATTGGTGCGCGTCCTCTGCCCTCTCACCGGGAGTTTCCGGGAATGGCGCATGCCACGGTACGTCTGCAAATCCTTGAGGCGGCCGATATTCCCGCGTACGAGCTGGCGCAGCTCTCCTTCCACCGGATAGTTCTTCTCGAGGAAGTTCTGCACGCGGAGGATCTCGTCAGCGGTAAGTTCCTTCGCCCGCTTCCCTTCGGTGATCTTCGCTGCCACAAGCGCGCGCTTGCTCACTGCAGGACCTACGCCGTAAAGATACGTGAGTGCGATCTCGATCCTCTTGTTGTCCGGAATGTTTACGCCGAAAATACGCATGTCGGTGGATTAGCCTTGCCGTTGTTTATGTTTGGGATTCTTGCAACGCACGTACAGCTTGCCATTGCGTTTCACGATCTGGCAGCTTGCGCATATCTTCTTTATGGAACTCCGGACTTTCATGGATGGTGATTTGGGATTACGAGGGACGCGTGGCCCCAATTGGTTTCGCGGTTAGAGTCTCCGCACGATCCTTCCCCGATGACCGTCGGGACTCAACTCCACAAGGACCGAATCGCCCGGCAATACCCTGATGTTGTGGATCTTCATCTTCCCCGCCAGATGGGACAATACCTCCTCGGGCAGGCCATTCACCTTTACCCGGAAGGTAAGCCCCGGCAGGGCTTCGATCACTTTTCCTTCAACCGCTTTCCCTTTTTCCATCAGCAATATACGAAGAACTCGCAATTTCTCATAGAACGGGAAGTCCGATGCAGGAGTATTGTCATAAAACCAATGAGAAGAGTATAGACGACAAGGCTTACCTTGTCAAACCCTAGTTCACGGTGATATGCACCCTCGAGGGATCCGAGGGAACGGTGCTCAACCATACCGGCCATACGGAGATTTCCGCGTTCGAAAGCTGGGGAAGTCCCGCAATGGCGGTGCGCGCCACCGCAGTATCCTTGCCGAGTATCTGCTGTTCGAACGTGACCGTGGAGAACGCCGGCTCGAGATCGCCTTGGGCCGAAAGGGAGAATGATACCTGGCCCTTCGGGAAATTCGCCGAAACCGCGCCATACGTGAGACTGATATCCGCGAACGTCGAACTCTGCTCGGTCCCTTGTGCTGCACCAAGAAGCGCCGTTTTGAGCGCCGTTTCGTCGAACCCTATCGCAGAGAGCGTTGCGGTTGCGAATACCGTGAAATTCCCTTGGGCATCCGTCGTCGTGTTCACCATAAGCTTACCCATGCTGATCTGCGTCGCCCCATCGAGGATCTTGAAATTGTTAGGATAGCTTCCGCTGAATCCCCCTTGAAGGCTCGCCTGGAGATCGGCGGTGGTGCTCGCCTGCGCCGCGGCGACGTCCCCTGCGGTCGGTACCGCGCGCATGCCGGTGAAGCCTCCCGTCGTGGATGCCGTGATCGCACCCCAGAACCCGCTCTCCTGCGGCTTACCCTGGAAGCCCGGGATGGTGAGCTTCGCCACGGGACCTATGTCATAGGCTGGGCCCGCCTGATCTGCCACGATCGGTGCCGTGATGGACGAAGGGGTGAGCGCGCCTGACGCGGTCTTCGTCGCACCGGGCACGGTGACGTTGTTCGTGATGCGGAATATCTTTCCGTCAGGGGTGAGGAACCTCGTAGTGGCGATGAGATCCTGCGGCTTCGTGCTGTAATCGTTATAGATGGTGATCGTTCCCTTCGCCTTGAGAGAGACGTTCTGCTGGCCCGATGCCTTGAATGTATCCGTCACGTTCTTATCGGACGTGAACACCTGTCCCGCAACGACGCCGTTCGCAAGGTCATCCGACGGTACGGATTTATCGACGGTGAGGTTTCCCTGCCATGTCCATGGGGTCTTTTTAAACGTGATGGAGATGTTCGCACGATCGAAATAGGCGCCCGCCACATAGGCGCCGCCGAGGAAAAGAAGGATGACCACAATAATGGTGCTCCATACCTTTCCGCCAATGCCCTTTCGCGGACCATTGTCATCATCATTGTCATCATCGTCGCCGAACGGCCGCCTTCCGCGGGACCCGTTCCCGCTGCCGAAAGAATTGCGGCCTTTGGGGGCCGAGAACATCGCCTCCTCCTCTTCCTCCATCGATTCCTCCTCCTTTTCCTCCTCTTCGCGGATCGCCATGACGGGACGCCGTCCCTTTGAAGGCTTCCTTTCGTTCGTTTCCTCTTCCTCCCTTTCCTCCTCCCCTTCGTCAGAATCCTCCGTCATTCCCTCCTCCTCATTTTCGAACTCCGCCTCCTGGCCGCGCCTCTTCTTTTTCAAAATCTCCGGGACAACGCTCCTCGATTTCGGAACGATATCGGACATCCCTTTATCCATATCATCATTTTCCGCCCTCACCCCCCGCCACAGAGGATGCGAAGCAGGGATCGCGTTCTCTTTGGCGAACGCAAGTACCGTTTCATCAACCGATTCCACCGCCACATCCTTTCCCGCCGCATCAGCCTCCCGCTTCAAAAGCCGGAAATTGCTCATCGAACGCACGATCGCCGAACTGCGCGGTACCACGATGACGATCCTCGCATCGGGCTCGGCAAGCATCCGGTCGATGACCTCCGCAATGCCATCGCCTTTTTCGAGTACGATTTTTTTCATGCCTTTAAGTATATCATATCGCAAGGGCATTTCCGGACCTCAGGATGCGAGCCAATGGAGGCGGCGGCGCAGCTTTCTATTGAGATCCGTACCGCTGCGATCGAAGTACGCCTCAATGAACGGCAGCAGGTGGCGCGAAAGGGCGTTCGCATCGGGCACCTCCCGCGTCCTTCCTCCGAACGCCTGCATCCCCTCCGCAAATCCCACGATTTCAAGGGCTTCCCCGAGCGGCATCGCCTCGAACACGGCATCGCCTTCGCGGTGCGGAAGCGTGAAGGGAAGTCCATACGGCGCATCCATGTATACGGATCCTTTTATCCTCTTTTTCGCCATCTCGGCGAAAAGCTCTTCGAATGCCGGATCGATCGTCTTCTTGAATGCCCTCCCTCCCGCTTCTGAGAATCCCCCTTCGCAATAGGCGGCATACAATCCTCGCGCCACCTCCGGACCCACGGCGAACGCGCGCTCGATGCGTTCGAACACCCGCGCAAACTCCCACGAGAACGGTTCCCGGAAGAGCACGGGGTGCGCATGCCTTCCGTGCGCAGGCTTGAGCGTGAAAAGCGATGCGCGCGGAGCCTCATCGACGACGGCATGGCCGCCGGGAAATATCATATTGAGAGGTATTTTGCTCACCCGTGCGAGCGATGAAAGGCGCGCCTGCGGGGATTCCGCGAAATAGAAGTCCTCCGGCGCATTGAAGAACGGCTTGAGCGCCTCAAAAAGCCCGCGCCCGGTGAAGGTGAGCTCGAGGAGAAGCGCCACCTTCTTCCCCGTAAGTCCTGCGGGGTCCGCTACGGTATCGCTGTCCACCTTGAATGCGCGCGCCTTCTCTCCCACGAGCACTGCATCAAGTTCATGGACGCCAAGGCGCGCGGCGGCCTCGGTCCGGCACCGGTTGAAGATCTTCGCCGTCTCCTGAGCGATGCGATTCTCGAGCTCAGGCACCGTGATCGGCAGTTTTACATCCGAGGGTTCGCGCGCGAACTCCACCGGGATGGGGATCGTCGTCGCGCGCGAGGGATCGGCCACCGCCATCACCCGCCGGCGATCCTTGAAGAGATATTCCCCTTCCCAAGACTGCTGCGCCGCGCGGCGCCACGGACGCGCAAAGAACCTTCGAAGATCGATCCCGCGGACGAACTTCTCGAACACGAGATTGTGTTCATCGTCGATGGAAAAAAATAGGCCGTTCGCTCCGGACGGCATGATCTCAAGGACGAGGAATCGCTCTTTGGGATGCAGGAAGGAGGAAAACTTCACGTTTTCATTTTACCATACCGCGTCACGCGCGCGGCACGATCACGCCGCGGATGCGGCGGATCCCCGCGCTCACCGCCTCCTCTTTCATGATCTTGAACTCGCCCCCGATCTCCCCGGTGCGGGCCACATGAGGACCGCCGCAGAACTCTATCGAAAACGCATCGGCGAACTTCGGATCGGCTGGCGTCGCATCCTTGGGTCCCACCGAATACACGGATACGCGCTCGGGATATTTCTGCCCGAATTCATGTTCGGCGCCGAGCTTCTCCGCCTCCTCGCGAGGCATCTCGCTCCGAATCACCGGAAGGTCCTCGCGTATCCTCTCGTTCACGATACGTTCCACCTCGCGCCGCTCCTCGTCCGTCAGCCTTCCGCCGTCGTAAGAGAAATCAAGACGCAGGCGCTCGGCGGTGATGTTGCTCCCCCGCTGCTTCACACCGGAACCGAGCACCGTCTGAAGCGCCCTCAGGAGAAGATGATGGGTCGTATGAAGGCGCGTGGTCTCCGCGGATGCGTCCGCAAGACCACCTTTGAACACGCCCGCGGATGCGGTACGGGAAAGATCCCTGTGCTTCGTGAATTCCTCCTCGAACTCCTTCCTGTCCACGGGAATGCCGCGTTCCGCGGCGATCTCCTCGGTGAGCTCCCACGGGAATCCATAGCTTTGGTAGAGATCGAACGCGTCCCTCCCCGTCACCGTCCCCCCTTCGGCCCTTCGCGAGAACTCCTTCAACCCCTCCTTCACGGTCGCACCAAATTTACGGAATTCCTCGATGATCGCGTGTACGATCTCCTCCCGGTGCGCATCAAGGTCCGGATACTGCTCTTTATAATAGATGCACACGGTCCCGATCATCCTCTCGAGCCATCCCTCTTCCGGCTTCAGCGCATCGGAAAAAAGTGCGGCGCGGCGGAGCAGTTTGCGGAGCATGTATCCCTGCCCCTTGTTCGAGGGAAGGATGCCGTCGCCGATGAGGAACACCGAACCGCGGAGATGGTCCAGAATGATGCGTACCTTCCGCCGATCACCTCCCGCGGGAAGGACCGCGGCCATCTCGCGAAAGACATCTATCGCGAACATGTCGCTATCATCGATGGATGCGGCCGCGAACCGTTCAAGCCCGCCCCCGAAATCTACGTTGCGCTGGGCAAGCTTCTCGAACGATCCATCCTCGCGCTTCTTGTATTCCATGAACACGCTGTTGCCGATCTCGAGGAACCTCCCGCAATCGCAGTTCGGATGGCAATGATCTCCGAATTCCGGATCGTGCGGCACCGAGGTGAACTCATAGAACACCTCGGAGTCGGGGCCTCCCGGTTCGCCTGCCGGCATGTTCGCCGGAACTCCGGCGCGGCTCCACCAGTTCTTCTTCACATCATAAGAGAAGATCCTTCCTCCCTGCATACCGCGCGCGCTCCCGTTCTTCTCTGAACCGAGCGCGACATATTCCGCCACGATCCCTTTTTCCGCGAACACGCGCTTCCAGATCGCCGCCGACTCCTCATCGGCGGGGATACCGGTCGCCTCGTCGCCCGCAAAGACGGTCACATAAAGACGTGCGGGGTCGAGTCCGATCCCACCCTGCGCCTCATCGCTCGTCAGGAACTCAAAGAACCATGGAAGCTGTTCCGCTTTGAAATAATCCCCGAGCGACCAGTTCCCCAGCATTTCGAAGAACGTGGTGTGGCGATTGTCGCCCACCTCGTCGATATCCTCCGCGCGGAACGCCTTCTGCGAATCGGCGATCCTCCGCCCCTGCGGATGGGCAGCACCGAGAAGATACGGTACGAGCGGCTGCATGCCGCTCCCCGTGAAAAGGGTCGTGGGATCGTTCTCAGGAACGAGACGCGCCGACGGGATCACCGCGTGACCGCGCGCCTTATAGAACTCGAGAAACCGCCTACGCACCTCGTTGAGGGTCATTCCCACTATGATAATTGAGGCAGCCGGTTTTTTCCAGCGGCGATATTGTATACTGTAAGGGAAATGCAAGACCTCCACGCGCCGACGGAAGCATCTTCGCCCGCATCCCTGCGGGAGCTTTATCGCATGAACGCCGTGAACGAGCTCACCGAGCATCTCGTGTATGCGGCGCTCGCGGCCCGGCAGAAGGATGCAGGCAATCGTGAAGCGCTCGAACGGCTCTCCGCCCAGGAACGGTCCCATTATGAATTCTGGAGGTCGCTCCTTGCAAAAGACGATCCCGCCGCCGCGGAAGCGATCCGTCCCCGGAATGCCACCATCGCATGGATGCGATTCCTGCGCACGGCCCTCGGCGTGACCTTTATCACGAGACTTCTCGAGGGGCATGAGCACGGCGCACCGGAACAGTATGAATCGATCCGCGCGCTGCTCCCCCCGGACGCGCAAGGAAGACTTTCTGAGATCATCGAAGATGAGCGCTCCCATGAACGCGCCCTCATCAGCCAGATCAAAGAGGCGCGAGTGAGCTACATCGGCTTCATCGTACTCGGCCTCGCAGACGCGATCGTGGAGATCACGGGCGTCCATGCGGGATTCCTCGGCGTGACGGGCTCCACCCTCATTGCAGGGGTTGCGGGCGTCATCGTGGGATTCGCCGCCGCGATCTCGATGGGGTCCGCGGCATATCTCCAAGCGAAGCAGGACACGGAGAAATCCGCCATCGCATCGGGAATGCTCACGGGATTCTCCTACTTCACCTCGGTCATCCTTCTCGCGCTTCCCTACTTCCTCATACGCGCGATGATCACCGCCTTCGCCATCTCCACCTCGCTCGGCGTGCTCCTCATCGCCGGCTTCACGATCTACGGCGCGGTCGTCTTCGAACGGAAGTTCTGGCGCGAGTTCGGCGAGGCCGCGGCGCTCCTCGTCGGCACTGCCGTCGCCACCTTCGTCTGGGGAACCTTCATCGGGAACCTTTTCCACGTGCACCCTTCGAGCTTCTGACGGAGTTCTTCGCACTAAAGACGGTGAGTCCCTTTCGCGGGGCGTATCCGCATTTCGCCGCAAACCCGAAATTCCTCCTCTCCGTCTCGAAATAGACCGTGGTACCACGCACCCGCGGATGCCGCGCAAGGCGATCCATCATCCGAACCCCGATCCCCTGTCGCTGATACTCCGGCGCGACCACAAGATCGAGCACTTTTGTATCGAGCGTGGAATCGGTGAGCGCACGAAGGAGGCCGACCAGCTCTCCCGCGCTGTTGTGCGCGGAGATCACCACATCGCATCCCTCGAGCGCCTTTTTCATCCGCATCGAGGAATAGCGCGCCGAGGTCCCCCACCCAAGCTCGATATAAAGCGCAGCCGCTTCCGCGGGATCCGCCGAACGGACGCCTTCGGAGATCGTCACCCCTCTCTCGCCGCGCGCATCATTCTTCTTTCGCATAGGGTCATTGTATCAAACAGGCGGAACGCTTCCCAGCCGCTGCATCCCTGCGCTGTGGCGCATCGCATCGACCTCCTCTTCAAGAAGGTCCATCCTGAGGTCCATCGCCATAAGAACCTCGGCGATCGCGTTCAATTCACAGCCAAGATCCTCGAAGAGCGCTTCATAGAAACGGAGCATCTCCCTCAACTCCTCCACGGGACCTCCCGTACCGCGCGCCGCCGCGCCGCCGAACTCGCCAAACCCCTTCCGCACGACCGCTCCCCTCGCCGGTTGGATTTCCATGGGGGCATCATACCGCACGAGGGGTAAAGGAAACCTCAAGACAACCCCTATGGGGTTACAGCTCCTTTTCGAGCTCTTCAAGAAGCTTCTTCGCTTTCGCGCCCGGCCTCTTCGGGGCCTTCACGATGAAATTCACGAGAAGATCCCCCCGATGCGACGCAGGAGCGCCGATCCGCGAGGAACCGAACCGCGGCATGCCTTCGTGCGGGACGCGAAGGAGATCTTTCAGATTGAAATGCGCGGGGATTTCCACCGGGATCGTGCCGCCCGAGATCGATGGAACGGAGATCGTCCTGCCAAGCATGGCATCGATGAGAGGAAGCTCCCTCGCCACGATAAGGTCCACGCCCCGTCGCACGAACATCGCATGGGGCTTCACCCGCACGCGCACATAAAGATCCCCCGCCGCGGTGCCGCGCTCGCCCGCCTCACCCATCCCCTGCACCTTGATGAGCTGTCCATCCTCGATCCCCGGAAGTATCTCGATCTTCGCCTCGCGATCCGCCTCGATGCGTCCCGCGCCCTTGCACGCCGCGCACGGCCGCTGAGGCACCTCTCCCGAACCATGGCACTTGGCGCAGACCTGCACCTGCGAGAACGCCCCGAAGAACGTACGACGCTGTTCCCGGACCTGTCCCTGACCATCGCATATGGCGCATTTCTCGAACCCGCTTCCCGGTTCGGCCCCTTTGCCGCCGCACTTCGCGCACGCCGCGAAGGTCCTGAATCTGAGCGTTTTTACGACGCCACGGAACGCCTCCTCGAGCGTGATCTCCTCGCGCACCTCGAGATCGGAACCTTTCTCGTAGGTCTTCTTCCGCGGCCTTCCTCCCATGCCTTCGAAGATCGTCTCAAAGATGTCGCCGAAATCGCCCATATCCCCGAATTGCGAAGGGTCGAATCCCATGCCGCCCCAGTTCACATTCGCACCGTTCCACTGCGCGCCCCCGAACCCTCCGAACCCCGCCCCGGGTTCCGCAGTGCCGAAGCGGTCATACTGGGCCCGCTTCGCACCGTCCGAAAGCACCTGGTATGCCTCATTGATCTCTTTGAACTTCGTCTCATCGCCCCCCGCCTTGTCGGGATGGTATTGATGGGCAAGCTTGCGGTATGCCTTTTTGATGTCGTCCTCGGAGGCGGTCTTCGCCACTCCCAATATCCGGTAATAATCCTTCATGATGTTTCGTATGAGATGACGTCCGTCAGAACCCTATCACTTCGCGTACATGCTCCTCCTCATGGATCTTCATGAATCCCGTCGCAAGGAGCAATTCATAGAACACGAGCGCCACGAACTCCTCTATCCATACGAAGATGACGCCCACGCTGCGCAGCGCGATGAAGATCACCGCGATCCATCCGACGAGGAACCACCCGCCCGCCTCGCTCTGCCATGCATTGGCCATGCCCTGGAGCACGCTGTAGAAAGCATCGCTCGTGGGCGATGATGATGCGACGGCGGTGGTGGAGGTTGCGGCGTTCTGGAGGAAATTCCTCTCGAATTGCGTCGTCTGCGCCACGATCGCCGCGGTCTTCTGGTCGGGATTCAGATTTTGGAAGTTGGGATTGTTCGCGAGCTCCATCCGTGCGACGCTTTCCGAAAAACTTCCGAACGTGCCGTTGAAGGAAAGCTCCGGGTAGAATCCGTTCGCCACGTTCGACGCCCAGTCGAAGAACGATCCGAAGCCCTTTTGGGAGACAAGGAGCGGATTGTTGCCCGCCTGTGGCGCATAGACGAGGATCATGAAAAGCAGCAGTCCCGTCGTCAGCTTGCCGAGATCCTCGGATGCGGTGCCGAAGAACGGTATCTCGATGCTGTTCGCAAGCCTGCGCCGCGCCGAAAAATATCCCCACGCGAGGAATATGAGCACGACAAGCCAGATCACGGAAAGGACCCTTGCATCGACGCGCCAGAAGAACCCCACAACGCCGAATGATTCAAAGAAGAGCACCGCCCATGCCCGGCCCGCGCGCTCCGCAAGGAACACCTCGAGCACGGAAAGCGTGGAAAATACGGCAAGCGAGATGAGGAGCGTCCATACGGGGAATCCTTTGGTGAGATACCCGTAATACGTCCAACCGAACGCCGCCGCCGCAAGGACGGCGAGCACATCGAGCGAAAGCAGTTTGGCCCTTGCCTGCCGGATCGCGTCCCGCTTCGCGCTATCAGTTTCCGGATTGATCAGGTGTTCCGCCGCCGTTATTGCCGTCGGTCGGCTGCCCGTGATCACTTCCCTCAGGTCCATTTTGTGTATTATACGCTGCCTGACCTATTTTTTGAACCTCCTCCGAAAGCGCCGCGGTCGCCGCCTCGATGGCCGCCTTGTCCTCCCCGTCCTTCACCTTCTTGAGTGCATCGATCTTTTCCGTGATGCCAGTCTTGATATCCTCCGTAACCTTGTCGCCCGCATCGCGGAGCGACTTCTCGGCAAGATAGACGAGCGACTCCGCCTGATTGCGCGCTTCGATGAGCTCCTTCTTCTTCTCATCCTCCGCCGCATGCTCCGCAGCCTCCTTCTTGAGGCGCTCCACCTCGTCCTTCGAAAGATTCGTGGATGCCTCGATCTTCACGGACTGCGTCTTGCCGCTCGCCTTGTCCTTTGCGGATACGTTCAGAATGCCGTTCGCATCGATATCGAAGGTCACTTCGACCTGCGGGATGCCGCGAGGAGAGGGCGGGATACCGTCAAGGATGAAATGCGCGAGCGTTTTGTTATCCCCCGCCATGGGGCGTTCGCCCTGGAGCACATGCACCTCGACCGACGTCTGATTATCGGCGGCCGTTGAGAAGACCTGCGTCTTCGCGGTCGGCACGGTCGTGTTCTTCGGGATCATGGGCGTCGCCACGCCGCCGAGCGTTTCGATCGACAGCGAGAGCGGAGTGACGTCGAGAAGGAGGATGTCCTTCACCTCGCCCTCCGTCTTGCGCCCCTCAGCCTTCGCTGCGAGGATCTCCCCTTGGATACCGGCGCCGAGGGCCACCACCTCATCGGGATTGATGCCTTTGTGAGGCTCCTTGCCGAAGAGTTTCGCAACCGCGGCCTGCATCGCCGGCATGCGCGTCTGACCGCCGACGAGGATCACCTCGTCGATCTGGGAGAGCTTGAATCCCGCGCCCTTCGGTGCGGGCTCGGTCACCGTCTCCTGGGTGAGCCTCACGGAAAGATCGAGATAATCCTGCACAAGCGACTCGAGCTTCGCCCGCGTCATCTTCATCTGGAAGTGTTTGGGCCCCTGCGCGTCGGATGTGATATACGGAAGATTGATCTCCGTTTCCATGGCGGTCGAAAGCTCATGCTTCGCACGCTCCGCCGCCTCCTTCAACCGCTGGAGCGCGAGCGGGTCCTTCGAGATATCGATCCCTTCCTGCTTCCTGTATTCATCCACGAGATACTCCTGGATCTTCTTGTCGAAATCGTCGCCGCCGAGATGCGTATCGCCACCCGTCGCGCGGACCTCGACCGTCTGTTCCTTCGTCTCCGGATCGTAGCCCATCTCGAGCACCGACACGTCGAACGTGCCGCCGCCGAAATCGTAAACGACGATCTTCTGGTTCTTCGCGGTGTTCAATCCGTACGCGAATGCGGCCGCGGTAGGCTCATTGATGATGCGGTCCACCTTGAGACCCGCGATCTCGCCGGCGTTCTTGGTCGCCTGCCGCTGCGAATCGTCGAAATACGCCGGGACCGTGATCACGGCCTCGTCCACCTTCTCTCCGAGGCGCGCCTCTGCATCAGCCTTCAGCTTCGCAAGTATCATCGCGGAGACCTCCTCCGGCGAATACCATTTATCGCCCATCTTCACCTGCACGCTTCCATTCGGACCCTCTTGCACGTCATAGGGAAACCACGCTTTGTCGCGCTGCACCTCCGGATCGCTCCACTTGCGGCCGATGAGCCGTTTCACGGAGAAGATGGTGTTCTTCGGGTTCGTCACCGACTGCCGCTTTGCAAGAAGGCCGACGAGCCGCTCGCCGCTCTTCGAAAGCGCGACGATGGATGGCGTCGTGCGGTTGCCCTCGCTATTCTCGAGAATCTGCAGTTCACCGTTCTTCATGACGGCAACCGCGGAGTTCGTTGTTCCAAGATCGATTCCGATTATTTTTGCCATGGTTTTTTTATTGTTTTTGGTTTGGATGTCCCTTTATTCATATTCCCTCCTCGGCGACCACGGGATTCCCCTCGCTCAGCCGTGATCTTTGCATACGATCACCCTTGCCGGCCTCAACACTTTTTCATACAACCGATACCCGGGCTCTATCTCCTCGACGATCGTTCCCGGCGGCTGGTCCGCCTCGATGGCCGAGAGCGCTTCCGCGATGGCCGGATCGAATGGGTCGCCGACCGCGATCGCCACCCTTTCGAGTCCGCGCTTCTTGAGGATATCCTCGATCTGCGTACGGATGATATAGATACCCTTTTCGACAGGACCTTCCTTCTCGAGCGTACGGAGTGCGAGATCGAAATTATCCATGATCCCGATGAGCTCTTTCATCATGTCGGCATTGCCATATCGGGATATCTCCTCAAGATGCCTGAGCTCCTCTTTCTTATAATTCAGGAAATCCGCCCTGGCCCGCTGCCATCCGGCAAGATATTCGTCGCGTCGCGCCTCCGCTTCGGCGAGCCTCGCCGCAAGGTCCCCGCCCGCCTGCGGTGCCGCAGGCGCACCCGCGTCCTCCTTCTGCATCGCTGCCTCGTCCCTCGGTGCCTCCGTGTTCATAATGGTTATCAGAGATTGTTAAGTTCCTTCAGTGTGCGTATGACCTTTTCATAATCCATCCTCTTCGGCCCGATCGCAAAAATGGAGACCATCACCCCGTCGCCCGCATCATAATTCCCACCCACGACCGAAAGTTCCTCGCTCCGGGTGATCGGGCTCTTGCGTCCGATATACACATGCGACCCTCCGCCGATATTCGGCGCCGCGGCCGGCACGCGCGCATCCACCTCTTCGAAATCCCGTATCACCGAACGGATACCCTCCCGGTCCTGCCAATCGAGGCGGTCCACGAGCGCCTCAAGTCCCGCTTTGTACACCTCTTCGCGCGCATTGTCGGCAATGACGCTCAAAAGCCCCAGCTCCGCGGAAAGTCCGTCCATGAGATCGGACCATGCGCGCTCCTCAAGAAGCTCGCGAAGGGATGCCGCGCGCGCGGCGCTCGCCCGTGCGCGTTCCCGCGCGCTTCGCGCGGCGCTCTCAAGGAGCTTCGCGGCGAAGAACTCATAGCCGGCATCCGTGGGCACGCGGCCCGCGGAATGGTGCGGCTGCTCAAGGTATCCCTGGTCCTCGAGCGCATCGAGCTCGAGGCGTATCATCGCCGGCTTGATGCCGAACTCGTATTTCCGGTACAACAATCCGGAGCTCACCGGCTCTCCTGCCGCAATGAACTCCTGGATCGCCGCTTCGAGGATCTGTTCGGTCCGTCCCGTCATCATGTTTCATTATACGTACGTTGGCAGTCTAGTCAAGCGACTGCCAAGCATGCCGGCGCTTCGGGACGGAGGCATAAAAAATGCGGCCAAGTGGGGTTCTTGGCCGCGATCGGGAAACTATATCGTACTCGACCCCGAGTACCGCATCATTCGAGGGACGATCAATGGCGCGCGGGGATGGCGACCGCGCCAAGCCGTACCACGAAATCCGCATCGCCGAGGATCCGAGCAATGACCTCGGAATCCCATGCCCTCATTCCTGCGGCATAGGACCTCGCAAGGGACAAGCTCTCCATCTTCGGCTGCGGTCCGCGCAGGAGCTCCCATGCATGGCGGGGCATGCGACGGACGCCGATGACGAGCGCCTTACGCTCCGATTCCGAGAGGGACATCATGCGATCCCAGAATTCCATGCCGGCCATCGTACCCTCCAGGTACGCTTTGCACTCAAGCTTCCCTGAGTCCACGTTTTTGAAATATCCATCATGCACTCCCGCGGCATACTGGGGATGATGCATCGGGCGGGGATCCAACAACCTGAATACTACGGGTGTTTCGATGCCGTTCTTGTTGTGGGCGGCGCGAAGAGCGCACGCATGGGTGCACCCTTTTCCTGTTTCGACACAGCACATCGTCATAACCCCTCTTTTCCTTCCCTCAGGAGAATTACTATGAAATACCATACCACGTATACTTGAAATTGCAAAGCTCCCTACTCCCCTACGTCCCGTTTCTCCATGATGATTATGCTACAATGAACCCATGGAGATAAAGGAGGGCAAAGGGGTCCGCTGGATCGACATCAAACGTCCGACCGAAAAGGATATTGCGTGGCTCGGATCGGAGTTCGGCATCCATCCCGTGATCCTCGAGGAATTGAAAGAGCCTTCGGCGCGGGCGCGGGCCGAGACATACAAGGATTACATCTTCTTCATCTATTATTTTCCGCTCTACGACAAGGATGATGAGGCTTCGGTCCGCACCGAGATCGATTTCATCGTGACCAAGGACTCCGTCGTGACCGTGCATTACGAATCCATCCATGACGCCATGGACGGCTTCGACATCACGAACTACGACGCGTCGCTCACGCTCATGTACCGCCTCATCGGCAATCTCGTCCTCTTCCAGGAACGACAGCTCCGCCATATCCGGGAGAAGGTGGAGGCGGTAGGCCGTGAGATATTCAAAGACAAGGAGCGCGAGGTGCTCCAGCAGATAACCTATCTCAAACGGGACATCTCGGAATACCGCATCATCGTACGTTCGCAGGAACCCATCCTCCGTTCCCTTGTGGTAAAAGGCAAGAAGCTGTGGGGCCCGAGCGCTGAGGTCTATCTGAACGACCTCATGGGCGATCAACTTAAGGTGGTGAATCAGATCGACGACTATCGCGAGGCGATCCGCGACTTCGAGGATACGAACAACCAGCTCATGAACCTCAAGATCAACACCGTCATGAGAACGTTCACCGCACTGTCCTTCCTCACGTTCCCGTTCATGCTCTTCATCGCCATCTTCAGCATGAACACCAGGGACACGCCGCTCATCAACCTTCCCGGCGGTTTCTGGATCATCACCGGCACGATGGTGGCGGGGATCCTCGCGCTTGCAACCTATTTCAAAAGGAAAGGGTGGTTCTGACGCGGGCCGGCTTGGGATTTACGGTGTGGAGGGTATAATGTCCTTATGCTCGCGCTTTATAACAGCCTTTCCCGCCGGGAAGAGCCGCTACCCGACCAGCCCATCCTGCGCCTCTTCGTATGCGGGCCCACGGTATACGACTACCTTCATCTCGGCAATGCGCGCACGTACGTATTCTTCGATCTCTTCGCAAAGCTTCTCCGCGCCCGCGGGTACGAGGTGCACTACCTCCAGAACATCACCGATGTCGACGATAAGATCATCGCAAAGGCGGCGGCCGAACATCGGTCTGCGGCAGAGGTGGCGGCGACCTTCACGGAGGCGTATCTCGACGACATGCGCGCGCTCGGCGTCGACGCAGTGACGACCTACGCGCCCGCGACCGCGTTCATCTCCCAGATCGTCGCCCAGGTGGAGCGCCTCATTGATAAAGGGTTCGCGTACGAGATCCCCGGCGATGGCTGGTATTTCGATATCGCAAAAGACCCTGAATATGGCAAGCTCTCCGGACGCACCGCGGCGCAGGCGGAGGACGGTGTATCGCGGATCGACGAATCGCGGGACAAACGCAACAAAGGGGATTTCTGCCTCTGGAAATTCCGCACGGAAGGGAACGATGCTGAACCGTCATGGCCCTCCTCCCTCGGTGCAGGACGGCCCGGATGGCATATCGAGGACACCGCGATCAGTGAATACTATTTCGGACCGCAATACGAGATCCATGGCGGGGGGCTCGATCTCAAATTCCCCCACCATGAAGCGGAGCTTGCTCAGCAGGAATCCGCATCGGGTATGAAACCGTTCGTGCGGATCTGGATGCATGCGGGCGCGCTCACCGTCGAAGGGAGGAAGATGGCGAAGAGTGCCGGCAACTTCGTCACGATCCGTGATTTTCTCGCGAAGGAAGGCCCCCGTGCGGCGGCGCTCCTCCGCTGGATGGCGTTCTCACATCACTATCGCGCGCCATTCGATCTTTCGGAACGCGTCATCGCCCAGGCGAAAAAGGAACTCGAAACGATCTCCGCGCGCTTCCTCGAGATCCGCGACACAGAACCCGGAACCGTGGACCCGGGATGGATGGCGCGCATCGACGAAGCGCTCGATGACGATCTGAACACTCCGAAAGCCCTCTCCCTTTTCATGGAGGCGACGAAGGGAGATGCGCTTGCACCGGGAGCGCGATTGGCGCTTTTCCGCTTTTTTGACCGGCTTTTCGGTTTCGCCATCGAGTCCGCCACCGCTCTTGCGCGTGAAATACCCGCAGAAGTGCTCGCCAAATTCGAGGAATATAAGGTATGCCGGGATAATAAACAGTTTATCCAGTCCGACGCCTTGAGAAAGGAGCTGGAAGGACTAGGATATGAGATACGGGATGCCGAGGCTGGCTCGGTACTCGTGAAGAGGTTCTTTTGAACCGGACGCCCCCCTCTCGTGCGCCGAGAAACGAAGAATATATCACCACACATCATGCCATCGCTTCCGAAACAATCCATCGCAAAACTTCCGCCCCAGAACATCGAGGCGGAGGCCACCGTGCTCGGCGCATTGCTCATCGACAAGAACGCGATCTTCCGCGTGTCAGACATGCTCCTGCCCGAAGACTTCTATTCGCCCCAGCACGAGAGGATCTATAAAGCCGTCCTCGGACTCTATGAAAAGCGACAGCCCATCGATGTGCTCTCCCTCACCACCTATTTGAAGGAGCGCGATGCGCTCGCGGAGGTCGGAGGGTCCACCTATCTCGCGGAACTCACAAACCGCGTCTCCTCCGCGTCCCACGTCCAGCACTATGCGCAGATCGTGAAACAGAAGAAGGTGATGCGCGACCTTGTGAGGGCATCCGCCGAGATCGCAGAAGAGGTGTTCCGCGTGAAGGGTGGCGACGTCGAAGACCTACTCGACGAGGTCGAGCAGAAGATACTTTCCATATCGCAGAAATCGCTCCCCCAGAATTTCGTGGCGCTCAAGGACGATCTCGGGACCGCCATCGAACGTATCGCAAAGCTCCATGAGGGCGGCGGCAAGCTCCGCGGCGTTCCCACGGGATTCCCGGAGCTCGATCAGACGCTCTCGGGCCTCCAGCAATCGGAGCTCGTCATCCTCGGCGCCCGCCCTTCCGTCGGTAAGACCTCCCTTGCCCTCGATATCGCCCGCAACGCCGCGAAGGCCGGCCATACGGTCGGCATCTTCTCCCTTGAAATGTCACGGGAGCAGCTCCAGGACCGCATCATCGCCGCGGAGTCGCAGGTCCCCCTTTGGAACATCCTCACAGGACGCATCTCGAACGACCAGGAGTTCGCCATGATCCAAAGCGCCCTCGATCGCCTCGCCGAATCCACGATCTACATCGATGACAGCCCCTCTCTCACGGTGCTCCAGATGCGCTCCATGGCGCGGCGCCTCCAGGTGGAGCATGGACTCGACCTTCTTGTGGTGGATTATCTCCAGCTCATCAAACCGCGCATCTCGAGCGACAACATGGTGAACATGATCACGGAGATCTCCCGGGGGCTCAAAGCGCTCGCCCGCGAGCTCAAAGTGCCGGTACTCGCGCTCTCCCAGCTCTCCCGCGGACTCGAACAGCGCGATCATAAGGTGCCTCGCCTCTCAGACCTCCGCGATTCGGGGTCCATCGAACAGGACGCCGACGTCGTCATGTTCATCTACCGCGACGAGCGCAATCCGAACGATACCGCAACGACAGCGGACAATATCGTGCACCTCCGCGTCGCGAAGCACCGCAACGGACCCTTGAAGGACCTGGATTTCTTCTTCGATGGCGAACGCGCCACATTCAGAACGATCGAAAAGCGCTACGAGGAACTCCCCGCGCTGTAGCGTTCCGGCTCGACCCCCGGAAAGGACATCCCCATACGGACCGTCCTTTACCCTTTAAGTGCCATCGGCTATCCTTGTGTGTATGATGAGGCTTCCCGATCCCATACAGAAAGTGGTCGACGAACTTTCCGAACTCCCCTCGATCGGACCACGCCAGGCGATACGTCTGGCGTTCCATCTCATCAACGAAGGTCCGGATCGTCTGCGCAACCTCGGCGGAGCCATCGAAGGGCTCGCGAAGATGAAGGTCTGCACGCGCTGCTATTTCATCCATCAGAACGAGGGCGATCTCTGCGATATCTGCGCCAATCCGGCGCGGAACGCAAAGACCATCATGGCCGTCGAAAAGGAAACGGACCTTCTGTCGCTCGAGAACACGAAAAAATATACCGGCCGCTATTTCATCATCGGCCAGGTCCCCAAGACGGGATTCCTCGAGCCATGGCAGAGAACGCGTCTTGCGGCACTCGCGAGATCCGTGAAGGAGGACCTCGGAGGACAGGCGGACGAGATAATCCTCGCATTCAATCCCACATCGCTCGGGGATTTCCAGGCATCGCTTCTCATGAAAGAGCTCACCCCTCTCGCAAAGCGCATAAGCCGGCTCGGACGAGGTCTTCCCACCGGCGGGGAGATAGAGTTCTCCGATGATGAGACCCTCGGCGCATCCCTTGAACGGCGCTCATAGCGTCCGGGATGAAGACGATAAAAAAAGCACGCTGCCGGGACCGGCTGCGTGCACGATAGTCTCATATCCCATACCCCGCTATCTTTCCGAGCGCGGCAACACGAAATCCCATCCGTTCCTCCAGGGTGAAATACCGTTCTCCCATCCTCATGGCGAATGCGATGCGTTCCGCGCATGAAACGCATCCGGGAAACCCGCTTACGGCATGGACGAGTACGGCGGCCTTTTCCTTTGAAAAGGTCCCCGTGAGAAGGCAGTACAATTCTTCGTCTGCGATCTCCTTGAGCCATGCACATCCGGAAATCCCCGCGGTGCGCACTACGGCTGCGGCCATTGGAATCTTCCTCCTTCAAACGACGATGCGGCTGCATTTTAATGTAACGGCGATCGGAACATGGGTCAATGGCCCCGCCATTCTCCTGCATATAGCAAACCCTCCGCTCGGGTCGAAGACGAGGGAGGGTTTACTATGAGTATGAGATGATTATGTCGGTTGTTATATAGTGCGGAGGAGGAACGGCGTTCGCGTGCTCCTGCCCGTATTTGGTCTTTCTCTCTGCAAGGAATTCCCCTTATTCCCTGCGTCCGATGGACCGGGGCAGCCCGATGAGCATCACGCGACCGCGCGTCCGTCTCTATGCGTTCCGGGTCTCCCCTGTCTCCCGGAAACGCGCGCGGTATCCGCCGCTCCCCCTAAAATAAACCATATTGTTCTTTCTCATTTTTGATTTGCGACCTTTCCCCCTTATGGGGTCCGGCTCCATGGCGCCGGACATCCATTACTACATACCGGCGCAATGTTTCTTTCACTGCATCGTCCCCGTAGGCACGATCGTTGAGGTCGCCATGCCCATCTGCTGCACGCCAAACGCCTTGATCACGCCGTCGTCCCGGCGCATGCCGAACACGAGCACCACATCGCCCACTTGGAATCCCTGTACGGGTCCTCCCACGATGCTCGATGTTACGCCGAAACCATCCGCGATGATGAACGTCCCATTGCCCAAGGACACGATCACGCCCCGATGGACGCTCGAGGGGAACGCGGTCTCGTATTCATAGAAATTCTCGAGCACCGGCGCGTTCCTTGCCGCAAAACGGGAAAGATCGGGATGGAGCGCGGTCGTCCCCAGGAAAAATCCTCCGATCGCGATGAGCACCACGAACGCGAACAAAGGATAGAAGAGCGGCTGATGATAGACGAATTCATAATTCCTCAGGATCACCGCGAGAAGGAGCAGGATCGCAAGGGAAAGAAGGAGCAATCCCCAGGGAAGCCCGGAGAAGAACAGTAGCCATCCGGAAATGCCGTATTCCGGCGCAAACCATAATCCATCCATGTGGAGCGCATAGATGACGAAACTCGCCACATACAGAAGCAGCAGGAAGAGGAGGGATGCCCCAAGGGCCACGAGGATCGCCCGCAGCACGAAATACTGCCGCGGCCGCATGCGAAGTTCGCGCTCTTTTATCGCTTCGAGGACCCTGTTGCCCGGATCGCCGCTTACGCCCTCGGCACGCGGCTCCTGATGTGCGGATTGTGCGGATTGCATGAGTTCCTTTGGTTCGTGTGGTTCGTGTGATCCGTTCATTGCGGTATGAGCTTTCGCAGCATGGTTTTCCCTCGTTGAAGCCGTACGCCGACGGTCGACACCGGAACACGGAGCACATCGGCGATTTCTTTGTAATCCATATCGTCAAAATAATACAGCACGAGCGGTTCGCGGTATTTTTCAGGGATCTTCTCGAGTGATCCCTCGAGCATCTTCTTCATTTCATGCCTGGTGAAACCGCTGTCAGCGGTCTCCCGTGCAGTGAGCGTAAGCGAAGGAAAGAGGACATCAAGATCGAATATGGAAATATTCATCCTCTCCTTCTTTTTCTTCTTGAGTGCGTTCACGAATTCGTTATGCGCGATGCGGTAAAGCCAGGGCGAAAATCGACGATCGGCGTCGAAGCTCCGGATATTCACGTATGCCTTGATGAACACCTCTTGCACGAGGTCCTTCGCCTCATCGCCCGCAAAGAGGAAGCGGCGCGCATACCGCACCATTTTCTGCTCATAGCGATCGACAAGAACCCTGAAGGAGTCTGCGTTCCCTTTTTGCACGTCTGCCGCCACTTCCTCATCCCGGCGCTCATCGCGTGTGTCCATAGAGGTATACGATACCCTGCACCGCTACACGTCTACTACAATCATACCGACCGTGTTCTTTCGAGGGTATCCTTATGTTGGTAATACGACGCCACCCTCACTATTGTTTCGTCCCGGAATGCCCGCCCCCGGGAAAGCCTCCCGATCCTCTCCATATTGTGAAGTATATCTCAAGCAAGTAGACTAATCACATGGCCACGGAACATACCCCCGAAGAGACCTCTCTCCCGAAGACCTCCGAAGAAATCGCAAAGATACGCCGGGATATCCGCAGGAACTATATCATCATCGGCATCCTTTTCGTCATTTCCGCATTCCTCGGCGCCGTCATCTATGCAGCCGAACTTCCTCCGCCGCCCCATCTCTACGATGCCCTTGCACGATGCATCGCACGTTCCGGAGCCACGTTCTATGGCGCATTCTGGTGCCCCGACTGCGCCCAGCAAAAGACGAAATTCGGCACGGGCGCACCCTATCTCCCCTACCACGAATGCGCGCTCCCCGACAGGAGCGAGAACGCCTCCTGCAAGAGCGCCGGCGTCACGCACTATCCCACGTGGGTGTTTTCGGACGGCTCGCGCCTCGTCGGCGTACAGAACCCCTCCACGCTCGCCGCAAAGACCAGCTGTCCCATGCCGACCTCGACATGATATAATCGTTCCATGACATCGCTCGTACCGTTCGCAATCGATTTCTCTTCGGTGCTCACGATCGCCGCAGACGTATTCATACTCTTCCTCTTCGTCCTCCTTCTCACCCCCCTCCAGGACCGTGGCTGGGGCAAAAAGGCTGCATCATGGCTCGGACGGTTCGCGATCCCGTTCTCCTTCGCCATCGGCGCCGCTTCCGTCATCGGGAGCCTGTTCTTCTCGGAGGTCGCGGGGTTCGCCCCTTGCGAACTGTGCTGGATCCAGCGCGGACTTCTTTACACCCTCGCCGTGATACTCGCGGTCGGTCTCATCGCGAGAAAGTCGGAACGCCGTCGCGCGTTCGACAATTTCATGAGGAAAGCGGGCCTCGTCATTTCCGCCATCGGATTCCCCATCGCCGCCTATAACGTCTATCTGCAATTCGGCGGCAATTCGCTCATCCCCTGTTCCGCCACCGGCCCCAGCTGCTCATTCGTGTATTTCGTCCGCTTCGGCTATGTGACGATCCCCACGATGTCGCTCACGGCGTTCGCGCTCATCATCGCACTCATGCTTCTCGGCGAAGGCGCGCAGGAGGTCCGATAGCGGTCCTGCCCGTTTGCATTTTCTCCCCCATTGGGAAATAGTGAAGGGAGCGGAATGCCGCATTGCGGCGGACCCGGAAAAAGGAAGGAGGAACGATGAGAGAGGAATGGTTGCCTGATATGGCCGTCGTCTTTCCCGTAAGGAAATGCGATGACGGACGTCCGGAATGGCTTTTCATAAAAAAGCTCAGAAAGATCGGCGTCGGAAAGTGGAACGGCCCCGGAGGGATCGGGGATCCGAAGGAAACCCCGCGCAGGATCGCATCCCGGGAGCTCAAAGAAGAGCTCGGCCTCGTCGCCTCCCCGCTGAGCCTCACCCTCGTGGCGGTCATTGATTCCACGACGCAGGAAACCGAACACCTGTTCGTCCAAGGCAGGGTATGGATCTATTTCGCATGGAAATGGGCCGGCATCCCGGTCCCCGCACCATGCGAGGTCGCCGAACCGACCTGGTTCAGGGAGGCCCCGCCGCACGAGGACCTTATGGCGGGCGATCCCTTCTGGCTCCCTCGCGTGCTTTCGGGGGAACGGCTGCACGTGAAAGTCCTTTACGGCCCGGAAAGGAAGACGCTCATCGGCGACGTCGAAACCTCCGTGATCCCTTATTCCCTGATACTTCTCGACAGTTTGCACCCCCATAGATCGTTTGCGCCCTCGCCGTGACCCTTCGCGGCGGGCGCTTTTTTATTTCCGCGCGCCGAGGTATAATCAACACCCATGGCGACACTATATTCCAATCTTAAAAAACTCTCGGAAAAGCATGGCGAGGTAGAATTCAAAGCCGATATCACCCCCGACGCGCTCGAGGAATACATGATCGAGGAGCTTTTGCACTATGCGGAGGAGCTTGCGCTCCCGGGATTCCGCAAAGGCAAAGTTCCGCAGCATCTCGTGCGCGAACACGTGGGCGAGGTGCGGCTGCTCGAAGGTGCAGCGGACGAAGCGCTCCGCGATGCCATGCAGGCCATCGCAGACGATGAGAAGCTCGACGTCCTCGGACGGCCCGAGCTCACCGTGGTCGCGATCGCTCCGAAGGCGCCCCTCGAATTCAAGATCCGCTATGCGCTCGCACCGGAGGTCTCCCTTCCCGATTACAAGAAGATCGCGACAGAGGTCGCTTCCCGAAAGGAAGATGCCTCGGTGAAAGAGGAGGAGATCGACGAGGCTGTGGGAAGGATCCGCGAGATGACCGGCATCGGTGCGCCCGCAAAGGAGGGAGACGTACTTCCCCCGCTCACGGATGACGATGTGAAGAAGCTCGGACCCTTCGAGAACGTGGCCGCATTCCGCGCCGAGATCGCAAAGAACCTTTCCCGGGAAAAGGAGATGATCGCGAAAGACCGCACGCGCGACGCGATGATCAAGGCGATCGTTGCGAAAGCGAAAGTGAAGGTCCCCGAGATGCTTGTGAGGCAGGAATTCGAGGGCTTCATCGAGGAACGCGATCGGAGGATCGCGGACGCGGGCCTTTCGCTCGAGGAATATCTGAAACAGATGAAAAAGACCGCCGAGGACCTCGAGAAGGAGGAGCGCGAGCTCATCGAAGAGGATATCAAAACGAGCCTCGTCATCCGCACCATCAAGGATAAAGAGGCTCTCGATCCCTCGGAACGGGAGGTCCAGATCGGCATTGCGCGGCTGAAGCTCCGCCACCCCGAACGCGAGGAGCAATCGCTTCGCAGGACGGCGGAGGCCCAGATCATCCAGGAGAAGCTCTTCGCCATGCTCGAAGGAACCGATGCCGAACATCCCTCCGACGAGGAAATTTCTGATCCCGCAACGGTGTAGTATACTGTACCTATGTCTATGAATATCAAAGATAAAGTGGCGATCGTCACCGGAGCCTCCGAAGGTATCGGCAAAGCCATCGCGGAACAGCTTGCTGCAAAGGGCGCGAAGGTCGTGCTTGCGGCGCGGAACGAAGAGAAGCTTTCCGCACTCGCCCATGCGCTCGGCAACGGATCGGTCGCCGTGCGCACCGATATGGCCGACGAGAACCAGATCCAGAACCTCATCGACCGTACGCTCGAGATCCACGGCCGCATCGATATCCTCGTGAACAACGCAGGGCAGGGGCTTTATGGCCCCATTGAAACGGTGGACATCGACCAGTACCGCCACGTCATGAACCTCAACGTGTTCGGCCCCCTTTTCGCGATGCAGCTCGTCATTCCGAAGATGCGCGCACAGGGAGGTGGCACGATCATCAATGTGAGTTCCCGCGTATCGAAAAATTATTTCCCCATGCTCGGCGCCTACGCTTCGACGAAATACGCGCTGAACGCCCTCTCGCTCACCGCGCGCGCAGAACTCGAGCACGACAATATCATCGTGTCGCTCATCCATCCGAAAATGACCGCCACGAACTTCGGGAAGAACGCCCTCGGCGAGAAAATCGATTTCAACACCCGCCCGCATGCGGCGGAAATGGAGATCGACACGCCGGAACAGGTTGCGGAAAAGACCATCGCACTCATCGAATCCGGCAAACCCGAAGCGGAAATGTAAGGATCACTTTCCCACTCTTCCGACACTCTCCCATCCTATGCTCATCGACGACGTAACCATCCGCATATCTGCCGGCAAGGGCGGCAAAGGCGCGGTCTCATTCAATAAGAATCTGATGTCGCTCGGCCCTGCGGGAGGGAGCGGCGGAAAGGGTGGCAGCGTCTACGCCGAAGGGGTTTCCGATCTTTCCGCGCTCGGACAGTTCCGCTATAAAAAGGAGTTTCCCGCAGAGGATGGCATGGAAGGGCGAGGCCAGTTCCGCGACGGACGGGACGGCAAGGACCTCATTCTCAAAGTTCCCGTCGGCACGGTGGCCCATAACCTTTCGACCGGCAACGATATCGAGATCGATCGCACGGGAGCGGACGCCCGCGTGCTCCTCGCAAAAGGAGGCAATGGAGGAAAAGGGAATTTCCTCTTCCGCTCCTCCCGCAACACCTCGCCCACGCAATTCCAACCAGGCCTTCCCGGGGAATCCTTCGAATTCCGCCTCGAACTCAAATTCATCGCCGACATAGGATTCGTCGGACTGCCGAACGTCGGAAAATCGAGCCTCCTCAACGAACTCACGAATGCCGGGAGCAAGGTTGCGAACTATTCCTTCACGACGCTCGAGCCGCACCTCGGAGTGTATTACGGGCTCATCCTCGCGGACATTCCCGGCCTTATCGAAGGGTCGTCCTCGGGGAAGGGCCTCGGCATAAAGTTCCTGAGGCACATCGAGCGCACCCGCATCCTCTTCCACTTCATCTCCGCGGAATCGGAATCGCCCGCGGGCGATTATAAGACGATCCGCAAGGAGCTCGGCGCTTATAACCGCACGCTTCTCAAAAAGCCCGAACGCCTCTTCCTCACGAAGGCCGATGCGGTCGAGCCCGCGGCGCTCAAAAAGAAGCTTGCCGCATTGAGGCGGATCGACCGCAGCGCGATCGCCATCTCGATCCTCGATGACGCAAGCATGGATGCCATGAAGCGCATCCTGAACGTCATCGAGAACGGACCCCGGAAGGACGGCGGGACCGTCCGCGCCTCGAAACGCTAGGCCCCTGTTTACCAATCGCCGTTATTCTGGTATCATACGCACAAGGAACGCGCCCGACGCGCGTATTCTTTTTTAAGCGATCCCATGGCGAACGAAATCATCCTCAGATTCAACGAAGTCACTTTTGAATACGGGAAGAGGAAGATCCTCGAGGAGGCCGTGTTTTCGCTGCGACGCGGAATGAAAGTGACGCTCATGGGGCAGAACGGCGCAGGAAAGACGACCATCTTCCGCCTCATCATGCAGGAGATCCATCCCGAGGAAGGCGATATCACGCTCGGGAACGGCATGACGATGGCCATCGCGAAGCAGGTCATTCCCCGGGATCTCCTCGACCGCACGGTGCTCGAGTTCTTCGAGCGCGCGTTCGCGGGGAAGAAGATATATGACATCGAGCCGCGCATCAAGAAGGTCCTTGACGTGGTGAACCTCTCGGCGCCCCTCGATCGCATCCTCCGCTCATTCTCGGGAGGCCAGCAGGCGCGCCTTCTCCTTGCCCAAGCGCTCATCCAGGACCCCGATCTCCTGCTTCTCGACGAGCCGACCAACAACCTCGACAAAGAAGGCATCGCGCACCTCACCCAGTTCCTCAAGGATTCTCAAAAAACATGCATCGTCATTTCCCACGATGCGGATTTCCTCAACGCGTTCACGCAGGGAGTGCTCTACCTCGATGTGTTCACGAAGAAGATCGAGCAATACGTCGGGAACTATTTCGACGTCGTAAAGGAGATCTCCGCACGGCTCGAACGCGAACGCATGAAGAAGGTGCGCATCGAGAAGGACATCCAGCATCGCAAAGATCAAGCGAACTTCTTTGCACAGAAGGGCGGCCATATGCGCGATGTCGCACGCAAGATGTGGGAGAGGATCGACGAGCTCGAAGAGGACATTCCCGAGGAGCGCCGCGAGGATCGTACGATCCGCAATTTCGCCATCCCCTGCCAGCAAGGCCTCTCCGGAAAGATCATCGAGATAGGGTCCGTCTCCGTCGTGACGCGCCATAAGGCGGCCCAGAAGAAGCTCCCCCATCCTCTCGCGCTCAAAAGGGGCGAACGGCTCCGTCTCGAAGGCCCCAATGGCATCGGTAAAACGACCTTCCTCGAGGCTCTCGCTTCGGGAAACACCAAAGGCGTGACGATAGAACCCGGCACGAAGATCGGGTATTACCGCCAGGATTTCTCAACGCTCGATTTCAATGACACCGTCTGGCATACCCTTGCCGACGCCATGCGCGAAGGCGATGAGGAGAAACTCCGCTCCCATGCCGCAGGATTCCTCCTCGATGCCGAAGTGCTGCGCGCAACGATCGGTACGCTTTCCGAAGGGCAGAAAGGCCTCGTTGCGTTCGCGAAACTCTCGCTTGAGGCGCCCGGCCTCCTCATCCTCGACGAGCCGACGAATCATATCAACTTCCGCCATCTTCCGATCATCGCCGCAGCGCTCGATCGCTACGAAGGCGCAATGGTCCTCGTGAGCCACATGGAGGAGTTCGTGCGGCAGATCAGGGTCGACCATACGCTCGACCTCGGATCGCTCTGAGCGATCGTACTGCGGCGCCTCACCCCTCCTTTTCGAGATCGAGGCATACCGAGTTGATGCAGTAGCGCTTGCCGCCCTTATCGGCAGGACCGTCATCGAAGACGTGGCCGAGATGTGCGCCGCAATTCCTGCATACGACCTCGGTGCGGCGCATGCCGAGACTTTCGTCATTCCTGAGCTCCACATTCCCCGAGTTCGCAGGTTCGGTGAAGCTTGGCCAGCCGGTCCCGGAATCGAACTTCGTGGCGGACGAAAAAAGCTCCGTCCCGCATACCGCGCATCTATATGCCCCGTCCGCATGCTCATCCACGTACCTTCCCGTGAACGGCGCCTCCGTTGCGCCCTGCCGCGCAACCCGATAGAGCTGCGGATCCCTCTCCCTCAATTCATCGTCGGATCTCATGTTTTCGGTAATTTTTCCGATACTCGGCATCATAGAATGCCCCGCTCCATGGCGCGACCTCCTTTTTCCCACCCTTCTCCATACACCCATTCTCTCACGGGGCATCCTTCATCCGCAAGCGATTCCGTACGTCGCGCATCGCGCGCAACCGCACAATAATTGACTATTCATATTTTTCTTTTATTATATGGTCAGCGCAACCGCGCACAGGAGGTTCGGCAATGCCGTCGTCCGAACTGACCACCTTCCTCCGCACTGAAGAGGAAAGCTGGGCCCATCTCACGGAATCACGTGCGAAACGGAAGAACCTGCTCGCACCGGGCGAGTTCATCGAATGCATCCTCATCGTGCATCCGGGGAACGAAAATCCCCGGCTCTTCCATATGAAGCCCGAGGATTATTTCACTCCGGAGCGCATGCATGAAGCCGGCATCACCGCCCGGTTCGTCCTCACGAAGATACGGATGCTCTCCAAGGGCATCCCGACCATGCACGACTTTCTTCGGACCATGTCGAGGAAGAGCATTCTGAGCAGGAGGAATGCAGGACGCGAGACCCTGAAGGCGATCGAACGGATGTTCGCCCAAAGCGGGCTCACGCTGAAAGATCGCTAGGATAAGATCGGCCGTACCGCAGCGCTTGCTGCCGTACGGCTTTTTTTGCAGACCCCTTTCCGCCTCCGCGCATCCCCTATCCCCCGCACCCTTTATTCCGCCGAAGCCGCGGAACGGCCTGCCTTCTTGCGGTCGTTCTCGGTAAGATATTTCTTACGGATGCGGATGTTCTGCGGGGTGATCTCGACGAGCTCTTCGTCATCGATGTAATCGAGTGCGTCTTCGAGCGACATCGTGACGGGCACCTCCAGGAAATCGGCGAGGCCCTCGTTCTTTGCGCGGAAGTTCGTAAGCTGCTTCTCGCGCGCCACATGGACCAGGATATCGCCCTCCTTCGCATTCTCGCCCACGACCATGCCCTCGTACACCGGCACGCCAGCGCTGATAAAGAGCTTGCCGCGCCCCTGCGCGGTCACAAGCCCGTAGTTATTCGAAACGCCCTGCTGGGTTGCCACGATCGAACCATGCGGAATGGCGGTGATGTCGCCTCGGTACGGCTGATACCCGAGGAAGATGCTGTTCATGATGCCGGTGCCTTTCGTCGCCGTGAGGAACCGATTGCGGATACCGATGAGGCCGCGCGTCGGCGTCTCGAACTCCATGAAGGCATTGCCCTTGTCGTCCACGCGCATATTGCGCATGATGCCGAGCCGCTTTCCGAGCATTTCGATCACCGTGCCGGAATACTGTTCGGGCACCTCGACGGACACGAGCTCGACGGGTTCGGTCTTCTTACCGCCCTCTTCTTTATAGATAACCTGAGGCTTCGAAACCTCGAGCTCAAACCCTTCGCGGCGCATCTTCTCTATCAAAATAGCGAGGTGCAGCTCGCCACGACCGGCGACCGTCCAGCGATCGGTCGTATCCATGGTCGTCACCGCGAGCGCAACGTCGGTCTCCAATTCCTTGTTGAGCCGGTCGCTGATCTGGCGCGAGGTCGTGAACTTGCCCTCCTTGCCGCGAAACGGCGAGGTGTTCACGCTGAACGTCATCTTGATGGTAGGCTCGTCGATATGGATCGTGGGCAGGGCGATCGGACGCTCCACGTCCGCGATCGTCTCGCCGATCGAGATGTCGGGGATGCCCGCGATCGCGACGATCTCTCCCGCTCCCGCCGATTCCACATCCACGCGGCCAAGGCCGTCGAACACCATGACCGATGCGATCGATGCCTTTTTCACCTCGCCCTTCCGGGTGATGTGGGCGACGTTCATCGCCTTCTTGAGCGTACCGGAATAGATGCGACCGATGGCGATCTTCCCTTTGTAGTTATCATTCGCGAGGTTCACGGTGAGCATTTGAAGGACGTTCTCCATGTCCTCCGTCGGTTTCTGCGGAGGCGGAAGATGCTTCACGATCGCTTCGAACACCGGCTCGATATCCTTCATCTCCTCGAGTGCGTTCGTCATGCCGGCCTTCCCCTGCACTCCCGATGCATAGATGATCGGGAACTCGATCTGCTCCTCGGTGGCGTCGAGTTCGAAGAAGAGGTCGTAGGTGGCATCGAGCGCCCACTCGGGCCGAGCGTCCGGCTTATCGATCTTGTTCACCACGACGACCACTTTGTGGCCCGCCTGGATCGCCTTGCGCAGCACGAACTTCGTCTGCGGCATGGGCCCCTCTTTCGCATCCACGAGGAGAAGGACGCCGTCCACCATGCGCATGATGCGCTCGACCTCACCGCCGAAATCGGCGTGGCCCGGGGTGTCCACGATGTTGATCTTCGTATCTTTGTATATCACCGAGGCGTTCTTCGAAAAGATGGTGATACCACGCTCCCGTTCAAGCTCGTTGGAATCCATGATGAGATCCGCCGTGGCGCCGGTCTTCATCTTGAAACTCACGGACTGCTTCAATAAGGCATCGACGAGGGTCGTCTTGCCGTGGTCGACGTGAGCAATGATGGCGATGTTGCGGATATCCATGGAAAATCGTGTTGTTTCGTGCAGTCCGGGACCCTTCTCCCCAAACAAAGAGAAATCCCGTGTTCGGGCGGGATGGGGTTTCGGCCTGATTGGGAAATTATAGCAAATATAAGGCGTCTACGCAATCCTCTTGCATTCCTACCCCCTCCTCGGCATATAATAGCCGAAGAACCATACCCACCGTATCGGTGGGCTCAATTTTTCAGGCGGACACAAAAAGACGCTTGCGCACCTTTATAACTGAATATGGAACGAAGGCGACAAGAAAGGTCGTCAGTATTGCAAAAAAACATTCACATTTATGAAAAAGACTATTTTCTTTGCGGTATTGGCGGTCATGTTTGCGGGCTTCGGCCTGCAGACGGGAACCGTCCATGCGCAGACTGCCGATACTGCGGCACTCAAGCAGCAGCTTGATGTCGCACACGCGACGCTCGTGAATCTCGAGATGCGCGCCGGCATGATCCCGCAGGGCGATACCCAGATCGCTGAAAGCATACCTGCCACCTCGCAGCCCTCACAGGCGGCGGCGGTGACGGTGACGACGGGACTTACGGAAAGTCAGATCGCCTACTTCGATGGCGTGCTCACCCAGCTCGGGACCATGCTTTCGGAGCTCAACACGGCGATCGCGGCAAACCCCACCATGGACCAGGCGCAACTCTCGGCGGTCGCGTCGACGCTCGGCACCATGAAGGACACCGTTTCCGCGATCACAGTCCAGATCGCCCAGGATGAGCAGGCCAATGCGTCGGTTGCGATCACCTCGCCGCTGACGCCGTCCCAGACCGCGGCTCCGACGGCAGGCACCGGCAGCAATGCCTCTGCCCCGACGGTCACGGCCCAGGCGACGTCATCGGCCCCGGCAGGAGCTGCCGTGACCGCAGCGGTGAACACGGCGAACCCCGCCGCAGCGACCGCACAGGCATCCTCCTTCTGGTCATTCACGAAGTCCAACTGGCCCGTGCTCGCCATCATTGTGCTCGTGATCGCGATCCTCGCGATCCTCTTCTGGCCCGAAAAGGAAGCTAAAGCTCCGGTGGTAAAATCCTCCGGCGCCGCCCCCTCCTCGAAGCCGGCATCGGTTCAGCCCCAGACCCAGGCGCAAGCCCAGGGACAGGTGATGAACGCAGCCGCACCAAAGATGCCTCCGGCAGCTTCGGTGGACCAGGGAATGAAGAAACCGGCATAAACGCCTCTTCGCAAAAAAGACCGCTGCAGCGGTCTTTTTTGTTGCATCGAGATCTCCTTCCTTATCGGACGCCTCAAATCCCTTTCCTTATGGGCGTCCCGCCGCGGAGGATCGACGAGGAAGCTACCTCCGAGCACGCTTCGATGACAACCTTCGCCCGGCCATCATCGAGCGCCATAAAATGGCCTGCGGCATACCCGAACGATACCGCAACAAACACGAATGTGCCGAACACGGCAAGCCTCCGCATATCCATCTCCTGAAGATACCACCGGACGCTAAAGATCCCCTGAAGATGCGCTCCGGACGTGCCCGCCGGGGATGCACGCCGCCGCATGCCCTGCGAAGATCGCCTTTTTTAGAATTGAAAATACTGTTCCCACTTCAGATACAGCTCACGGGTCGCACGGATGTCCCCCATGTTATATTTCGCGATCTCGAGGAATCGCCCCTTCCTGAAGAGGGGCCCCACGTCGTCGCCGGTCACGCCACCGGACTTGGGACTCGGAATGCCGAACGCACGGCTCCAGAGATGAAGGCTTCCCTTCCGGCGCACGGCCCCGTAGAAGGAGAACTGTTCGGCAAGGTCGACATGGAGCGCTTCTGGACTGTTCTGGTAGAGATACCGTCCACGCATAAGGTCCTTCACGGGACGCACGCCGTTCACCGCGGAACGGACCATGAGGAACGGCACATCGAATGCGCGTCCATTGAATGTGACGAACACCTGGTATCGCGCCGCGAGCTCCCAGAACTTCCGGATCATATCCGCCTCCGTCATCTGCTTGAACGTGATGCCCTCCTCCTTGTGCTCGGGATTCCTCTGTCCGGGCGCCTGATAATAGACCGCGCCCTCGTTCTTATGGCAGTCGAGCGCTCCGATCGCGATGATCTGCCCCGTCAGCGGCGAGAACCCCAATCCTTTCTTCATATCCTCGAGCGCGAGTTTGTATTCCTCCTCCGTGTCAGAATCCCTTCTGATCCAATGCGTGAGGTTCTTTTTCGTCTCACTATCGAGTGCATCGAAGTCCTCCCCCACCGTTTCGATATCGAATATGAGCGTATTGACGGTTGACATTATGCGCACTATAGCATAAAATTCCTCCCATGGCACATACCAAAGCTATAGGTTCCACAAAGCTCGGGCGCGATTCGATCTCGAAGCGGCTCGGCGTCAAACTCCAGGATGGCCAGAAGGTCTCCGTCGGACAGATCATCATCCGCCAGCGCGGCACCAAGTACGTCCCCGGTGAGAATGTGATCCGGGCCGATGACGACACGCTTTTCGCCGGCAAGAACGGCACCGTGAAATTCTCGAGCAAGATGAAGACCCGTTTCGACGGTTCCCGCAAGCAGGCGACGGTGGTCGCAGTGGTCGCATAAGAAAACCGCCCTCTTCCCGTTCCAGGGTATGAACCCCTGAAGGAAGAAGGCGGTTTTTTCAATGCAAGTGCGCGCGCCATCGGGCTATGCCCCATACGGCTGCGCCTCCTGTTTTCTTATTCCTCTTTCACCACGCGGATCTTGAGCTCTGCCGTAACCCCCTTCTTGAGATCGATGGGAACGACATGGTCCCCGAACTCCTTGATGGGATATTTCAATTCGATCCCCACCCGTTCCGTCGTCACAAGTCTGTGGTCGCGAAGGGCCTTCAAAAGCGTATCCTTGTTCACGGAAGAGAACGGCGTGCCCGATTTGTCCGCCTTCAGGGGAAACTCGAGGATGACCGCCTCGATCCCCCGCTTCGCCTCCGCAAGCTCCTTCATGAGCACGGCATCCGCGGCGTCATGCGCCGCCTTCGTCTCCTCTAAATGCTTGAGCGCCGCCGGCGTCGCAGGCTCCGCAAGCTTGTTCGGAAGGAGGAAATTGCGCGCATACCCGTCGCTCACATCCTTTGTGTCATTCTTCCGCCCCACCCCCCGTACATCCTGCAGAAAGATTACCTTCATGGTTCGTAAAAAATTATTGTGATGGCTTCCGTATCTTATTACCTCCCCGAGGCCCGTTTTATTGCGCAGTAGTGCTCGCCGCACCGGCAGCGGCAGTCTGGGTCTTCGGAGGAAGCGGGGTTCCCGCGATCTCATCTTGGATTATCTCGAGGGCCTTCGCCATCTGAGGATCCTGCCCGCTCGCCACCTGTGCATCCGTGATGGGTACGGCGTAATCCGGCACGAGACCGTCGTGATCGAGGATGTGTCCGTTCGGAAGCACCCAATGTGCCACCGTGATCTTGAGCGCAGACCCGTCGGAAAGGTTGAAAAGCTGTTGCACGGTCCCCTTGCCAAAACTCCTCTCTCCCACGAGGGGCACGTTCCGATCGTCGTGAAGGGCGCCCGAAAGGATCTCGGCCGCGCTCGCGGTACCTCCATCAATGAGGATCGCCATCGGCATCCCCGCAAGAGCGCCATTGCCCTGAGCGGTGAAATTCTGCGTCGGGACCGCGCGTCCCACCTCTTTCACCACCTGGGAACCGGGTTTCAGGAAGTATCCTGCGAGATCCACCGCAACCTCGAGATACCCGCCCGGATCGCCCCGGAGGTCCAATACGATCCCCTGTGCATTATGCGCCACCGCTTTCTGAAGCGCCTGATAGAAAAGCGAATCGGCGTCCTGTGTGAACTCATTGAGCGTGATCACCGCAACCGCACCTTTCATGGAGAACTCCACGGTTGGCACGTTGATGTTCGCACGCACGATGCTGAAATCCTTCGGCGCGCTCCATCCGGCACGCAGGATGGACAGCGTCACCGTGGACCCCACCGGGCCGCGCACGATATTCACGACATCATCCACGTTCATTCCCACAGTCGAACTCCCGTTCACCGCAACGATCTGGTCCTGAGGCTTGAGTCCCGCCTTGGCGGCCGGTGTGCCCGCGAGGGGTGAGATGACGACGATGGTGCCCGATGCGCTCGTGCCAAGTTCCGCACCGATCCCCCCGAAATTGCCCGTGATGTCCTGCTGGAACTGCGCGTTGTCCTTGGGATTGAAGAATTCGGTGTAGGGATCGCCCGTCGAGGCGAGAAGACCCTGGATCGCTCCGTACATCTTCTGCTGATCGGTCGAGCTTGGATTGTTCAAATAGTATTGATCGAGGTCCTGCCATGCCTGCCAGAACACGCTGAAATCCGCCGCGGACGGGGTTCCCGTGGGGCCTGCGATGTTCGCCGCATCGGTCACGACGATGTTCTCGGGGTATTTCCTTCCCGAACTCCAGCCGAGCCAGAACCCGCTTCCCACAAGCACGAGCCCCAGTATGATGACGAGCCCCATCTGCAGCACCTTGCGCATTTTTGTCATGGGTTTCATAAGTAGGTTCATTCTACCATTTACAGGAACGGGTCGCTACTTGAGGGACTCCGCCGCCTTTTCAAGCATCGCTTCGATGAACATATCGATATCGCCCTCGAGCACCCCGTCCACGCGGGAGGTCTCCGCATCTGTACGGTGATCCTTCACCATCTGATAGGGGTTCAGCACATAGGAGCGTATCTGGTTCCCCCACTCCGGCTTCACCTTGGTACGCAGCGCGCCCACCTCCTCGACCTTCTCCTTCTCCATGAGCTGGAAGAGTTTCGCCTTGAGGAGCTTTACGGCATATTCCCGGTTCTGCGCCTGGGACCGCTCGGTACGCGCCGATACGGTCATCCCCGTCGGCACATGCGTCACGCGCACCGCGGTCTCCACCTTGTTCACGTTCTGCCCGCCCGGACCGCCGGCACGGGAAAATTCGAACTTGAGGTCCCCTTCTGGAATGGCGAGCTTCGATTCCTCGAGCGCCGGAAGGTCGGGCATCACCTCGACGAGCGCGAAGGATGTCTCGCGCGAGTGTTTCGCATTGAACGGCGAGATCCGTACGAGGCGATGCACCCCCGATTCATTCTTCAAATAGCCGTACGCATGATCGCCACGGATCTCGATCGTCCGCGATCGGATGCTGTCATCCACCTCGCGGACCTTCCATCCGCGCCGCGCCGCATATCCTTCATACATCGCCCCGAGCATCCGCGCCCAATCCTCGGCATCCGCACCGCCCGCCCCAGGATAGACGGAGATCACCGCGGCCTGGGCATCGTACCGTCCCGTGAACAGCTGCGTGAGCTCGAAGGCCCTGAACCGGCGCTTCAGATCATGGAACGCGTTCTCGTCCACCGTACCGCCTCCTCCGGACGCCATCTCGAGCCCGAGGATCCCCTCCTCGATATCCCCATACCGCTCCACGACGTCCTGAAGCCCTCCAAGCTCCCTGATCGCCTCATCCGCCTTTGCGCGATCGCTCCAAAATCCAGGCGCCGCCATGGCGTCCGTAAGTTCTTTCAGCCTCGCTCTTTTGGCATCCACGTCAAAGCCGCCCGCCAAGTCGGCGGGCTTCGGAAACCAGTTCTTTCAATTCGTCTTTATAGTCCATATGTGTCGTACCGTTGAATCGTTATTTTTTCCTTTTTTTTGCCGCCCGCCGTTCCTCTGCCTCCTTTTCGAGACGCTCCTTGCGACGCTGGTCCCGCAGCCGCATGCGCGCATACTCATCGATGAGCTCGGGATGAAGGGAGGGGTTCGCCTCGCGGACCTTTTTCTGCATGGCGAGGAACTCCGCCGTGGCGTTCAGTTTATACGCCACCCTCTTCCCTCCCTGCTCCTCCTTTTCGAATGCGTCGCCCGCCTCATTATAGAACAATCCCCCCTCTCCCTCGCGAAGATCCTCATTCTCATAGCGTCCATCGGGATACGAGCAGAGCGCGCGGAAGATGACCTTCGGCTCGTTTATCAGGGGTTCGCCCGCGGCCTCGAAGTCGAAGGACCCCTGCGGATCTTCCTGCCCTTCCTTCTTGCCGTCATCAGGAAATGATTCTTGTCCCATACGGATATCGTACCCTTTTCCCTTTCTTTGAGCCACCTCCCGGATTCGAACCGGGGACCTTTGCTTTACGAAAGCACTGCTCTACCAGCTGAGCTAAGGTGGCGCCGCACGGCATATCACCGTCCAGAAAAATATACCCAAAACACGAGGCTTATGCAAACGCGGGGGCTTCCTGCGGGACGTCATGATCCATTGCATGCAACGAATATCCCTTTTCACCCCGGATAGGACGCCGCATCGCGGTCGAAGGTTTTTTGTGGAGATGGATTATAATAAGCCTATGAGGGATCTTCTCATTTGCGCCATCGCATTTATTGCAGCGCTTTTGAGCTCGATGTCCGGCGGCGGCGCAGGGATCATCGTCTTCCCCGCGCTTCTTTCTATGGGGATCCCGTATCCGCTCGTCGCGGCGATCTCCTCCGTCAATTCCGTTGCGTGGGTATTGCCCGCAGCAAGGAATTATCTGAAAGGCAGAACCGTCCGCTGGGAACTCGTCGGCATATTTTCGATCATAGGGCTCATAGGAACCTACCTCGGCGTCGTCCTTGTGACGAGCATCGATCAAAGGACCCTTGCTGTCTTCGTGGGCATCATCATCCTGGCGCTCGTCACCTATACGTATCTCAAGAAGAACCTCGGTTTGCGCGAGCGGCATACGTATTCTCGCGCCCGGCAAGCTATCGCGTACCCGTTCGCCCTCATCCTCGGATTCTATGAGACGGTATTTGGATCGGGAAATGGCATCTTGTTCACCACACTCACCTTCTATACCAATGGCTTCGATTTCATCGACGGCCTCGCCCACTACTATCTCGTTTCCTTCTCGTGGGCGCTCTTTGCGGCAATACTGTTCATCCTGCGAGGATATTATGACGTGCCGATGATGATCCTTGCAGCAGCGGGATCGGTGGCGGGCGCGCATATCGGTTCAAAATACGCGAAAGGCAAAGGGAATAAGTTCATCAAATGGCTGTTCATATTCATCGGAGGGGTCCTTGCGATTAAATTGCTCTTCGGGTTTTGATCGTGCGGCCCATCAAGCCGCGCTATGCACTGGAGCGGGAACATAAGCCACTTTCTGCTTTTCATGCAAATCTTGCAGTACTGTCCGCTGCTGCGGTGGGGGTGAGATTCGAACTCACGGTACCCTTTCGAGTACAGCAGTTTTCAAGACTGCCGCCTTAAACCGCTCGGCCACCCCACCCGTGTGGACCCACGGGGAATCGAACCCCGACCTCCTCCATGCCATGGAGGCGTAATACCATTTTACTATGAGCCCGGATCGCGATTGCCATACCTTTCCGCGCCGTCTATAGTATAGAGGCAAAGCCCTCGTAGTTCAATGGATAGAACTGGCCCGTCCTAAGGGCAAAATGGGAGTTCGATTCTTCCCGAGGGCACCGCGACCTTTGCATTTTTCATAAAATGTTGTATTCTATTCATTAGCCGCCTGCAGGCCTCCCGAGGCCGACGGGCCATTCCAACCATCAGGGTAAAAATGATGATCAAGATGACAGATATCCGCTACGCTGTCCGGGAAGGGATGCTCGTTCCCTTCAATTTTCCCAGGATGAAAACCCCCACTGGCACGATTGCGACACCCGCATCATCCTTCGTATGCACGGCCGACGCGAATCTTCTCGAGAAGGTTCGTGCGTTCTACGCCGGAACACTAAGTTTCTCCGCCCTTAGGAAGCTCATCATCGCGGAACGGACGCACGCCGCATCCGATCCGTTCAATGCCTTCCTACCGTCCCCAGCAGAGGTCCGCAACGACTATGCCGTCGTCCGGCAACATGCGACGACATGCGTGAAATGCCTCGCATGCGGAGGCGCTTCGGAAAAGTACATCTTGCTCCTTTCCCATGGGTCCCCTCATATCCATTGATCGGAACCCGTCGGATTACCCTTTTCCCACCGCGCGCCACTCCCCTGTGGCGCGCTTTTCTTTCCGTTCTTGAATTTCCCGGATGGTTCGTTTAATCTCATTAGGGTATCGCGCAGAGGATCGTACGTATACAAAGCGGAAGGGTGGCTGAGTGGTCGAAGGCACCGCACTCGAAATGCGGCAGGCTCGCAAGGGCCTCGAGAGTTCGAATCTCTCCCCTTCCGCTTTGTATATGGCATCTTCATACCCACCGCCGCCTTTATAAGGGCGGCGGTTTTCGATCCGGACCTGGAACGATGATCAGAACACGGGGGTCGCCACGTAGATGAGATTGTTGGAATAGTCGGTGGCGGCAGCCTGCAATCCCGATATCTCTATCTGATATGCAACATCCGCCTTGCCGACATTCTGCGTGGTCCCGTCGCCAGGACCCGTGTTCGAGAACACCGTGAGCGTGGAGGTAGGATTGAACGCGCCCACGAACTTCGCTCCCGCGTATGCGCCGCCGCTCAGCAGGCTGTCATCGGTCGTCACGCCGATATGGCCGTAGGTGGCGGGCTCCGCGGCGATCGCCGAGGGCGCAACCCATGGGATGGGGGTGGATGTCGCATCGCCATTGTCGAAAAGATGGATCGTCGCACCGCTGCCGCTCGTAAGGTCCTGATCCTCGTGTACGGTCACCGCAAATCCGTTCGCGGCGTTCGTGGACACCGAAAGCTCCTGCCCTAGGACCTTGGGCACGTTCGGCGAGAGCAATCCGAATGCCATACTCGTGCTTGCCGAAGCCCCCGTCGTCGTCACGCCATTGATCGCCGTACCCGTCGCAATGCCGAGGATGCTGAAGGAAAAGTTCGTTGCCACGGCGGCCTGGACGGTGACCGCGGGAATGATGGCAACCCTCGTCTCCCCCGAATCGGGCATGGTGCCTTTTATGTCGATCGCATAGGACTGGGTGGTCGTCGGATTGACGATGCGATTGTTGTTGATCGCGATCGTCTTCGTACCCGAGGCGACGGTGTTCGATGGGCAGACCGTGAATATGACGCCCTCGCTCCCCGGCGTGGTGCTTGTGGCGAACGTCACATCGTTCCCGCTTCCCGCACATGCGGAAACAAGGGTGGCGCCGGTGAACTGGATGTCCCCCAACGTGATGGCACCGATACCCCCGAACGCGTTCGTCACGGGATCGAATACGATCGCAATGGTGTCGTTCTGGGGGATCGCACTGTTCGTCGTGAACGTGATCGTATGGTTCGCGGACTGTCCCGGGGCGGATGTCGAAAGGGTGTCCGAGATGCCGTACAGCGTTCCAGCGTGCGTCGTGCCGCTTGCAGCGAAAAGAACGATGGCGAGGGCTGCGGCGCCTATGACGATGAGAGCGGATGTGCGATGGCGGTGGTTCATGATCTTCGTGCGTTCACTTTTCGTACCGGCGTACGCCTCCCCGTTGCCGGCGTCTTCCGCGCGGCCTTCCCGGCGGACTTGGCGCGCGTCTTCGGAAGATAGCGCGTATTCACGCTTGTATGCACCGAAAAATCGCCTGCACTCCCGCGGGTGATGATGCGCTGGATCACCTTCTTATCCACGTGATATTCGCGCCCCAGGTCCCGGAGCGACGTGCCGCTCTTTTTCCATTTTCGATAGACCTCCTTCCGCATGACGGGAGTGAGCTTTGTCGTCGTATGCATCGCTGTGGTTCGGTGCCGCAAGCGTTGTCCCCACTTTTCGGGGACAACCCGCCGCTGCGTGGTTCCACTATAGCATACCTCTCCGCGGCCCGCTGTGGATCTCCTGTGGATTCTTCCTGTCGTACCCGGGCGCTCGAAGGCCGCCGCGATTTGCGATAACGGCGGTTTTGGCGCAGAATAAGGGCATTATGAGACGGCGCGAGCGGCACGGTTCCCATCATCATCCGAGCAAACGACCCAACCGCCAGGGAAGGCGGAGTTCGCACGCCCGCGGAAGCGGCAGCAGGACCGGCAGAAGACCCTCGATGCACATGCCGGTCGCCGCGCCGCGATCGAACGGGAACGGGGAGAAGGTGTATATCTACGGCAAGCATGCGCTCCGGGAGGCGCTTGCGTATGCGCCTCAAGCCGTCCGGCGCGTATTCCTCATCCCCGACATGGACGATGCCGAGCTTCGTGCGCTCGTCAAACACCACGGGATCGAAGCCGGCGCACTCCGGTCCGGCGATGCAGGACAGATGGTCGGCCGCGACACCGCGCATCAGGGTGCGATCGCGATCCTCCACACGGGGTCGCTTATGACATCCTTCGACCGTTTCCTCGAATCGCTCACCGACGGCGGGCGCCACGCGGTAGGCGCGGATACGCTGGTGGTCCTTCTCGATGAACTCACCGACCCCCATAACGTCGGTGCGGTCATCCGCTCGGCCGCCGCGTTCGGCGCGGCAGGGGTGCTCATCCCCTCGCACAACCAGGCGCCGATCACGGGCACTGTCGTGAAGACATCCGCCGGCATGGCCTTCCGTGTACCGCTCGTCGCGATCGGCAATGTGAACCAGGCGGTGGACGCACTGAAAAGCGAGGGATTCACGGTCTATGGCCTCGTGATGCACGGCGATATGAATGTCATGGATGAGCCGTTCCGCAGTCCCGCGCTCGTCATCGTCGGCAACGAAGGCGAGGGTATCCGCGAAAAGACGCTCGCCCGCTGCGATGTGCGCCTCCGCATACCCATGGACCCAAGAGCCGAATCCCTCAATGCATCCGTGAGCGCCGCCGTCGTCCTCTATCAATGGAGCGTCGCACACCCTCCGGCAGCAGGCGATGCATCCGGCCGCGAATAACAGAAATCCAACGATCCCCTCCCTCCCATGGAACGCCTCGATCTTCCGGTACACGGATGGCCTGATTACGAACTCATCGATTCCGGCGATAACCGCAAGCTCGAACGGTATGGGAGCTACGTTCTCATACGGCCCGAAACACAGGCATTATGGCGGCCGTCGCGTCCCGCAGAATGGAAGCGTGCCGATGCCGAGTTCCGTTTCGGCGAGGGCGGCGAAGGCGGACCGAAGGGCAGGGGCGGCGGCTGGCGCACGCGGAACGCCTCCATGCCGGATTCCTGGGAGATGTCATGGAACGGTCTGCGTTTCACGGCGCGGCTCACCTCCTTCAAACACACCGGGATCTTCCCCGAACAAGCGGTGAACTGGGAATGGATCGCGGAGCGCACGCGCGTGCTCCGCAGCCAGCAAAAAGGAGCCCCCCGCATCCTCAATCTTTTCGGATATACCGGCATCGCGAGCATGGCCGCCGCCGCATACGGCGCGGACGTCACCCACTGCGACGCATCGAAACAGAGCAACACCTGGGCCCATGAGAATGCGCGGGCATCCGGGATCGACCGCGGCGACGAACGCGAAGGGGGCATCCGCTGGATCACCGACGACGCACTGAAGTTCGCCGAGCGCGAGGTGCGCAGGGGTGCGGTATACGATGGCATCATCCTCGACCCGCCCGCATTCGGACGCGGGGCAAAAGGCGAGGTATTCCGCATCGAAGAGCATCTTCCCAAGATCCTCGATGTCTGCGCGACGCTCCTCTCCTCATCGCGGACGGGCGCCTTCCTCCTCCTCAATGGCTACGCCGCAGGCTATGCCCCTCTCTCGCTCCTCCAGGTCGTCGAAGGATCGTTCCCCGGTATCGCAAAAAAGGTACACGGCGAGTATGGCGAGCTTCATATCGAAGAGCAGGGCACCGGACGCGCCGTTCCTTCGGGAATCTATGCGCGCTTCGTGGTAAAATGATCCTATGGAGGATGCACGCGTCATAAAAATAGTGCGGCATGCGATGCCCGCCGTGGTTTCGATCGCAATATCAAAACATCTGAAGGATATCGAAAAGGATATCCCGAAGGAATATTATTCCGGGCTCCCCGGCCATCCCGCGCATCCTACCAGAGGACCCGCGCCGGGAGCCGCATCCAGGATCATGCTCCCCGACGACATGGCCGATGCCCATGGCATGGTACAGGTGGGAGGCGGTTCCGGCTTCATCGTGGATCCCGGTGGCCTTGTGATGACGAACAAGCACGTCGTGAACGAGCCTGATGCGGAATATACCGTGATCCTTTCCGACGGCCGCACCTTCACTGCGGAGATCCTGAGCCGCGACCCCATCAACGATGTGGCCATCCTCAAAATCCCCGCGAACCGGCTCCCCTGTCTTCCGCTCGGCGATGCATCGCGCCTCGAGCTCGGGCAATCCCTTATCGCGATAGGCAACGCACTCGGCATCTTCAGGAACACGGTCTCCGTGGGCATCGTCTCGGGCCTCTCGCGCGCGATCACCGCGCAGGCGGATCCCGAAGCGCCCCCGCAGGAAATGCGCGGCCTCATCCAGACCGATGCCGCGATCAATCCCGGCAATTCAGGAGGGCCCATCCTCGACCGCAACGGACGCGTGGTCGGCGTGAATGCCGCCATCGTTTCCGGCGCTCAGTCCATAGGATTCGCCATCCCCGTGAACGCCGCCCGGCGCGATCTTGCCGACCTGAAGCGCTGGGGCCGCATCCGGCGGCCGCTTCTCGGCGTGCGCTACGTCATGGTGGACAAGGACCTCAAGGCAAAAATGAGGCTTCCCATGGATTACGGCGCACTCGTGCTTTCCGAAGGGCCCCATGATCCCGCGGTAGTGGCGGGGAGTCCCGCGGAAAAGGCAGGCATACGGGAGATGGATATCGTCCTTGAGATGAACGGCGCGAAGCTCGACCGTGACCATCCTATCCAGGATTATCTCGAGACCATGAACGTCGGCGACGAGGTGCATCTCGTCATCCTGAGAAAAGGGACGCAGATCCCCGTAAAACTCCTCCTCACCGAACGGAAGTAGCGGATGCGGAACCCGTCACTGCGGGACGCGGGATGGCGCATGTCGTCCGCGGAACGGCCCCTCGGCGGCGCCGTTCGATCATCCTAATATGAATACTGGTCCACAAGGAGGCCGTTCCTATCGAGCAGGTCCACGGTGTCGTGATACTGGTTCACCACATTGCTTCCCGTCCATACCCATACCTGATTGCTCAAGAAGTTGGGGTCGGCGATATGCGCTTCGAAGCACGACTTATAGTTGAAATTATTGCGGATGAAATCCTGGCAGGCGTAATCGGTGGGCGGCACAAGGGGGTTGGGCAACGTAGGCTGCGAACAGCCTGCGAACGACTGAAGATACGCCTGGCACCCCCCCGTGAAATTCACGATCCTTGATTCATCCACCTGCGGACAATTCGCGGGGAGCGCAGGACGGAAATTCGCCATATTCGCGACATAGCCGATGCATTCATTGAGGCGGAGATTGAACGGCGCCGAGGATGAATAGAGATATACCGTATCTCCGTTCGCGACGCGGATATCGGACGGCGCCGTGAGCCCCGAGGGATCGTATACGGCGATCGCCTGGGGGATGTACTCCCCGCTCCCCCGCGTCTTGATCTGCCATCCCGTGATGTCGATCGTTCCGGTCGCCTGATACGGGAAATAGGCGTAAAGCGAAATGGTCCCGTAGTAATAATAGCTTCCCGCAGATACCCCTCCCAGACGTATCTCGTGGAAATACGGCGAGAGGTTCGACGCGGTCCATCCCGCCGGGATCTCGGACGCGGGGATCGTGCTCGTATTCACAATGAGGCTCTGCGCCCCCCCGCCCGACCCGGGAGTTCCCGAGATATACGTTCCCCCGCTCGAGATCGTGGTCGTCCCCGCCGGGATCGCGGGAAGCACCGGCCCCGTCCGCGACGGGATCAGGCTGAATTGCGACGAGCTCGGGAATGAGAACGAGGGGACCCGTATGCCCCCGGACGTGAGTCCGTGGTACAGGAAGAGTCCGGCTCCGAGCGCCATCACGACAAGCACGATGATCACGATCTTCGCGTACATAGGGGTATTGTATTCATGATACCAGATGCGCCATCACGCGACGACGTTCACGAGCTTGTCCTTCACCCAGATCACTCGCGTGGGCTCCCTTCCCGCGAGCGCTGCACGCACCTTTCCATTCGCAAGCGCCAGGTCCTTCGCAGCAGCCTCCTCCATGCCCCGGGCCACGCGGACCGTGTCACGCACCCTGCCATCAACCTGGAATACGAGCGTGACCTCGTCCTCCGCGGCGAGCGCCGGATCGTACGTGGGCCATGCCGCGAAATCGAGATAGCCCGCATGAAGGCCCTCCGGCATGCGGGACCAGAGCTCCTGTGCCATATGCGGCGCAAAAGGATTGAGGATCTTCACGAGCGCGACGAGGTCGGCATCGGTGAGCGCCACCACCGCATCGCTCCTTCCTTCGGCATCGGTGAGCTCGTTAAGGAGGATCATCAGGCTCGAGATCGCCGTATTGAATTTCATCGCCTCGATATCATCTCCCACTTTTTTGATCGTACGATGGAGCAATGAACGTTTCCTTCCTTCCGCAGCCCCTTCGCGGTGCTCCTGTGCCTGCGCCCTCGCTCCTATCATATCGCCTGCATATCTCCAAAAACGCTCAAGGAACCGAGCGGCGCCTTGGATCGCCTTATCGTCCCACGGGATCGCTTGATCGAACGGCCCCATGAACATCTCGTACACACGAAGCGTATCCGCCCCGAACTCCGCCACGACCGAATCGGGATTCACGACGTTGCCTTTGGACTTCGACATCTTATCGCCCCCCTTCCCGAGCACCATGCCCTGCGAGGTCCGCTTCATATACGGCTCGCTCACGGGCACCACGCCGAGATCGTACAGGAACTTGTTCCAAAAACGGGAATAGAGGAGATGGAGCGTCGTATGCTCCATGCCCCCGTTGTACCAATCCACCTGCATCCAATGCTTGAGCTTCTCCGGCGCAGCGAACATCGCGTCGTTCCTCGGATCGATATAGCGGAGGAAATACCAGCTCGAACCCGCCCAGTTCGGCATCGTGTCCGTTTCGCGCCGCGCGGGACCCCCGCACTTCGGACAGGCGACGTTCACCCAATCGCCGATCGCCGCAAGCGGCGACTCGCCTGTGTCCGTCGGCTGGTATTTTTCGATGTCCGGAAGCCGCACCGGCAGGTCTTCCTCCGGGACCGGCACCATGCCATCCTTTTCGCAGAACACGATCGGGATCGGCTCTCCCCAGTAATGCTGGCGTGAAAAGACCCAGTCACGGAGATGGAACTGCGTCTTCATACGGCCGCCGACCGCGTTCACGATCCCCTTTTTCGCCTCCTCCGAATCCATGCCATCGAATGGCCCTGAATCCATGAGAATGCCGTCCCCCGTATAGGGGATCTCCACGCCGCTTCCCCTCGCAGACCCTTCTTCCTGCCGCAGCGCCGTTTGAGGGTCTGCGGAACGGGGTGCAATGACCTGCCGGATCGGCATGCCGAACTTTTTCGCGAACGCAAAATCGCGCTCGTCGTGCGCCGGCACCGCCATGATGGCGCCCGTACCATACGATGCGAGCACATAGTCCGCCGTGAAAACGGGGATCTTCTCCTTTGTCGCAGGATTGATCGCCATGACCCCCTTCAATTCCACGCCCGTCTTCTCCTTTCCCTCCGCAAGACGCTCCTCTTCGGTGTTCGCCGAAACTTTTTTGACATATGCCGCGACCTCCGCACGGTTCTCAATGAGGCCGCTCAGTGCATGCATGAGCGGGTGCTCCGGCGCGATCACCATGTATGTCGCACCGAAGAGCGTGTCCGGACGCGTCGTGAATACGGTGAGCTTCGCGCCGCCCTCCGCGTCCGCGATGGCAAAATCGATCTCGGCACCCTCCGATCTGCCGATCCAGTTCATCTGCTGGGTCTTTATCTTCTCGAGGTAGTCCACGGTATCCAGGTCGGCAAGCAGACGGTCGGCATACTTCGTGATCGCGAGCATCCATTGCTCCTTCTCCCGCCGTTCGACAGGCGTACCGCATCGCTCGCATTTTCCGGAAACCACCTCTTCGTTCGCAAGTCCTATCTTGCACGAAGGGCACCAGTTGATGGGCATCTTCTCCTTGTAGGCGAGCCCTTTCTTATAGAATTGCAGGAAGATCCATTGCGTCCAGCGGTAATAGCCGGGGTCGGTGGTGTTCACCTCCCGGTCCCAGTCAAAGGAGAACCCGAGCGATTGCAGCTGTCGCCTGAACGTATCAGTATTCCTCTTCGTCACCACCTTCGGATGGGTCCCCGTCTTGATCGCGTAATTCTCGGTGGGAAGCCCGAATGCATCCCATCCTATCGGATACAGGACGTTATATCCTTCCATGCGACGCTTGCGCGCGATGATGTCCATCGCCGTATAACTCCGCACGTGGCCCGTGTGAAGCCCGTCCCCGGAAGGATACGGGAATTCCACGAGCGCGTAATATTTCGGTTTCGGCGAATCGTCGCGCGCGGCGAACACCTTCTCCTCGCGCCACCGCTCCTGCCATTTCCTTTCTATCTCCCCGGGATCATAGCGTTCCATATAGGACCCATTCTACGCTGCATGCCCCGTTTTCTCAACATTACCCGCCCCTTCGGGTGAACGGCTGCGCGGCATTCCAGTCTCCTTCGAATGCCGCGCGGAGCACCCCGATCCCGCGTGGGACCGCGAGCATCACGCCGAGTTCGCGGTTCTCTTCGAGGGATGTCGCCGAAAAGTTCTCCGATCCCACGAATGCCCGCACGCCATCAGCCACAATCATCTTCGCATGGATATACCGGCCGTTCGCAGCGGCGGGATACGTGCGGACCTGCGCGCCTGCCGCGGCGAGCATGCGCCATGCCGGCACCCATTCCGCAGCCCATGTCATCACGATCCGCACCATGACCCCGCGACGCGCCGCTGCAGCGAGCGCGGCCGCCACCTTCTCATCCGCCATTTCCTCGTTATACACCTCGAGCGTGCGCGATGCCGTGGCGATCATGCCGACGAGGGCGCCCCGCGACCCGGGGCTCCATACGAGCGCATCCCCTGGCGCCGCAGAGGCACCGCTCTTTCCCGCCGCGCCGTGCCAATCGTCATCGAACACCGCTTCCATCGCTGCAACGTCTGCGGGGTCCTCGTCGATCACCCCGAAATCCCTTCCGGTGGGATAGTACTTTGGAACAAGGTTGAAACTCATGACGAGAAGACGCGTCCCGTCGACCGCCATAGCCTTTTCATGCGTATACGTGAACCCGAGGGGCGCCCATCGCACGGGGATATCCGCGCGCATGAGCGCCGCATACGCCATTTCGTTCGGATTCCCCCGCACGAACGATGCCCCTCGCGGCGAATAGAACCTCCTGTTCAGGATGACCCGCACCGCGACCCCGCGATGCGCGGCATCGGCAAGCGCGGCGAAGACGGCAGGATCCTCAAGCTCATACATCACGAGATCGAGGGAACTCGATGCACCGCGCACGAGCGCCATGAACGGCGCGATGCCCGCTTCCGGCTCGCTGAACACCGCACACGCAGCATCGCACGATGACGTGGATGGTACGCCCCTCGGCACGCTCCCTCCAAACACTGCCGCTCCCACTCCCCCTCCCCTTGCTGCCGCGACCGCAAAAAGCACCGCAACAGCGGCAAGGAACGCTATCGTTGCGATTGATGCGGCGCGGAACCTCACGGAGCGCAGATTACCACGCCGCTCCTCAAGAAATCATCAAGCTTCGTGTGGCGCCTTCACACCGAAGACCCGCTGCGCATTTTCCCAGATCGCAGCCTTCATCGCCTCCGCGGAGATCCCTTTAAGCGCCGCGATCCTCGCGACGATGAAAGGAATATACGCCGGTTCATTCCGCATTCCACGGACTGGAACGGGTGCCACATAGGGCGCGTCCGTTTCTGACATGATCCGGTCCACGGGGATGAATCTCACCCTCCCGTCATACATCCCCTCGGAAGCCCCTTTGCGGGGAGGGAACGTGATCGCGCCGCCGAACGTGAACGAAAATCCCAGTGCAAGAAGATCGCGCGCATCATCCTCGGTACCCGTGAAAAAATGCACGACTCCCGGTACATATCCTTCCGGTCCTGCGGCATGCAGCATGGCGCGCAGATCGGAAAACGCATCCCGACAATGGATCATGAGTGCCTTTCCCGACTCCTTCGAAAGGCGCATCTGCGCCGCGAATGCATCCTTCTGCCGCGCGATCTGGATTTCGCGCGGTTCTTCGTCGTTCAGATGGAAATAATCAAGGCCGCATTCCCCGATCGCGACCGTGCGGGGATCGAGCGCGAGCGTTCTATAATATCCATAATCGAACACCTCGCCGCGCGCTGCGGGTGCATCTTCCGCGTTCCCGCCCTCCTGGCTGCCGAGTTCGTCCTCGTCGTGGTAGGACGGTCCCGTATGCACGGGGTGAAGCCCGATCGCGGCATAGACGCCGTCCGCCGCATGCGCGTTCGCAAATGCCACCGCGGCAGCCGAAGTGCTGCGGCAGGTCCCCGCATTGATCATGAGCACCCCCGCATCCTTTGCGCGCGCGCATACCGCATCCCGGTCCCCCGGGGCGCCATACGCCGAGAACTGGACGTGGGTATGGGCGTCTATGAATGGGATCTCCTGCTCCTTCATGACGAGATCCTCGGGAAAAGCGCTTCCGGCCTCTTTATGTGGATGATCCCCTCTTCCCGCGATACGGCCGCCGCGATCCGCCGCGACGTTTCCGGCAAGAACGGTGCGAGCGTCGAGGCGATCCCCTCGAGAAGCACGATGAGGCCGAGGAGCGCCTCTTTGCGGACGGCATCGTCCTTGATCTCCCAGATCTTCTTTTCATTCACATACCGATCGCCGAACGAAACGGCATCCCATATCGCAGCGAGCGCGTCGCCGAAGCGGAACTGCGCCATCTTCTCATCCACGCCGCGGCGCATCGCCGCGATCGTCCGGGAGAACGCCTCTTCGGGGATCCCCTCGCGTATTCCGGGTATGCCGTCGGACGATTCCCGTTCCGCAAGCGCGAACACGCGTGCAGCGAAGTTCCCAAGCCCGTTCGCAAGGTCGGCATTGTACCGCACCCTCATCTTCTCCTCGGAATAATCGCCATCCTCTCCGTACTGGATCTCCCTCAGAAGGAAATAGCGGAGCGCATCCACGCCGTACCGGACGGCGAGATCGAGGGGATCGACGCCGTTGCCGAGCGATTTCGACATCTTCACGCCGCCGTTCGTGATGAACCCGTTCGCCGCGATCTGGCCCGGCAAAGGAAGTCCTGCCGACATGAGCATCGCGGGCCATATCACCGCATGAAAGCGGAGGATGTCCTTGCCCACCGTATGCACATCGGCGGGATGCTCCTCCCATCCCTCGATCCCCCGCACGGTCACATAGTTCACGAGCGCATCCGCCCAGACATAGATCGCCTGATGAGGATCGTTGGGAACGGGGATCCCCCACTCCTTCCCTTCGCGCGAGAAACTGACATCCTCAAGCCCCTGCTCCACGAACGCGCGCACCTCGCGGAAACGATGCGCAGGAACCACGAAATCCTCATGCGCCTCATAGAACTTGAGAAGCCTCTCCTGATATTCGGAGAGCTTGAAGAAATAATTCTCCTCCCGTACAATCTCCGGCGCGGTCCTGTGTTCCGGGCAAAGCCCGTCCACGAGATCGCTCTCCTTGATGAACGCCTCATGCCCCTTGCAGTACAGTCCCTCATATGTGCCTTTATAGAGGTCACCCGACGCATCGATGCGCCCCCATATCTCCTTCACCACCTCATGATGCCGATCCTCCGTCGTGCGGATGAACTCGGTGTTTCCGATACCGAGTTTCGTCCACGCATCCTGCCATACCTCCGCCATGCGGTCCGTATAGGCCCGGACGTCCTCTCCCGCCTTCTTCGCCGCATCCACCGTCTTCTGGGAATTCTCATCGATACCCGTCGAAAAGGTCACGTGCTCGCCCTGCGCCCCGCGCCAGCGCGCGAGCGCATCAGCCACGATCGTGGTATATGCGTGCCCGATATGGGGCTTATCGTTCACATAATAGATGGGGGTCGTAATATAGAAATCCATATGGCATTAGGATAAAGGATTTGCCCGCAAATGCAACGCCTTCCGTGCATAAAGGACATCCGGCTCACGCCTTCCTGCCGAGCCTCATGAGCTTCAGGAATGCACGCGGGTCGCGGTAGGGTCCTACGATCGCGACGTTCAGGCGATCCTCCGCGAACACCGCTCCCACCGCAGCGCGGATACCGGCAGCGGTCACGCGATTGATCTTCGCCACATACGCTTCCGGCGAAAGCACCTTCCTCCCGAAAATCTCCTGACTTCCATAGAAGCTTGCGAGATCGTCGGACGTCTCGAGTCCCAGCATGAGATTGCCGAGGATATGGTCCTTCGATTTCCTGAGCTCCTTCGCGGGAACCTCCTCATCCCGCAGGCGGGTGCATTCCGCGAAGATGCCCTTCATCGCCTCGGCGATCTTTCCATGATCCACTCCCGCAGAAATGCCGAACGTGCCGTGATCGAGCGAAAGATCGGTCCCGGCGCCGACGTAATATGCCGCACCCATCTCCTCGCGGATGCGCATGAAGAGCCGCGAGCTCATTCCCCCTCCCAGTACATCGGCTGCCACGCGGAGCGCATATCGCCGCTCGTCGAACATATCGAACGCGCGGAATGCGATCGCGAGGTGCGCCTGGTCCGTTTTGCGGAAATGAAGCTTCACTCTTGGGGACGACTGCCGTTCCACCGTCTGAGGCTTCCGTACCGCGCTGCCGCGCGGCAGCACCCCGAAGCGCTCCTCGATCATGCGCCGCGTCGCCGCCTCCGGGAATTTCCCCGCCACCACGACCACCGTCCCTGCAGCGATATAGTGCTTCGCGCGATATCCCATGAAATCATCGCGCGTGAGGCGCCCAATCACCTTCCTATCGCCTCCCACATCCCATCCTGCCGGCTGATCCCCGTAGACGAGCCGCCCAAGCACCTCCTGCGCCTTCACGGGAAGATCGTCCTCATACATATTGATCTCCTGGATGATCACACCCCGTTCCTTGTCGATCTCCCCGGGATCGAACACGGGGTCGAGATAAAGGTCCGATACGATCTCGAATATCTCCGGGAGCTTCTCGGCCCTCACTTTCGCATAGTACCCCGTGTATTCCTGATCGGTGAACGCGTTCGACTGGGCCCCGAGCGCCGCGAGCTCATGGGCGATCATCCCCGGACGCGGCCTCTTCGTCGTTCCCTTGAATGTCATGTGTTCAAGGAAATGGGATATGCCGTTTAGCGACTTCGTTTCATATTCGGACCCGGCGCGCACGAGGATGAGCACCGTGGCGGCGAGCATCGCAGGACGCGGTACGAGAAGTACGCGCAAGCCGTTCTTCAGCGTGATCTTCCTCACATTCATTGCGGATGCCGTTGCCATTCCTCTTCCTTTATCGTTCGTTACGAGCCGTTGTTCGCCGTCGTGAGCGTTTGGATGTCCGCATCGAAGCTCTGCGCCTGCTCGACCACCGCCTCGCCATAGGTCCAGAGATATCCCCTCCACCGGGATCCCGCGTAGTACTTCGCGGCGGTGCACCGCTCGAGGTCGATCGTCCGCACGTAGGTCGTCCTGCATCCCGTCATCGCATCCTTCAGATAGAGCCCGGTCGCCACGAACGCATCCGCATCGCTCCACGGCGACGGAGGATTGTTGCTCGTGATCTTAGAGACGGCGCCCGCATACAGTTCCCACGTGGAAGGCTCGAACTGCGCCGGACCCATGGCGCCGCCGTATACGCCGTCCGCATTCGGACATGACACCATCATCGCATTGGGATCGATGTTGAGCGCGGAGGTTATCTGGAGGAATGTGGGCTGCTGCGATGGGCTCATCGCGGTCTTGTAATTGCACTGCCCCACGTTCTGGCCGAGGGCCGATTCGCGGTCGAGGATGGCAAGAATGAACGCGGGATCGATACCCGTCGCATTCGATGCAACCTGCGCGAACTGATATGCCTGGCCGAACGTGAGCTGGCCTCCGCCGAGCAGTTGGAAGATGCGGCTCCTGATCTGCGCCGCCGTCGCCTGCGTTTGGGCGAGAAGCGTCTGATACTTCGATTCCTGGCCCTTTGTTGCGGTAAGAAGCTGCGTCTTCTGCGATTTCGTCGTCGACACCTCCTGCGCTTGCGCCTGCGCATAGGCCTGCGCGGTGGCCGCGTCGCTCTTTGATGCCACGAACTGCTGCTCCTGATTCTGAAGCTGGCTCTGCAGGTCCGTGATCTGCTGCACCGCCACGCGGAGATTGTCCTGGAGAAGGGTGATGTCCTGCGTCTCGTTCCAGAAATCCGAAAGCCGCGGATGTTCGAGGAATATCTCGACAAGGCTCGTCTGATCCGTCTGATAAAGGTTCTTCATAAGATCCCCGATCGCAGCCTGTTTGTTCGCAATATCCGCCTGCGTCGCGGTGATCTGCGACTGGGTGTCCGCGATCTGCTGATCGAGCTGCTGGATCGTGAGATTGGTCGCCTGGATCTGGAGATTGAGGGACGCGACTTTCGCGTTGAGGACGGATATCTGGCCCGAGAGCGTCTTCCCCTGGCTCTCATAGCTCGTGATCTGGCTCTGATATTGGTCGATCTGCCCCTGCAGCTGCTGGAGCTGCGCCTCGAGCGCCGTGCGCTCCGCGGTAGGGTCGGTACTCGTGACTCCCGTCGCGGCGACGGTCGAGGATGCATTATCGCCCGCAGCCCTCGTGAGGATCGCGGTCGGCGCGCTTGCCGAACCGAACGCAAGGAATATCGCCGCAAGCGCGGGGATCGTCCATTTCCCTATTTTGGTGAGTGGGATCCGGATCGTCATCGGCTTCGCGCCGAGATCGATCTTCCCCGGAAGGGAGCTGAATGCGCTCCACTGCGTCCCGTCCCTTTTGGGGAACGACACGTCTCCAAGCACCTTTGGTTTTAAAGGCGGCCTCATTATCGTTAAGTATAACGAAAATGCCCGAAAAGAGGAACTTCGGACGCAAAAATCCCCGCGGGTGCGGGGATCTTCTTCGATCGTCTCTTTTTTCGTCTCTGCTTATTCCTCCTTGGCGGCCTTTTCGGCTTCGCGCTCCGCCTTCTTCTCTTCGGATTCCACCTTCACGCCAGACACATCGGCGGGCGCAGCCTGCGCGATGAGCTCCTCTTCGGAGATCGGCTCGGTTGCCGTCGCCACCACCGTATCCCCATCGAGGTCCGTCACCACTCCCTTCGGAAGGATGATGTCCTTCACATAGATGCTCTGGTCGATATCGATAAGCGCGGAAAGGTCCACGATGATCGTGTGCGGCACATCCTGGGGGAACGCCTCCACCTCCAGCTCCGCGAGCGAGCGGTTGATGATCGCGCTCTTCTCCTTCACTGCCGGAGATTCGCCGGAGAACTCAAGCGGCACATGAGCTTTGATCTTCTCATCGAGGCGTACCTGGTAGAAATCGATATGAAGGATGTCGTCCCGCACGCTGTCGCGAAGGACGCTGTGGATCATCGCGGGGCGCTTCTCCTTCCCGAGATCGAGCGTGATCATCGTGGACGAACCCGCTTTCTTGTACGTCTTTGCGAACTCCTTTTCCGAGACGACAAGATGCACGTTCTTCACGCCGTGTCCGTAGAGTTCCGCAGGGATCATGCCCTCCTTGCGGAGAGACCGCACTTTCTTTCCGGTGATATCCCGCGGCGTTACCGCCAAAACAATCGTTTCCATGAGGAGGAGTATAGCAAAACAGGTACAAAAAGACAAGGCAGGAGCGCCTTGTCGTAAAAAGCCGCCTTTCCTCCGGGGAAAGGCGGGCACGGGATCGGCGCGTGAGCGCCCTTCGTATCATCCTATCGCCTGAGAAGGCCTGGCGTGGCTTCCGCAAGCGCAAACATGCGCCCCGCGAGTTCGGGGAACTCATGGGCAAGGTCTTTCGCCCACGGGGCTTTCCGCATGTGCATTCCTTTTTCAAGGGGTGCGATCTCCGCGGAAAACCGCAACTGGAACGCGATCCGTTCGCAATCCTTCATCCGCGGACCTCCGCCGTCCTCCTCCATCTCGATCTCCGTGGATCCAGGAAGAAGGCTGCCGAGCGTTCCGCGAACGTCCCTCATGAATTCCTGCCAGGCGCGATCGGCGAACACGGGGAAGCTCCGTACCCCTCTTTTCTGTGCGAAGCACATGAAGCGCATCACGAGATCCTCGGGAGGGAGCGACGGTTTGAAATACACGAACACGGAACGCGTGGTGAAGACGCACTTTCTGCATCCCCAGACCGCGTTCGTATAGGGGTTGAGATATGCCGGTGAATTGCACTGGCGACAATGGTAGTTGCGGTCCTCCCGCCACATGCCATCCGTCACCCGCATCCCGTCGATCTGCTCCGGATCCATGTGGCCCGGAACGGGGAAAGGCTCTTCGAGCGTGAAAGCTGCCATCGCGAAACTCCTTCCGATCCCGGGAGGGATCGGGTTCTTCCTTAGTGATACCTCCGCGCAGGAACGCAGTCAATCGCCGCTCCTCAGAGAAGCGCCGCCACTCATTCCAATCCGTTGAAGCGCTTGAGCCTGTCCGCCACGATCGCCTGGATCCCCTCGATCGCGGGCGGAAGGATCTTGTACGGCGCGATTTCATCCGGCCTCTCCTTCAGTCCCTGCTCCACGCCCCGCCGCCATGCAAGCCTCAGTTCGCTCGACACATGGATGATCGTCATGCCCGCGCGCGCGGCCTCGGTGAACTCACGATCCTCCGTCCCGGAACCTCCATGGAGCGTCATCCATCTGCCGCCGCCCTGCGCGTTCGCAGGGAGCGCCGCGATCGCCTCTTTGATCTTTCCGATGCGTGCGATATCAAGCTCCTTGTGCGCCGTGCCCGCCACCATCGTCTTCAAAAGGCCGTGCATATTCCCCACTGCCGGGGCAAGCACGTCCACCCCTGTCTCCGCGACGAACCGCGCGGCATCCTCCGGCGTCGAACGCGCGATGTTCTCCGGCGCCACTTCCATCACCTCGGAGTTCATCCCGATGTAGCCGATCTCGCCTTCGATGACGATCGAGGGATCGATGGCACGGATCGCGGCGACGGCCTCTTTCGTGTTCCTGATATCCTCTTCGAGCGACAACGACGAATTATCGAAGATGATCTCATCGAATCCCGCCTTTGCGGCCTCGATCGCCTTCTCGAGCGAATGCGTGTGGTCCGCATTGAGAAAGATGGGATACCCGTACTCCTCGCGCATGCTCTTTATGATCGCTGCCACGGTGCGTACGCCGATGAACTCCCGTTCCCCTTCCGACACCCCGATGAGCAAGGGTAGTTGCAGCTCGCGCGCGGCGGCAAAGATCCCCTTGAGCGCGCCAAGCTCTGAGATGTTGAAATGGCCCACGGCCACGTGGCGCGTGTCGGCATCGGCCAGGACCTCGCGAAGGGTTTTCACGCTCATATCGTCTTTGCCTGATATTGTTTGGGGGCCTTTTTCAGGAACGCATTGAGTGCGGACTTCTTGAGAAGCCCCGTCTGCGCGCCGAAGAACTGGACGACATGCATCGATTCGATCGGTGCCCAGCGCAGCGCCTCGTGCACGGGAAGTCCGTAAATAAGGGCGCAAAGGAATCCGGTCGAGAATGCATCGCCCGCGCCGGTCCTCGACACGGGGGGTTTCGCATCGGGATACGGCGGCATGAACCAGCGGGTGACGCCATCCGACGCGTATGCGCCGTCCGGCCCGTCGGTGATGACGACGATCTTCGGACCAAGCTTATGCAGTCCTTTGAAAAGATATCCTATATCCTCGTTCTTCGTTCCCAGAATGAAAGCCGCCTCCTCGCGATTCACGAAAAGCACGTACGTATGACGATAGATCGAGGCGAGCGCCTTCGCACCGAAACGGAGCTGGAACGTGCCGGGATTGAAGCCCATGCGCACGTCAGGATGGTGCTTCAGATATTCGCCCACTTTTTTATGGAACGGGAGCGTATGCTCCGCAATGGACGAGAAATAGACCCAATCGGTCTTTTTATCGAGTAGCGCGGGATCCGTATATGCGTATTTCTGATGCTTGATGAGGATGGTGCGCTCCGCCTCGTATGTGAGCACGAAATGATAGTTCGTGGGCAGGCCCCGGTTCACCTTCACATATTCCGTACTGATCCCTTCCTTATGGTACATATCCGCGATCTGGTCGCCGTAATGATCGGCACCGACGGATGTGAGCATCGCAGTATTGATGCCGAGGCGCGCGGCGCCCACCGCGACATTCGATGCGTTTCCCACTCCTGTGGCGATCATGAGCGACTCGTACGGGATCTTCGTCGCAAATTCCATGGAAAGACGGGGGTGCTCATGAGCCTTATCCCATTCCACTTTCGCCTCTTTGAGCGTGATGAATGCATCCATCACGACGTCGCCGATGCACACCAGATCGTATTTTTGTTTCATAGATGAATAGTATCATAAAACCGCCCCTCCCGCCCCTTTTCTCAGCATCGTCACCGCACCGTTCTTTGCGACCGCGATGAGCGTCGAGGGCTTCGCTGCGGCGCGTCCTGCGGCGGCATAGAATTCCACGCGATCCCCGAAATACCGCTTCGCCTCCGCAACCGTCCGCGCGGGATCCTCCCCTTCGATGTTCGCGCTCGGCGCGACGAGCGGCCCCGTCCTTGCAAGGAACGCCCGTAGCGGCGCGGATGCGGGCACGCGAAACGCGATCGTTCCCGTGCCACGGTGAAGATATGCAAATCTCCTCGGCGGGCATGCGAGTACGACGCTCACCTTGCCGGGCCAGACGCGGCGCAGGACGCGCGCCGCACGGGGCGAGGGAACGATACCGAACCGGCGGAGGTCATGCATCCCCGCAATGAGCACGATCATCGGCTTTTTGCGATTGCGCCTCCTCAAGCGATAGATGCGCTCCACCGTCTTTTCTTCAAGTGCCGAACCGACGATCCCATAGATGGTATCCGTCGGCATGACGCCCACCGCCCCCGCCGCAAGCATCGCCGCGATGAGCGCCCTCTCGCCGCCCCCTTTTTTGGTCATATCTTTTGAACTTGCCATATCCCTTCCTTGATATGCTACTATATTCTTATGAACATAATCCAAAACCGTCCCCGTACCGTGCTCGTGGTGATCGCCGTGCTCGTGGTCGCTGTGGTCATCCTCGCCATCCTGCTCTTCCGGGCCAACAAGGCCCTTGCGCCCGTTGCGCCCCCTCAAAATGCGAGCGGCACCGCGAACGCATCAGCCTCCGCCCTTCCCTCATCGCCTTCCTCGGCCTCCGTCCCCGCGGGCCCTTCCGCCCTTCCCTCGGGAAGCCCCTCGCCCGCAAAGACCACTGCGGGAACCTCTGCGAAAATCCCGGCGGGGGCTCTCACGATCAGCCTCATCTCTCCCGCGCCCAACACCACCTGGGTGATCAAGCAGCAGAACACCATCGCATGGAGCAATTCCGCGAAGGTCACGGGGCAGATCGATCTTATTAATGCCACGACGAAGACGCTCGTCGGCGTCATCCTTTCACAGACAGGACCCGATCAAATGTCGTACACATGGGATGCGCGCTCGGTATACCTTTCGCGCAACAGCCCCTCAATGAAGGACGTCCTTCCCGGCAGCTACCTCATCCGCGTGAGCTTCGACGGTAACGGGCTCGGCAGCATCATGAACGGCCCCGTGACCATCATCAACTGAGACCCTGCTGCTCTTTGGGCCCGGGCCGGCGCGCCGCTCTTCCGAGTGGCGCGCTTTTTTTATGCTCGCGCCATGCGATTCACTGGAATGTCCGCACGCGGCGAAGCGCTTTGTGATAGCCGATCGCAAACCTATGCGCTTCATCCCGCACGCGCACGAGCGTCTCTTTGCGAACGCCTTTCGGCATCGCGCCGATGATGTCGTTACGCTTCCGTTCCGGCCCTTTTGCGATGCCAAGCACCGGAATGCGCAATCCCGCCCGGAGGAGCACCTTTTTCGCCGCATTCGCCTGCGCAAGACCGCCATCGATCAGAACGAGGTCCGGCATCCGCCATCCTCCTTTCCCCGCCTCGACCCCCCGGTGCGTCGGCGCGAACCGCCGCTCGAGAACCTCGGTAAGCATGCCCACGTCGTTCGGTCCGGAAACGCTCCTGATTTTGAATTTGCGGTATTCGTCCTTGTTCGGCTCCCCTCCCTCGAATACCACCATGGAACCGACGGAGGAGGTCCCTGAAATGTTCGATATATCATATCCCTCGATGCGGTACGGGGCTTGCCGTGCACCTGCCTCCGCGGCGGGGCCGGCCGCCGGAAGAAGCACCTCCGATTCCGAGATCAGCGTACTGTCCTGCACGTGCTTCAGCGCGAAGATCCGCCGACGCAGCGTTTCCGCCATTTCAAAATCGAGCGCCTTCGCCGCCGTGCGCATCTCCTTTTCGAACGTCACGAGTACGCGCTTCTTCCCGCCTTCGAAAAACATCCTGAGGGGGGCCACCGTGTGCGCCATATAGTCGCCGTGCGTCACCGCGCCGATGCACGTTCCCGGGCACAGACCGACCTCGTAATCGAAACACGGCCGCGCCATCCTTCCGACCGCATCCGGCGCATGCTCGTTCCACGGGAAGATGCGGCGCAAGATGCGCATCGCCTCCCGCGCCGACGAAGCCGACGTGAACGGCCCATACCGGCGCCCTCGCTCCGCGTCCTTGCCGCGCACGAGCATCACCCGCGGGAACCGTTCGCGCGATTCGATCTCCACGTAAAGGAAGCTCTTGTCATCCTTCTCGCGCACATTGAAAGGCGGCCTGAGCTTTTTGATGAGTTCCGCTTCCAGGATGAGCGCTTCGAGCGCGGTATCGGTCCGGTGGATGTCTATCTTCGCAATCCGGCCCACGAGCGTCTGGATGCGGATGTCATGGGGACGCTCGAAGTAGCTCGAGACCCGCCGGCGAAGGTTCGCCGCCTTCCCCACGTACAGCACACTCCCCTCCGCATCCTTCATCACGTATACGCCCGGCGTCTCCGGGAATTTCTTATAAGCGATATCCGTCTTTGCCATAAGGGTCTGTCACAGGTCGAACAGCACTTTCACCGCGCACTTTGCGAGGATGGATGCACCTCCGTGGATCTGCTCGTTGATGTGCTCGAGCGATCCTGCCACGCGGCCGCTTGCGTACACAAAATCATCCTCATGGATGTATGCGATCCTGTGCCCGCCTGCGCCATAGACGCTTTCGTTCTCCCAATATCCAAGTACCTTCCCGTCCTCCTCGTTATGGACGTGCTGCCCCTCGAGCCATCCTATCTTCCGGTCGTAATGATAGATCTTCCCGTCTGCGATGCGTACCATGGTTCCAGTATAACACCCCGTTATCTCTCGAGGACCTTGCGGAGATATTGTCCGGTATAGCTCTCCTTCTTGCGAACGATCTCCTCGGGGGTCCCGGTCGCGACGATGGTCCCTCCGCGGGCGCCGCCTTCGGGACCGAGATCGATCACCCAATCAGCGGTCTTGATCACGTCGAGATTGTGCTCGATGACGACAACGGTATTGCCGCGGTCCACGAGGCGCTGAAGCACCTTGAGCAGCTGATCGATGTCCGCAAAATGCAATCCCGTGGTGGGTTCATCCAGAAGATACAGCGTGCGGTGCGTATCGCGCTTCCCAAGCTCGGCGGCAAGCTTGATGCGCTGCGCCTCGCCGCCGGAGAGCGTCGTCGCCGATTGGCCGAGTTCCAGGTATCCGAGCCCCACCTCTTCGAGGATGGAGAGCTTATCCTCGAGCCATGGGATGTCTCCGAAGAACTTCGCCGCCTCTTCGATCGTCATCTGGAGCACGTCGTAGATGCTCTTGCCCTTATACTCCACTTCGAGCGTCTCGCGGTCGAAGCGTTTGCCTTTGCATATATCGCACGATACGTACACCGTGGGAAGGAAATGCATCTCTATCGCGATCGTGCCATGGCCCTCGCAGTTCTCGCACCGTCCGCCGGGCACGTTGAAGCTGAAACGACCGGGTTTGTAGCCGCGCACGCGCGCATCCTCGGTCGATGCGAAAAGATCGCGAATATGCGTCCATGCGCCCACATACGTCGCCGGATTGGAACGCGGCGTACGGCCGATCGGCGACTGGTCGATGTTGATGATGCGATTGATGTACTCGAGGCCCATGAGCGACTTATAGCCGCCAACCTTATAGTTCGCATGATTCAGCTTGTCGGCGACCGCTTTGTAGAGCACGTCATACACGAGCGACGATTTGCCGCTGCCCGACACGCCAGTGACGCACGTGAAGCGGCGCAACGGGATATCGACGTCGACGTCCTTCAGATTGTTGGCATGCGCGCCACGGACCTTGATCGCTTCCTGTGCGCCGCTCCCCTTCTTTTTATCGTCCACGAGCACCACGCTGCGCCGCTCGTCCGGCACGGCGATGAACTGCTTGCCGCGAAGATAATCGAGTGTGAGCGATCGCTGCTTCGTATCGTTCAGGATCTGCGGGATAGGACCGGCCGCCACGACATTGCCGCCGTGCACGCCCGCGCCCGGACCGATGTCCACCAGATAATCGGACGCCCGGATCGTATCCTCGTCGTGTTCGACGACGATGATCGTGTTGCCGAGATCGCGGAGTTCGAGGAGCGTATGGATGAGCTTGTCGTTGTCGCGCTGATGGAGGCCGATTGTGGGCTCATCGAGGATGTAAAGCGTGCCCACGAGCCGTGAACCGATCTGCGATGCAAGCCGTATGCGCTGCGCCTCGCCGCCGGAGAGCGTGCCGGCCTTGCGATCGAGCGTGAGATATTCGAGACCTACGTCCATCATGAACTTCAGGCGGCTTTTGATCTCGCGAAGCGGCGCCTCGGCGACGTCGTTCTTCGAGGCCTCCTTGAATGCGAGCGAGGAAAAGAACGCATGGGCGTCCTCGATGGAAAGCTGGGCGACCGTATTGATGTTCTTGTCCTTGACGAGGACGTTGAGCGCCTCCACGCGCAGGCGCTTGCCCTCGCACACCGTACAAAGCTCCTCGGACCAGAGGTCCTTCGTACCGAGGCCATGGCATTCCGGACACGCACCATACGGACTGTTGAACGAGAAAAGGCGCGGTTCGATCTCCGGAAAGGAAAACCCGTCGTGCGGACATGTGAACTTCGCCGAGAGCGACACCTCCCTGTCGGTGATGATCGTGACGACCGCGTTGCCGTACTTGAGGCCGCTCTCGATCGCCTCGGAGAGGCGGAGCCGGTTATCTTTGTCCTTGAAGTCCATTCCCGCGGGAATGCGGTCGATCACGAGATCGATGTCGTGCGTCTTATAGCGGCCGAGATCCACGCGTTCGCGGAGCGAATGATATTTGCCGTCGATGCGCACCTCGCTGAACCCGGCGTTCAGGAAATCGTAGAGCATCTGGTAATATTCCCCCTTCCTGCCCCGCACGACGGGCGCAAGGACGAGAAGGTTCTTGTGCGCGCCCTTCGGCCCCGCATTCTCCTTCGCGATGTCGATCGCGATATCCACGATCTCCTCGTTCGTCAGCTTCTTGATCTCGCGTCCGCAGGTCGGGCAGAACGGCGTGCCTGCGCGCGCGAAGAGCACGCGGAGATAATCGTAGATCTCCGTGATCGTTGCCACCGTGGAACGCGGGTTCGCGGAATGCGATTTCTGATCGATCGAGATCGCGGGTGAAAGTCCCTCGATGTCGTCCACATCGGGCTTGTCGAGACGGCCGAGGAACTGCCGCGCATAGGCGGACAGCGATTCGATGTACCGCCGCTGCCCTTCGGCGAATATCGTGTCGAACGCAAGCGACGATTTTCCGGAACCCGAAAGGCCGGTGAAGACGACCATCTTATCCCTCGGGATCTCAAGATCGATATTTTTCAGATTGTGCTCTCGGGCGCCTTTGATGACGATCTTATCGTGCTGCGGCATGGGAATGATGAAAATGATGGGGATGATTTGAAGGAGGCATCGTATCCAAACGCCCCCGGGCGGAACGCTCATAGGGGGTGCGTATCCGCAAGTATAGGACCTCCCGGAGGAATAATCCAGCCCTCACACTCAGAGCATGGGCGTCACCGAAGGAGTCGCTGCAGCCCCTGTCACCGTGAACGATCCCGCGGACACATCGATGCCGTCCGTCACGACCGTCACATCGTAGGTCCCGCTCACGACGACCCTCCGGAACATGGAACAGGGTTCGTGCGCACGGCAGACCGGCCCGAGCATGCCAGGCACGATGAATGTCAATCTGCTCCCATCCCCCGCCACCGATTCCACGACGGCCCCCGCAAGGCCCCCGAACTCGACGGTGCTTGTGGGTGCGAGCACGATGCCGTGGGCACGCACGGTGACCAAGGTGCCCCGCGGCCCGATCACCGGATAACTATTCGCGTAAGGGATCGCACGGAAGGGCAGTTCCGACGAAGAGGACGCACCGGTCCCTGAAGGAGTATTTCCCGGCGGGATCCCCGATACCGGTGCGGCGGGTGCCTGCACGGACACGGGAGGCATGAGCGCCCAGAGACCCCCAAGAAGCGCGGCGCCCCCGAAAAAGACCATGAGGAGCAAAGGGATCGCAGCATATCCCTTCGCGCGCGAAGACGGCGTCTTCTTCGCAGACACCTCCTCCTTGCGCTTCGGCGCCGGCGCGCCGTCCATCCCGCTCTCCGATACTTTCCTCCTGAGCTCCTTGATCTCGTCACGCAGGATTCCCGCAAGCTCGAAATCAAGCGCCTTCGCCGCCGTGCGCATCTCGCGTTCCTTCTGCGCGATCATCTTCTCGATCGCGGTCTTCGAACGCGGCACCGGAGCCATCTCCATGTTCAGGATCTCATCCACGTTCGGCAGGATGTCAGTGATCTTCTTTATGATGGTGCGCGGCGTGATGCCGTGCTCTTTGTTGTATGCGACCTGGATCGCACGGCGGCGATCGGTCTCCTTGAGCGCGCGTTCGATGGAGCCCGTGATGCGGTCGGCGTAGATGAGCACCTCCCCCTCGGCGTTGCGTGCCGCGCGGCCGATCGTCTGGATGAGCGACACCTCACTCCGCAGGAATCCCTCCTTGTCGGCATCAAGAATGGCGACGAGCGACACCTCGGGCAGGTCGAGACCTTCGCGCAGGAGGTTCACCCCGACGAGCACCTCGATCTTGCCGCGGCGGAGATCGGTGAGGATCTTGATGCGGTCCAGCGTCTTCACATCGCTATGGAGATAGTTCACCTTTATCTTCCGCTCCTCGAGATACGCCGAAAGGTCTTCGGCCATGCGCTTCGTGAGCGTTGTCACGAGCACGCGGTCGTGCTTCGCCACCCGCGCCTCGATACGCGGAATGAGGTCCTCCACCTGGCCCCGGGCGGGAATGATGGTCGTTTTGGGATCCACGAGTCCGGTCGGACGGATGATCTGCTCCACGATCTGCCCCACGCCCCCGTGGCGCGCAGGATCGCTCTTTTCTGCCTCATACGGCCCCGGCGTGGCGGACACATAAATGGTCTGCCCGATGCGCTCCCGGAATTCCTCGAAGCGGAGCGGGCGATTATCCTTCGCGGACGGCAAACGGAAGCCGAATTCCACGAGCGTCTCCTTGCGCGCGGCATCGCCGTTGAACATCCCCTGGAGTTGCGGTACCGTCATATGCGATTCGTCGATCACGGTAAGGAAATCCGGCGTGCCATCCTCTTTGTGCGGAAAATAATCGAGGAGCGTGGCCGGCGGTTCCCCGGCCTTGCGGCCCGAGAGATGCCGGGAGTAGTTCTCGATGCCATGGCAATATCCGACCTCGCGCATCATCGCGAGATCGAACTTGGTGCGCCGCTCGATCCGTTCCGCTTCCAGGAACTTCTTCTCCTCCTCGAACTTCTTCAATTGCTCCTTCAGTTCTTTCTGGATCGCCTTGATCGCGCGCTCGCGCTCGGGCGCTTCCGTGATGAAATGCTTGGCGGGCGCGAAGATCACATCGGGTACCGCGGGCGTCCTGCCGGGACGGAAGCCGACCACGGGATCGACCTCGTAAATGGTGCGGATGATGCCGCCGCTCACCTCAAGATTGTAGATCACCTCGCGATCGGCCGGCATGATCTCCCAATTCTCCCCACGCAGGCGGTACGTTCCCCTTTTGAGATCGGCATTGGTCCGCGAGAACTGCAGCTCGACGAGCCGCCGCGAGAAATCCTTCCGTTCGATCGTATCGCCCACCTTGAAGTGGAAGATGTTCTGGGCATAGACCTCCGGCGCGCCGAGGCCGTAGATGCACGATACGGATGCCACGATGATCACGTCGCGGCGCGTGAGGAGCGCGGTCGTCGCCGCATGACGCAACTTATCGATCTCGTCGTTGATGAGCGCCTCTTTGTCGATATAGGTGTCGCTCGAGGGAATGTATGCCTCCGGTTGGTAATAATCGTAATACGAGACGAAATAGTTCACCGAGTTGTTCGGAAAGAGCTCCCTGAACTCGTTGCAAAGCTGTGCGGCGAGGGTCTTGTTATGTGCGATGACGAGCGTCGGCCGCTGCACCTCCTTGATCACGTTCGCAACGGTGAACGTCTTGCCCGAACCCGTGACGCCAAGAAGGGTCTGGTCGCGGTAGCCGCGCTCCAGTCCCTGGACAAGCTCTCCGATGGCCTTCGGCTGATCTCCCGCCGGTGCGTTTTCCGAGACGATCTGCAATCGATTCATAGTGGCATTATTATACGAAAAATAGCGTTTCCCGGCAACGCATCCCGAAATGAAAAACCGTTTTCCGGCCTCACACCGGAAAACGGTCTTTCTTCTTACTAACAACGTCCATTATAGCATGGTGCCTAAAAAGGGAAATGTGAACAAACCAAGGATATGCACGAACCTACAGCAACCCTTTCTTTATGCGCTCCCGTAGGCGCGCCACGTAACCGTTGAAGAACCAGAGATTGTGGACCGTGAGCATGGCACCCCCCGATATCTCCCCCGCACGGAAAAGATGTGCCACGTAATTCCTGCGGTATACCGTGCAGACCGGACACCCGCAGGCCCGGTCCACCGGTTCCTTGCTCTTCAGCAGCGGCGCCTTCGTGAAATCGACGCGCCCCTTGGAGGTGAATGCGATACCATGGCGGGCATAATGCGTCGGTACCGTGCAATCGAACGTATCAACGCCCCCCGTCATGATGTTTTCGATATCCTCCAGGTGCCCCATGCCGAGCAGATGCCGCGGCAGATGTTCGTCGAGGTGCGGTACGACCCATTTCAAGATGCGTTTCGTCCCTTCGCGCGACTCGCCAAGATCGCCTCCGATGCCGAACCCGTCGAATCCCTCGATCGCACCAATGAAACGGGCGCTCTCCTTCCTCAGATCCTCATAGTTCGATCCCTGCACGATGCCATACAATCCCTGTTTCGTGCGGCGCGCCGCAAGGCTGCGAAGCGCCCACCGATGGGTGCGCGCGAGCGAACGGGCCATATAGTCCCTTGTGGCGCCCGGAGGCGTGCACTCGTCGAACGCGAACATGATATCTGCGCCGATCTTTCCCTGGATCGCGATCGATTCCTCCGGACCAAGGAACATCTCGTCGCCGGTGAGTGGCGACCGGAACTTCACGCCGTCCTCCGTGATCGTGACATGCCTCGGCTGATTCCCTTTTGCGATCGCTTTTTCGATCTTGTCGGGATGATGCGCGGAGGCCTTTTTGGCGCTCGTCACCTTCCCTACCCCGAGGTCCTTCCCCCATCCCAGGCTGAACACCTGGAACCCGCCCGAATCGGTCATGGAGGGACCGTTCCAACCCATGAACTTGTTGATGCCGCCCGCGGACTTCACGACATCCTCTCCGGGCTGAAGATGGAGATGATAGGTGTTCGAAATGAGCATCTGCGTACCGGTGGCTGCCACCTCGTCGGTGCGGAGCGCTTTTATGGCCGCAAGCGTCGCCACCGGCACGATTGCCGGCGTCATGACCTCGCCATGGGGCGTGCGCAATACGCCCAGGCGGGCGGCGCTCTTTTTCGATTTTTTCACTACCTTGAATTCGATCATTTTCGTGCGTCGTCCCTCATTATAAATGAAATGCGGCGTCTTGCCGACGCCGCATCCCTCTTCCGTCCCGCGCCCCCTCTGCAACGCTAGTGCGTGGCAGGGGTCGCCGGAGACGAGGTTCCTGCGCCCTGCGCAGGCGCCGGAACGGCATTTCCTCCGTATCCGGAACCGTCATATCCGTATCCATACCCTCCATATCCGCCGGGATATCCCATCATTGTATGCCCGTAGTAGTTTCCGTATCCCCATCCATCGCGCATGACAAGCGTCTTCAATTCACCGATCTTCACGCCAACCCAGAACGCAAGCGCAAGAATGATGAGGCCGATGATGACCCGGAACCAGCGGTGGCCGTGCGGCCAGCTGCATCCGCAGCTGCACGCACACCCCTCAGGACATGCGCAGGTCTTTCCGCCCCCCATACCCGATCCCTCCTTTTTGGTTTCTTCCATTTCGTATTCGTGTTCGATTGATCCTTCGCTCGACCTTTCTTCCCATTATACGACAGTGTTCGCGAGTCCGGTGCGGCATGCCATGGAAAATCACGCCCCCTTCCTCTATAATCGGGTCATATGGAACCCCGTTACGACATTCAGGAGGTCGAATCCCGGATCTATGCCCGCTGGGAGGAAGCCGGCTACTTCAACCCCGATATCTGCATCGCGAAGGGCGTTACCGATCCCGACGCAGAACCGTTCTCCATCATACTCCCCCCGCCGAACGTGACGGGCACCCTTCACATGGGGCATGCTGCCATGCTTGCGATCGAGGACATCATGGTCAGATACGCCCGCATGCGCGGGAAGCGCACCCTCTGGGTCCCCGGCACCGACCATGCCGCGATCGCCACGCAATCGCGCGTGGAGAAGGATATCCTGAAAGAAGAGAAGAAGACCCGCTACGACCTCGGACGCGAGGAGCTTCTTCACCGCGTGCGATCCTATGCACAGACGAGCCACGATACCATCGTGCAGCAGATCAAGCGCATGGGCGCATCCCTCGACTGGAGCCGCGAGGCTTACACGCTCGACGAGACGCGCAGCTTCGCCGTCCGTACCGCCTTCACACGACTCCATGACCTCGGCCTCATCTACCGCGGGCATCGCGTGATCAACTGGGACCCCAAAGGGCAAACGACCATCTCGGACGATGAGATCGTGTACGAGGAGCGCAGCGCCACGCTCTACACGTTCCGCTACGGCCTCCTCGAGGACGGCGCGAAGTTCCCCATCCCCATCTCGACCACGCGCCTGGAAACGAAGTTCGGCGATACCGCCGTCGCCGTGCATCCTTCGGATGCACGCTACGCACCCTACGTGGGAAAGACCTTCCGGGTCGATTTCTGCGGAACCCCGATCGAGGTCAAGGTTGTTGCGGATGAATCGGTGGAGAAGGATTTTGGTACGGGGGCGCTCGGAGTCACTCCCGCACACAGCATGATCGACTGGGACATCTCCCAGCGGCACGCTCTTCCTTTCGTGCAGATCATCGATGAACGGGGACGGATGACGGTGGAGAATCCCCTTGTACAGGGGAAGAAGACGGCGGAGGCCCGCGAGGCGGTCGCCGAGGAACTGCGGAGGAGGGGCCTTATCGAGAAGGAGGAGAAGATCCCCCAGAACGTCGCCACCGCCGAGCGCACCGGCGGCATCATCGAACCGCTTCCCAAGCTCCAATGGTTCATCGCCGTCAATACCCCGTTCGGCGCCGCGGGACATACGCTGAAGGAGCTCATGAAGGCCGCGGTCGCAGACGGCTCGATTGCCATCCTTCCCGAACGCTTTACGCGCATCTATTACAACTGGATCGACAATCTCCGGGACTGGTGCATCTCGCGCCAGATCTGGTTCGGCCATCGCGTTCCCGTGTGGTATCGAAACGGGCAGGAGGCCGTCAGCATCGAGGCCCCCGAAGGCGATGGATGGGAACAAGACCCCGATACGCTCGACACATGGTTCTCATCCGGCCTCTGGCCGTTCTCGACGCTCGGCTGGCCGGACGAACGCGCGCCGGACCTCGCTGTATATTTCCCGAACACGGTGATGGAAACGGGCTACGATATCATCTTCTTCTGGGTGGCCCGGATGATCCTCATGGCGGAGGCGCTCACGGGCAGCGTACCGTTCCGGAAGGTCTATCTCCACGGGCTCGTCCGCGACGACAAGGGCAGGAAAATGTCCAAATCGCTCGGCAACATCATCGATCCCCTTACCATGGCCGATAAATACGGCGCGGACGCTACGCGCCTCTCGCTCATCATCGGCGCAGCGGCGGGCAACGACATCAAACTCTCCGAGGACCGCGTCCGCGGCTATCGCAACTTCTCCACCAAACTTTGGAACATCGCCCGTTTCATCGAGATGAACCGCCCCGCCGAGGCGCCCTCTTCCGGCGCGGACGCCGAGGTGCACACGGCACCCGAATTGCAGGAGCTCGCGCGCCTGAAGACCGAGGTCTCCGCCCGCATCGAAGCTTTCGAATTCCACCTTGCTGGCGATGCTCTCTATCATTATGTCTGGCACCGTTTTGCGGATGAGATCATCGAAGCGCACAAAGCGCTGCTGCGCGACGGATCCCCCGAAGAGAAAGCAGCCTCCTATGCGGTCCTCGAATCGCTCCTCCTCGGATCGCTCACACTGCTTCACCCCTTCATGCCATTCATCACCGAGGAGATCTTCGGCATCTTCCGGCCGGGAAAGATGCTCATGGTGGAACGCTGGTAGACCGGCAACGGCCGCCGAGAGGCGCCGGCATCCTTCGGTACGGACGATGCGTCATGGTAAAATAAAACCATGACGGCGTTCCTCACTCTCGCTATCTCCCTCATCGGCGGCCTCCTTCCCGGATTCGCATGGCTTGCATTCTATCTCATAGAGGACAACCATGCGGAACCCAAGCGCCTCATCACCTTCACATTCGTGGCGGGTCTCGCATTCGGCTTCTTCACTGTCGCGATCGAAAATGGCTTCACTTCCGTACTCGGCCAGTGGAGCGTGGCGCCGTTCTCGATCCTCGCCCTCGTCGGCCTTGCGCTCATCGAGGAGATCATGAAGTTCGGCGCCGCCCATTTTGCACTCTCAAAGAGCCCCGAGCGGCCGCAGCCGATCGATGCCATGATCTATATGATCGTCGCAGCACTCGGTTTCGCAACGCTCGAGAACATCGGCGCCCTTTCCGCGATCCCTTGGGGATCCGCGTTCATTCCCGCCGCATTCGAGACCCTTTCCTTCCGGTTCGTGGGAGCCACCCTGCTCCATACGCTCGCCTCGGGCATCATAGGATACTATTGGGCCCTCGGCATGGTGCGGAAGACACCGATACGCCATATCGTAGGAGGTATCGCTCTTGCGTCCATTTTGCACGCGTGTTTCAATTATCTTATACTTAATTACGGGAACGGGATCTATTCGATCGTGTTCATGCTCATCATCGGCTTCTTCGTCCTCAATGACTTCGAAGCGCTCAAGGAGATCCCGCCCCAGAAGGATTTCTCCCTTGAGTCCTAATCCTCCGTCCCCAAGGTCGCATTTTCAAAAACTTTTCCCTATTCATATCATCCATGACCGCAATGAACACGCAGGACGAAAAATTCTTCGAGGAACTCGCCGGATCGAAACAGTCCGCCGATGAATCGTACGACATCGAACTCGCCAAGGCCCGCACCTCTGCGGGAGGGGTCCTTACGACCGCAGCGGCTGAAACCTCGATGAGGCCCAAGATCCTCAAAACGAAAGCGGAAGCCGAGGCGGAGATCGAAGCCGAGGACGAGACCTCATGGGATGATGGCGAACCCGAAGGCAAACTCACCGTCGACGTCTATCAGACCCCCAACGAGATCGTCGTCGAAAGCGCCATTGCCGGCGTACGACCCGACAACATCGAGGTGCACGCCACGACCGATTCCCTCACCATCCGCGGCTCTCGAAGGCGCGAGAAGCCCGTGAAGGACGAGGATTACATCTATCAGGAATGCTATTGGGGCCGCTTCGCCCGTACGGTCATCCTTCCTCAGGAGGTTGATCCCGATGCGGCGAGCGTCGCATTCCGGAACGGCATCCTCACCGTGAAGCTCCCCAAAGCGAACAGAAAGAGGACCAAGAAGCTCAAGGTGGTGGTGGAATAGCTTCCCCTCCCCGAGCGGGGCATCAAAAAAATCCGGCAAACGCCGGATTTTTTGCGCTCATCGGGCCCTTCCGATCACGGGCTCGTGAGTTCCACCGGGACCTGGCCGGCGGTCTTCCCGGTCTGGGTGAACTGGATGGTGTACGTGCCGGTTGTCGGAATGCTGTAACCGGAGATAAGGACGCCGTTGCTGTTGCCTTGGCCCGCGCCGGTATTCGCGATGGTTCCGCCGCTCGGGTTAAGAAGGGAAAGTGCCGCCTGGTTCGACGGATACGTATCCGCGGCGCCGTTATTGAAGATGACGCTTATCGTCTGACCCGCGGTAGCGCTGAAGGCGAGGCTTTCCGTCTGGCCGATATACGAGGTGCTTATGGTGGTCGTGGCCCCGAACGCGATCGTGCCGGTGGCATCCGTATACGTGAAGAGGTTTACCGGGA
>DAIEHA010000019.1 GCA_027355945.1 Candidatus Parcubacteria bacterium | reverse complement strand
CCAAACGTTTCGGCGGTGATCCCGGTTCCATCGGAGACAAAAAACACGGAGCGGTTAGGCATGTCGCATCGCATCAAAAAGGGAGTCAGGGCCTAGAATCTTCGCAATCGACTCACCTGCAGAGGTTTCGCTTCACGCGCACGGACAAACAAGACCATGTTTGCATTAGAACCATACCAACAACGCATGCAGCCTCGGTGTTTGTCCCGCCTTGACAGGATGTCCCCAGATTTCTTTCATTCTATTGAGGGTTGTTCATGTCAAATCAAAACCAAACGCCGAACCACGCCACAGACTGGGTGGTACCGTTCGAGCAGTTGAGGATGCACGATGTCGAGGTGGTCGGCGGCAAGAATGCCTCCCTCGGCGAGATGATCAGTCAACTCACCGCCAGCGAGGTCCGCGTTCCCGGTGGCTTCGCCACGACCGCCTTCGCGTTTCGCCAGTTCTTGAAGCACGGCGGACTCGACGCACGCATCGCTCAAGCGCTGAATGCGCTGAACGTCGACGATGTGCGCGCTTTGGCAACGACCGGCGCAGCAATCCGCCAGTGGGTCCTTGACACGCCGCTGCCGGCAGAGCTGGAAGCCGGCATTCGCGACCATTTCGCGCAACTCGCCGCAGCGCAGTCCGATGCAAGTTTCGCGGTGCGATCGTCGGCGACGGCGGAGGATCTGCCGGAAGCGTCCTTTGCCGGACAACAGGAGTCGTTCCTGAACGTGACGGGCATCGACTCCGTGCTCGACAAGGTGCGCCACG
>DAIEHA010000018.1 GCA_027355945.1 Candidatus Parcubacteria bacterium | reverse complement strand
AGAGCGACATCCCCGACCGCATCGAATCCGGACGCGCTCGGTCCGTTGTTCGCTCCCGCAGGAGTATAAAGATAGCTTCCATTCGTATCGATATGCCCGAACACTCCGTCTGCATTATAGACCGCCGCGTGCACCCCATGCGGCGCCATGAAAATGAGCACTGCCGCAAAAAAAGCCAGGAAAAAGCCTTTATTCCTATATTCCGAGGAGATATTCCTTCCTTTTTTATAATTCATAGAAAAACGGCGAATTTGCCGTCACACTTGAAATAATACCCCACTACGATATGCTAATGCTGGGAATTTGACAAGAGGAGGTTTTTTTGTGAAAAAATGGCTGCAATTCGGCTTCATGGCCGCGCTAGTGTTCTTTGCCGGAGAAATCCGCCTGTGGGCGAACGCGGGTACGATAAAAACCAGTGTCGCATCATGGGACGCTGGAAGTGTGCTCGTCGGCTCCCAGAACACCACGAGCATCACCATCACGAACACGAGCAGTTTGATGGTGACCGTGAATTCACTCTCCGTTTACGGGGACAGCGCTTTCTTCTCATGTTGCGTCACGCTCCCCAAGGCGATACCGCCCCACGGGATCATGACGTTCGGCGTGAAATTCCTACCGACGACAGTCGGTAGCGCATCAGCAACGCTCACGATCATAAGCACCGCAACGAACAAGCCGACGGTCGTCCTTGGCGGAACGGGGCTTGAGCATCTGGTCAGTCTCACCTGGGGCGCAAGTTCGAGTACGACCGACCAATGCTGGCAGAATTTCACCTACCTCGTGTACGTAAGTTCGACCCCGGAAGGGCCCTATATGCTCATCACGGGATCGAACACGCAAAACCTCTATTATACGGACACAAACGTGGTATCGGGATCGACCTATTACTACGTTGTGGCCGCAATGGCCGATTATATCGCAAGTGCATCCTGTCCGGGTCTTTCACAGTACGGACTGATAAGCACGTTCTCGAACCAAACGGTCGCGACCATTCCTTGAACGACGATACGAATATGACCGCCGGCGATCGTATCGGCGATCATATCTTCCCAATCAAAAGGAGGGTTTCATGGAAAGTACCGCACTGCTTGCACGCTTCAAGGAGGATATCCTTTCGAAAGACCAGCGTTACTCGAAAGCGAGGACCGCAGCCCTCCATTCGAGCGTGAGAGGACAATTGGTCTGTCGCGCGGATCTCATTCCGGTGGTAAACGGGATGATAACGGAATTCTCCGAATCGGAGGAGGTGGATGACATGAAGTTCCTTGAGGGCCTGCTGGCGCTCAGGGAATGGATCCTCATCCATTGCGAGATCCCGCACGAAAGGATCGGACGACGGGGACAGGCAGGCGTGACGCCGGTCCTCGAACGCTCATTGGAAGAATACGTTTCCCCCGAAACGATGACGATAAGCGACCTCGAAATGTTGATCTTCTCCGGGACGCTGCGGCGGGCGGCGGAGATCTATCGCGGGATCGCTGCAAAAGGGATACCTCCGAAGATGGATTTCGTTCTGCGGAGATATCTCGGACTCCCCATCATGGGAAGTCTTAGGCAATATCAGAAGATCACCAACGAGGAATATCTTTCGATTCTCGCTGGAGTTGTGAAGCTACTTCCGGAGGATGCACTATGATGCATCCTCCTTTTTCATTTTTCCTTTTTCATTGCGGCTCCCCTTCAGATATCCCCTCGTGATCGGGCCGAGATATCCGGTGGCAGGGATGCCATGGGATGCCTGGAATGCGATGAG
>DAIEHA010000017.1 GCA_027355945.1 Candidatus Parcubacteria bacterium | reverse complement strand
AGTACCTCGACGGCACTCGGCACGGTGACGTATAGCGATGGCTCGACCGATCACAACGTGGCGTATTCCTCCGATAATACCGGCGTGGCGACGGTGGATCAGGCGACCGGCGTCGTTACGGGCGTTGCCGCCGGTTCCGCGAACATCGAAGCGATCTCGAATGCGAGCTCCTCGCACTTTGGAACAGCGGGTGTGCTTGTCATCATCGGCGGTGGTTGTGTGGGCGGCAATTGTGTCAGTAGCACTCCTTCGGTGACCGTGACCGCGTTACCGAAGACTATTTCCCAGACGGAGACGGCGACGTGCCGGGCCACGGTAACCGGCACGGCGAGCACCACGGTCATCTGGAGCGCGGCGAACGGCCAGATTCTTGGGTCCGGGAGCACGGTGACCCTCTCTCCTTCCTCGGCCTCGACCGCCACCTGTATCGCCACGCTCGCCGCCGACTCGGGTGTATCGGGGTCGGCCACGGTCAATGTCACTTTCAATAAGCAGAAGTTGAATGCTCCCGTGTGTTCGCTTTCCGCAAGCCCGACGTCAGTCCTCATCCCGCAATCCACCACGATCAGCTATTCCTGCCAGCACGTGAGCTCCTGCACGATGTCCGGAGGCACGTTCGGAAACCAGTCGACGGTCAGCGTGAATGGTTCGACGGATACCGCGACAGGGAGCACGCAGGATGCCCCCACACAGAATACGATCTATACGATCTCCTGCTACGGCACGAACACTTATTCTTCGGTGAGCTCGAGCGCGAATGTCACCGTGAGCGTTTCGAACCCAGGACGGTCGGAGACCAATCCGTAGACGAAGGTTCGGCGAGAAAAAGGCCCCGCATGCGGGGCCTTTTGTTTCCTTCGAATCGGGCCCGCCGCTGCCGATTTCCATAAAAAATCCCCGCATGAACTTCAGACGGTTGCCTGAATGGCATGCGGGGCGTGATGGGGAGCGCGGGCGTTACTGCGCGGTCTCGGTGTTCCGATCGTTGGACCGGTTGTTCTCGCGTGAGGTACGGGCTCGCCTGAAGATCCTTCCCACGGACAGCCATTTTTCCCGAGGAGGGTCTGCGGGGGATGCCTCGCCGAAATGGCTCTGCCAGAGGTCCTTCGTTTCCTGCACTCTCTTATTGCGCCGGAATGCGATCATAGGACAGGGGATGAACCGCCCCGTCACATGGATGATATCCGTGTAGTACATTCCCATGTGCTCGTGGTGGACCTTCCAGAATCTGTGGATGTCCTCCGTGGGGGGGATGATCGTCGTCCTCTCCGCGGTGAGTGCGAGCAGTTCCAGGAATTTCCTGTACTGCCGCGCGATCTCATACTCATGTTCTGATGGCCAGGTTCCCTTGAAACGGATCCCTGCGATCTTCGTAATGAGGTCCAGATCCAGTCCCCGTACCTTCATGAGAAGGATCGGGAGCGTTCGTGAGCTTGCGCCCATGGTTCCTCCTTGAAAAATGATATGGAATAATGCGCAGGAAGCGCATGTTCCCCTGTGAGCATAGCGCCCCTCTGCGGCGCCCGTCAAGGAAAAACTGGACAAATCATATAAATATGTTAAAATTTATCCGCGGTGCTGTAGAGAGCGCCGTGTACCACACATAAAAAAGGAGAGTACGTATGCAATTCGCAGTTGCACGTCTATTTTTGCTCACGGCGGTGTGCTTCGGTCTTGTACGGCCGATTGCCGCCCAAACGCTGTTCCTCCCGCATCGGAACGGGGATCCGACGACCTCAGGGGAAAAGAAGAAGCCGACCACGATCGACTTCCTCTACCTGATGTCCCAGGGGACCTTTGCCGGCGCGACGTGGCTCGACGGATGGACCACGGACCGGGGATTGCAGCATCCGCCTATGGCATACAGGGAGAACGGAACCTTCCTTATGCAATATGCGGTGACGGAGGGTGGATGGGCCGGATTTCTCGGCAACAGGAACGCGTTCGGGGTCACTGCCGCGAACGTCGCACTGGATGCCGGCATCTCAGGCATCAGCCACCGCGTATACCGTCGGGGCGGACGATGGCGTCTCATTGCCATCGGATTGGTCGCCGCCAAGACCGTATCGAGCACCTTCGCCGGGGCGCATAACCTGCGCCTGGAGCAGAACATGGATGCGCATGTACGCACATTGACCGGCTATCGGGGCGTCATCATCTGGCGCAATCGATAGCTCTTTGCCCGTTGGCAGGCCTTACCGGGCCTGCCAACGGCTCTTGACAATCCATGTAATTCGGCCTTATATTGTGTACAGCGGGCGTCCGTGGTTTGTAATCGCGCAAGGGGGATCGTACTCTCGCCCCTTCTCTACCGCGATTCGTTCATCGCCCAATTGCCCCTATGGGGAGCTCTGGAGGAAACAATGCGGCATCCGCATATTGTTTCCCCCAGAGCACATTTGCTCCTTTTCTTCTTCTCTATCTCATCATCCTCTTTGCGCCAGCCACATCATGTGTCTGGCGATCGTTTTTATAAGAGGTACAATAAGAGGGTAACGATATGATCGCACCTACGGAAAAGGGCCACATCAATGAAGGGAGACGGAGCGGACAGGCGATGCTCATCGCGGTGCTTTCGCTTGGATCCGCCATCCTTGGCGCGACGACGATCGCGGGCCTCCTTACGCTCTATCAGCTTCGCGCGGCGAACGACACTCAGAATTCCGCAAAGGCCCTTTTCGCCGCCGATGCGGAGGTCGAGTGGACCCTCGATGATTATTATTGCGGCATCACGGGGCACGTGCCCTGCCCCCCTTCCATCCCGGTCTTTACGGCAAGCGGCGCCATGGGTTCAACGACATGTTATGCGGCGGACGGCGTCACCGCATCCGACTGCGCCAATACGAGCACGACCGTGAGTGCGATCACGATCGGCACCTCGGCGGGGACGCGGCGCGCATTCTCGCTTTCGCTCACCGGATCCACCTCGACCGATCCCTAAGAATGCGCCGCCGGGAGATCGCTCCGAAGGAGGCGTAAAAGAACCATCATCCGACTTTCCAATCATGGCCGAGAGCCGCGTTCCCCAGCATCGAACAGGAGATACTTCCGCGCGCGTGCGCGCGCAGGAGCGCATCGAGATGCTCAAACGGGAGATCGAGAAGTATCGCTATGAGTATCATGTCCTCGATCGGTCCGATATCCCCGATGCCGCGCTCGATTCGCTGAAGAAGGAGCTTTTCGATCTCGAGACCGAATGGCCCGAATTCGTGACGCCCGATTCCCCGACGCAGCGTGTGGCGGGCGCACCGCTCAGGGAATTTATGAAAGTGAGGCATTCCGAGCGTATGACGTCGCTGAATGACGCGTTCAGCGAAGAGGACGTACGCGCGTGGTGCACCCGCCTCGATACCTATCTCGGAAGGCCTGCCGCGGCGAGCGCGCCCCGCACGAAAGGGCCGGGATCGCAGCCCTTCTACTGCGAGCTCAAGATCGATGGGCTTGCGATCGAGCTCGAGTATGTGCGTGGCATCTTCGTACGCGGTTCCACGCGAGGGGATGGGCTCATCGGCGAGGATGTGACCCAGAATCTCCGTACCGTCGAGGCGATCCCGCTCCGGCTCCGTAACGCCGAGGATGCTGCGGCGCATGTGCGGAAGGAGGGGCTCGATCCCGGGGAATATGACCTTGCACCTGCGCGCCTCGTTGTCCGCGGCGAGGTGTTTCTTACGAAGAGGGAATTTGCGGCGATCAATCGCGAGGCGGAGAAGGAGGGTGGCAAACGTTATGCAAATCCGCGCAACGTCGCT
>DAIEHA010000016.1 GCA_027355945.1 Candidatus Parcubacteria bacterium | reverse complement strand
GACTCACCGTCTGGCCCGCGGTGGCGCCGAAGGTGAGGCTTTCCGTCTGACCGAGATAGGCCGTGCTCATGGTCGTCGTGGCGCCGAACGCGATCGTGCCGGTAATGTTCGTATACGTGAGGAGGTCCACGGGGACCTGGCCGGCGGTGCTCCCCGTCTGGAGCATATTTAAGGTATAGATGCCCGTCGTGGGAAGGCTGTAGCCCGAGATGACGACGCCGCCGCTGTTGCCCTGGCCGGCTTGCGCGCTCGCAATGGTTCCGCCGCTCGGGTTAAGAAGGGAGAGTGCCGCCTGGTTCGACGGATACGTATCCGCGGCGCCGTTATTGAACATGACGCTCACCAGCTGACCGGCGGTACCATTGAATTTCAGCGTGGTGCTTTGGTTCAGCAGGGTCGTCGCCATCGTCGTCCACGTATTCAACGCAATATAGCCCGGGGGTATTCCGTAATCGATAGGGAGGAGGGTGAGCGCCGTTCCCATCTGGCAAAGATCAGTGTAGGCTCCCCCGGCGTTCGCGCAAATATTCTTATATTTCAATGATTCCATATTGGCGGTGACCTCGTAATGGGTCCCGTCCGTTTCGTAGGTATAGTAAAGCTGGGACGACGTGTTGTTCACGGGATCCACGGGAAGGGAGCTGAAGGGGTTGCCCGAGGAGATGGAGGCGAAATTGACCGGGATCCATCCCGATCCGTTCGTATCCCTCAAGGGGGTGCTCGATACGCATCCGTATACGCTGCTCGTGGGAAGGGAGGGAAGGCCGACATCGCCGCACGTGGAGGAGGCATCGGGAAGCGAGGTATATTCCGTCCCGGGAATCCCGAGCGATAAGATGCCGCCTTGGGCCTGATAGAGGCCGAGGGCCCCGTTCACGGTCGTGAGATCGCTCAAACGATTGCCGTCCCTCGCTTGTGCAAGGAGTTGTGCCGGATTAAGGACGAGGACCACGACGACCGCAAGGACCGCGATGATCGCGACCACCACCAGCAACTCGATAAGGGTGAATGCCACGCGTGCCGCGCGCCTCCTCCGCACAATCCGCATGAATGAGGACATATCTACCATAGACTTTATTATACCCAATCCGCATGCACCGTGGTTACCACAGATGAAAAAGGAGATCCATAACGGTCTCCTTTTTCTTTCAGTCGGGCTGCCGGGAATTGAACCCGGTCTACATGCACCCCATGCATGCGTACTACCGGTATACTACAGCCCGTGTATCTTGCGCGCCTCCGAACGGATCAGCTGGAACATCTTATCTTCTTCCGCCGCCGTCCGATCGATCTCCTCTCCTTCGCTCCTTTTATCATCGATCACCTTCTCGACGATATGGAGAATCTTAGCACATTCCTCGGCAACGCGCTCCTTCCCGAGGGAATGGGCATAGGACGTGAACACCTCGAGCTGCTCCTTCATCTCAAGGAGCACCACCCATTGGATGGGATGTTCCGCGAGCGCGTTGCGGTTCCTCGCAAAATCCTGCGGAAGCCTCTTCCCGATCTCCGACTGTTCTCCTCCCTCAGCCCTGCTTTTCGCGATGGCATCCTTCATCCGTATCGCGCGCAGCATGAGGTCCGAGATATCCTTGACCATCCGGTCGTCGGCCCCGATCACGACGCGGACCACCGGCCTCAGCTCGCCTCGCATGGTGTCTGATTTGAAATAGCGCACCGTCGAAAGATCCCCCTTCTCGATCGATGACCGTATGGCTGAGAATTTCCGCGCGAGCGATATCTCGCTCGTCGATACATCGATGCCAAGGGCCACGTGCGCCACTCCCCCACCCTTCTCCTCGAATTCCACGATACTATCCACTTTATTCACGATATCATCGTAGCGCGACGGTACTATGGGCATCGCATCGGGTCCCATGAAATCGTTCTCGCGGATCCCGGCATCCACGACCGCCTCGAAAAGCGCCCCCATCTTCTTGGATGCCTCCGATTCCCCGCCTCTCCCGAAATTCCTCTCCACCGTCTCTATATACTTCTTGTCCTCATCAACCTTCGCATCGCCATAGAGATCGCGAAACTCGTCCATTTTGATGGCGCGCGCCCGCAGTTCCGGCACCAGTACGCCATAAAGCGCCTCCTCGGATTCCGAGAGGCGTTCCGCCGAAGGAGAGAACATCGTTCCTTCAGGGTTGAACCGTTTCATGGGGCCTATTATTTCGCCTTACTGGCCGCTTTCACCACCTTCTTCCGCGGCGGCTTGTTGAGCGTCCGTATGCAGCCCGTGCACACGAGCATTCGCGTGCCCTCGATCGTGGCGTATTGAAGATTCGGATACTTCCGGGACCAATTGACCGGATTGTAATGGGCACGGAGGAGCTTGCGCGCCCCCTGCATCTTCGAAGATTTACCGCACTTTGCGCACTGTCTCATGGGAGTATAGGGATGAATTAACCTACAGAGTATAGCGGAACACCCTTCTTACGTCAAACTCTCGAATCCTTCGAGCGCCGCCGCCTTATTATGCTCGCGGATCTTCTCGAGCGCTTTCGCCTCGATCTGCCGGATGCGCTCGCGCGTAACGCCGAACGCCTTCCCCACCTCCTCGAGCGTATGGCTGATGCCGTCATCGAGGCCGAAGCGCATCTTGAGGATCTGCTGCTCGCGTTCCGTGAGATCGATCATGATCTCGCGGATGAGGTCACGGAGCATCGCCCGCGCGGTAAGCTGGGAGGGTGTCGCATTGCGCTCGTCGGGGATGAAATCGGAAAGCGTGGAATCCTCCTCGTCGCCGATCGGCGTCTCGATCGAAAGCACCTCCTGGGAGATCTTTTGGATGTGACGGACCTTGTCCACATCGATCCCCATCTCCGCAGCGATCTCCTCGGCAAGCGGATCGCGGCCGAGCTCCTGGATGAGTTGGCGGCGCACCTGGGTGTATTTCGAGATGGTCTCCACCATATGGACCGGGATGCGGACGGTACGGGACTGGTCCGCGAGTGCGCGGGTGATGGCCTGACGGATCCACCATGTGGCGTAGGTACTGAACTTGAATCCCCTGCGATAATCGAACTTCTCCACAGCACGCGAAAGACCGATATTGCCTTCCTGAATGAGATCGAGAATGGAAAGATGGGGCGTACGATTCACGTAGCGCTTCGCAATGGATACGACGAGGCGCAAGTTCGCCTTCATGAGGCGCTGGCGCGCCTCCTCGTCCCCTTTTTCCGCGCGCTTCGCGAGTTCGCGCTCCTCTTCCTTGTTGAGGAGCGGCGTCTTACCGATCTCCTTCAGATACATCTGCACCGCATCGGGAACGTCGCCCTCGAATGCCATCGAATCGTCGAAGTTCGCATCGGCGCCGGCGCCACTGCCGTCCTTGGAGAAATCGATGAGCGCGCTCGTCTCGATCACCTTGATACCCGCCTTCTCGAGGCGGTCATAGATCTCGTCGAGCAATTCGACGTTGTCCTCGATCTTGGGGAAATAATAGAGGATCTCGTTGTCCGTCACGAACCCGCGCGGACGGCCTCGTTCGATAAGCTCCTTGATCTCGTTCTCATTCGCCTTGAGCGCCTTCTCGAGCTTCACGAGCTCCTTTGCCCGGGCGTTCGAAATCCGCCGCTTCGGCGCGGCTTTCGCGGGGACCATCTTCATTTTCTTCTTCGACGCATCCTTTTTGACAGACGGCCGAACCGACTTCTTTGGGGAAGTTTTCTTTGTTTTCATGGGGAGACGCTTGGATTTCCTGACCGATCGTGACTTCGGCATTAGAGGAACGCTCTGGATATATTACCCTATTATCCGCTATTTCTTACATTTTTGCAAGGACGATGCGCGGCGGTCGTCCCCCGACGGTCATCCCCGTCATTCCGCGGGCAGATTCCGGAGTTCCGCAAGCGCATCGGCGAGCTCCCTCTCATCGCCACGAGCCTCGGCGTTGCGTATGGCAAGCGTGAGGATCTGGCGGCGTTCTTTATGATATTCGCGCGCAAGATTCTCCTTGAGCGTCGCGAAGTCATCCTGCGCGATCCCTGCGGCATCGCCCGTATCGCGCAGGATGACGGCATCCATGATCGCATCGAGCCCGGGATCGTCGCTCCTGCGCCCTCCTTTCTTCATCGCCTCGAAGGCCTCCTTGTACGCGGGATCGAAGAACGGCAGAGAATCCTCGATCGCGGCAAAATCGTTCGCGGCCGCCGCAGCCGCAAGAAGGTCCTCGATGAGGCGTTCGCGGCGCGAAAGCCTGCGCGCCGGCGCAGGACCTTCCTGGGGCGCCTGTCCTGCGCTTCCCATGCGACCCGTACCGGCCTGCGCATGCGGGAACGAGGCTCCTTCCTCCGGCGCGGCGCGCGCGGATTCCTCCCGCAAGGTCTCCACGGGGATATCCGTACGGCGCGAAAGCTCCTTCATCCACGAGTCGCGTTCGATCGGGCTTGCCATCCTGCGGAGCTTTGCAAGAACGGCGCGGAGCTTCTGGATCCCTTCGCGCGAACGGAGTGCCGCCATCCTCTCCGCGGACGACGCGGCATCGGACAGGTATTTTTTGAAATAGAACTCGGGTGCGGGGATCGCGTGTGCGATCGCGCGCTTCATGCTCTCCGGATCAGCCTTCACCGCATCGGCGGCATCCTTGACCGATCCCTCTGCCGCACCGGACACGTCTTCGGTCCGGATCTGGGCGATCTTCACGGTGAAATCATTCGCTTCGCCGAGATCGATCGCGCGTTCCGCGGCATCGCTGCCGGCCGTGTCGTTATCGAAACTGAGGATGAGCTCCTCGGCGAACCGGTGCACCGTGCGAAGATGGTCCGCCGTGAGCGCCGTACCGGAACTCGCGATCACGTTCCGCACGCCCGACTGCCAGCTCATCAGGAAATCCATCTGCCCCTCCACAAGCACCGCGGCCTTCGATTCGCGTATCCCCTCTTTGCTCTTCCAGAAACCATAGAGAAGCTTCGACTTCTGGAAGATGGGCGTCTCGGGACTATTGACATACTTGCCCATATCGCCCCGATCGAGCTGCGGCAGGATGCGGCCGGTGAATCCGACCACCTTGCCGAGATGATTGTGGATCGGGAACATGATGCGTCCGCGGAAGCGATCGAGCATGAGCCCCCGCTCCGTTTTTATGGAAAGTCCCGCCTGGACGAGGTCCTGTGGCGATGTGCGTCCGCCGTTCAAAAGGGACATCGTAAGCGCCTCCGGCTCGTTCGGCGCCCAGCCGATCTCGAATTCATCGATCGTCTCCTTTGAAAGTCCTCGTCCCTTGAGGTATTCCTGGGCCACCGGCGCGGCGGCGAACGCCTTGCGGAAGAACTCCTTTGCGGCATCGTTCAGATCATAAAGGAGCCCCGAATAGCGGTATTCGGCGGGATTCTCGTGACGAAGCTCGACGCCGGCCTTCTCCGCGAGAAGGCGCAGCGCCTCCGAGAATTCGAGATTCTCGTATTTCATCACGAACGTGAAGATATCGCCCCCTTCGTTGCACCCGAAACAATGCCACGTCTGGCGTTCAGGCGATACGATGAACGACGGCGTCTTCTCTCCGTGAAAGGGGCACAGGGCCTTCAGATTCTTTCCTGCGGGCTGCAGCGTGATATAGCCCTTCAGCACCTCTGCGATATCAAGCTTGCTTTTGATGAGTTCGGTGGTCGAGGAGGGCATCGTGATTCGATTGTAGGACGTATCACCGAAATACTCCAGACCTCGCCCTTCCCGGATCAGAGGATCGCCGCATGAAGGATCCCCACGTTCTGATTGAAGAGGATGAGAAGTCCCGCAAGGACGACGACCGTCATGCCGCCGAGGATGAGGTGCGGGAATCGGACGCGCACCTTCACGAACAGGTTCAGGATGACCGCGCCCGCGAAGAGCACCATGAGCGCGTAATAAAAATCGTTTGTGAGGGCCGCGGGGTTCGAGACGAGCCACTGGAGCGCATTCACCTGGTCCGCAGGCTGCGCGGATATGCGCACGCCCGCGACCGTCGTCGTGACCGCAGGCTCCAGGGCAGGGACCGTAATGGCGATCGGCGCCGCGCTCGATGCCGTCGCAGTGGAGGTGACCACCGCAGGCACGGATGCCCGCGGCTTCGTCGAAGACTGCGGGGAGGTCGCTTTCGGGGCAGGGGCCGTCGTCGTCTTGGCGGGGACAGGGACCTGGGCCTGGACCGGGGACTGCGTCGGAGCGATCGGCGCCGCTACCGCCGCCGACGCCGAATTCATGAACGCGATCGGCACGGATGCGGGCGTGCCGAACAGCTCGACGACGTACGTGGCAGGATGCCCATCATACGTCCCCTGAGCGGTCGCAATACCGATCTGCGTGAACTGTCCGTCAAGGATGTTCGCGCGGTGCTCGGGAGAGTTCATCCATGCGGTCGTCACGTCCTGCGAATCGATGAAGTTCACCGCAAGGTTCTCCCCTGCCGCACTGAACATATAGCCCACTTTCTCGAACCAGTACCAAGGGGTGATCCCCGAAGGGCTGATGTGCGCGAAGTAATCGTTCACGACCATGTCGTTCGCCTTATCCTGCGCGGCGGCGGTAAGGAGGGGGTTTACCGCAAGGGATGCCACCCCGTTGTCCTGTCGCGCCTGATTCGTCTCATCGACAAGCGCATTCGCATCGATGATGCCGAAGAACTTCGTGCGCGGCACGAAGTAGGTTGCGGCAAGGAAGAATCCGAGCTCCGCAGCGAGCGCAATGAGACACACGAACGCCACCGTTCCGGGCCGCAGAAGATGCGGCCGGTGTCCGTTCCCTTCATGGGGGAAGAATACGTCCCTGATCCAGCGTCCCGCGGCGATCATCCTGCCCTTCATATCCATGGGTATATTATACCATATACACTGAAATAAAACAACACCCCCTGCTGCAGCAAGGGGTGTTGTTTCGTCTTTGGTCGCTTTTTCCGCGATGCGCCCCGCGCAGCGTACGTCCGCGCGTCAGAACGCGTAGGTGTACGATGTCGCGAAGTGGTCGGTCTTCAAGATCGGCATCGGCAGATTGAGCGAAGGGCACTCAACGAGGTTGATCCATCGCCATGTCGCTTGATAGACATAGCCGGTGGGGGTGAACTCCGTCGAAAGCCCGAGTGGTACCCACGGGAGAAGGATCTCCGTGTGGTACTTCGTCTGGAACTGGCTCACCGCCGCCTGCGTGAGCGGGCCGTAGAAGCCCGTGATCGGGAGGCTGGTGCCCAGGTTGGCATTCAGGAACAGCTGCAACTTCTTCACCTGTTCGGAGGTATTCAGATACTTGCGTATCGGGTGAATATACTCATCGAGGTAAAGGCCGCAGGTCGACGTACCGAGCACGATGCCCGGGGTCGACGTACCGAGCACGATGCCCGGGGTCGACGTCGAAGGTCCGCCGGGAACGATCACCGTCCCTCCTCCGCCCGCGACGGTGATCGTCACGCTCGAAGTGTTGTTGAGGGAATTCTGATCATTGACCGTCGGAGACTCCTGAACGGTACCCGTGTTCGTGATCGTCTCGCCTGAGGGATCGGTCGCATTGACCGTCGCCGTGATGACAAGCACCACGGACTGCCCGGCATTCATGCTGCCGATCGTCCATACCCCGTTCGAAGGATTGAACGATCCGAACGAGGACGACGCGGACACGAACGTCACGCCTCCCGGAAGGGTGTCGTTTGCAACGACTCCCACCGAGGGCGAGGGGCCCGACGCGGTCACCGTGAGGGTGTAGTGGATCGTCGTACCCGCCGAGGGGTTCGCGTTATCCACCGTCTTCACGATGCCGATCTCCGCCGTCGGGACGGAGCCGCCTCCGCAGTTCACCGTGCAGCCGCCTCCGCCGCTCTGCGGCGTGATCGTCGCAGTCGCGGTGTTGTTGGCGGTGTTTGGGTCGGTCTCCGAAGAGGACTCCCCGATCGTCACGGTGTTCACGATCGCCTGGCCCGAGGTTCCGGCATTCACCGTTGCCACGATGGTCAGGGTCGCAGTGGCGTTAGTACCGAGGCTGCCGATCGTCCACGCGCCCGTCGAGGTCGAG
>DAIEHA010000015.1 GCA_027355945.1 Candidatus Parcubacteria bacterium | reverse complement strand
AGGACCACGACGACCGCGAGGATCGCGATGATCGCGATCACGACGAGAAGCTCGATGAGGGTGAAGGCCCTGCGGGGGTGCATATATCAATGATAGCAGATGAGGGGAGGGAAACGGGGAAGGAAAGAAAGAGCGAATGGACGCATGATGCAAATAAAAATCCCTCCGAAGAGGGATTTTGCATGTACCGCCATCGGGATTTGAACCCGAGTTCCCGCCGTGAGAGGGCGATGTCCTAGACCAGGCTAGACGATGGCGGCCCGTATCGATGGGATTATACCCACATCGATGGGATTATAGAAGAATAGTGCCGTTGCCGCAAGGAGATCAGAGGGGCGCGGAGGAGGGGGCGCTGCGATCCCGCAGATCCTCCACCACCTTGTCGAGGTGCATCGAATGGGATCCCTTCACAAGAATAAGATCTCCTGCCTTCACGAGGTCGCGCACCGCCGCCTTCGCTGTGTCGGCGCTGTCGAACACATAGATATCCCCCTTTCTCATTCCCTCGGCGCGCGCGGCGGCGGCGATCCCCTTCGCCCGCGGCCCCACCGTCACGAGGATATCCGCCGCATTTGCCGCAAGGACCCCCGCATGGGCATGGGCATCGTCCGAATGACGCCCGAGCTCGAGCATATCCCCGAGGACCGCGATCCTTCTCTTTGCAGGGAGGTCGTGAAGCGTCTCGAGCGCGAAACGCACGGCGACGGGACTCGCATTGTAGGCATCGTCGATGACGCGGGACGATTTCACGCCTCGTATGAGCTGCATGCGGGAATCGGCAGGCTTGTACCGGGAAAGCGCCTCCGAGATCGTCACGAGATTCATGCCGAATGCGATCCCCACCGACGCCGCGGCCGCGGCGGCATACGCATGGGTTCGCCCGAACACATGGGGAATGCGCACCGGCACGATGCTGCTTCCATACTCAAGCTTGAACGAGATCCCCTCAGGCGCCCCATCGCGCTGCATCTTATGCTCGAATCTCACTATGCGCACATCCTCGCCGCGATCGAACCCATACATGACGACCCTCGCCCTCGTGCGGGACTGGAGATTGCGCACCGTGGGATCGTCGCCGTTCAGGATGGCAAACCCTCCCACGGAAAGGAACTCGATGAGCCTCCCCTTTTCCCGCGCCACTTCTTCGGGACTGTTGTAATGCTCCACATGGACCGGCACATCGCCTATCGCCGTGATCACGCTTACGTTCGGCCTCGCGATCGTCAAAAGATATCGTATGTCGCCGGGATGGTCGGCGCCGTATTCAAGCACGAGTATCTCGGGATAGTCGGAGGCCTTCACGGCGATCCTCCATGCGGACGACGCGATCACCCGCACCCAGAACCAGAGCTTTGCCGCGCGTCGCGTCCCTTTGGGCGTCTCGTTGGTGACAAGCACAATATCCCGCTCCCGCCAATCACCGAGGATCGCGAGCAGAACCCCGAAATCGCTGTTCAGATTCCCGGGTGATGCGCGCACCAGCCTTCCCTGAGAGAGGATCGTCCTTATGGCGAGCTTCGCCGATGTCTTTCCCGCACTGCCCGTCACCCCGATGATCCCGGGGCGATAACGCCAGACAGTGAGCTTTGCAAGCCTTCTTAATATGCGAAGGAGTATATTTTTCATCGATCAGTGGCAATAGAGGTTCTGGCAGCTCGGGATCACGTCGTTCGTCGTGCGGTCCGGGGGGATGTTGTAATAGTTGATGAGGAACTGCGCCATCTGCTGCCATGCGGGAACCACCGTTTCTGCGGCAAGCGACGTCACCGGGATCCCATTCAAGCGGATGAACGCGATGAAGCGCGGGTTCGATGCGGGACCCCAGCCGATGTATGAATCATCGAGCTCATTCAGATATCCTCCCCCTTTGGGATTGGGGACGTAGGCACTCCCGGTCTTTCCCGCAAGCGAATATCCATTGATGTTCGCCACCTGCGCAAGGTCCACCGCATCCACGGCCATCTGGGTCACCTCGGCGGCCGTCGTTGTGGTCATCACGCGACGTATCACCTTGGGTTCAAGCGCGGCGTTCAAATAAGGCCGCATGAGAACGCCTCCATTCGCGATCGAGGAGATCGCGCTCACAAGCTCTATCGGCGTCACGGCGATCCCCTGTCCGTATGCCGCGGTGTCCCAGTCCACTTGAGGCGCCTTGGGAGTAAGCTGGCTCATATTGCCGGTGACTTCACCCGGAAGGTCTATCCCCGTCCTTTGATCGAGACCGAGGATCTTCATATATTCGAGATAGGTGCTGTTCCCCGTCTGATTCTCTGCCCAGATCGCACCCGTATTGATGGAGTGTTCGATCACCTGCGTCATCGTGGTGCCCGGTCCGTACGCACCGTGCGTCGTGTAGTTGTAGTTCGTGATGTGTTTCTTATCGATCTCGAGATACCCCTTGTCATCATACGTCGTATCGGGGGTGATCCTCCCCGAATCGATGCCTGCCACCATTGTGAGCAATTTCATGATCGAGCCGGGTTCGTACACATTCTGGACGTCCGTGTTCAGATAATCGCCGATGGGATAGTTCCCATAGTTGTTGGGGTCGAAATTGGGATATCCTCCCATGGCGAGAATGGCACCCGTCGCGGGATCCGCGACGATGACGCTCCCCCCCGAGGAACCGTTCTTCTGCACGAGCGCGTCGAGGATCTTTTCCGCCTCGATCTGGATGTTCGGATCGATGGTAAGGGTGAGATCGGCGCCCATGCCCGCATTCGGTCCGGATGAGGGGCCCTGAAGGAGGTCGTTGTAATACCCTTCAACGCCGTAATAGCCCACCTGGGCATTGCTCGAGGCTGACGGCCCCACGTATCCGAGGATCTCGGATGCCACGGTACCGAGCGGATAGAGCCGGTCGGGCTCATAGCTCGCCACGACCCCCGTGATGCCGAGCGCGGATATCTTATCTGCGGTCGCTTGATCCGCTTTCCGCTGCAGAAGTTCATACGAATCCTTCTTTGAAAATGTCGTTTCAAGCGCGGCGACCGGGATGTTGAGGATCGGCGACACGGCTTTCGCCGCAGTAACGGGGTCCTTGATCGCCGTCGGTACCGCATAGATCACGGGGGTCTGCTGGTTCACCGCCGCGGGAAGCTCATTCCCCGAACTATCGGTAAAATAAATGGCGCCGCGATTTGCCGACGCATTGCCCGATCCCGAAACCTCCGATTCCGCCCGTGCAAGATAATAGCCCCCTTTTACGAGCTGGACCTGTGAAAGATGGAATAGTAAAAAACCGAACGCCCCGAAGACGAGAATGAGTATTATTGAGAAGCGATAGGCCATTGCTGGTTGATCGAGAAGTATTGCGGCTTATTCTCCGCAACAAGTCCGTCCGCCGCCGCAAGCTGGCCTATCTGTCCGCCGCCAAGGGTCGCGATCACGTTGTTGCTGAGCTGGGTATTCTGCGCCCCGACGGAATCGATCTCCGTCTTCGCCGCAAGGATGTTATGGTTCAGGTCTACTGTCTTATTATACTCCACGATCACCAATGCGGTAGCAGCGAGCACGAAAAACGCGAGTGCGCCGAGCACGATGTTCTGAATATTGAAATATTTTTTTGGTTGAATAAATGTCATAGCAGTGGTTAAAGCGTTCAGCGCTCATTCATCCTCAGCACTCGAAGTTTTGCGGACCTGCTGCGAGGGTTCCCTGCGATCTCCTCCTTTCCTGGAGGCACCGGTTTCGGAGTGATGATCGTCCCTTCGCCCCGTTTCGCGATCTCCCGGAACGCCTCCTTCACGATGCGGTCCTCAAGGGAATGGAATGTGATGATCGCCACCCTTCCTCCCGGACGTACGATGTCCGAAAGTTGTCCGAGAAGCGTCCTTAGGTTCTCGAGTTCGCCATTCGCATAGATCCTGAGGGCCTGGAACGTCCTCGTCGCGGGATCGATCCTTCCCCGTTCATAGCCTCGAGGTACGGCGCTCCGTATCGTATCGGCAAGATCTCCGCTCGTCGCGATCGGCGTCCTCCTCCCGCGCTCTTTGATGGCTTTCGCGATGCGCCGAGAGTACCGTTCGCCGCCGAGACCGTAAATGACGTCCGCGAGCTCTCCCTCCGTCAATTCCCTGATAAGAGCAGCAACGGGGGTGCGCGAGCCGTCGTAGGTCATGAGCAGCGGTTCGCCGCGCGATGATTCGCCGAAGCTGAATCCCCTCCCCGACGCTTCGATCTGTTCGGAGGAGAATCCAAGGTCGACGAGCAATCCGTCCGCCGGCGGAAGATCCCGCTCGCGGAGGATCCCTGCGGCATCCGCATAGTTCCCATGGACCAGTATCGCGTTCCTATATCCGCTTAGGCGCGCTCTGCACTCGGCAAGGAGCGCTTCATCCCAATCAATCCCAAGCAGTCTTCCTGTATCGGTGATGCGGCCGAGAATCTCCCGGGCGTGTCCGCCACCGTCCACCGTGCCATCAATCATAAAATCTCCCGGACGCGGATCGAGGAACGTGATAACCTCCTGTAAAAGTACTGGTATATGCTGCTGCATGCGCTGGATCGCCGCTAGATGCCCAGCTCGCCCAGCTGTTCGGCGATCGTCTCAGAGGAACTTTCCGTCTTCGTCTTGTACGTAGCCCAGGAATCCTCATCCCAGATCTCGATGCGATTATAGAGTCCCGCAACGATAACATCCTTTTTGAGGCCCGCGTACTTCCGAAGATAATCGGGTACGAGGATCCGTCCCTGATTATCGAGCGTCACATCCGTGGCACCCGCAAGCATGAGCCGCACGAACGCGCGCGAGTTCGCCTGTGCAAGGGGCAACGCGATGAGCTTCGCCGCAAGCTGTTCCCATTCGGGATGCGCAAACACGAACAGACAATTGTCTATTCCGCGGGTGATGATGGCGCCGGCCGTAAGTTTGTCGCGGAATTTCGCCGGGACCGCCATCCGACCTTTTGTGTCCAGACTGTGCTGGAACTCTCCAAGAAGCATGTGATAGAAAATTAGGTTTTATGGGGATTTTTCGAGCTTTCTCGGTGAAGTTATGCACAGAAAGTGGCAGTTATCCCCAGAATTCTCCACAACTCACCACTTTTGTTTAATTATAAACCACTCTGCCCTAAGGTCAAATCCCCCTATTTTCACGCACAAGAAAACGTATATATGCTGATTTTCCTATACTTTTTGAAATAAAATACCGCCTTTCGGCGGTAGGATATGCACAGACCTGGAAGTTCGTCGTATCAGCTATTCCCCACTTTGCCCGGATCCAGCCTCGGTCCTCTCGTTCACAACAGTCTGATTCAGCGATCGGACGCTCGCCACGGCCTCCCCATAGGCAGGATCTTTCAATTTTATGCTCGCGATGACGTAAAGGATGGCGAGGATCACCCCCACCACAAACAGCTTCAACGGAGCCTCCCATGTGCCGTAATACTGGGAAAGCAAGGAAAGAATGAGCACGTCGGCCGCGAAGAGGAATCCAAGACTGATCGCGAATATCGTCACCACGAACATACCTATGATGACATAGGCGCATGCGAACACCGCCACCGTCCCCCAGTAATCGAACATCCTCGTCGTGCCCATATAGTTCGCCGTGAAATATGCGAGGGCCGTCCCAAAAAGGAATATCACGAGTCCAAAGATCACTTTGAGTGCGACGTTCTTCATGGATGTTTATGAAAGCTTATCCCTGAACTTCACGACCGAGATAACGATGGCGATCACGAGGCCGAACGCGGTCGCCACGATCTGCGCGAGCTGGCCGAGCGTCCAAAGCTGGAAATAGAGATAAATGACCGTAAAGGCGCCCCCTATGGAATTGGCATAGGCCATCACCTTGTTGTTCTTGATGAAGATCCCCCACACGAGCGCCCCAAAGCCCATTGCAAGCGCAAGGATCATGGCGGCCAGGGTATCGCCGGACGCATCCAGCATATACTTCACGAAAATAGGGAGAAGGAATGCGATGGAGAACGCAATAGTGCTGCGGCGCACCTGATCAAGCTGCTGTCCTTCCGAAAGCGCCCCCTTTTCCGGTTTTGTCACGGTCCTCACCCCGAACACCATTATAATGAGGAAAAAGAACACGAGGACCGTCATCACCCCCGCCGCATCCGCTGATGAGATAAAGACGAATCCTACGACAAGGACGATGAGAGGCCACATGAGCGCAAGGCCCAAAAGTTCCATACGATCATCATAGCACTTCTCTCCAGGATGCACGCTGTGGATAAGAAGGCATTTACGGGCTGCCGTTGCTGCTGCCGCTGCGGGATTGTGGGCGTTGCAGGGATCGGACCTGCGACCTCTCCGATGTGAACGGAACGCTCTACCACTGAGCTAAACGCCCGAAACGAGGCAGAAATGGGTGGTTTTCGACCCATCCATCCCCGAGGGATGAGAATGCCACGCGACGCATGACACCCTTCGGGAAAATTGTAGCGAAGGTTCGGTCGAAATGCAACGCGGTTTCAAACGAAAACGAGTTCGATATGCTTCTCGGGGATGTCTGAGCCGCGCATGCGGCGAGACCGCGGCCGTTCCGGCTACGCACGCCGGATCGGCCGCCCTCCAAGAGGCACATCGAACTCGTATCTCGTCAAAACTACTGGATCTCCGCCTTCCCTCCAGCAGCCTCGATCTTCTTCTTGATCTCTTCCGCCTCGTCCTTCTTCACGCCTTCCTTGACGGGCTTCGGCGCGTTGTCCACGAGGTCCTTCGCCTCCTTGAGGCCGAGCGCGGGGTTCACCTCGCGCACCACCTTGATGACGTTCAGCTTGCTCTCGCCGCCCGACTTAAGGACGACGTTGAAGCTCGTTTTCTCCTCTGCTGCGGCCGCACCTGCGCCCGCACCGCCCGCCGCGACCGGAGCCGCAGCCGAGATGCCGAACTTCTCCTCGAGCGTGTGCACGAGGTCTGCGAGCTCGACGACCGAAAGCGATTCGATCTTGGAGATCAGATCATCGAAATTCGTATTTGCCATTGTAGTGTGTGTTTTTTTGACCTTTATTATGCCGCTTCCTCCGCAGGAGCCTCCGGCGAGGAGGATCCCTCCACAGAGGGTTCTTCCGCGGGAACTTCCACAGGAACTTCCGTTGCCGCGATCTCCGCTACCGGCGATTCCGCAACCGCAACGGCTGCAACAGCCGCCGTTGCCGGAACGCCTCCCTGCTTCGCCTTTTCGCTCAAGATATAAAGGAACGCGCGTACCGGACCCACCATGACACCAAGCAGTTGTGCAAGGAGCACTTCCCTCGGGGGCAGCTGGCCGATGCGGATAACCTGCGTGGCATCGATCGGGGCATTCGCGCCGAGATCATACCCTCCCAGGAGCTTCTTTATCCACATATCCTTCGCGCCGCCCTCGGGAACTTCGAGTCCCGAGAAGAAACGGTACGCAGGACCTGCGGAATGATCCACGCCGCCCTCTGAGAATATGGTCCCCACTGAGACCTTGAACCTGCCAAGGTCGGCGTCCATCCCCTTTTCCTTGAGAATGAGCCCGAGAAGGCGCTTCTTTACCACAAGGAACCGCGCGCCGGATTTCTTGAGCTCGTTCCGGAGCTTTCGGACATCCTCCGCGCTCACCTTCGTGAAATCGGTGAATATGAGCGAGTTGCTCTTTTCGAGAAGCTCTTTCGCCCTCTTCATCTCTTCGCTTTTCTGCGCTTTTGTCTTCATGCTGTCGTGTTGATTAACGTCTTTGCCTTTCGGCATTCTTTGCCGCTCTTACCGACCAAAAAACGGCCTTCCAAGCCGTCGTTGAACGTGGCCATTGCATGCAGCGCGCCTTGCGCGGCAAAGATCCGGCCGTTCCTCGATAGGTCCTACGCGCCTTTTTCGGCGCTGCCTATGGTCTCTGGAAGTGACTCTATGATAATGCAAAGACGTGATCCCGTCAAACAACAAAGAAAATCCCCCTGCATTCGCAGGGGGTATTGAAAGGGATCGCTACGCGGCCCCATGCAGATGCTTCGAGAGAACCGAAGCGATCTCCTTGGGATGGCCGGCGCAATAAAGGACGGTAGGCCATAGCGCGCGGTCCACGCAGCGCAGATTCTCGAGAAATTCCCCCGTGAGCCATGGATCGTGAAGCAGAAGATACGCCCTCCTATCGAACGCGTAATCCATGAGCTCGCTGACGGAAATCCCGAGTACTGCCGCAAGCCGCTCGATGCTTCTCAGCGTCGGTGCAGCCTTGCCGTTCTCGATTTTGGAAATATAGGTTCGGGGCAGGTCCATGAGCCGTGCGGCCTGCTCCTGGCTTATATGCCGCTCCTCCCGGAAGAACCGGAATGCGCGGCCGACCGTCCCCAGATTTTTCCGCGCCTCCACAAGATCTCCCGCGGATCGATCTTCTGGCACTTCCTGAACGGACAGATCCTCCAGCCGATACAATGGCACATGGCACCTTCGGCATTTATTCCTCGGCGTCATGAACTGCATCAGCCTGCATCGGGGACAGCGTATCGCCTTCCTATCCTCCTGGGGCGCGGGATGCGATGCGTTGGACGATCCCGGCACCGGGAAAATCGCTGAAGGTCCAATGGCGGACATCACTTGAGCACTCATAGCCTTCCCTCCTCCTCTTGTTCCAGTGTATAGATTTTCCCTCCCCTCCGGCAAGGAAATCTGTGGATAAAAAAACGGCCCGGAACCCGGACCGTTTCGCAGCATGACCGTCCCCTCCCTAGTGCGGTTCCGTACGGTCCTTCAGCTTGTTCAACAGATGACCCGCATATTCCTTCCCTCCGAGGCCGAACGCAAGCCCTCCCGCAAGAGCGAGCATTGCGATGAATCCCGTGACGAGCGTCTGCACGATCTCCGCCGCGATATTGAGCTGCGCAAGCGCGGCGAGGAACCCGAAGACGACCACGATCCACCACACGAGCGTCCCGAGGAAGTGCGCCGCATGAAGCTTTGCGGAAAGCACCGATGCCGTCACGATCCGACGCAGGAAATGCCCGAGCATGAGGGATGCGAGAAGAATGAGAACCGCTGCAATGACATTCGGTATGTAATTCACGACCGAGGTGAGGAATCCGGAGAGCGCATAAAGGCCGAGCGTATCGGATATCGCAAGAAGGAATCCGAGCACCACGAACCAATACACGAGCTTCCCGAGGAAGTATGCGCCGCGGAGCTTGAGCCCTGCGCGCTCGAAGACCGGTTTCAGCCCCACCTTCTCAAGGAACATATCGAGTTTGATCGACTCGAATATCCTCTCGACGAGCGCATCGAGCCCTGCTGCGACGATAAGGCCGATGATGAGCACAATAAGCGCACCGATGATCCTTGGAACATACTCCATGAACCCTATCCAGAGGGTCGCGAACGAACCGACCACCACATCCGTCCAACTTTGCATGATAGTGATATGAAAAACGAAAGTTTGTCGTTCGACCTTTTTCTTTAATTATAACAAACAACCCTTGAAAAGGGTCTGTGCGCCGCAATGCGCCCGGTCTGTCGGTGCATCGATCGATCAATTCCCGGTTCTTGGCCCCCGCTTCCGCTGCGCCCTTGATAACCTTTGAGAGGGATGAACTTTGGTGGACCCAGGGAGAATCGGACTCCCGCCTCCGCAATGCGAATGCGGCGTAATACCACTTTACTATGGGCCCAACGCTGCTTCGAAGAAATGATAAACGAAATCCCCGAAGAGGTAAAGCAGCTTATCGCTCCCCTTCCGTTCCCGTCGCGCCGGATGCGGATGCCTCGGCCGCGGCCTCCGGCTCGAGCTTCAGGGACACGATCTTCGAGGAACCGTCCTCGGCAAGCGTGATGCCGTAAAGGATATCGGCCGCCTCCATTGTGGCTCGATTATGGGTCACCACGATGAACTGCGTGTGCTTCGAGAATTCCTTCAACATGTCGCCGAATCGACGCGCATTGCGTTCATCGAGCGGCGCATCGATCTCATCAAGCACGAGGAACGGCGGAGGGCTTACGGCCACCATCGCGAAGAGCGCGGCAATGCCGACGAGCGACCGCTCACCGCCGGAAAGCATGTCGAGCGATGCGATCTTCTTACGCGGAAGCCTCACCTCGATCTCGATGCCCTGCACCCTTTCGATCTCCCCGCTCCCCGCCTCCGCATCCCCGGAACCCTCCTCCTTCACCGCAGCATCCTCGTCCTCGCCATCCTCGTTCCTATCCGCCTTAGGCCTCGGAATCCTCAGCCGCGCCGATCCTCCCCCGAACATAAGCGCGAAGAATTTATCGAACTCGTCATTGATCTTCCCGAGCGATTTCTCAAACTCACCCGCGATCTTCTCGGTGAGCTCCCGCAAAAGGGTCTCGAGGTCGGTAATCGCCTTCGTAAGGTCCTCGGATTCGCGGAGAAGATAGTGATGGCGCTCCTCGGTGTCGCTCGCCTCCTTCATGAGCGCCTCATCCACCTCGCCGATACTTGCGAGATCGCCACGCAGACGGAACATGCGCCGCTCCATTTCTGCGGAATCCCCGGAAGAGGCGCGGGAAACCGCCTCATGGAACTCCTCGGGACGCCTTCCCGCCTGGCGTATCTGATGGAGCACATCCTCCCTGCGAAGATCCACCCGTTCCTTCTCGAGAAGAAGCTCCCTGTTCGTCCGCTCCCAAAGATCGATCTTCGCCTGAGCCTGCTGCACGTCGCCCACCGCCCCCTTGAACAAGGCATAGAACCCTTCTTGGGCGGCTTCGAGCCCGTGCTCGGTTTCGCGAAGCGCCGCAACCCTTTCTTCAAGCGCCGCAACATCCTCGGAGGCGCGTGCGAGCGCACGACGGAGCTCTTCCGGCACCTCCCTCTCCTTCACAGCACCAGCCGTATTTTCGGCGCCATCGTCCGCCGCGCCGGCCGCATCTTCGAGGGCGAACGTAAGCTCCTCGAGGGCATTCTCCACTGCCGCAAGGACGCCGAGCGGCTCCTCATCAAGTGCAGCCTCCAGTTCATCCTTCACTTTCCGTATCACATCGAGAAGGTGCTCCGTCTTCCGGTCGTGGTCCCGCGAGACGCCCGCCGCCGCCGGTACGCGTTTGGCCATCTCCACCTGCGCTTCGATCCTCCCGAGATCCTTCTGAAGACGATTGCGCGACTCCATGAGGCCCGCGATCTCCTCCTTCACTCCGGCAAGCCGCTTGCGCTCCTCCGGCTGGCTCTCCTCGACCGCCGCTTGCCGCGTCGCCGCGGCAGCCTTCTCTTTGGCAAGCGCCTCGAACTGCCGCTCATGGGCGGCGCTGCGCGCATCCACCTCGCCGCCTTTCACCGCGAGCTCTGCAAGCTGCCATCCGAAGAACGCATCCTCGAGCGTGCGAAGTTCCTCTTCGAGCATCCCCCGCCGCTCCCAACGCCCGGTCTGCCGCTTCAGGGAACGCAAATGCGGCTCGATCTCCTCGATGAGCGCCGTCACCTGCGCAAGATTGATCCTACTGTTCTTCAGCCTGCGTTCCGCATCGGCCTTCTTCAATTGATATTCGCGGAGCCCGAGGATCTCCTCGATCATCTCCCGCCGCTCGGAGGGAGTTGCCCGTATGAACATATCGCTATCCCCCTGCCCGATGACGACGAGCCCCCGGGAACCAAGGCGCACTCTCGCGAAGAAATCGATGAGATCCCGCAGGAGGATCTCCGATTTATTGAGGTAATATTTGCTCTGTCCGTCGCGGCGGATTTCGCGCGAGACCACCACCTCCTCGAAGTCCACCGGGAAGAACTTGTTCTTGTTCTCGAAATGGAGACTGGCCTGGGCGATGCCCACCCGCGCCCGCTTCTGGGTCCCTGCGAAGATAAGGTCCTCTCCCTTGCCGCCGCGGAGGTTCTTCGCGTCGCGCTCCCCGAGGAGCCAGCGGATGGCGTCGACGATGTTGGATTTCCCGGATCCGTTCGGCCCCACGACCGCAACGATGCCCGCGGGAAATTCAAGCACGGTCCTCCCCGCAAAGGATTTGAATCCGTTCAATTCGAGCTTTTTGAGGAAATGGGACATGGGGGACGATGCGTGCCGGTAGTGTTACGTAGATATTCGCTGCTGCGCCTATCTCTCTCGTGGATATTTCCTCAGCGCATTCTTCGCTGCATCGGCTTCGGCCTCCTGCTTCGAGGTCCCCTCGCCGGTCGCGATCAATGTGTCCGCGAAGTATACGCCCATCGTAAACACGCGCCGGTGAGCCGGCCCCTCTTCGGTGATCACGTCATACGTCGGCGTGAGCTTCAAACGCTCCTGGATCACCTCCTGAAGCTCGCTTTTTGCATCTTTATAGCTCTTCGTCGCGAGCACCTCTGCAAGGTTCGTCATCACGAAGACATCCGTGAACTTCTTCGCTGCGGAAAATCCGCCATCGAGATAGACGGCGCCGATGAGCGCCTCCATGGCGTTCGCAAGGATCACCTCACGCGCCTTTCCGGTATCCTTCCGTTCCCCCCGCGACATCATGATGTAACGCTGCAGTCCGATCCTCTCCGCCACCTTCGCAAGGATCTGATAGTTCACAAGCGCTGCGCGGAGGATGGTAAGCCTTCCTTCCGGCTCGCGCGGAAAGCGCGCAAAAAGCTCCTCACTTACAAGGAGCTCGAGCACCGCATCCCCCAGATATTCCAAACGCTCATTGTGGGGCAGATGCCATTTCGGATATTCGTTGAGATATGACCGATGCGTAAGGGCCTCCGTAAGGAGGTCCTTGTTCTCGAACGTCACCCCTATATTCCTTTCGAGCTCATCGAATGCCATGTCTATTGCTTCGCCTCTTCTTGCTGTTTCGCTTCCGCGCGCCGCGCCGCCATGTCGCGATAGATCGTGCCGAGCACCCCGTTCACGAAGCGGGCTGCGTTCGGACCTCCATAGTTCTTGGCAAGCTCGATCGATTCGTTGATCGCAACCTTGGGAGGCACCTCCTCGGGGTCCGCATACATGAGCTCATAAAGTCCGATGCGCAGGATGTTGCGGTCGATGATCGCGATCTTGTCGAGGGGCCATTCGGGGGCCGCCCGCCGGATGGTCTCGTCGATCTCCTTCAAATGCGCTGCGACGCCATGAAGTATCTTCCACGCGAACTCAGGCTCGTCCACTCCCGGGGCGAATTCCTGCATATTGCGCTCCAATATCTCCGTGATGTCCTTTTTCCTATTGTAAAAATCCCACTCGTAAAGCGATTGGAGGACCACCGTCCTGATCAAGTGCCGTGTTGCCATTATCGTTTAGGAAAGAACGTTCATGATCTCCGATCCCGCCCCGCCACCAAGCCGCACCCTATGCGCTTCTACTTCTTCCCGCACTGCGGGCATGCCCTGTGCGCCAGCTTGGGTGCTCCGCAATTCTTGCATGCAAAAAGCCGCTGCTTCTTCATCGCAAGATGCGAACGCCTGCGACCGGTCTTGCCTTTCGTATGATGTTTTATCGGTACACCTCCCATGGAATATGATAAAAAGGTTGATTTATCCGTCTATCATAGGCTTTCCGGGGAGAAAAGTCAATCGGTGCGCCGCACAAGGACCCTGCTTCCTGAGGGCAGCGCGATGCATCGCCGTGCCATAACCCTTATGGACCTCGAATGCATACCCCGGATGCCGCGCTGCGAGCCTCACCATGAACCCATCCCTTGCCACTTTGGCGATGATCGACGCCGCAGAGACCGCCGGGATCGTCTCATCCCCTTTCACCACGGTCCTCGCGTGGGGAAACGATCTTTTTTGCATTGCACGGTCCTTCAGGAAGAGCCCCCCGTCAAGATAGATCCTCATGCGCATGGGATCGAACCCATGAGTTCTCGCAAGGGCCTCCACCGCGCGATATGCCGCACGGTTCGCTGCATTCGAAATGTTCATCCGTTCGATGCCTCGAGGATAGATCCTTGCGGCGGCGAAGCGCACCGCGCCCCCGCTTTTCCGAAAATGCGCAGCCCATGCCTCGCGCCGCGCAGGCGCCAGCTTTTTGGAATCCTTAAGAGGGCCAAGGCGCCGTACGGTGCGGTCCTCGAGCCATGCCCCGCGGCGTGCCGGGACAAGCACGGCCACCACGACGACGGGACCCGCAAGCGCACCGCGCCCCACCTCATCGATGCCGATCACGTACGATGATTCCGTGCCACCTTTCATGATGCAATGTCAGAGACCGCTCCCGAAGTTCCCGATATTACCCACATCGTTCAATGCCGAGCTGATCTGCTGATTGATCCATACCGTGGTAAGCCAGATTGCCACGATCGACGATATGACGAGAATGCCCAGTGCGACCCAACCGATCGCCCGCGCCCTTGGATCTTCCGAGCGCATATATCTCGGTCCGGGCCATTTTGTGATCGCAAGATATGCGATCCATGGAAGCGCGGCGCTGAAGAGATAGATCATCACCTGGGCACCTATCGTCGTGCGAAGGGGCGGCAGGCGGAGGTTCGTCCCGCAATTGGGACAGAAGTAATATTCCGGCAGCACCGGAAGATGGCATTGCGGGCATACGGCGGTTGCGGTCGTGGACACAAGAATGGGAGCGGTGGGAGCGGATGCAACGGGTGCGATGGATGCAACAGGTGCAGATGCAGCAGATGCAAGGTCCTCCCCGGATTTCGTTGATTCCTTATCGGGCATAATGCCAGTATACCAGAAATCGCGCGCAGCCGGACGAGACAGGACGAGGCGATGCGAAGAACGTCCTCTTACTTCTTCGCGCCGTACAATGCCGCGATCTCCGCAGGAGAGAGCGCACGGTCGTATATGCGGACATCATTGATAAGACCTATGAAATAGAACCATCCTCCATTATCTAATGGCCACAATCCCGAATATGCGGTCCCCAAAAAATATTGATAGATGTTGTTGTATGAATCCTCGGTCATCGATTGCGAACCGATCAAAACACCGTCGATGTACAATGTTTCGACGCCATTATTATAGCTATCCGCCAGAGAGTGCCAGTTGTTATCCGCATATGAATTCACGCTTACAATCTGACTCCCGGAAGACCCGTGCCAGAACATGCTCGCCCTCACCTTTCCCGACGTATCGACATAGATAGCAGGAACGAAACCCACAGGAGAGGTTGGCGGAAGGGTATTGGAGGATTGACCCAAGATCGAACCGCTCGATGCCGTCTTGAACCATGTCGTAAACGTCAGCGAATAATTATTGGTATTGCCGCTTGCGGGATATGCACCGAACGGGGATGCGGGAAGATTGATGTACGTCGTCGTTCCGTCGAACGTCCCCGCCCACGCCTGGTTCAAGCCGGGGGAATAATAACCGCTCGTACCGGCCTGGGTCCCCTGCCACGATCCCGTCGCATTGTTCCCCGAGTCAT
>DAIEHA010000014.1 GCA_027355945.1 Candidatus Parcubacteria bacterium | reverse complement strand
TTTTTTGGCGTTATCGCCCGCGAGCAATCCCGGCAAAGCACCGCGGCCATTTCCCCCTCCCTCCCAAAACCATAAATCTTCCGACAGCGGCGGGCGCAACGAATACATGTTTCCCAACGGGAAAATCGTTTTCTATCCTTTTGCATCTCATAAGGGCAAATTATTTTGCCGACCTTTGGATGCAACAAAAAACCGATCAATTATGATCGGCTTTCGCTCAGGGGCCCAATGATAATTTTTGGGAAAACCCCGATTTTGTTAGCTTTTTAGGTTATCTTAGTCCTCAACGGTGATTCCCATGTTCTTCGCGGTACCGGCAATGATCTTTTCTGCGGCATCAAGATCGTCCGTGTTGAGATCCGCGAGCTTCCGTTCGGCGATCTTGCGCACGTCCTCCTTTGAAACCGTGCCTACCTTGTTCTTTGCGGAATCCGCGGCCCCTTTTTCGATATGGGCGGCCTGTTTGAGCAGTGCGGATGCCGGCGGGGTCTTCAGTACGAACGAGAAGGACCTGTCCTCGAAGATGGTGATCTGCGCGGGAACCACATCGCCCTTCATATCCTTCGTGGCCTCATTGAACTGCTTGCAGAAGTCCTGGATATTGATGCCCTGAGGACCGAGCGCGGTACCCACCGGAGGCGCAGGATTCGCGCCGCCTGCGGGGAGTTGAAGCTTTAATACGGTTTTTATCTTCTTTGCCATAACTCGAATATGATACCCGATTATTTTCGTTTAATCAAGAGGCGCCGCAAAGGATGCCCGCCGTCCGTCCCGAGATCCCTGACCGCTTAGAAAGGGATATCCTCGGGCTTGATCTCCTCATCCTCAAGATTGATCACAGGAATATCGTCGAGAGAGGGCGTGTCGGTCCCTTTCGATGCATCGGTGCCCGCAGCAGCCGCGGGAGCGCCCGCGCGGAAGCCGCCGCTCTGTCCTCCCCCGCCGCCCCCGGGACGCGGACCAAGCTGGAGGCGTTCGCACATGATCTCGGTTGTACGGCGCTGCTGCCCCTGCTTGTCGGTCCAGCTGCGCGTCTGGAGACGCCCCTCCACAAGCACCGTGGCTCCTTTCACGAGATATTGCCCGGCGATCTCGGCCTGTCTCCCCCAGATCACGACGTTATGGAACTCGGTCTCCTCTTGCTTTGCTCCCGCCTTATCGGTCCAGGTCCTGTTTGTGGCGACACCGATCGTGACAACCGACTGTCCTCCCGGGGTCGTACGAAGCTGGGGATCCGCGGTGACTCGACCCACGATGATTGCTCTATTGAAATCCATGATTGAGGGTTATTATTTTTTTCGACCCCTTTATGCTACCACTTTACATTAAATTTCTCCTGAAGGAAAGCGGAGGGAAGGTCCGGAAAAAGATAAAAAAACGGCCCTTGCACACGCAGGGGCCGTTTTCTCATTAACCCAGGATCTCTTCGAGCTTTTTCTCAAGCGCCTCATTGCTGAGGGGTTTTGGAGCAGCAGGGCGGGACTCAGGGGCTGTCCGGGGCGTTGTATGGGCATAGGGTTCGCCCGATACGGGAGCAGGCGCACTGGCCGAAGGCGCCGGACGGAGCGAAGGCTTCGGAAGCTTCACCACGATCGAGCGGAGGACATCCGCACGGAGACGGAGATCATGCTCGAGTTCCTTCACCTCGTCGCCGTATGCTTTGAACGTCACGCTCGCAAAAACGCCTTCTTTGTGGCCCTTGATCTCGTATGCCATCGCAAGACGCTTGGCGCGCGCCTCGGAAGTGATATCCGCATGATGCTGCGCGAGAAGCGCAAGCACTCCCGGAAGGTCCTCCTCGCGGAGGATGAGCACACCGAGCTCATATTCCTTTTTGTCCTTTTCCTCGTTGGTCATAGATATGGAAGCAACGTCAGTCATTGTACCCGAAGGGCCGGGGAATGTCCAGTCCCGGCCCCGTTCGATCAGATGCTCGCCTCTGCAACCTCCTCCTCCTCTTCAAGCTCGCCCTCGTGAAGGATGATGTCGGGCGAAATATCCTGCTTTCCCGCAGGAATGAGCCTGCCGATGATGACGTTCTCCTTGAGGCCGCGGAGCCTGTCGATCTTGCCTTCGATTGCCGCTTTCACGAGCACGCGCGAAGTATCTTGGAAGGACGCCGCCGAAAGGAACGACTCAGCGGAAAGGGCGATGCGCGTGATACCGAGGAGCACCTCATCCGCTTTTGCGGGTTTCCCTCCCTCTCGCTTCATCTGGCGGTTCACTTCGAGGAAACGGGACTTATCCACGATCTCGCCCATCACGAAGTCGGGCGCATCGCCTGCCTCGCGGATCTTCACGCGCGAGAACATCTGGCGCACGATCATTTCAAGATGCTTGTTGTTGATGGAGGCGCCTTCGGATGCGTAGATCTTCTGGACCTCGTTCACGATGTAACGGCCCACTTCCGACATTCCTCGGTGCGCATAGAGCTCATGAATGTCGAGGTTTCCCTCGGAAAGGCGATCTCCCTTCTGGACCTTGTCGCCTGCCTGGATGAAGAGCACCGTACCGCGCGGGACGCTGATGTCCTGGGCCTTGCCCTTCTTCGTCTCGGGAATGAAGCGCACCGCTTTGAGCGTTCCCCGCTCCTCGATCTTGTCCACCACGCCGTCAAAGGGGGCAAGGATGGCGCGGCCCTTGGGAGCGCGCGTCTCGAAGATCTCCTCAACGCGCGGGAGACCGTGCGTGATGTCCGCACCCGCTACGCCTCCCTGGTGGAAGGTACGCATGGTGAGCTGGGTCCCCGGCTCTCCGATGGACTGTGCGGCAAGCACTCCCACCGCAGTGCCCATGCCCACGGGTTTGTTCGTGCTCAGATCGTATCCATAGCACCGGGCGCAGATACCGTAAAATGTCTTGCAGGTTATCGGTGAACGCACGGCGACGCTCTCGATCTTTTCCACAGCCTCGATCGCATCGGCGGTCGCATGATCGATCATCTCGCCAGCGCGTACAAGGACCTTGTTCCCCACCTTCACGTCCTCAAGGACGGTGCGAGAGAACAACTTGGATGCAAAGCTCTGATTGAACTCCTTGCCGTCGGCGCGGAGGATCTGAAGACCCTCCTTCGTGTGGCAATCCTCTTCGCGGATCGTAAGGTCCTGGGCGACATCCACAAGGCGCCGTGTGAGATAGCCTGCCTGCGCGGTCTTGAGCGCGGTGTCCGTGGTACCTTTGCGGGCGCCGTGGGTCATGATGAAGTACTCAAGCACGGAAAGTCCTTCTTTGAGCGACGACTTGATGGGAAGTTCGATCGTTTCACCCTTCGGGTTCTGCACGAGTCCCTTCATACCCATCATCTGGATCGGCTGGGACCAGGAACCGCGGGATCCCGAATCGACGATCTGATAGATCGAGTTCTCCGGAGAGAACACGCCCGATACGAGCTTCGCAAGATCGCTCTTCGCCTTCTCCCACACGCTGATCACGCGCGAGCGGCGCTCGATCGGCGTAAGAAGGCCTTCGGCGTACTGCTCGTGGATGAGCTCCACCTCTTTGTCCGCCTTGTGCATGATCCCCTCCTTCTCCTTCGGGATGATAAGGTCGGCCATGGCCCATGTGATGCCGGAGACGGTGGCCATCTCATACCCGAGGGTCTTTACCCGATCGATGACATCGCGGGTCGTCTCCATGCCATGGACCTCGAACACGCGTCCAAGGAATGCATTGAGCTTCTTCTTGGTGACGGTCTCGTTCACGTAGGGCAGCGTGCCATTGAGCGCGCGGTTGAAGATGAGGCGGCCGGCGCTCGTTTCCACGTCGATGCCGCGCACCCGGAGAGGCGTATGGAGCTTGATCTGTCCGAAATGATATGCAAGCATCACCTCGTCATAATCGGTGAAGTGACGCACCGGAACGCCCTCCTTCGCGACATCGATGCGCGTGATGTAATAGCTGCCGAGCACGATATCGTTCCAAGGTCCGGGAATGAGATCTCCCGTTGCAGGCTTCAGAAGGTTCTTTCCGGCGGACATGATCTCGCGGGCCTCCTGCTGTGCGGCATCGGAGAGCGGAAGATGCACGGCCATCTGGTCGCCGTCGAAGTCGGCATTGAACGCGGCGCAGACGAGCGGCGGAAGTTTGATGGCAAGACCCTCGACGAGCTGCGGACGGAACGCCTGCACCGAAAGACGATGGAGCGTCGGTGCGCGGTTCAGAAGCACGTGCTTGTCCTTGATGATCTCCTCGACGATGGCGAGGACCTCGGAGGTATGCTCTTCCATGAAGCGCGATGCGGAGCGCATGTTGTGCGCAAGGCCGCGTTTGATGATCTCGCTGATGACGAATGGCCGGAAGAGTTCGAGCGCCATGCGCTTCGGGATCCCCATCTGATCGAGTGCGAGCTTCGGACCGACCACGATCACCGAACGGCCGGAGTAATCCACGCGCTTGCCGAGCAGGTTCTGGCGGAACCGGCCCTGCTTGCCTTTGAGCATGTCGGCAAGGGAACGGAGCGGGCGGCGCTGTGCCGACATCTGCTGCGTGCCGAAACGCGCCGAATTGTCGATGAGCGCATCCACTGCCTCCTGGAGCATGCGCTTCTCGTTGCGGACGATGACGTCCGGGGCTTTGATCTCGAGGAGCTTCTTCAGGCGGTTGTTGCGGTTGATGACGCGGCGGTAGAGGTCGTTCAGATCCGACGTCGCATAGCGGCCGCCGTCGAGCGCCACCATCGGACGGAGATCGGGAGGAAGCACCGGCAGCACGTTCATGACCATCCATTCCGGACGGCTTCCGTTGCGTACCATGGACTTGAACATCTTGAGCCGGCGGAGCAGCTTGCTCTGAGCCATCGGATCGCGCGCGCCCTCAAGGTCCTTCTCAATGCCGGTGATCTCCTTTTTAAGGTCCATCCTCTGAAGGATCGACTGCACGGCTTCGGCGCCGCTCGATGCCTTGAAGATGTTGCCGAACTTGCGGGAAAGCGTGAAATACTCGTTCTCGGAAAGAATCTGTCCGACGCGGAGCTTCTCGAGATACTCCTTCGTGGTGTCGGCGGCCTCCATGATCTCCCCTTTCACCTCCTTGTCCTTGTTGCCGACGGTCTTCAGCTTGCCCTTCAGTTCCCGCTCGAGCTCTTCAAGCGCCGCTTTGCGGTTCTCTTCCTTGATCTCGGTGATGATGTATGCGGAATAGTAGATGACGCGCTCGAGCTTCTGGGCGGACACGTCAAGCGTGAGCGAGAGGCGCGACGGGATGGACTTGAGGAACCAGATATGGGACACCGGCGTTGCAAGCGCAATATGGCCGATGCGCTCGCGGCGGACGGCGGCACGCGTCACTTCGACGCCGCATTTGTCGCAGACCACACCCTTATAGCGGATCCTGCGGTATTTGCCGCAGTAGCACTCGTAATCCTTCGTAGGACCGAAGATGCGCTCGCTGAAGAGGCCGTCCTTCTCCGGACGCTGGGTACGATAATTGATCGTCTCCGGTTTCGTGACCTCGCCATGCGACCAGCGGAGGATATCCTCCGGGGATGCAACCGAGATGCGAAGCGCCGAGAAGTTATCCTTCCGTTCGGTCTCCGATTCATAGAGCGGCTGGATGTTGAATCCAAGCGACTTCAGCTCATTCACGAGCACGTTGAAGGATGCGGGGACGTTCGGCTCCTTGATCTGCTCGCCGCGGATGATGGATTCGTATGCCGCAGCGCGACCTACGACGTCATCGGATTTGATCGTGAGCATCTCCTGGAGCGTATGGCGCGCGCCATAGCCTTCGAGTGCCCACACTTCCATCTCTCCGAAACGCTGGCCACCGAACTGCGCCTTGCCGCCGAGCGGCTGCTGGGTGATCAAAGAGTACGGACCGATCGAGCGCATGTGCGCCTTGTCCTCCACGAGGTGGTTGAGCTTCAGCATGTAGATCTGCCCGACCATGACGCGGTTCTGGAACGCTTCGCCCGTCCGTCCGTCGAAGAGTTTCATCTTGCCGTCCTCCGGAAGGCCTGCCTTCTTAAGCTCTTCGCGGATGTCCGCTTCGGTCGCGGAATCAAGGCCCGGCGTGATGGCGCGATAGCCGAGCTTGTGCGCGGCCCAGCCAAGATGGGTTTCGAGGATCTGTCCGAGGTTCATACGAGACACGACGCCCAGCGGATTGAGTATGATATCCACCGGCGTACCATCCTCGAGATACGGCATGTCTTCTACGGCGCGCACCTGCGAGATGACGCCTTTGTTGCCGTGGCGGCCGGCGAGCTTGTCGCCTGCCTGCACCTTGCGAAGCTCGGCGATTTCCACCTGGATGCGGCGGATGATGCCCGGTTCGAGCTTGTCGCCCCGTTCGCGGTCGAAGATCTTCACATTGACAACGCGGCCCACTTTGCCGTGGGGAAGCGTGAGCGAGGTATCTTTCACGTCGCGCGCCTTCTCGCCGAAGATGGCGCGAAGGAGGCGCTCCTCGGACGTGAGTTCCGATTCGCCCTTCGGGGAGATCTTGCCGACGAGGATATCCCCCGCCTTCACTTCCGCACCGATGCGGACGATGCCTTCCTCATCGAGATTCTTGAGCTTGTCCTCGGAAACGTTCGGGATGTCGTAGGTGGTCACCTCCGGGCCGAGTTTCGTGTCGCGCACGTCGCACGAGTATTCATCGATATGGATCGACGTGAAACGGTCCTGCTGGACCACGCGTTCGGAGATGATGATGGCGTCCTCGAAATTCGCGCCCTCCCAGGACACGAAAGATACGAGGAGGTTCTGGCCGAGTGCAAGGATGCCGTTCTCGATCGAGGGACCATCCGCGAGGATCTGGCCCTTCTTCACAACCTCTCCGCGGACGACGAGCGGCTTCTGCGAGATGCAGGTGAACTGGTTGGAACGCTTGAACTTTTCGAGGATATAGGTCTTCGTCGCTTTTGGATATTTGACCTTGATATGGCTGCCGTCGGCTTCCACGATCTCCCCGTTGTCCTCCGCGAGGATCACGTAACCGGAATCGAGCGCCACCTTCTCCTCCTGCCCGGTGGATACGTACGGCGCATCGGGGCGCACGGATACGACTGCCTGGCGTTGCATGTTCGAACCCATGAGTGCGCGGTTCGCGTCGTCATGCTGAAGGAACGGAATGAGCGAGGTCGCGACCGAGATGAACTCGTTCGGCGCGATATCGATGAAATCAACCTCGTCCGGTGCGACCGTGCCCGGCTCTCCCTTGATGCGGGTCTCGAGCGCCGTGCCGAGGAGCTTCCCTTTCTCATCCTTGGGGGTTCCTGCGTGGGTGATCTTGTATTTCTCCTCCTCGGATGCATCCATCCAGACGATCTCGTTCGTCACGACGCCGTTCTTCACGCGTGCATACGGAGCCTCGAGGAACCCGAAATCGTTGATGCGGGTATAGCTTGCAAGATAGTTGATAAGGCCTACGTTCGATCCCTCCGGCGTCTGAATCGGGCAGATGCGGCCGTAGTGGGAACGATGCACGTCGCGCACCTCGAAGGACGCGCGTTCGCGCGTGAGACCGCCCGGTCCGAGGGCTGAAATGCGGCGTTTATGCTCGAGCTCGGCGAGCGGGTTCACCTGGTCCATGAACTGCGAGAGCTGGGACGAGGCGAAGAACTCCTTGATGACCGCCGCGATCGGGCGGAAATTCACGAGCTGTGCCGGCTGGAGGGAATCCTTGTCCTCCGTGGACATGCGATCCTGGATGATGCGGCGCAACCGCGCAAGACCGATGCGGAGGCGGCCCTGGAGAAGCTCACCCACCGCCTTGAGGCGGCGATTGCCGAGATGGTCGATGTCGTCCGGTTCGGCCTCGGGATCGTTATTGAGCTTGATGATCTCCTTCACGATGGCGATGAGGTCCTCCTTTTCGAGGAGCTTGGTCGTCCGTGCGCGATCGAGGTCGAGACGCTGATTCATCTTATAGCGCCCCACTTCGGAAAGATCGTAGCGGTCGGCCCGCTCGAACATCGCGGCAATGAGGTTGCGCGCGGTCTCCGCGTTCGCGGGATCGCCCGGACGAAGGCGGCGGTAGATCTCGACATAGGATTCGTCGGCATCCTTCGCGACATCCTTGCGGATGGTCGCATCGATGTATTTGATAAGGCCAGTATCCGAATCCTCGAACGTCTTTTTGATCTCTTCGGTCGTCATGCCGAAGATGCGCAAAAGATCCGTCACGGGCACCTTCCGGTGGCGGTCGATCTTCACGCCGATCTCCCCGTTGATGTCGGTCTCGAACTCAAGCCATGCGCCGCGGTTCGGGATGATCTTCGCGCCGAAAAGCAGATGGCCGCGGTATGGCGCCGCGGTGAAGTACACGCCCGGCGAACGGACAAGCTGGGAGACCACCACGCGCTCCACGCCGTTGATGATGAAGGTTCCCCTTCCCGTCATGATCGGGAAATCGCCGAAATAGACCTCCTGCTTGAGATCCCTTCCGGTGCGATTGTTCACAAGACGGAGGGTGCAGCGGAGGGGGGCTTCGTAAGTCGCCTCCTTGTATCGCGCAGTCGTCTCATCGTACTTCGGCTCATCGAAGCGGTAATCCGAGAAGTAAAGCTCGAACTCCTTGCCGGTATGATCGCGAATAGGCGAAATCTCCTCGAGGAGCTCGTTCAATCCCTTCTTGAGGAACCATTCATATGACTTGAGCTGCGCCTCGTTCAGATTGAACGGGGAGATGAGGGGTTTTGATTTTGCGAAACTCTTTATGGAGGCGAATTTTGCCATAGTTATTAAAAGGTTTATTTTGTCAATACCCCAACGCGCAAAAAACGGCTTATCCCTTCTTCGTTCCTTCGAGGGATTCCGTTACGGATTGCTTTCTAAGTATTTAACTCTATTTGCTGTTTGTTCGTCAAGGGTCTTGGCGAATATGGTTTTCCCTGTCGCCGGATCGCTCAGGTAATACCAGTACGGGGAACTTTGTGGATTGAGCGCCGCCACGATCGAGGAAGTCCCGGGGTTCCCGATTGGGCCGGGCGGCAGTCCCCCATATAGGTATGTATTATAGGGTGAGTGTATCTTGAAGTCAAGCGCCGTGAGGGACGGACAGGAGGTCGCGAACATTTCGGGCGTACCCGGTCCGGCAGGAACGGCCTGGTTCTCCTGAAGAAGCCTCGCATAGCATACGGTAGCATCGATATCGAGGGGCATGCCTGCCTTGATCCGCTTCAAGAGGATCCCCGCCACGAGCTCCTGATCGTGCAGATCGGGGACCTCCTTCTCAAGGATGGAGGCGAGGATGAGAACCTGGGCCATCCTCCCTCCGGGAGTGGTACTCGTAATGCCCGCGGCTGAGAAGATGGGCAGCGTCCGTTCCGTGAATACCGATTCCATCTCCTGGACGACCGAGGTCGCGGTCGTATTGATGTAAAAACGATAGGTGTCGGGGAACAATATGCCCTCAAGGTCACCCTGGGGGCTCTTTCCCTGGAGCGCGACAAGGGCGCCGGGCGCAATGACATGCGCGGCGCTCAGGATGCCATCGATCTGATAGATGTTCGCGCCTTCGGGGATCGTCACGGCCGTCTCATTCGCCCCTCCCGCAGTGAGTGCGTCCATGATCGTGAAAGAGGACATTGCGGGATCGAGCCGGTAGATGCCGGGTTTGATCTCCCCTGCGCGGCCGCCAAGGAGCGCATAGGCACCGAATACGGTGGCGGAACGTATGAGATGGGCTTCGACAAGTCCGTGTGCGATGGTCCTAAAACCCTCCCCCTGCGCGACCGTGAATCCCACGGGAGAGGTATTTCGGGCGTCGACGGGAGAAAGCTCATGAAGGAACACGCCTCCGAGGCATACAAGGAGCACGACCGCGCCAATGACGGCGAAGATGGTGCGATTCCGGGGGTCGGAGGGGATGATCGTCATGCGAGCCGTTTTCGTATCGAATTTATCACGGCAAGCATGAATCCATCGGCGATCATGCTCGATCCGCCGTAGCTGAGGAACGGGAATGTGACGCCGACGACCGGGGTGAGCCCCGTCGCGGAACCCGCATTAAGGAGGAACTGGGCGGCGAACATGATCGCGGTCCCCATGCAGATGAACTTCTCGAAATTCTCGTCCGCCAGGGTCCCGATGCGCAATATCGCGAACACGAGGAAAAAGAATGCCAGGGAGATGAGGACGCCTCCGACGAAGCCCCATTCCTCGACGACGGCCGAGAACATGAAATCCTCGGTGGGTTCCGAAAGGAATCCAAGCTGGGTCTGCGTTCCCTGTCCGTACCCCTTGCCGAACCATCCGGAATCACCGATGGCTATCTCGGACTGGATGACGCTGTAATTGATGCCGAGGGCATTCTCCTTCGGCGAAAGATAGCCTGCGATGCGGGCGCGCTGATATCCTTTGAGCGCCACGTTCCACGCAAGCACTCCTGCAAGGACGAACACCACAAGCGCGACGACGACGCGACGGAACGGCATACCGAGGAACATAAGGAACCCGAACCAGATCGAGAAAAAGATGATCGCGGAGCTGAGGTCGGGAAGCTTGATCGCGATGGCTGCGGGGACGACGAAGAACGCGAACGATACGAAGATCGTTTGCCAGCGGGCGATCGCAAGATGGCGGCGGCTGAAATAGTTCGCAAAAAGAAGGATGAGCGCGATCTTCATGAATTCCACCGGCTGGAGCGTGAAAGGACCGATCACGATCCAGCTGTGGGTGTTGCGGACGAGCGGCGATGCGACGAGCGCGACGAGCATGAGGAGGACCGCCGCACCGTAGCCGCCCCACACCACCCATCGGGAATTGAACACGGCGCGCGCATCGACCCTCGTAAAGAGGAATACGATGCCCGTGGCGACCGCCACCCATATGATCTGGAATATGAAAAGATGGAGCGAAAGCGTCGATAGCATGACGAGGCCCATGCCGATAAGGACGCCCGCAGGAAGGAAGAGTGCGAGCATGATGGAGGCCGTAAAATCCCCAGTATTCTATCTTTATTTGAGGCCGTAGACAAGCACCTCGTTCCGAGAAGGATCGATCGCTCCCGTCTGGGGATATGACACCGAAAAATCGACGGTCTTGCCGGGACCGACATTGTTCAGGATGGTCACGGACGCCCCGATGGGATTCCCGTTCGAGGTGGTGAAGATGACGTCCACGAAGACGTAGTGCGTGGAGGCGATGTTCCCGTTCGTAAGCTGTCCGCTCACGGAGACGGTCGTCGATCCGTTCGATGAAACGACGTTCTCCTTGGTGAACTGGGGGATCGCGCCGAGCGATGCGGTATCCTGCCAATAGGCGTTCGAAAGGACGAGTCCCGCGCTCACGAACGGCTCCCCTACCGCAACGTTCGGCACGACGAGATATTTCGTCTGCCCCGCATAGACGAAGGAGCTCCCGGGAATGGATTGGAGGACCGTGCCCGACGCGTCATAGAGGTCTACGGCGTAATCGAAATATGATGCGGCATAATAGGGGTCGGTGTTCGCCACCTGCGCAAGGAACGTATAATGCCCGGGCGATGACGTGAATGTGATGACCGGAGCGGTGAGGAGCGGTGCCGTGCTCGTCGGTGCGCACGTGCTCGGGGTACAGGGGGCTGTCGAAGGTCCCCGGGGCACGATGAGCATCGCGAGGAACCACGCCGCCCCGATGAATGCGGCAAAAAAGATGAGATAGAACATCCCATAGATGATCTGTTTTGCCCGTCTCGTCGACATAGGTTCATTATACGTTAAAAACGCCTTTCTGATAAAATAAGATCATGCTGGCACTCACCATTACGGCGTATGCGATAGGGATCGTGCTCCTCGGATGCGGATCCGCGATACTCATCTCCATGCAGATCGCGCGAAGGAGCGCGGCGCCCTTCTTCCCGAGCGCCAAGACCACCGTGCGCCTTGCGCTCCGCGAGGCAGGCCTGCGCCGAGGAGAAACGTTCTATGACCTTGGCGCGGGCACGGGCGCATCGATCGTCATTGCGGATAAGGAGTTCGGCGCGCGGGCGATAGGCGCAGAGATAAGCATCCTCCCCTATCTTCTCGCAAAGATCAGGATATTCCTCGCAGGTTCAAAGGCGACGATGAGGTTCAAAGACCTCTTCACCGAGGATGTCCATGATGCGGACGTGGTCTTCTGCTTCCTTGCCGAACGCGTGCTCGGCAGGATCGCGGAAAAGCTCCGGAAGGAGCTCCGGCCCGGCGCGCGGATCATAAGCTATGCGTTCACGCTTCCCGGCATGGTCCCCGAACGGACCATCCCCGTCCATGGGGCATGGAAGCTGTATCTCTATCGTATACCGGAAATGGGAGGGAGAACGACGGGATCGGGTGAATAGAAGGACCCCCGCGATCCCCACAGGAACCCGTCAAAGATCGTCGTCACGCGCAGCCTCCTTCACGAGGCCGTCAACGATCGTATCGATACGGATGGACGCCACGCCGACAACCCGGTCGGCGCCGCCATAATAGACGAACAAGGTGCCGCGTACGACCGCCGCGCCGCAGGGGAAGACGACGTTCGGGACGATGCCGTTCTTCTCGTAAGGCATCTTCGGCTCGAGGAGCGGGTCGCGGGTCCGGTACAGGACCTTCGCGGGATCGCGCGCATCAAGAAGCGCCGCACGCACGTTATAGTGGCCGGTGCGCCGCGATATGCCATGGTAAAGCAGGAGCCATCCGTATCGCGTTTCGATGGGCGGTGCAGTGATGCCGATGCGCTTCGAGTCCCACGCGGTATCGCGCGGATGCATGAGGATGGTCCCGAAGAGCTCCTTTCCATTCGCAAAGGAAAGGTCATCCACCCGGTCAATCCATATCTCTGAACCAAGCCGATGCAGGAACACGTACTTCCCGCCGATCTTCTTCGAGAAGAGCGCCGTATCCTTGTCATCCTTTCCCGTGGGCGATATGAGCTTCGGCGGAGTCCATGCGCCCCACCGGCGCGCAAGGAAATCCCGCACCGATATCGAGGTGAGCGCCACCCGCGGCGGATCTATCCCGTCGAACGCGGTATAGCACATATAGAGCGTATCCCCGATCTTCGTGATGCGCGGATCCTCGCAGCCGGAGTTCCCTCCGGAGATCTTCTTCATCTCGAAATCCGCACGGGGTACGTACACGGGCTCCGGAAGGCGCTCATCGATCGTCTCGCCGTCGCGCGAAGAGGCGTATCCGATGACGGACGTGTTGTCGGCGGACATCGCGCGGTACAGGATATGGACCTTCCCCCCTTCGCAGATCGCGGCAGGATTGAAGGTGGCCTGTGATTCCCACGGATGCTCCGGAATGGGAACGATGATGGGATTCTTCTCGGAACGCATGAGCTCCCGTTCGGCGGTGAACTTGAGGCGGGCGATGAGCGCGCGCAGGCTGAACGTCGCCATGCAGCACGTGGTATCCGACGCGCCATAGTAAAGATGCACATTCGATCCTTTGACGAGGGCTCCCGAAGGGAAGACGATCCTCGGCAGACGGCCGTAGCATTCGTATTCCTCCTGGGGAACGAGGAGCGGGCGCTTCACCTCCCCCACTATCCTCTTCGGGTTCTTGAGGTCGAGAAGGGCAGCCTGGATGCCGAATGTCGGCGGTGGAGAGAAATAATTGAAGATATAGGAATAAAAGAAAAGCCAGCCTTCCTTCGTCTTGACCGGCGCGGAACCCACCTCGATGTGATCCCTGTTGTCGTTCCGCTCGATATCGATCGCATGGTCGTCGAGATGCGCATACCAATCATCCCAGTATGCGGGAGACCAGATATCCTCGATCGTATCGAAGAACGCGATACAGACCCGCGACGGAGGGCGGTCCGTGTTCACCGTGAGGATCGCGGCGATCTTCCCTCCGATCCGCTCGGGGAAAAGCGCCATCGCCTTTGCATTGAACGGCGTGACAAGATGCTTCTCCTCGATCGAGGCGAAATTCTTCGTGACGGCGACCGCCACCTTGATACCGTCCGGGGAAAAATCGGACACCGCGGTGTAAAAAATATAGAATCGTCCTTCGAATTCCGTGACGCGAGGGTCCTCACAACCGAACCGTTCCCACGATTCATCGGGAACGATGAGCTCCTCGCGGGACCCTTTGAACTCGACGCTATTCTTCCCGACGACATGACCTATGGTGGACACCTCCACCTCCCTCCCCTCGATGACCCGGTTCGGCCCCGTGGCCCGGAAAAGAAGGTGCGTCCTCCCGTCATGTTCGACGACCGAGGGATTGAAGACCGCCTCCGATTGCCACGGAGACGAGGGGTCCGGCATCAGGATGGGATTTTCGGGGGATCGTTTAGCGCCGGGCATTGCGTGGGGGTCGGGTCGTGGTTGGTTCTTGATCGAGTCTTGGAACGCCGTAGGTCGTGAGTTGGCGAAGGAACGTATCGAGGTCGGCCATCGCGACGCAGGTGACCGAATCCGCGCCGCCGTAATAGACGAAAAGCTCTCCGTCTTTCACGACCGCACCGCAGGAATACACCACCCCCGATTTGAATCCATTGTTCTCATAATCGAAATCGGGTTCGAGGATGGGCGATCGCGTCCGGTAAAGGACCTTCGAGGGATCATCGAGATCGAGGATCATCGCACCAAGCTTATAGCGGTTCGGGTCCTTCAGGTCCATCGCGTGATAGAAGAGAAGCCATCCGAGATCGGTCTTGATCGGCGGCGGTCCGACACCGCGGATCCAACTGTCCCAAACGCCCTCCCGTATCTTCACCCTGTCGTTCGAAGGGCGCGGGCTCCGGATGAAATCATCTTCCGCGAAATCGAGCGAATCGCGGTATTCGATGAGCACGGACGGGGTGATGCCGTGGAGTATCGCGAACTTTCCATTGATCTTTTCGGGGAAAAGGACCCAGTTCTTGTGGATCTCGCCCGGGGGCGAGATGAGCGCGGGCCTGCGCCACTTCCATCGCCGATTCAAAAAATCCTCGAGCGCGATCGATGACATCGCCATCCTGATCGAACCCCATCCGTCGAATGCAGTATAGGTAAGATAGACCCGGTCGCCGAGAAGCGTAAGACGGGGATCCTCCACGCCGCCATTCCATCCTCCCCCCGAAAAATAGCGCGCCTCTATCGGCGGCCCCTTTCGCTCAGAAACCATCTCGTTCGCGGATGCCTCTTGCCGTTCCTCCTTCAGCTGGCCGGAACGCGGCCCGAATGCGGGCGCATGGGAACGATCGTCGAACGTGAGCCCGTCGTCGCTCGCCGCATAGCCAAGCACAGAGACATCATCGCCGCCGATCGCACGATAAAGGAGGTGTACCCGGTGGTCGGCATACACGGCTCCCGGATTGAACGTCGCTTTCATCTCCCAGTAATTGCCTTCGCGCGGCCCTATGATGGGATTGCCGTCATGCCGTTCGAGGCGATGGGGCTTGGGCGGTTCCGGAACGAAGTTCGCGGCGCGGCGGCGGACCGCCTTTAAAAGTACGCGCCGCCGGCGCACAAGCGCCGACGGCTTCTTTGCAGCGCTCTTTTTAGGAACGGCTGCTTTTTTCTTCGGTACGGAAATAGACCTCTTTCGTCCAGGGGTCTTCCTCGCAGATTTAGGGGAAGATTTCTTTGGAGGCATTTTAAGAGCTGGCATACGACGAAACCGCCGACCGGAGGGTCTCCAATCGCATTATACACCCGAAGGACGTCGGGGAGCACGGCGCCTCCTGTGGATAAGAACTACTGCCCCGTTGTGGCGCTCCCCTGGCGTCCGGGACCGAACAGCCCGGAACCGTTCCGTATCTCGATGGATTGCGCCGTTACGCTGCCATCGGAATTCTGCGTCCCCATGACCATGATGTCGGCCCCGGCGACGATCTTTGCGATGGAGACGTTCGTCGGTTCCGTCACCGGCGTCGAGCTCGCATAGAGCACGACCTCGGAATTCCCGTTGGGAAGCTGAAGCGTGATGCTCGAGCCGTCGATCGCGGACACCTGTCCTGCGAAGACATTCGCCGAGGAGTTGTTCCTTCCCGCAAAGGTACGGCTGGAGGACGAGGATGCGCCGAAACGGGAATTCCCCGACGCGGCCCCCGCCATGGTCCTGCCCCAGAAGATGCCTGCAACGAGCGCCACAATCGCGACGGCCGCCCAGATGATATGTGTCTTGTTTTTCATAGTATCGATATATGCATGTGCGACCTTTGTGCTCCCTACTCGTAGCGGAGTGCTTCGATGGGATTCAATGCCGCGGCGCGGCGCGCAGGATAATAGCCGAACACGATGCCGATGGCGGCGGACACGAAGAACGCGAGAAGGATGTAGGGAACGGATATGCTGGTCGAAATGCCCGCAAAGAGGGATATGGCCCACGCACCGATCCATCCCGTCGCAATGCCGATCGCCCCTCCCGTGAACGTGAGCATCACCGATTCGGCAAGGAACTGGAGCGTGATGTCGCTTCGCTTGGCGCCGATCGCCTTGCGGAGGCCGATCTCGCGCGTACGCTCCGTCACCGTGGTGAGCATCATATTCATGATGCCGATCCCTCCCACAAGGAGCGAGATGGCCGCGATCGCCGCAAGAAGCGTCGTGAACGTACCCGTCACGCTCGATGCCGCGGACACGATGCTCGCCTGGTTGAGCACCGTGAAGTCGGCCTGAGTGGGATCGCTGATGTTGTGCTGCTGGAGCAGCAGCGCCGTGATATCGTTCTGGACCTGCGTCATCGCTCCCTGGGTGGACGCCTGGACGTCGATCTCGGTGAGATAGGACGTGCTCCCGAGGAGATAATGCTGCGCTGCGGAAAGGGGCACGTACACGACGTCATCCTGGTTGTTGAATCCGCTCCCGCCCTTCGACACGGTGACCCCGATCACCGTGAACTGGGTCCCTTTGATCTGGATCGTCTGTCCGATGGCCATCGCAGGCGTGGCGCTCGCGTTCGCGCTCGGCGCAAAAAGGTCCTGAAGCACCGTAGGGCCGATCACCGCGACGCGGTTCGACGCCGTCACGTCCGTATCGCTGAAGAAACTTCCCGTATCGATCGAGATGTTCCGCACCTGTTCGTAAGCGGGCGTGGTCCCGATGACGTTGGTGTTCGTATTGTTCGCCCCGTTGATGACCTGATAGCGACCGCTCACTTCGGGCGCGACCGCCGCCACGTTCTGGACCTGCGAGGCAAGCGCATCCGCATCGCTGGGCGTGAGGGTTTCCGCGCTGCCGGCCTGGCTCCGCACGGTGGTGCCGAAGGAACGCGTCGCACCGGGCATGATCATGATGAGATTCGCGCCGAGCGATTCGATGTTCGCCTGGACCGCGGCCTGGGATCCTTGTCCGACCGCCACGAGCGCGATCACCGATGCAATGCCGATCACGATGCCGAGCATCGTGAGTCCCGAACGCACCTTGTTCACGGTGACGGCGCTATAGGTTTCCTCAAAAAGGTCCCGGGTGGTCATGTGACGGGTATCTCTTTTTCGCTCCGGGCGGCGCGCGGATCGCGGTTCACATCGTCGCTCACGATATTGCCGTCCCGGATATGGATGATGCGTTCCGCATGTTCGGCGACGAACGGTTCGTGGGTGATGAGGATGATCGTTTTGCGATGCTCCCGGTTGAGCGCCTGAAACGTATGGAGCACGATCTCTCCGGTGCGCGAATCGAGGTTGCCCGTAGGCTCATCGGCAAGGATGAGCGCGGGGTCGTTCACGAGCGAACGGGCGATCGCCACGCGCTGCATCATGCCGCCCGATATCTGGTTCGAATAGTAGGACCAGAATGCCTCCGGGAATGCGGCGTCGGTAAGCGCCTTCTTGGCGGTCCGCTCACGCACCTCTTTCGAGATGTTCGCATAGATGAGGGGAAGCGCGACGTTGCGGAGCACCGAGGTGCGCGGGAGGAGGTTGAACGACTGGAAGACGAATCCCACCTTTTCGCGCCGGATGTCTGCGAGCTCCTCGTCGGAGAGTTTGGAGACGTCCTTGCCATCGAGGAAATACTCCCCGCTCGTCGGCGTATCAAGCGCGCCGAGGATGTGCATGAGGGTGGATTTCCCCGAACCCGATGGCCCCATGATCGCGACGAACTCCCCTTCTTTGATGGCAAAACTGACCCCTTTGAGCACGGTCACCGCCGTCTCGCCTTCTCCGTACACCTTCTTGATGTCTTTGCAGACGATGATGTCCTTGGTATCCGTATGGTTCATGATGGGATGCCCGCTATCCGCCTGCGGGTCGGAAACCGCCTCCGCCGCCGCCAAGAAGGCGCAGGGCGTTGCCGCCCGACGAGGCGGTGGCCGCGGATTTGGTTCCTGAGGATTTGACGGTCTGCGTCACGATCTGATCGCCCTCCTTCACGCCCGAAACGATCTCGGTCACGGTGTCGTTCGCGATCCCCGTCACGACAGGGACGAGCTTGGTTCCCTGCGGAAGCTCGATCCCGCCGGACGCGCTCGCCGCAAGATCGGCGGAAGTGAGGGGCGCTACGGGCTCGGTGACATACTTCGCGCCGTTCGCCGTCGTAAGGGCGGCATTGGGCACCGTGATCACGTTCTGCGCCGTCTGCGTCACGATATTCGCCGTCACGCTCATGCCGGGGCGCACCTGCATGCTGCTCGTCGTACCGGAAGGTTGGGAAAAGCCGACCTGCACGTTATAGCTCACAACGCCCTGGCTCACCGTGCCGACAGGATCGATCTCCACCACCTTCCCCGCGAGCGAAAGCCCGCTGATGGC
>DAIEHA010000013.1 GCA_027355945.1 Candidatus Parcubacteria bacterium | reverse complement strand
GCCCAGCAGCACGGCGAAGAAGCGCAGCGCTGGGACGTAACGTCCGATGACCGCGAGACACGCCGTCAGCGGCGTCGACAGCACGAGGCCGATCGGACCCCAGAGCCATGTCCAAAAGGTCGCGGCGACCAGCACCGCGACCTCTTCGCCCGCCCTCAAGGGTGCGGCAGCAACGAGCACTGCGGCAACGGCCTCCACGACCGCAGCCACGACGACCGGAAAGTGATCGCGGCGTGAGAACGCGACCTTATTATGAAGATCCGCACGGCCTCTTGAGCGCCGTGCGGATTTTTCATAGGAGGGATGCCTTATCTGCGACCTCTCAGTTTCGTTCGTAATGGCGGCCGATGTTCAGGATGTCCGCTTCGTGCCACTTTTTCCCGATGAGCTGGAATCCCACGGGGAGCGCTTCGCCACCGAGAGGGTAGGGTTCGGTGGGGATGGAGAGTCCGGGAAGTCCTGCAAGGTTCACGGGGATGGTGAAAATATCCTCGAGATACATTGAGAGAGGGTCGTTCGCCTTTTCGCCGATCTTGAATGCAGGGGAGGGCGCGACCGGAGTGAGGATCGCATCCACCTTCTTGAACGCTTCCGCAAAGTCATTCGTGATAAGGGTGCGGACGCGCTGGGCTTTCTCGTAATAGGCGTCATAGTAGCCGGAGGAGAGGACGAACGTGCCGAGAAGGATGCGCCGCTTTGCTTCGGTGCCGAGACCGAGGCCGCGCTGTTTAAGATATACCTCCATGAGGGATGCGCCTTTTCCCGCGACGGCATCCGAAACTTTCGGGATGCGCGCATAGCGAATGCCATCAAAGCGAGCAAGATTGGAGCTCACTTCCGCGGGCATCACGATATAGTAACAGGAGAGCGCATAGCGGGTATGAGGAAGGGAGATCTCCTTGAAGGAGAATCCCATCGCGGTGAGTTTTGCGATCGCGCCTTGCACGCGTGCGGCCACGTCCTTGTCGAGGCCGTCCACGAAATATTCCTTGGGGAGGCCGATCGTGAGGCGCGCCACATCGGCGAGCGGGGGGAGGGATGCGAGATTGCGTGCCGCAAGGGCTCCTTCGTCGGTGGAGGTGGCATCGAGGGGGTCCGCGCCTGCAATGGTGCCGTACAGGAGCGCGGCATCTTCGACGGTCTTCGTGAGCGGGCCGATCTGATCGAGTGAGGATGCCATGGCGATGAGCCCCGCGCGCGAGACGGCGCCATACGTGGGCTTGAATCCGACGATCCCGCAGAGGCTTGCGGGTTGGCGGATGGATCCTCCCGTATCGGACCCGAGCGCCGCGACGGCGAGGTCGGCCGCGACCGCTGCCGCCGATCCACCGCTCGATCCGCCGGGGACGCGATCGGTGTCATGGGGATTCCGGGTGATGCCGAACGCCGAGGTCTCCGTGGAGGAGCCCATGGCGAACTCGTCCATGTTCGTTTTACCGAGGAAGACGGCATGCGCTGTTTTGAGCTTCGCGGTCACTCCGGCATCGTAGCTTGCGGTATAGCCCTCGAGGATCTTCGATGCGGCGGTTGCGGGAAGTCCCTTGATGAGGATGTTGTCCTTCATCGCAAGGGGGACGCCCGTGAGCGCGGGGATCCCGTCCGTCACGCCGCGCGATCGCGCATCCGCAACGCGCGCATCCGCATCGTCGGCTGCTTCGAGTGCGGCCGTTTCCGCAGTGGAGAGATAGGCGTTGAGCGAGGGATTCTCCCTGGCGATCTTTTTGAAATAGGATTCGGCGGCCTCCCGCGCGGAAAATTCCTTTGCGATGAGACCCTTATGGAACGATGCGATGGTGAGATTATCCATATTATTCGAATACGGCGGGCACTTCGAGGAACCCATCCTTGGATTTCGGGAACGCTTCGGTCCCGGCGCCCCGGTTCGTATTTTCCCGCGCGTCGTCTGCGCGGAGCACGCTGCGCAGATCGGTGCCGCCGGTCATCGGGGGGACGGTGGAGGTATTGATGCCTTGGAGCTCCTTGAAATGATCGAGGATGGCGTCGAGGTCGGCAATGAGCTTCGCCTCTTCGGAAGGATCGTATTCGATGCGCGAAAGTTTTGCGAGCCGCGCGAGAGCCTCTTTATCTATGGATGCCATGACCCCATTCTACCTGCGGGGGCGCGATTTTTCAATCGTGCGAGGGATCCTCGCTGCGTTCCGCGAAGCGCTGGACCTCGGTCTTGAATTGCTCGCCGCGTTCGGTGTAGTTCTTGAACATGCCGAACGATGCGCAACCGGGGGAGAGGATGACGGCGTCGCCGGGCCGAGCCGCGTCCCGTGCCGCGCGGACGATCTCCTCCATCGAGGCGCATCCTTCGATGCAGGCGACGCGACGCCGGGGATCCTCATGCGCCACGATCTGTTCCTTGATGCGGGGCCATTCGGCGCCGATGCCGATCACCGCACGGATGCTCGTCGAGCGCGCCACTGCGGCGCCGAGCGCCGCGAAATCGCTTCCTTTCGAAGAACCGCCGAGGATCATGATCTTCGGTGCCGGGAACGCTTCGAGGGCAACGAGCGATGCATCGGGGGTCGTGGAATACGAATCGTCGTAGTAGCGAACCCCGTCCGCTTCGGCGACGAATTCGAGCCGGTGCGCAAGGCCGCGGAAGTTCTCGATCGCGGAAGCGATATCCTCGGCGGATGCGCCGGCAAGCCTCCCCGCAACGATCGCCGCGCATGCGTTCTCCCAGTTATGTTCGCCGGGGATGCGGAGCGAGGATACCGCGCATATCCGCTCTTTGGGGCCGATCGCAGGGATCGATGTTGCGTCGTCCGATCCGGTGCCGCCTCCCGGCGCACCTGCGGAATACCAGAATGCGCCGTTCCCCACCCATGCGCCGCGAGCCACGGCATGGAGGCGTGAGAAGGTGTATACGGTTCCTTGAGCAAGGTGTGCGTAGTCACGGCTCCGCGGATAATCCTCCGCAAGCACGGCGAAATCCCGAGGTCCCTGCCAGCGCACGATGTTCGATTTTGCGGCGGCATAGTCGTCGACGGTGTCGTGCCAATCGAGATGTTCCGAGGTGACCATGAGCGCCACGCCGATATGCGGACTTGCATCGAGGTCGACCAGCTGGAAGCTTGAAAGCTCGAGGACCGCCCACGAATGCGCATCCATGCGAGGGAGGATGTCGAGTGCGGGAACGCCGATGTTCCCTGCGAGGAACGCCTTCTTCCCCGAAGTCCTCAGGATCTCATAGATGAGCGAGGATGTGGTGCCCTTTCCTTTCGTGCCCGTCACGCCGATGATGGTCCCCGGGCAGCGTTCGAAGAACAGTTTCGTGGCGCTCGAGATCTCGGTGCCACGCTCCCGCGCGCGGCGAAGTTCGGGAGCATGGTACCGCGCGCCGGGCGTTCGGAAGATGACGTCGAATCCCTCAAGGCGATCGAGATATCCGGGACCGAGCTTTGCGCGCGCGCCGGGCGGCACCTCGATGTCCTCTTTGCGGTCGAGCACCCATATTTCCGCGCCCTCGAACTCGGGTGCGCGCAAGAGGAACTGATAGGTTGACCTTCCTTCCCGGTCGAATCCGAGGATCGCGATCTTCTTTCGGCCATATGCCATATAATCATTATAGAGGAGCGCGCGCGCTTCGCATATTGCGACGGGAGCTTTTCGGTGGTATGATATCCCCGGACCCATTATGGCGCGGGAGGGTCGGGAAAGGTTTTCCGGGAAGCCCCATAAGCTTCCGAAGCAGGTCCGAGTCCTGCCCCCGCAACACGCTAGTTTTTTTAGAGAGACCGAGAGGTCTTATTTGTTGTTTTTTTTGAAAATCGATTTCTGACAAGAAAAGGCGGCAGATCCCTGGTGATGCACGCTCCCTATTGGTTATGCTGCGCGAATCGGAAAACGTGCGCCTCATCAGGTGATGAGTCTTCCGAGAGCAGGAGTAATTCCGAATTTCCGAAATGGAACTGGGTGAGTACCGCGTTCCAGCTGAGATCGTAATAGGCGGCGTAGATCATTTTACCGATATCGCCATGCGAAACGAGCAGTATGCTGCCCTCGGCGTGTCTCTGCCGTACTTCGGCGATGATCTTTTTCCCCCGCGCGACGAGTTGCGGGAATGTTTCCGCACCTTCCGGTGAAAGGAAGTAGCAGATAGGGTCCGCCTGGATGATATTCGGAGCGCAAAGCGCGGGAATATCTTTCACGAGCTTGCCGGTCATTACGCCAAAATCACGCTCGATCAGATCGTGCATCACGATCGGCTTTGCGATGCCAAGCACATCCGCGATGATCTCTGCCGTCTTGTACGCCCGCTGCAACGGCGAGCTATATACCGCGTCGAAACTGATGCCGGCATTCTTTACTTCGTGCGCTAAAGTTCCGGCCTGTGTCAATCCGAGGTCCGTCAGCGGTTGATCTCTGCGGCCGTTCAGTATGCCGTTCACATTATCGCCATCCTGTCCGTGTCGGGCAAGGTAGATTTTCAGCATGTGTCTATTGTCTCCTACCGTCGATGTTTTAGCCAGAGGATAGCGGAATAGGGAAAGAATTGGGGATTGGGAATGGGAATGAGGATAGATAAAGAATAAGGAGTAGGGAATGAGGATAGGGATCCAAAGGGATCCAAGGAGATTCAAGGAGATTCAAGGAGATTCAATCCTAGATCCAGCCCCGAGTTCGGCCCGTGTCACATATCCGCATTTCCATCATGATCGCACCGATGAAAGACGATAGATCCCGCACGGAGAATGATGCGTATATGATATGATAAAGGCATCATGGATGATCAAAATCCGCGACTCCCGAAGCGGCCGTTCAAGGGTAGGATCACTCGATTTCAGTTCATCGTGTTAAATGTGATCTTCCTCGTCGTGTTCGGGGGGAGTTTCATATTCCTCCTTCTTGAAGATCCGGCAGATACAGGATTGATGGCGGGTATCATCGTGGTCTGGATGATCGCGGGCTTTGTAATACGGATATTCCGATTCAATGACATTTCTGCTGAAACCCAGAAGGGGCTCTTGGGGTCGGGGAATATGTTCCTTACATCGGGTTGGCTCGCACTCATTGCGCCATCGGCGTCCTCCTCGGAGGGACAGCTCCAGGGGGTTGCCGCTGCCATGGGCGATAAGAGTACCCGCATGAGGCTCATGGGGCGTAATTTTTTGCGACTGCTCATCGTGTACGCCATCTTCATTGCCGGTATATTGGCATATAACCATTTTCTGATCGCATCACATGAAAAGGCCGCGCAGAATCTGCCGCCTAAGACGGCGAATTTCGTTCTTTCATTGGGCAGCAATGGGTCAACGACATTGTCGATGACGGTGCCGGGGGAATATTCGACCAATGGATTCATCACGCCTTTCTTTTCTACCGGCAAGGACACCCCCAGCATCAGCTTCTATTCTGAGCCGGCAACGGAAGGAAATCTGAACAACGCAGTCCGGCAGACGATCGCAAACACCGAGACCCAGGTGCATTATCTCGATGGCAGTAAACTTACCGCCACCGATACGACCTCGACATTCTTGGGGTATCCCGCATGGGTCATCACTTCCGTGAGCGACAGGCCGGCAAAGACGATAGTGTTTCAGGTGGGAAGCTCGACGAATATGATCGAGATCGAGATAATCTATTCGCCTACGGATCCTGCCTCGGAGCATCAACAGGTTGAGGGGATTATAAATTCCATGAAGATCGTTACGAGTACGGGGATCTGAGCGCTCCGCACCGCAACCAAGATTCCGATCTTGTCCGTAAAAAGGGATCAGTCGCCCGGTCGGTGAAATATCTTTGGCTGGGGAATGTATAAAAGAAGTATGAACGGATATATAAAGAACATCGAAAAGCTTTCGCGGGAAAATGAGAACTTCCGTCAGGTGTTGTATACCGACAAAAATAGCCAGCTCGTCCTCATGTCGCTGCTTCCGAAAGAGGAGATCGGGGAGGAGGTGCATGATGTGGATCAATTTCTGCGCGTGGAGAAAGGAACGGGAACCGCTATTTTGAACGGCGTTGCGCAGGAGATCGAGGATGGGAGCGTCATTCTCGTGCCGGCCGGGACGGCGCATAACATCGTGAATACCGGCCCGGATCCGATGAAGATCTACACCCTCTACATGCCTCCGCATCATCGCGATGGCGTCATCCATAAAACGAAAGCGGAAGCAGAGGCGGACACCGAACATTTCGACGGAAAGACGAGCGAATAAAAAAATCCCATCGGGTGTTATCCGAGAGGGGAACGAAAAAAGCGCCCATACGGGCGCTTTTTTAATGATCACGCAGATCCGCTATTTCCTCTTTGCGGTCTTTGCGGGACTCTTCTTGGAGGGTTTTACGACTGCCGCTTTTTTGGCGGGCGGTTTTTTCACGGAAGGCGTCTCTTCGGGCGAAGGCGCACGGAGCGGAGGGACGGGGGCTGCTTCCGTCCGTTCGGCTTTTGCGGCGAGAAGAGTGAGGATGCGATCCATTTTCACTTCAAGTCCGCCGAGCCGATTGACGATACCGCGGATGGCATCATCGTGCGGGTCCGCACGATGTGAATCCTGAGGGCGGGGACCATCGTTGCCGTTCGAGTTCCTTCCCGGCACGTACGGCTGCTTCATGAAGCAATCGCGGCAGTACACCGGTTTGTCTCCCGAGGGGCGGAAGGGGACCTCGCAGTCCTTGCCGCACTGGGAGCACACGGCTTGGAACAGCCGCTTCGGTTCGCGGTTATCGCCGAACTTCGGGCGGCCTCCGGGCCGATTGCCGTCGTTATTGAATTTCCTTGCTCCGCCGAACCCGTTCCCGAACTTCGGCCGACGTGCGTCATCCGGCCGGAACCCCCCCTCCCGTGTAAAGTTTTTCATTTGGGAAAATTATATCATAAAATTTATAAAAAGAAAATAGCCCCTCCGTACAGGAAGGGCTGGCGTCGGCAATCGCAGGGAATCCCCGTTCCTTTTAGAGCAGTCCTTTGAGCGCATCACCCGCCCCCATCATCGTCTTGGCCATCCGTTTCTGGATGGTCTTTTGCGCCTCATTGATGCAGTCTGCGAGCGCGCGCTCCTGTTCCGCCTGATCGAGCGAGGGATTGAGCGTGATGCGCTCCACCTCGAGTGCGCCGTTCACGGTGACAGTGATGCCTTTCTTCTGGACGGTCTCGCGCTCCTGCTTCATCGAATCCTGGAGGCGTTTCAATTCCTGTATCTGTTTAAGTTGGTCGAACATGGGCATAAGTATAGCAACCCTCGGTACGCTTGCCAATATGCCCTCGGGAGGCTATAAATGATGCAGTGCGGGGAGGCACAATAAATGATTTTAGGGAAACTTTCCCCGGAAGACCAGAATCCCGCTGCGTTATGTCCGTGCGGGGTGTTCGAACGACAGGTGATGGTGCCGGTGCGGTTCTACACGTTCAGCCGTCGTAAAAGCGCGGGGATCATCGCAGTTGATATGGGGGTCGCCGATGAGATCGCGGAACTCTTCGATATCATCTTCGCCCATCGCTTTCCGATCACGTCCGCGATTCCCATCGCATATCCGCCGTTCAAATGGGATGACGAACGCTCGATGGCCGCGAACAACACGTCTGGATTCAACTATAGGACGATCGCGGGCACCGACCATCTCTCGTGGCATGCGATCGGCCGCGCGATCGACATCAATCCTTGGTTCAATCCGCTCGAAAAGGATGGTGTCGTGAGGCCGGAGGGGGCGGAACGGTACGATCCGTCGCAGCGGGGCGCGATCGCTCCCGATTCGGTGATCGTGCGCTTCATGAAGGCGCATGGTTGGCAATGGGGGGGTGACTGGAGGGATTACAAGGATTACCAGCATTTCCAGAAACCACTGCATTGAATCAGGAAGATCGAGGGAGGGGAACAGAAGGATAGGGGCCCGGTGCATGAATGCGCCGGGCCATTTTTATAGGGGGGGGATGGACGCCGCGCGCGCGGAAATGGGAGGGGGATGGGGGCGGAAAGAAAATTGAAAATCTCCGGCGTTTCGCGTATAATGTTCTTTGTCAAGCCGACGTAGCTCAGCGGTTAGAGCAGGGCTTTCATAAGGCCAAGGTCGGAGGTTCGATTCCTCCCGTCGGCACTATCCGATAGTGCACGTGCGATCAAAATAAAAAGAATGCTCTGGCGAGCACTATTTTTATTGGTGCCCAGGGCGGGGGATTTGTCGAACTCCTTTATGGATTTCAGTTTCATCCGGAAGTCGTAATCAATGAAAATCAAAACAAAACTTTGTGGAGTAATATTTTAACACTCGAAAGTGTTCGACTCTCGTCAACGTACAAAAATCAAAACGCCAAGTAAATCGTGGCTTATAAATTGATGTGCCCAGGGCGGGAGTCGAACCCGCACGACCTTGCGATCGGGGGATTTTGAGTCCCCTGCGTCTGCCATTCCGCCACCCGGGCCGCAATCGCAAGTTCACTATACGGAAATCCTCCTCCTTTTTCAAATTGCTTTTTCCTTGGTTCATCTTTATATTGATGGCGGAGTGAAATTTGAAATCGCAAAGGAGGCGTTATGCCTCAGGTAAAACGACTAGGGATCGCCGGCGCATCGTGTGCCGGGAAGTCCACTGCCGTTGTCCGCATTTCGGAGAAAATCCCCGTAATGACAGGATGGGATGTGTACCGCATCCCGGAATCCTTCACCACGTTCGTGGAGCTTTACGGGATGCCGCTTAATGACATCTTCAAGGGCGGCGATCGGAAGGCGGTGTGGGAAGCCGAGCGCCTCCTTATTCAGAATACGGTAGGGACCTGCAACCAGGCGTACGGGCTTGCACAGCTCCTCGATCGGAATTCGCTCATCCTCATCGACAAACCGGTCAATGACTATGAGGTTTATTTCGGAGGGGACGCGTACGGAGAAGACCAATTCCGCAACATCCTCTGGGAGGCATGCCGGCTGACCCGCGAAGGTTCGTTCGCGCTTTGCGATGCGGTCATCAAGCTGACCACCGCTGCGAAGGGCGCCGAACGGTTCTTCACGAACGCCAACAACAGCGCCCGGCGCGAGACCCTCGAAGAGGCTCGTCGCATGGACGATCTTCTGGAAGGGGCCTACAACGGCCACGGGCATCTCCGGATCATCGACAACTCGACGGACTTCGAGGGGAAGATGAACCGCGTCATTCGGGAAGTGTGCCATCTCCTCGGGTTCCCGGAACCTCTTGAGATCGAGCGCAAATACCGCGTTGAGGCGCCGGACCTCGCAGCCTTTCCCGTTCCTGTCCGTACGGTGTTCATCGAGCAGGCGTATGTGATGTCCGAACCCGGCGAGGAACAGGTGCGCATACGGCGGCGTTCGACGGACGGCGTGCGGTTCACGTATTATCGGACCGAGAAGCGGCATTATGACGGTGTCGGGCAGCGGATCGAGATCGAAAAAGAGATCAGCTGGCGCGAATACCATACCCTGCTTTGCGAACGACGCGATCCTTTGCGGGAGATCATCGTGAAAGACCGCCACTGTTTTGCGTGGGCGGGCCAATACTTTGAACTCGATGCGTTCAGGAGTCCGGCGATCAAAGACAACCTGCTCGAAGTGGAGCTCACCGATATTGCCCAGGACGTGGTGCTTCCACCGTTCATCAAAGTGCTGGAAGAGGTGACCGATGATCCGAGGTGGACCAACTGGGAACTTTCGCAGCGGAGTTCTTAGGGCAAAAGAACGTCACACAAGGCCGTGCGATCCTATCGCGCACGGCCATTTTTATTGTGAAAAGCCATTTTGTACCGTAAAATAATGGTATATGGCACGCGTCATCGCGGTAAGCAATCAGAAGGGAGGCGTGGGGAAGACCACGACGGCTGTGAATTTGGGCGCGTATCTCGCCCTTCAAGGGAAGCGCGTGCTGCTCGTCGATTTCGATCCGCAGGCGAATGCGAGCTCGGCGCTCGGGCATCTGCAAGTGCCTGACGGACTTTCCGTGTACCATGGCATCCTCGGCGCGGCGGAGCATTCGCAGATCATCCTTCCGAGCATGATCTATAATTTCCATTTCGTGCCGGGATCGCCGCATCTCGCGGGAGCGCTCGTGGAGCTCGTGGATATGCCTGAACGGGAATATTTCCTCAGAAGATTCGTGAACCGGATGAGGCACGAATACGATTATATCCTCATCGATCTTCCGCCCTCGCTCAGCCTGCTTACGGTGAACGGGATGATCGCGGCGGATGAGATCCTCATTCCCGTGCAGACGGAATACTATTCGCTCGAGGGCATCGGGCAGCTGCTCGAGACCATCGATCTCATACGGAACAATATGCAGCACCCCCTTCGCATCACGGGCGCGGTCATCACGATGTATGACAAACGGGAGCATCTTTCACGGGAGGTTTCGAGGAACATCAGGAGCCATTTTCCGCACAGGGTGTTCGAGGTCGAGATCCCGCGCGCGGTCGCGCTCGCCGAGGCTCCGAGCTTCTCGAAGCCCATCGCCCTGTATCGGCCGGACTCTCCCGGAGCGCTTGCATATGAACGGCTCGCAAAGGAGGTGATCGCACAGGAGGAAGAGCTCGATCCTGCGCGTCATGCGTTCGCGAGCGAGGATTTCGGGAATTTCAACATTTGACGTACTATTTATCGTATAGCTAGCGCTCATCCCCACCCATGCTTGGAAAAGGACTGGAATCATTGATACCGCAGAAAGGGAACCAGGGGCAGCCCCCTCGGAACGTTCCCGGAGGAGGCCCGCCGCCACAGGGCGCCGGACGTCCGGCGCCCATGGGGGCTTCGCCGGCGCCTATGCCGCTCGGTCAGCCCGTGAATGCTTCGGCGCATCCGGTGGCAGCGCCTTCACACGCGCCGGGATCCGCGCATCCTTCATCGCCGCTCATCCCCAAGAGGGAACCGCCAGGTGAAGTGCGGAAGGAGGAATCGGCCCGATTTTCGCAAGAGGAGGGTCGGCTGAGGCATGATCAATCGCACGCTCAGGTGCAATCACAATCACAATCGCACGTTCAGGCGCAGATCAAGCCACAGTCGCAGCCGCAAAGTAATTCGCAGTCACAAGCGCAGCCGCAGCCGCAAAGTAATTCACAATCACAGTCGCAAAGTAATTCGCAGCCGCAAACAGTACAGTCCATTTTCCAGATAGAGCTCGAAAAGATCGTACCGAACCCCGATCAGCCTCGGCGCACGTTCGATCAGGAGGGGATCCGCGATCTTGCGAATTCGATCCGCGAGTTCGGCATGCTCCAGCCGATCGTGGTGTCGAAAGTGAAGAAGGAGTCCACGAAAGGCATCGATGTGGAATATCAGATCATCGCAGGCGAGCGGCGCTTCATGGCGGCGAAGCTGCTCGGACTTGCCCGGGTGCCTGCTATCGTGCGCAACGTGAATCTTGAGCGCGAGAAGCTCGAGCTTGGCGTCATCGAGAACATCCAGCGCGAGGACCTCAATCCTATCGAGATGGCACGGGCGTTCCAGCGGCTCCAGGAGGAGTTCCGCATGACGCAGCGCGAGATCGCGGCGAAGCTCGGCAAATCGCGCGAGGTGGTGGCGAACAGCGTGCGCCTGCTTGACCTTCCGGAGGATATCCAGAATGCAGTGGGGGAAGGCACGGTTTCCGAGAGCAATGCGAGGATGCTGCTTGCGCTCGAGGACGCGAGTTTGCAGCGCCGTTTGCTCCGGGAGATCGTGGAAGACAAGCTTACGACGCGCGATGTGCGCGAACGGATCCAGCGTTATGAGTTCCTGAACGGCAAAGCGGAGGCGCCGGGAAATACCGATCTTGGCATCGTGCAGGGCATGAAGGAGCAGGGGCCCATCGCGCCCCGCCGCGGAAGGCCCCCGCTCAAGCCGGTCGTCCTTCCGCCCGAGGTCCGCATGCTGAAGGATGAGCTTTCCACCGAGCTTGGCGCGCCGATCGAGATCCAGAAAGGAGCCCATAACGGAAAGATCAGCATCACATTCTTCTCGGAAGAGGAGCTCGAGAACATCCTGAGGAAGCTTGGGAGGAGGGATTAAGCGACGAAGTACCATGAGCGCAATCAAGGACCTCATCACGAAGGAGCCGGATGGGCTCATCGCGCGGGCGTACATGTTCGCGGAACGCGCGCATAAAGGGCAGCTCCGCAAGAGCGGAGAACCCTATTTCAACCATCCGCGCGCCACGGCGGAGATCCTCCACGAGTGGCATCTTGACGACGCCACGATCGCGGCGGGTCTTCTCCATGACACCGTGGAGGACACCGGCGTGCCGCTCGAGACGATCAGGAAGGAGTTCGGCGATGAGGTCGCGTTCCTCGTGGATGGCGTGACGAAGCTCGGTCATATCAAATATCGAGGCGAACAGGGGACCGCCGAGGCTGCAGCCCAGAGCAAGGCCGAGAATCTCCGCAAGATGGTCCTCGCACTCTCCGAGGATCTTCGTGTCGTGTTCATCAAGCTCGCTGACAGGCTCCATAACATGCGGACGCTCGGCGCACTCCCTCCGGCGAAGCAGCGCCGCATCGCGCTCGAGACGGACGAGATCTATGCGCCGCTCGCATACCGTCTCGGCATGCACAACCTGAGCGGCGAACTCCAGGACATGGCGTTTCCCTATCTCTATCCGCAGGAATATCGCCTGCTCCTTTCGACGTCGAAGGAGCATTATGAGGAGCGTATGAAATATCTGGAGGCGATCAAACCCCAGGTCGAGAAGCTTCTTGCCGAACACGGCATCAAGCCGCTCGATCTCGAGATCCGCGCGAAACGCTACAGCTCGCTCTATAAAAAGCTCCTCCGGCGCGATATGGATATGGGCCGCATCTACGATCTCGTGGCGATGCGCGTCATCGTGGACACGCTTCCCGAATGCTACGCGGCGCTCGGGGTGATCCATGAGGCGTATCCGCCGCTCCCGCGGCGCATCAAGGATTACATCGCCATGCCGAAGCCCAACGCGTATCGGAGCCTTCACACGACCGTGATCGGTCCTGAGGAGAAGACGATCGAGTTCCAGATCCGCACAAAGGCGATGCATGATGAGAACGAGTACGGCGTGGCGGCCCACTGGCTTTACAAGCAGAAGACCGATCCCTCGGGGAAGGCAAAAATGCCCTCGGGGCAGAAGCTTGCCGCGGAGCTCAAATGGGTCCAGCAGCTCAAGAATTGGCAAGAGCAGTTTTCGGGGCAATCAGCGGCGGATCCCGAGGGGTTCCTCCGGTCGATGAAGATAGATTTCTTCCAGGACCGCATTTTCGCGGTCACGCCGCGCGGCGATGTGATCGACCTTCCGTTCGGTTCCACGCCGATCGACTTCGCGTATCATATCCATTCGGAAGTGGGGAACTCCACTATCGGGGCGCGGGTGAACGGCGCCGTGGTGCCTCTCGATCATCTGCTGAAATCGGGCGATGTCGTGGAGATCGTGATGCAGAAGGGGAAGAAGCCCTCGGAGGATTGGCTGCGGTTCGTGAAGACCTCCATCGCGAGGGATCATATCCGCATCTCGCTCAGGAAGAAGGAATCGGCGATCCGCGCCGCCGCAGCGGGATCGCGGTCGCTTGCGCGCACCGAGCTCAAACTCCTCGTGGAGGACCGGGTGGGGCTCATCAAGGATATTTCCGGGACGATCGCGCAATCCCGTATCGGCATCCTGAGCTTCCATACCGAGGCTGCGAAGGGCGGTGCGCTGCATATGAACAAAGTGGAGATCCAGACGAACGATAAGAAGAAGATCGAGAAGATCGTTGCGCGCCTGCAGGTGATCCGCGGCGTGCGCGAGGTGAGCTACAAATCGGTATAACCATCGATCACGAAAATCATGCGCATGTTCCGCAAGGCGATCCCGGTCTGGGCGGTGATCCTCACCCTCCTTGTCGTCGGCGCCTTTACCGCCGCCGCGATCGTGTATTGGAAGGGGACCATCTATAACTATGAGATCACGCTTGCCGCGGGCGGTGCGAATGCGAGTACGACATTCGTATATGGCAGTTGGCCGGCGCTTGATGATGCGAATTTCTACGCGCAAACGCTGCAGAGCCTCATCGATCAGAAAACGACGTTCATCGAAGCGGATCTTTCCACCATGAAACTTCGATTCTACAAAGACGGCGCGATCGCGGATGAGGTGCCGATCCTTTCGAAGGGGCGTCCGGGTTCATGGTGGGAGACGCCCGCCGGGCTTTATAAAGTGATCGTGAAGACGCCGTCGGATTATTCGCGCATGGCGGGCGTATATAGCCCGTGGGCGCTCGATTTTCAGGGCAATTTCCTCATTCACGGCTGGCCGTACTATCCCGACGGCACGCCCGTAGGTTCCACCTATTCCGGCGGATGCATCCGGCTCTCGACAAGCGATGCGAAGGCGCTCTATGCAATGGTCCCCGTCGGAACCCCGGTGCTCGTTTCGAGTGATGCATTCACCCCCGATGGGTTCCAGGAACAGCCTGCCACCGTGCCGATCGCCGCGCGGAGCTATTTCGCCGCCGACCTCAAGAGCAACTATGTGCTTGCATCCAAAGATTCGAACGAGGTCCTTCCGATAGCCTCCCTCACGAAACTCATGACCGCGCTCGTCGGGGTGGAGTATGTGAACATCGAACGCACGATCACCATCACTCCGGACATGATCGTGAAGACGTCGGTGCCGCGCCTCAAGGTCGGCAGGGCGTATTCGCTCTATGACCTGCTCCAGCCGCTGCTCAAGGAATCGTCGAATGAGGCTGCGGTCGCCATCTCGCACTTCCTCGGGCCGCAGTATTTCGTGCAGCTCATGAACGCGCAAGCGGCCTCGATCGGTATGACGGACACGCATTTCACCGATGTCACGGGAAGCGACTGGAGCGATGTCTCCACTGCGCACGACCTCTTTCTTCTCGCGCAATATCTTTATGACAACCGCAGTTTCATCCTCGAGATGACGACGAACACCACGACCCCGAATGTCTATGGCCCGAGCGCATTCCCCAGCCTGCAGAACTTCAATGTATTCGCGGACGATCCTGATTTCGTGGGCGGCAAGGTAGGACTGAACGGCGCCGCATCCGGGACGATCCTTTCGGTGTTCAACATACCTTTCACCTTCGCGACGGACACGACCGCCACCGTCACCACGCCCGCCGTTGCTGCTGCTGCTGCGAGCACTACTGCGACCACTACCGCGAGCACTACTGCGACCATCCCGGCAATCCCGACCTCTACGCCCATCACTGCCACAAGTACTGCACCCGCACCCGCCGCTACTGCCACGGGCATCGTTGCGAGCACCACGCGTCCGATCATGTTCGTCATTCTCGGCTCGGAAAATTACGAGACTGATGCGAATACGTTCCTTGACTGGATCAAGGCGACGTATCGATGAAAATGAGGTATGATGTGCGCACATGGAGCATATCCGCAATTTCGTCATCATCGCCCATATCGACTCCGGGAAATCGACGCTCGCCGATCGTCTGCTTGAGATCACGGGTACGGTACCCGCGCGTTCGATGCAGGAACAGTATCTGGACCGCATGCCTCTCGAGCGGGAGCGGGGGATCACGATCAAAATGGCTCCGGTGCGCATGGAATACACCTCCGGGGTCGGTGCGTACGCAGGGGTGAGGTTCGAGCTGAATCTCATCGATACGCCGGGGCACTCCGATTTTTCCTATGAGGTATCGCGCGCACTGAATGCCGTCGAGGGAGGCATCCTTCTCGTGGACGGTACAAAGGGGATCCAGGCGCAGACGCTCTCCAACCTTCGCGCGGCGCAGAAGGCGGGCCTTACGCTCATCCCCGCCGTGAACAAGATCGATCTTCCGATGGCCCATATCGAGAACGTGGTCGCGGCCACCGCGGCGCTGCTCGGCGTCCGGCCCGATGAGGTGTTCCGCGTATCGGCGAAGACCGGCGTAGGAGTGAGGGAATTGCTCGAGGCGGTGATCGTGAAGGTGCCGCCACCGAAGAAGGATGCGGGCAAGGTATCGCGCGCGCTCATCTTCGATTCGATGTACGACGATCACAAAGGCATCATTGCGAACGTGCGGGTGTTCGGCGGATCCTTCTCCTCGGAAGATCTGCGTTTCGCCGCATCCGGCGCGACATTCAAGGCGAAGGAGGTGGGGTTCTTCTCGCCGGACCTCAAAGCGGCGCCGAGGCTCGATGAAGGGGGGATCGGATATGTCGCGACGGGGCTCAAAGAGCCCGCACTGGTGAAGATCGGCGATACGATCGTCGCGGAGCGGGACCTTGTCCCCACGGGCGCCGCCACCGAGGCGCGGGCCGCTGCGCTGCCCGGATACCGCGAACCGGCGCCGGTCGTCTTCATCTCGTTCTATCCGGACGGCGATACGAAGTACGACGATCTCAAGCGTGCGTTCGAGAAGCTGCGCCTTAACGACGCGGCACTCCATTTCGAACCCGATTCGAACGAGGCCCTCGGCCGCGGGTTCAAGGCGGGATTCCTCGGACAGCTCCATTTCGAGATCGTATCGAGCCGGCTCGAGCGGGAGTACAATCTCGGGTTCATGACGAGCTTCCCCTCGATCGCGTACCGGGTCCTGGACAAGGGACGGGAGTTCATCATCACCCAGCCGCAGGATTTCCCCGACAAACCGGAGAAAGTGTGGGAACCGGTCGTCGATCTGGAGATTCTCACGCCCCAGCAATATCTGAGCACCGTGCTCGGCATGCAGACGGTGTTCGACGTGGAGATCGCCGAGGTCCATAACATCGGCGACAATCTCCTGATCAGCGCGAGGATGCCGCTCCGCGAGCTCATTCGCGATTTTGATGATCGATTGAAGTCCGCATCGCAGGGATACGCGTCATTCACGTACGAGGTGGCGGGGGAGCAGGAGACCGATGTCGAGAAGCTTGAGATCCTCGTCGTGGAGGAGGTGGTGCCTGCGCTTACGCGCATCGTGCCGAAGAAGGATATCGAGCGCGAAGGGCGGCAGACGGTGGAGCGCCTGAAGGAGCTCCTTCCTCGCGAACAGTTCTCGCAGGCGCTCCAGGCGAAGGCGCAGAGCCGGATCATCGCGCGCGAGACGATCCCGGCCATGAAGAAGGAGCTCGGCAATTTCGGCAAGAACGGGGGCGATCGCACCCGCAAAATGAAGCTTTGGAAGAAGCAGCAGAAGGGCAAGGAGCGTCTCAAGGCGAATGCCCGGGTCACCATCGAGCCGGAGGTGTTCAGGGAAATCCTGAAGAAGTGATCGGATTGGATAGCGAAGGAAGCGTCATGCGTGCAGTCGCAGCAGGACTCTTTTTATTTGCACGCCGGCGCGGTACACTGGAGCCATATGAAGATCGCCGCGATCGTCGGGCTTTCAATAATCCTCGTGATCCTCGGAGTGCAGGCGTTTTCATTCTTCCGGCAGGTGCATCAGCTTTCGGCCGCATATGCATCGGAAGAGGGCGCGCTTGCGAAAGTGAAGGAACAGGAAGCGAACCTCCAGAACGAGGAACAATATCTTGCGAATCCTCTGAACCTCGAGAAGGAGCTCCGTGCGCGGTTCAATTACGTGAATCCCGGGGAGAAGATGATCATCATCGTTCCTTCGGCGACCTCGTCCGCTTCGTCGACGTCGGTGAGCGATTGACGGGATCGGGACGGGATGTATTCGGGAAATAATGAAAAAGGGACCGCGCAATGAGGTGCGGTCCCATGATTTTTGGGAAGACATGCGTCTTCAGTGCTTGAGGAGCGGCGCGAAGCGCCGCCGGTCGGCTTCGGCCACGATATCCTCCGTCTTCCATGGAAGCGGTTTGGGTATCGCCCGTTGAGGCGGGTAGAGCGAGAGCGCCTCATCGAGGAGCTCGCGTTCGTCCCTGAGGCGGTCCCTGAAATCATGCCTTTTCGCGTTCCGATAGACGGATTTGAGCGTCCGAAGAAGGAGTGCGGCAAGTTCGATATCGCCGATATCGCTGAGCGGGGGGCGATGCGTGTACGGCCGCTCCGGGGCTTTCCCATGGAACGAACGTCGACGCGCGACCTCCGCGGCAATCGCTTCGAACGGCAGCATCTCGAGATCGAGGCGCCGGGCGATGGGTTGCAGGGGAAGAAGGTGCATGGCCGCTTCGAGAAGACGGTTGCGCGGTTCGCGTCCCGTGGACATCCCACTGGCCGCTCCACGTTCGTCCTGGAGATACCACATCCTCCGCAACAGGAGGCGTGCGAGTGCAATATCGGTGAGTTCCTTCAGTGTGCGTGGATGGCCGCGATGGCCATAGATGTCGGTCGTGGTGGTCGGTGTCATGAACCCCTCCCAGGGTAGTTGGTGCCGGGCGGCATTATACCATTGCGAAGCGGCTTGCGCAACGTTATAATGGACCCGTTGTCCGTATGCGGGATTAGTATAGTGGCAGTACGCGACCTTCCCAAGGTTGAGGCGCCGGTCCGATTCCGGTATCCCGCTCAGCGTTTTTGGAAATGGATGAGAGAAAAAGCCGGCCTTGTGAAGGGTCGGCGGGGGATGCGATGTCCGCGCGCGGTCAATGGTGGCGTACGATCTCCGTTCCTGCCCGAAGGACGGGGACTTTCAGATACTCGGGGTGCACCCACGAAAGCACCCCTATGATGAGCCAGAAGACTATCACTGGCCCGCAGAAGAGGACATAGGCGATGCGCAGAAAACAGAGTCTTTGTGCGCTCATATCGCCTCCCTTCCGGCCTCGCGCATCCTGCGTGGGGTCTCCATTAAGTCTGCCACCGCAGGAGCATTAAGGTCAACCCCGTTTCGGTGACGGGGGCTTGCCTTTTTGCTTATTTTGTGGTATATAAACGACAGCGTCTTTTTGTGTCTTGCTCCTTGAAAAATACATTTTTCCCGGCCCTTTTACATTTTCATTGAAGTTAAAAGTGTCGTGAAAAATAAATACTAAACAGGATGTATTACACAATCCTCAAACGTTTCCGGCCTGCGAAGGCCGTAGCGTCGGGATTGGTCAGGACTGCGTTCATCGGGATCGTCATCTCGAGCTCGCTCTTCCCGACGGCATACATTCCTTCCGTGAATATGGCGCATGCAGCCGGAACGGTTTCGTCCTCGAGCACCAGCTCGAGCTCGAGCTCCAGTTCCAGCAGCAGCAGTTCGAGCTCCAGCTCGTCCTCGTCCTCTGATTCCGGGAGCACGTCGTCCTCGACCGGTTCGTCCGGTTCGGGTACCTCGGGCACCGGCACCGGGACGGGTACGACGGGCACGACCTCGAGCTCCACGTCGACCACAAGTTCGACGTCCAGCTCCTCGTCGACGGTGAGCACCACTTCGAGCTCCTCGAGCTCGGGTGACGGCTCCTCGTCGGGTTCGGCGTCCGGTTCCGCGTCCGGTTCTGCTTCGGGTTCTTCGACGGCGAACGCAAGTTCCACGTCGGGTACCTCGGGCACCGGCACCGGTTCGGGAACGTCGAGCACCGGCTCCAGCGCGAGCTCGACCTCGAACGCAAGTTCCAGCGCGTCCAGCTTCTCCACCTCCACCTCGACCTCGAGCTCCACTGCGAGCTCGACCTCGGGTACCGGCATGGGGACCTGCTCGATCGCGATGGCGCTTACGGACAGCGTGAACAACGCAACGCCGCGCGTAGGCGACACGATCGTCTACACGCTCACTGGCGCTCCTGCGTTCACCGCCTCCACCACCGTCACCGTGACCGACATGCTCGGCGCGGGTCTCACGTTCGTTTCTGCGGATCCGTCCGTGGGAACCTACGCGAGCTCGACTGGCGCGTGGAACGTCGGTACGCTGAACGGCGCCTCCATGATCACCCTCACCATTACGGCGACGGTGAATACAGGCACGGAAGGACAGACGATCGCCAACACCCCGAGCATCGCGTATGTGCAGAGCAACTGCACTTCGAGCTCGGCGGCCGTAGGCGTTTCGATCGCCGTCCAGGGCGGGGTCATACCGACCTCGACCGCACCGGTCGCCGACATTGCGATCACGAAGATCGCGGATGTCGCGACGACCACGGAAGGAAGCACCATCCACTACACGATCACGGCGACGGACAATGGTCCTTCGACCTCGACCGATGTGGTGGCCACGGATACGCTTCCGTCCGGCCTGACCTTCCTTGATGCTACTGCTTCCGCGGGCTCTTAC
>DAIEHA010000012.1 GCA_027355945.1 Candidatus Parcubacteria bacterium | reverse complement strand
GTGCCCGGCGGTGGCATCGCGCTTTTCAACGCGAACCTCGAGCTTTTCGGCGAAGGAAAGGATGAGACTGGGAATACCGTGAAGGCTGCGGCAGCCTCAATACTCCGCCGTGCGCTCCAGGCGCCGATCCGCGCCATCGTGGAGAACAGCGGCGAGTCCGCGGACCGGGTGATCGACGAGCTTTCGAAGCGCGGTAACGCGCACTGGAAGGGGTTCAACGCGCTCACGAATCACATGGTGGAAGACCTTCGCGAGGAGGGGATCGTGGATCCGCTCAAAGTGACCCGCGCCGCGTTCACGAATGCGGTGTCGGTGGCAGCGAACTATCTTACGATAGGCGCCGCAGTCACGAACATTCCCGAGAAGAAGGAGGGCGGTGCGGGTATGCCTGGTGGCATGGGCGGCGGCATGGGTATGGGGGACTACTAGTCCTCCGTGCCCGGCCGCGGGCCGGGCACCCTTTTCCTCCTTGAGTTCGTATAGTAATTACCTATAATAAAGACATGATGACGCTCTGGATAGTGATCGTGATCGTTGCGGTGCTCGCGATATGGCTCATGGCAGCATATAACGGCCTTGTGACGACCCGTCAGCGGACGCAGGAGGCGTATGCGGACATTGACGTTCAGCTTAAGCGGCGGTACGACCTCATCCCGAACCTCGTTTCGACGGTGCAGGGATATGCCGCGCACGAGAAGACCGTTTTCGAGGATGTGACGAAAGCGCGCTCTGCGGCGATGCAGGCGTCGGGCAATGATCAGAAGGCCGTTGCTGAGAACCAGCTTTCGCAGACGCTCAAATCGTTGTTCGCGGTCGCGGAGAACTATCCCGACCTCAAGGCGAACCAGAACTTCCTTTCGCTGCAGGACGAGCTCACTGATACCGAGGATAAGATCCAGGCAGCCCGGCGCTTCTACAACGGCATGGTGCGCGACCTGAATACGCGCATCCAGGTGTTCCCGAACAACATGTTTGCGGGAATGTTCGGCTTCACGAAAATGGATTTCTTCGGGAATGATCTCACCGATGCAGAAAAGCAGCCTGTGCAGGTGAAATTCTGATATCCCCGGCGCCTCTCGTGGCGCATCGAACCCATCTTATGGCAAATATCTATCAGTACCAATCGGCCAATGTGCGCCGCACATGGCTCATGTTCGCGGCGTTCTTCATCGTGCTCGCTGCGCTTGGATACGCGATCTCCGCATACTACGGCGATCCTTCGTTCCTGGTCTTCGCGATCATCTTCAGCATCGTCTATTCCTTCATCAGCTATTATGCCTCGGCGGGGATCGCGCTTGCCCTCGCGCGCGCCACTCCCATCGAACGTAAGGATAATCCCATGCTCTACAACATCGTGGAGAATCTCACGATCGCGGACGGGCTGCCGATGCCGAAGCTTTACGTGACGCCGGAACTTCAGATCAACGCGTTTGCGACCGGACGCGACCCTGCGCATGCTGCCGTTGCGGTGACCGCGGGTGCGCTTCAGCGCCTCGACAAGGACGAGCTTCAGGGCGTGCTTGCGCATGAGCTTTCGCACGTGAAGAACCGCGATATCCTCGTTTCGACCGTGGCCGCGATCCTCGCGGGCATCATTGCGCTCGTCGCGGATGTATTCCTCCGGTCGCTCTTCTTCGGCTTCGGCGCGGGCGGGCGCGGGCGGGGAAACGGCCAGTTGCAGGAGGAGTTCTTCATCGTTGCCATCGTTCTTTCCATCCTTGCCCCGATAGGGACGATGCTGATCCAGCTCGCCATTTCCCGCCGCCGCGAAGCCCTTGCGGACGCCTCGGGCGCGCTTCTCACGCGCTATCCGGAAGGTCTTATCTCGGCGCTCAATAAGATCGGGGCGGACGAGGTGCCGATGCGCGCCGCGAAGGATTCCACCGCGCATCTTTGGATCGATACGCCGTTCAAAGGCAAGGGGACCTCATGGTGGCACAAGGCATTCATGACCCATCCGCCGATCGAGGAGCGGATCAAGGCACTCCGGGATATGGCGGGACTTCCGGCCGAAGGGCCGGATCGCGGATAACCGACTGCCGCGTATGCATCATCGCTTCAATAACACCATCGTCATCGCGCTCGGAGGATCGATCGTCCATCCGGACGGCATCGATGCCGTCTATCTCAAAAAGTTCAAAGCATTCCTCGAGCCATTCCTTCGGAAGGGGACGAGGTTCATCATCGTTGTCGGAGGAGGCACGCTTTCGCGGCGCTTCCAGGATGCTGCCGCGAAGGTGACCCGCGTGACGGATGAGGATAAGGATTGGCTCGGCATCCATGCAACGCGTCTCAATGCGCATCTTTTACGCACCGCGTTCAGGGATGCGGCGGATCCCGTCGTGATCGATGCGCGGGAGAAGGTGTCGCGTCCGGCATATCCCGTGGCTATCGCATCGGGCTGGCGCCCGGGATGGTCCACGGATTACGTCGCGATGCGCATTGCAGCGGATATCGGTGCGAACGAGGCGGTGATCGCGGGCAAGCCGTCCCACGTCTATGAGAAGGATCCTGCGAAGTTTCCCAAGGCGGAACGCTTCGATGCGCTGGAATGGGCGGCGTATAGGAAGCTGATCCCCGGGAAATGGAAGCCCGGGTTGCATGCGCCTGTCGATCCCGTGGCTGCGGCGCTCGGGGCGAAGGAGAAGGTGAAGGCGATCATCGTGGACGGCCGGGATCTCGGAAATTTCCGCGCGCTCTTGAATGGAAAGGAGTTTGAGGGTACCATCATCGGGTAGCGTCGGCGCCTTGCGGTACCGGCCTGTGCATCTGGAGAGGTGCGTGAGCGGTTGAAACGGCAGTCCTGGAAAGACTGTGTGTCAGAAATGGCACCGAGGGTTCGAATCCCTCCCTCTCCGCAACAATAAATTGTCTCGCCGGAATATCCTCTATCAATTCCGTTCAACATCGTTTCGTACCGCAAGATTCGATCGTCCATCGCCATAAAAAAGAGCCGAACCTTTTCGGGTCCAGCTCTCAGCGTATCTTTCTGTCGGTTCGTAGGACTCCAGGCGATGCGCCCTACTTGTTTGTCCGTATGGCCTGGGTGATTTGCTCTACTTGCACCATCCAAGTGGCCAATGCCTGTTGATAAAGTTTATTTTGAGCCTTGAACCTCGAAATCCTGAAATGAGCTTCCTCGTAGCTTATATTTTGAGATTTTCTCGCGTCAAGAAAAAGAAACATATTCCTTTCCTCCACGTCTGCCAGGGCTGCATCAGTCCAGTCGATCCCATAATCTTCTGGCTTTGGCATCGGCGGGAAGCTGGGAAGTATTGCAGGAACGTTTTTGGTGTTCAGAGTAAGGTCCATATATGAAACACCTCCTATGGGGAAGGGTAGCAGGACGATTTTGACGCGTCAAGTATCGCGTATTTTTGCAGGCCTTGTCCATCGACCGTGTTGCGATCCCGTCCGAACATCGTTGCGCGTAGTCCGCAGACGATGCGATCACCATTCGGGATCGCCTTAATCTTCCCCGGGGAGCATGCTAATATGGGCCTTATGAAACTCAAGAACACCTATTTCCTCCTTCGCCATGGCGAGAGCAGGCCCAACATGCGCGGGGTGATCGTGAGCGGATTGCGCGACGGGAAGAAATGGAGGAATACCCTTACGAAGCACGGAAGAGACCAAGTGGCGGCATCCGTACGGGAGGCAAAAGAAGCGGGGATGCTTGATGCAACCACGGTGATATATTCATCTCCGTTTTCCCGATGCGCGCGGACCGCAGCGATCGCCCGGAGGGTCCTGGGGGCGAAGGGGCGGATCGTGTTCGATGATCGGCTGCGCGAACGATGGTTCGGCGATTGGGAGGGGACAAGCAGCGCGAATTACACAAAGGTCTGGGATGCGGACATGCACGATCCACGCCACGGGATCGCGAACGTGGAGAGCGCAGCCGCGGTGCGCGAGCGCGCACGGGGGTTCGTGGAGGACCTCGAGGGGCGTTACGAGGGCAGGAACATACTCCTTGTCTCGCATGGGGACATCCTTCAGATCATGCAGACATTCTTCGAAGAGCGTCCGGCATCGGAACACAGGATGCTGGCGCATCTTCGGGTTGCGGAAGTGCGCAAGATCGATTGAGATTTTTGCAAAGAGATCCGGGGGGTACCGTGTGCGCCGAGGGCGATAGGAATGATAGAATGATCATATGAGGAGGGGACGGGAGATGGTTGGACCCACCCCTTCGATGCCGGAGCATTCCGGTGCGGCGATCGGGAGAAGCAAACGAAAATGATGAAACGTGACTCAGGGATCCTTGGATGGTACGGGGTGGTCGCAACGATCGCGGCCTATGTGCTCGTGAGCTTTGCGATCCTTCCACCCACGAGCGTCTGGTATCAATTGCTCAATCTCACTGGTGCGCTCGGCGTGACGGTCGAGACGTATTATCGCAAGGATTATCAGCCTTTCTGGCTCAATCTCATTTGGGCGATCATCGCACTTGCTGCGCTCGTGAATCTTATGAGGGCCGTATAACGCAGGTGCCGTAGCCCGCGGAAGGGGATGTCCGCACCGACGGGATTTATGGTGTATACTATTATTTAATCATGGCAATGGTCGAGGAACAGCCGGAGCGGCAGGGGATCATGGGAGCCCTGAAAAAGACCCTCTACATCGAGGAGGTCCCTTCGTACGGCAATACCATCTTCTATTCACTCGGATTCCTTGCGCTCACCTGTCTCGCGCTCCTTATTGCGTCGGGCACCGTCATGGTCTTCTTCGGATCGGGATGGTGGCTTACGAACCATTGGGGTATTTTCTTCAGGAGCGTCCATCTCTGGGCTGCCCAGGCGTTCTTCCTGATCATCATCCTGCACGTACTCGTCGTATTCTCGACAAGCGGGTTCAAGGCGCCCCGGAGGTTCATCTGGGTGCTCGGGGCATCCACGTTCATCCTTGCGTTCATGGAGGCGGAGTTCGGGTATGGGCTTCGGGGCGATTTTTCATCCCAATACCGTGCGCTCCAGGCTGCCGATTTCTGGAATGGCGCGTACCTCGGGAGGTTCGTCAATGCCTTGAATTATGCGCAGGTATACGGGCTCCACATCATCGATATCCCGCTTGCCATCTTCGCGCTGGTCTTCATCCACTATCTTCTCGTGAAGGCAAGGGGCATCGCGAAACCATACCGCCCGGATTTCCCTTATACGATGGAAAAGGCGAACCACGTGAAGCTATTCCTGCGCGGCGGCGTGTTCGCGGCGCTCATCATCGTGCTCGCGATCGTGTTCCCTTCGCCGTTCCTCGAGCCCGCAAGCATCCGAAGCGTGGCGGAGGATAACAGTTCGCTCATCGCCCAGACCCTCATGCAGGAGTTTGCAAGGACATCGGATACGGCGACCTACAAGGACTCCATCGATCCGTATGCGTATGATACGCGTACGGTATACGTCACCGTGCCGTACGAGGATTACATCGCATCTACGAACGGGACCGATGAGCTCGCGGTGTTCGCGGCCGAGGGATCTGCGGCCCAGCAGGCCGCTATCGATCAGGCGACGGCATATTTCGCGGATGGAGGAGCGACGAATGCGGTGACGAGTTCCGATCCGCTCATTCCCGCGGTGAACTCGCTTGTGGCGATGGCGAGGGGCGGGTTGTATGGGTCCACGGTCGACGGCGAGAACCAGGCGATCCGTCCGACCTATTCCCTGCGGTTCCTTGCCGATACCGGGGTCCTCGATGATGAGGCCTCCCAGCTGCATATCACGACAGATCAATGGGGCATGCTGCGCGAGGAGAACGGGATGGTCCCTCCAGGCGCATGGTGGTTGGCGCCGCTCGGTATCCTCGATCACACGGTGCTTGCGAACGATGTGAATGGGGATCGCGATGGGGCGATGATCCTCGGCTTGCTCGCAATGCTTTTCATACTCTTCCCTTATATTCCCTACCTGAATCGTCTGCCGGAGAAGCTGCATATCGCGGAACTCATCTGGGGGTCAAAAAAGGGATAGCACGGCCCCGAAGGGTCGGCGGCCGCGAGGAAGGATATCAAAGGACGCTTCAGCGTCCTGCGTTGCGATCGGCGCGTTCCATCATGGCGATGAAGGCGTCCATATCGGTCCGCGTGGCCACGGATACGCGGAGGAGGTGCGGGGCATAGAATTTGCATACAAGGGAAGGCATGCGGGACATCTCCTTTTCGACGGCGGTCCTTGCATCGGGGGATACCTTTACCGCGAAAAGGTTCGCATGGGATCCGAAGGCCTTGAAGTGAGGAAGGCGGTTCACTGCGAGGATCGCGCGGTCGCGTTCTTTGGTGATCGTGCGCGCGAGGGCGCGGTAATAGGAAGGGGAGCGGAGGGCTGCAACGGCAACCGCTTCGGTGACCCTGCTTCCTCCCAGCCGACGTCCCTGATAGCCGAGCATCGCGATGACGTTTCTGCCGCAGAGCGCATAACCCACCCTGAGCCCGGCAAGGGCATAGAGCTTGGAGAACGTGCGGATGAACATGAGATTGCCGTGGCGGCGGAGTAGCGAAAGGAACTGGGAGGCCTCATAGCGGTCATCGAATCCGTAATATGCCTCGTCGATCGCAACGAGAGTGTCTTTCGGCGCAGCGGCAAGGATGCGGGCAAGGTCGCGCGATGAAAGTACGTTGCCGGTGGGGTTGTTGGGCGAAGTGATGAGGACGAGTTTCGGACGGAGCGCGCGCATCGTTTCGATGCAGCCGTCGATATCGAAACGGAACTCGCGTTCCTCCGGAATGAGGCGGAATTCGTGGAACCGGATCCCGCGTGCGTGGAGATGGATATGGTAATAATCGAAATGGAGCTCGTTCAAGAGGACGGTGTCGCGAGAGGGATCGAGGCGGTCGAAGATCGTGCGGAGGATGTCCTCGGCGCCGTAGCCGACGATGATGCGGTCGCGGGGCACGCCGAACTTCTTCGAGAGTTCGGGCAGGAGTGCGGATCCGTTATATCCGTCGTAATAGAATTTTATTTCCTCCGCGGGGAAGGTGCGGAGGGCCTTGATGGCGGCAGGGGAGGGGCCCTGGACGATCTCGTTGCGGTTGAGGTCGGTGTGGCGCTTTTTCATGGGAATATACTGAATATGCCTCATTATACCTCGGATTTCGGGGATATGCTATAATGAAAGATATGGTAAATGTGAGCCTTTGCATCTCATGGACGCTTCATCCGCAGAGATAACCCCGATACTTCCGGACTCCATCCTTCCGTATCCGGATGGGGTCTGGGATCGGGCAAAATATCATTTTTGGAAATTCGCATATCCGTTCCATAACGGCATGCGTGACGTGCTCCTGAAGGCGGGGATGCTGCATCCTCCCTACACCTACCGCCAGAACTATGTGCTGGGGCGACTGCGCCGCGCAAGGAAGATGGGTGAGTTCCTGAAATATCTTGAAAGCATCGGCTTCGCGAATCATTTCATCGCATGGCAGGACGACGGCCAGGTGGCAAGCCTCCGCAAGCTCGTGGATTTCAAATGGCAGTATCATCTGCGCGTCTTCAAAGACGGCGAGGTGCGGGGGCATTTCGAGCTTACGCCCGAATCGCATCCGTTCAAGCACTATTACAAGCGGGGGCAGGAGGCGCGCCGCGATGAGTTTTTAGCGTTCCTGGGCGACTGGGTGGTTCCCATCGGCGCCCCTCGGGGGGAATGCGAGATCGAAAAGATATCCTGAGGCATCGAAGCCTTTGCCGAAAAGCACCTCATGGTGGAGGTCGGTGTTCGGAAGGCTGTTGCATTCTATGACGCCGCAGGGAATCTGTTCGCGCCACGAGCGCGTCATATCGTCGATGATGAAGTCGACGCCGACGAGCGGATCGCCGAGCACATCGCCGATTTTCCGGAAGAGGGCCATATTGTCCGGATGTGCCGCATCGGTCATATCCGTCGTCGATCCGCCGTAAAAACGCGATGCATGCATGCTGAGCACCTGCATGGTTCCTTTGGTGGGGACCGAATCGAGCGTGAGTCCCTGGTGCGCGAGCTCCTTCAGGACGTCTTCGTCCACAGGAATGGGATGGAAGAGGCCTCCATGTCTGCGGGGATTCTTGTTCTCCTCGGCAATGAGCTCTTTGATCGCATGGATGCCGTCGCCCATGACGAAGGGAGGTTCGCGCCGCACGACATGCATCGGCCTCCCATTCACGAGGAGGATGCGGAATACGAATCCTTTGAGCTCCTGTTCGATGATGACCCAGGGGGAGAGCTGCTTTGCGGTCATGAATCCACGGCGGAGCTCGTCCTCTGTCATGATGTGCACGGTCGAGTGGCGCGAGCGCGAACCGAGGTTGGGTTTCGTGATGACGGGGGTTCCCACGCTGCGCATCGTCCCGAGCGCCGTGCTGAACGTGAAGCATGAACGTCCCTTTGCCATGGGAATGCCGGCGGGGACGAACTTCTTTTTGAGGACCGCTTTGTTGTCCATCCAATTGATGGAACGCGAGGTCCCGTCGCCGGGTCGGGGCAGCCCCTCGAAGGACTTGATGCGCCCGTCCTTCTCGGCGACGAAGAAACTGATGCCGCTCGGATCATTGAGAGGCTGGAACTGCCACATCCTGATGCCTTTGCGCCGCGCGGCGTCCCAGAGGAGATGGGTGCGGGGTGCGTTCTTGGGATCTGCATCCGTGAGGAGCGTGCCGATGTGAAGGGCGGCAAGCATGCGGTAGAAGGGAAGCGCGATGCGTTCCATATGGAGGTGCGCGATGAGGGGATGGACCCACTGTGCGGCGCGGTCCACGGGACTGAACACCGCCGCAGTGAACGTATCCATGACGGCAAGCGCCTTTTGGGCGATATGGTTCACCGGGTATTCGCCGCAATCGGGGCAGGGGTGCTTTCGGGGGTGTGTGGGCATCGGAAATTTATTCCATTATATAACCATCCCTACGAGATGGCGACATGGCGGCGAGGGCATCCGGAACGTGGAGAATATGAAAATGGACATATTTAACATTATATATTATAATATTCCCTAGTCCCTTGAGAAGCGATGCGCGAAAGAATGCGCACCTATCTTGGGTAAGGAGGGGAAATATGCATTATCCGCTTGTGGCGTTCATATGCGCCGCGATAGGGGTCGCACCGTATGCGATCTATCGTAAACCGATTGCTGCGATCGTGCAGGGCGCGATAGCGTTCATGGTCCTTTGGTGGTTTCTCTACTGGGGAACACCATCGACCGTGTGGCCGCTTTTCGGGGCCATGGGCATCTACGTGTTGATCCTCTGGATCATCACGGGCATCGTCGTTTCTCTCACGAACGATGAGTATGCCGAGACCTGGAAGTATTTTGCCGTATGGGTACCTCCAGCACTCATGATCGTGACCTATACCGTGATCGCGTATTTGGGGTCCGAGCTCGTGAACACATCCACGTATCAAGGAATGATAGGCCCGGTGGAGACCCGGACATGGAGTGAGGACATTCAACCGAAGAACCCCGATCATATGCGCATGGCGAACAAAGACAATGCGTTGTACCTTGCGCAGAAGGCCATCGGGCAGGATGGGACGATCGGAAGTCAATTCCAGGTGGAGAGCGAGGAGGTCACACTTCAATTCGTGAACGGCAAACTCTGGTATGTGGCGCCTCTCGAGTTCCGGGGATATTCGACCTGGAGCGCGAACGGTGCTTCGCCGGGGTATGTCATGATCTCCGCGGAAAATCAGGACACCGAACCGAAACTGGTGAGATTTTCCGAGGGGCAGGACATGCGGTATTCTCCCTCGGCATACTTCGGGTACAACCTCGAGCGCCATCTCCGGGAGAACGGATATCTGGACAAGGGCATCGGGGACATGAACTTCGAAGTGGACGAACAGGGGAAGGCGTGGTGGATCGTCACCATCTTCACGCCCGCCATATGGTGGGATGCGGAGAGGGTGGAGGGTGTCGCGATCGTCGATCCCGCGACTGGTGCAAGTACGTTCTATCACCTCGGTGTTGTACCGGAATGGGTGGATAGGGTTGTGCCAGACAACTACGTGAAGAACTATATCACGTGGTGGGGCGAATATCGCAACGGATGGCTGAATAGCTGGTGGGGGAAGAGCAATATCGTCGAACCAGGCGATACCTCGCTCATCTACAGCGACAACGATCAGCCGGAATGGGTGACGGATATTACGTCCGCGAACGGCAAGGATGATTCTCTTGTGGGGGTGATGTATACGAACTCCCGCACGGGAAAGTCCGTGTATTACGCCGTTCCAGGAGGCGCCACAAATTCCGCAGTACTTGATGCGGTAAAGAACAACACGCAGATAAGCTTCAAGAAGCTCCACGGCTCCGATCCGCAGCTCTATAATGTGGACGGGACCATGGCGTGCGTCGTGCCGCTTTTCAACGACAGCTCCGCATTCCAAGGGGTTGCCATCGTACCCATCGACAACGTCCAGGAGGTTGCTGTGGGCGCCACGCAATATGACGCCCTCGAGCAGTATGAGAAGTTCCTCTCGGACAAGGGCGTCAAGACGGCGCTCGGCAAGGATCGCAACCTCGCAACCATCGAGGGTACGGTCGACCGCATCAATGCCGACGTGACGGGGACCGGGAATCTGTACTATATCCACCTTGTGGGAGTACCCCATCTCTTCACTGCCGGCGTGGGCGATTCTCCGAAATTGCCCGTAACGGAACGAGGGGACAAGGTTCGGATCACGTACTATGACTCGTCTCGGGACGTGGTACCGATCCATGATTTCGATGACCTTTCCCTTCCTCTCTCGGAGAGTAGCGATCAGTCGAAGGTAAGGACTGACGTGCAGAATGCCCGTGACGCCCAAGAATCCGCGGAGGATGCGCGCACCGTGCGCTCAGAGGTGGAGCATATGAGCGATAGCGATCTCCTCAAGCTGAAGAAGGAGATCGGGAAACAATGATCGGGAAGGAGTGATCGAGAGAATGATAGCAGGGAAGGACATGATCCTTCCCTTTTTTTATCATCATGCGAATCCGGGGAAGAAGTCGATCTTGATGCGGGTGCGCGGAACGCCCATGTCGGCGAGGATCCGTTCGATGCCTCCCGTCATGGCGCGCGTCCCGGAAACATAAAATGTACGCTCCCTCCAATCGGGGACCTCCTGGCGGATGAGGTCCGCGGTGATGCGTCCCTCGTGGAAGATGCCGTATGCAGGGTTTTGTGTGCGCGCGGTGGGGGTGCGTCTCTGCCGATGTGCGCGCGGGGATGGGGGTGCGTCCCTGCGCCCCGTGAAGGCATACACGGTTCTCATGGCGATCTTCTCCGCAGCCTCGTCGAACACGTCCGCATATGCGATGCCTTCGGGGGTGCGGTTCGAATAGAGGAGTACCGCATTGCGCGCGGGCCCTCCTTGCGCCGCGGTATCCACCATGTATTTCGCCATGCTGCGGAACGGCGTGATACCGATGCCACCGGCTATGAATGCGAGTTTTTCGGAAGGGTCGCGGGGAAGGGTGAAATCGCCCGCAAGGTGCCCTGCGACGATCGTATCGCCGGGCTGCATCGCCCGGAGGCGCTTTTTGAATGAGCTCGAGGGTTCGTAGAATTTCACGCCGAGATGCACCTCGCGCTCGGTGGGTGACGAGGCGATGGTGAAGTACCGCCGATTCCCACGGCCATCGTTCCGCTCATGGGCAAGCGTCCATTCGAGGTATTGTCCCGGTGCAAAAGCGAGGGGGGCGTTCTTTCCTGTGGTGAACGAGAAGTCGGTGATGGTATCGTCGAATTCCCGTGTGCCCTTGAGGGTGAGCACGTGGGTTTCCTTGGGGCTTACGGCATACGAGAATATGTTGCCTGCGAGGAGTGCGAGTTCCGGTGTGGAATAGTAAGGGCCGAAATGGATCGCGGGGGAAAAAAGGAGGCCGACAAGCGCGCCATACTCGATGCGCCAAGGCCGTGTGGGGGGCGTCGTGAGAGGTTCCGTGATCATGATCGAGGCAAAGAAGAAGAGTGGGGTATGGAGCATCGCCTTTTGGATCGTGATGAGCGCGCCGTCCGCGGGGTGGGTGAGGATGTCGCCGATGAATGCCGCAGCGAGGAACGAGAGCGCGAGGTCGAACCGCTGGATCTTGCGGATGACGAGGAATCCTCCGACGATCACGAAGGCCATGAGGGGGATGTTGCCACCGACCCACCAGCTTGCCGCGGGTCCCGAAAGAAGGGCGCTCGCAGCGACCGCGAACGCGGCGGGATTGAAGATATGCTTCTTATTGAGGGCTACGATGTACTTGACGCCCATGGCGGTCCCGGCGGCGACAATAAGGAATATGATGTAGTTGCTGCTCATCGGAGGCTGCGGGGAGATGATGAGCGTGAGGATGAGGGCCGTGATGTACGCCGATTCGCTGTTCGGATGGGCCTTGAAGATGCCTGCAAGGATGCCGTTCGCCGCCCAGCAGGCGACGAGGAAGAAGAGCGCTTCGAAAAGAAGGTCGACGGGACCATAGGGGAGCCATCCGATCGCGCCGAACACTGCGGCGATCCCCACGAGCGCGGCAAGATAATACAGCACGAGGCGGTACATCGTGATCTTATTCAGGAATCCATCGATGATGTCCATGAGGAGGAGGGGAGGGGTTTATCTTTATTACGCAGCATCCGTGATCCGATATGCATCCCAGCCGGCGGTCTTGGTGGCCGTCCGCTGAGCATCGATCATATATCCTTCGAAACCGGGGAGGGACCCGATGAAGCGTATGGCATCGCTTCCCATGGCGAACGCGGCGGTGGCGAAGCGATCGGCCTCGTAGATGTTCGGACCGATGACGGTGAGCGACACGATCGCGTCGGCGGCCGCGCCGGTGTGGGGATCGTAGATGTGTGTGCCGCGGATATAGGTGCCGGAGGTCGCGATTCCTTCATGATGCGCCGCACGGATCACCTGGACATTCTCGCGGATATCCCACGGGTTCCGAATGCCCACGGACCACGGGTCGCCTTCACCGTTCACGCCATGCGCCTGGATATCGCCCCCCGCATCCACATAGAAATCGGAGAACCCTTTTTTCATGATGAGCTGGGCGGCGTTCCAGATGGCCCATCCCTTCACGAGCCCCGAGGGATCGTAAGTGCCGTCGGGTCTTTTGATGTCGAAATACCCTCCGGTGGCGCGCTTCGTCTCTTCTGAGAGTGCGAAGACGACCTCCATTTCGGGACTCCACTCCTTGCGGGGAAGGCGGCCGGCATTGATGGCGCTTATCTCGCTCGTGTCTTTATAGGTGCTGAACGTCTCATCGATATGCGCGAAATGCGCGAACGTAGCTTCGATCGTCGCTGCGCGCCGTGTCTCTTCGGTGGTGCCGCCCCTGCGCGCATCCACGATCTCCACGGAGATCGGCATCCCCATGAGTATGCGGGTCTCTTTCATGATGCGTAGCGTGGGATCACTGGGCCTTGGCAAGCGCTGAAGCGAGGGATTGCTGGAAGGCCTGGCTCGTCTGCGTGGCGCCGGAAACGATATTCACGTTTGCGCTCTGTGCGGCGATGGCCTCTTGTGCGAGCACGGGAAGCTGGGTCTCGCTTTCCTGGATCGTATGGCCGGGATTGTTGGGATATACAGGGAATGCGACGTTCGTGATCCTGCCGCTTTTGATCGCCACGGCAACCTGAACCTTGCCGTAGAATGCGTCCGCGACGGAGCCCGTGTAGTTGCCATCCTTATATTGTCCCGAGGTGGGCGCCGCGACGGCGGTGGAGGATGCGGCAGTGGGGGACGAGGTTTCCGAGGGAAGCGAAGAGGGGAGCCCCGATGATCCGGCATTTGCACCGTTGTTCGCATTGAAGATCGCATATCCTGCGACGATCGCGACGACCGCGCCCCCGAGTATATATTTGGTGATGGATGATTTCATGGGTTGCATTATATCAAGTGTTATAGATATACGATAGTGTTCGCGCGTTTGGTGCGGATGCACTATAATGAGGGCAATGTCGTCTCCTTATGCGATAGAGTCGGGATCCATGGCGGATGACGTGCGGCCCGCCGATGATTTCTTCGGCTATGTGAATGCGAAATGGATCGCAGAGAATCCCATCCCCCCCGATGAGTCGCGATGGGGTTCGTTCTCTGTGCTCCGCGTGGATGCCGAGCATAAGCTGAAGGAGATCCTCGAGGAAATCTCCCGGCACGACGACGGAGACCTTCCTTCCGAGGCGAAGAAGGTCAGGGATTTCTACCGCACGGGAATGGACGAGGATCGTCTTGAAAAAGAGGGGGATGCGCCGCTCGCGCCGCTCCTTGCGGATATCGCCGCCGTAGAAAGCATCGGGGGGATCTCAGGCCTTCTTGGGAGGCTCCATCGCGCGGGTATAGGGGCATTGTGGGCTTCGGGGGTCGATCAGGACGTGAAGAGGAGCGAGGTGATGGCGCTTTATATTTCCCAAGGGGGCCTCGGTCTTCCCGATAGGGATTATTACGTGAACAGCGATGAGAAGAGCGTAGCGATACGGGAAGGGTATCTGCGGTTCGCGGAAGGGATGATCGCGGCAGCACCCTCGATGGGAGGCGCCTCCGTGGCACCGGTGCCTGCGACAAGCATCGCGATAGAAACGAGGCTTGCAGCGGTGTCCATGACGCGCGTCGAATTGCGGGATATCGAGAAGCAATACAACAAGATGACGCCGGAGGAGCTTGCCGCGATTGTCCCGTCGGTGGATTGGGATGCGTATTGGGCTGCGGCAGGAATGGCGCGGCCGACCTATGCCATCGTCTGCCAGCCGGAGTTCATGAAGGAGGTGGAGCGCATCATGAAGGAGGTGCCGCTCGGAGATCTGAAGCAGTATCTCCGCTGGCGTGTGCTTGACGACCTCGCGAATTTCCTCAATGAGGATTTCAGCCGGCGCATGTTCGAATTCTACGGGCGCACGTTCGCGGGTGCGAGGGAGATGAAGCCCCGCTGGCGCAGGGTGCTCGGCACGGTGAATGGCATGATGGACGAGGCGCTTGGCAAGCTGTACGTGGAGCGGCATTTCAGCGGGGATGCGAAACGCAAGATCGCGGACCTTGTGGATCACCTGACGGCTGCATACCGCGGCCGCATCGAGCGGCTCGATTGGATGGGGGAGGAGACCAAAGCGAAGGCGCTCGCAAAGCTTGCCACAGTGACGAAGAAGCTCGGATATCCCGATGCATGGAAGGACTACGGGCCGCTTGAGATAGGCATCGATTCATATGCGGAAAATTATATGCGTGCGCATGCGTTCGAGTTCGATCGGCAGACGAGGAAGATCGGCGGACCCGTGGACCGTGCGGAATGGCACATGCCGCCTCAGATGGTGAATGCCTATTACAATCCTCCTATGAACGAGATCGTGTTTCCCGCGGCGATCCTCCAGCCTCCGTTCTTCGATCCCGATGCCGATCTTGGTGCGAATTACGGCGGCATCGGTACGGTGATCGGGCATGAACTCACTCACGGATTTGACGATCAGGGTGCGCTGTTCGATCTGAATGGCAATCTTGCGAACTGGTGGACGGCGGAGGATAAGACCCACTTCAATGCGAAGACCGCGAAACTCGCGGCGCAATACGACGCGTATGAACCGCTTCCGGGTCTTCACGTGAACGGGAAGCTGACGCTCGGCGAGAACATCGCAGACCTTGGAGGAATTGTGATCGCGTACGATGCGTTGCGTCTTGCGCTCAAGGATGTATCCGCACCCTCCGCAGGAGCGGCGGCGGAAAGGGAGGGGGCAGGAAGCGTGCCGGCCGATGGGCCGAACGGGGGCTTCGATCCGTATCAGCGATTTTTCATCAACTACGCCATCACGGAACGCGGTGCCATACGGGAGGAATCTCTGCGTTTGCAGATACAGACAGACCCCCATTCGCCGTCGCCCTATCGCGTGAATGGTCCGCTTTCCGACATGGAGGAGTTCTATGAGGCGTTCGGCGTGAAAGAGGGCGATGCCCTTTGGCGCCCTGATGGCGATCGCGTGAGGATCTGGTAGGGAGGAATCGTGGTACGCGTCCGGCGATCCCCGCGCTGCGCGCGCAAAAGATGAAGGAATCACGGGTCGGAAAAGGGGAGAACGCGAAAAATGATTGGTTTTTTGCCGTAAAATATGCTAAAATTCGCATATCAGCGGTAAACGAACCACCCAAGGATATGCCAGAAAAAGACCCGAAAAAAGCTTCGAATACGGACGGCGCGCAATCAAAAAAGGGACAGAAAGATGGCGCAAAAGAGAATAGCATGAAAGGCAGCGCTTCCTACGGCGCAAAGGATATTTACGTTCTCGAAGGCCTGGAACCGGTGCGCAAGCGGCCGGGCATGTACATCGGTTCGACCGGAAGCCAGGGGTTGCACCACCTGGTCTGGGAGGTCGTGGACAATTCCATTGACGAGGCGATGGCGGGATATGCGAAAAACGTCGTCATCGAGCTTCTTCCCGGGAACATGGTCTCCGTGACCGATGACGGCCGCGGCATTCCGGTGGACATCCATCCGCAGACGAAGAAGTCCGCGCTCGAAACCGTGCTTACCACGCTCCATGCGGGAGGAAAGTTTGGCGGCGATTCCTATAAAGTATCAGGCGGTCTTCACGGCGTGGGTGTCTCCGTGGTGAATGCGCTCTCCGAATGGACGAAGGTGGAGGTGGAGCGAGATGGGGGAATGTACGTGCAGGAATACAAACGGGGCGTTCCCGAATATAAAGTGAAGAAGACGGGCGCATCGAAGCGCCACGGCACCAAGGTCTCGTTCGTGCCCGATGCCCAGATCTTCTCCGAACTCGATTTCAACGACAAAACCATCCTCGAGCATCTGCGCCAGCAGGCGTATCTTACGAAAGGGGTAAGGATCAATTTCGCCGACCGCCGCGGCGAGGTGCCTTCATTCTACGGATTCTACTTCGAGGGGGGCGTGCTTTCGTTCGTGAAGTTCCTTTCGCAGGGGAAGAACCGCTTGAACGAGGACATCTTCTATGTGGAGAAGGAGGCGGAGAAGATGGATATCGAATGCGCATTCCTCTATGTGGATGATACGCGCACCCAGGAGATGACTTTCGCGAACAATATCTATACGCCGGAAGGGGGCATGCATCTCACCGGATTCCGGTCGGCGCTTACGCGTTCGCTCAACAACTATGCCCGCGTCGAGGGATATCTCAAGGAGAAGGACGACAATCTCACGAGCGACGATGTGCGGGAAGGACTTATCGTGGTGCTTTCTGTGAAGCTCCGCGAGCCGCAATTCGAAGGGCAGACGAAGGCGAAGCTCGGCAACCCCGAGGCTCGTACCGCGACAGAGGCCGTCATCAACGAGGCGCTCAAGGATTTCCTTGAGAAGCATCCTCAGGAGGCGAAGGCGGTCATTTCGAAAGTGATGCTCACTGCAAAGGCGCGCCTCGCAGCGAAGGCCGCGCGCGAAACGGTCCTCCGCAAAGGCGCATTTGAAGGACTCACATTGCCCGGCAAGCTTGCCGATTGCACTTCGAAGATCGCCGCTGAATCGGAGCTCTTCATCGTGGAAGGGGATTCCGCCGGCGGTTCCGCGAAACAGGGACGCAACCGGCATACGCAGGCCATTCTTCCGCTGAGGGGCAAGATCCTCAATGTGGAACGCGCGCGGCTCGATAAAATGCTCGCGAACACGGAGATCCGTTCGCTCGTGGTTGCGATCGGCACTGCGATCGGGGAGGAATTCAATCTCGAGAAGCTCCGCTATCATAAGATCGTCATCATGACCGATGCCGACGTGGATGGTGCGCATATCCGCACACTGCTCCTCACGCTGTTCTACCGCCATTTCCGCGACGTGGTCGAAGGAGGATATGTGTATGTGGCGCAGCCGCCGCTCTATCGCATCCAGCTTGGCAAGACGGTGCGCTATGCGTATTCCGACGAGGAGAAGGAGAGGGTTTCCGCCGAGCTTGTAGCCGCACAGCCTGCAAAGGCGGTAAAAGGAGGCAAGGGGACGAACGCGAAGGCTACCGAGGAGACGGACGGAGGCGCAGCAGAGGAGGGGGCGGAAGCGGAAGAAGGAACGAATAAGAGCGATGGCAAGCGGCAGCCGAACATCCAGCGTTATAAGGGTCTTGGTGAGATGAATCCCGATCAGCTTTGGGAGACGACGATGAATCCCGAGAATCGCGTGCTGAAGCGCGTGATGGTCCAGGATGCCGAGAAGGCCGACAAGCTCTTCGACGTGCTCATGGGGGATGCCGTGGAACCTCGCAAGAATTTCATCCAGGCCCATGCGGCGATGGTGCAGAACCTCGACGTCTAGGAGATTGACTCACTGCCATTCCCCGTGCTATACTTTGAAAGCCTCCGAATACCGCAAGTATGGCGGTATTTTATTTAAAGGGCCTCGATATCTATCATGATCGCAAGCATCAAGAAGTTTTTTGCGGAATCCCGCCAGGAACTGCGTCACGTGAATTGGCCGACGCGGAAGGAGGCGGTCCGGCTCACTTTGATCGTCATAGGGCTTTCCGTCGTCCTCGCCGTATTTCTCGGCGGATTCGATTATCTCTTTTCATATATAATGAAGACGTATATCATCCTTTGATCGCAAAGGAACATCAATCACATCCATCATGGCACTGCATTCACCTCAATCGAAAGGGCACATAGAACGATCGGCGATCCGGCAATGGTATGCCGTTCAGACGTATTCCGGATATGAGGAGGCGGTGGCGCGGTATCTCCGTCAGCGCGTGGAATCGCTTGCAATGGGGGATAAGATATTCAATGTCCTCGTGCCGAAGGAAAAGAAGGTGAAGGTGAAGGGAGGGCGCCGCACGACCGTGGAGGAGAAGATCTATCCCGGATATGTGCTTGTGGACATGATCCTTACCGAGGACTCCTGGTATGTGGTGCGCAATACGCCCCGCGTCACGGGTTTCGTGGGTCCCGATAATACGACCCCGACCCCGCTTTCGCGCGAGGAGGTCGAGAACCTTCTTTCCCGCGCCGGCAAGGAGGATGGCAAGATCAATCTTGACCTTCAGGTGGGAGATCTGGTAAAAATAACCGACGGTCCTTTCAAGGAATACGACGGCAAGGTGGCGGAGGTGAACGAGGAAAAGGGGAGTATCAAGGTGCTCGTGCCGATATTCGGCAGAGATACCGCCGTCGAGCTCGATTCGCTCCAAGTGAGGAAGGTATAACGTGAGATAATCAATACATCAACACCAATGTCCCAGCAGTGCTTTTTCTGTTCGCAGAACATCAAGAACGTGGATTATAAGGAGGTAGATCTTATCCGCCGCTTTGTTTCGAGCCAGGCGAAGATCGTGGATCCGCGGCATACGCACGTATGCGCCAAGCACCAGCGCAAGCTTTCGATGGCGATCAAGCGCGCGCGCTTCATGGCGCTCCTTCCGTACGTCCGCCAGTAGCGCACGACGCAGGCATGTTTCATTGAGACACGGCATCCCTCGGGGATGCCGTGTTTTGTTGCGTGATATAATGAAGATACGATGAATGGATTCGATACCGCAGGGTTCGCGGTGATCCACGGCTTTTCCGGAAGGAATGTCGTGGCGGATATCGCCGCTATGGCATTCGCGTGGTGGATGGCCTATGTCCTCGTACTGGGATTTCTTGCGTTCGTCTTTTTCGAGAAGGGTGCGCGCCGTCGCATCTATATTTTCGTCGAAGGAGCGCTTGCCGTAATCCTTTCGCGGGGGATCATTGCGGCCGGCATCCAGTTCTTCTATCACCGGGAGCGGCCGTTCGCGTTCTATGGCATATCGCCGCTTTTCGGGACGACGGGATGGTCATTTCCCTCGGGGCATATGACGCTCTTTTTCGCGCTCGCAACCGTGGTATGGTTCGCGGACCGGAAATGGGGAGCGTGGTACTTCCTCTTTGCGGCAGTGATGGGGGCGGCAAGGATCTATGCAGGCCTCCATTGGCCGAGCGATATTCTTGCAGGAGCCGTGATCGGCATCGTATCCGCGTTCGTCGTGCGAAAGCTTCTTGCGGGCGTGCGAAAGGAGATCAGGGAGGATGAGATGTCCTCGGCGGCGTCCGGCGCTACGGTTATTTGAGTGATGCCGCAGGTGCAATGACGGCGGTGCAATATGCGCAGCGGTGCGCGCCAAGCGGTATTGCGCTGAGGCACTCGGGGCATTGCATGGTCGTGGGGGCGGCCTCCGTCTGTTTGGGCCCCATCTTCTTGTTGAGCTCGTTGATCGGAAGAACGACGAAGAAATATACGGCGATGGCAGTGATGAGGAAGGATATCAGATTGTTGATGAAATCGCCATAAAGGAATTGGGATCCATGGATGGTGAATGCCAATTTCGAGAAATCGGGGCGCGCCACGATGGCGGCGATGAGAGGCGTAAGGATGTCTTTCACGAGTGCGGACACCACCGAATTGAAGGCCGCACCGATCATGATGCCGACCGCGAGATCCACCACGTTGCCGCGGAGTATGAATTGTTTGAATCCTCCAAACGCCTTGTTGAGCATATCATCATTATAGCACGGTCTTGTGCGACCATCCTGTGCGCACAGAAAAGGCCGGAGATCCCCCGTCAAAGGCTGCGGACGTCCGATGCGGCGTGGATGGAGGAATGGGGCGTTTTGCGCTGCGGGGCGTCAGATTCGGGGCGGCAGAGGGGGAACGATACGATGAAAAGAGCCCCTTTCCCTTCCTGGCTCTCCACGCGTATCGCTCCATGAAAATCCTTCTCGACGATCGATCGTACGGTTGAAAGGCCTATGCCGATGCCCTCGGATTTCTCTTTGGTAGTGAAGAACGGCAAGAATATCCTTTCCTGGAATGCTGCGGGGATGCCGCATCCAGAATCTTCGACGGAGAGGATGAAGTCGCCATTCCTGGTCTCGGTGCGCACGGATACCTCGCGGCGCTGCGCGTCATCCGCAGGGATGGTCCGGTAGGCGTCGATGGCGTTCGTGAGAAGATTGAGGACGATCTGATGGAATTTCGATGCGGCGCCGGAATAGGCGAGGAGGTCGGGTGCGCCGTGCATCACGGAGATGCGGACGTTCTCCCTGCGCGCCTTATAGGACACGAGCTCGATGGCCTGTGCCACGCCCGCCGCGAGAGGGAATGGTCCCCACGCGTTCTCCGTGCCGGCCTGTTCCCTTACGGCGCACATGAAGCGCCGTAGCTGCCGCGTGGTCTCATAGGCGGCGGCAAGGGAAGTTTCGTCTCCGGCGGATCCTTCTGTCCGGAGCGAGAGTGCCGTAAGGATGCCGAGGAGGTCATGGAAGAGCCCGGAAGAAAGCTGTCCGAACTCGGCAAGCCGATGGACGTTTGCGACCTCTTCGAACTGGGCGCGGCGCAGCGCCTCCGTGCGTTCCGCAACGCGGACCTCGAGAAGATCACGCTCCCTTGTGAGCGCACGCTCCGATCTTCTTGCGCGAGCGAGCGATCGAGCAATCTCGCGATTCGAGATCCAGCTTACTGTCATGATGAGGAAATAGAACGCACACACGATCGCGATCTCATCGCTGCTAGGATATTGATGCCGCGCCGGCGCGATGCCATGCACGTGGAGCAGCCATATTCCCGGTACGAGGAGCACCGATGCAAGCGTCGCGGCGAATCCCGCACCGTTCCCGAGGACGATGCCCGCCGTCGATATGACGAAGGCGTATGCGAGAAGCGTGACGGGAAGATCGATGCCCCATTGGAGGGAGGCGTATGCGTTTATGAGGATGAGTACGCCCACGAAGATGCGTGCTGCGGCTTCGGCATGTCCGCGGCGTGAGAGTGCGAGCAGGGCCGCGAAAAAGACCGCAAGCACCGAGAATGTGGGCGAGGGGATGCGGGCAAGCACCGGTTCGCGGAAGAATGCATGATATGCGGTGAGCGCATCGAGGACGAGCAGGGCCGCAATGGACGCAATGAGCACGAGGGTAAGGACGTATTCCCGGCGCCGCGGTCCCTCTCCGTGGCCGAGGGGACGGATGAGCAAGCGGTGCCATGTGTCGCGCCATCGTGCAGAGGGGATCGTGCGTTCGTTGCGGGGAGAGAGGTCGTGTTCCATGGAAACGGGGGGCTGCGGTCCGTGGATCTCCGGGATCGTGTTAGACGCCGAAGATATAACCGCGGCACGGTACGGTGCGGATCATGCCATGCTTCCGACCGCGGTCGATCTTCCTGCGGAGGTTCGCAATATGGGTTTCGACGCTGTTTGAAAGGGGATCGGCGCTGTCGTCCCACACGTGATCGAGGATCATACCTCGCGTGAGCACCTTGCCGGGATTCTTCATGAAATATTCGAGTATTGAGAATTCTTTCGGGGTAAGCCGGACGGTATTCCCTGCGCGCCGGACGGTGAAGGTGCCGCGGTCGAGTGTAAGATCACCGGATTCGAGGAGCGATGCTTCCATGGGTTTCGGGCGCCGCATGAGCGCCTTGATCCGGGCCGCAAGCTCGCGGTATGAGAATGGCTTCGTAAGATAATCGTCGGCGCCGCAATCAAGGAGGCTTATTTTCCGTTCGATGTCGGTCTGTCCGCTCAGGATGAGGATGGGTGCGGCCATCTTATAATCGCGGAGCTCTTTGCATATCTGGTCCCCGTTCTTTCCGGGGAGCATATTGTCGAGGAGGATGAGATCGTACTCGTTGGTACGTGCACGATAGGATGCGCGGCCGCCGTCGCGTTCGACATCAACCGCATAGCATTCCGCCTCGAGATTTTTCTTGAGGGACGAGGCGGTTTCCTCATGGTCTTCGACGACCAGGATTCTCATGGGAGTTTTTTTAAGTATATCCCATGCCCCGAGGAACGCCATCCGGCCTTAAGGCTTTCTTTATCGCAATATGGCAGATGCACCGCGGTCATTCCGCGTGCGGGAGATCCCTCACCTGCGTGCGAGGAAGCGTTCGGTGATCATGCGCACCTCTGCGGCATCGCGCGCGTCCATGAGCGCGATGCGCAGTTCCTTCGCACCGTCGAACCCGGAAGCATACGCCTTGTAGTGTTTCTTCATCACATCGAAGTTCTTTATCTTGCCGTCCTTCTTCGTTCGGTCGCTCTTATAGGTCCGCTCGAAGAGCTCCGTATGTGCCATCATCCGTGCAAGGCGCTCGGAAAGTTCCGGCGTCCGTCCGGTGAAGAACCAGGGAGAACCGAAGGCGCCTCGTCCGATCATGATGCCGTCGAGCCCGTACGCCTCGGTGTTCCTTCGGGCCTCATCAAGGGAGGCGACATCGCCGTTCCCGATGACGAGGGTCTCGGGGGAGAGGCGATCGCGGAGCGCGGCGACCATAGGAGCAAGGTCCCAATGCGCCGGCACCTTGGACATCTCATTGCGGGTGCGGAGATGGACCGTGAGCGCGGCAGGGTGTTCGGAGAGGAGTGCATCCCCCCATGCAGCGAACTCATCCGCAGAAGCCCAGCCGAGACGGGTCTTCACGGATAGGGGAAGTCCGCCCGCACCTTCCTTTGCAGCGCGGATGATCTTCCGTGCAAGTTCCGGATTTTTGATGAGCGCCGCACCGGCACCCTGCCGTTCAACGGCGCGATCCGGGCATCCCATATTGATATCGATACCGTCGAAACCGAGCGATGCGATCATCTCCGCGGCGCGCGCGAATTGCTCGGGACGCGCTCCGAAGATCTGGGCGACGATGGGATGCTCATCTTCGCCGAACCAGAGGTCGGGGAGGAGTTTTTCTCCGCCGCGGGAAAGAAGGCCTTCCACGGAAACGAATTCCGTATAGAGGACGTCGGGTTTCCCGGATCGGCCCGGGAACCCTTCGCGCCCGGCGGGACCGTAGGATGCGAACATGTGCCGGAACGCAGCATCCGTGACGTTCGCCATGGGTGCAAGCGCGAAAAAGGGATGTGGGAGATTTTTCCAGAAGTCTTTCACCGCGGCATTATAGCATATTTTTTCGGGAGAATGCCGGCTCTTTCAATAATGCGGACAAATGGGATAATGAAGATATGCCCCTTTACGGTGATCATCTTCGTGGGCGGTCTTTTAGTAGGAGGTCTTTTCGTAGGGCCTTCACCCTCATCGAGCTTCTCGTCGTGATCGCGATCATCGCGATCCTCGCAGTCGTCGTGGTCCTCGTCCTGAACCCCGCCCAGCTTCTTGCGCAAAGCCGGGATGCGAACCGGGTCTCCGACATGGCAACCCTGAACTCCGCGATCTCCCTCTATATATCGGATCAGTCGGCGTCGCCGAGCTATTCGCTTGGAACATCATCGATCATCTATGTTTCCGTTCCCGATCCGTTGGCCACGGGGTCGGCGGGGGACCAATGCCAGGGGCTCGGCCTTCCCGTGCTCCCCTCCGGCTATACCTACCATTGCGCCGCGTCGAGCACGTATAGGATGACGGATGGCACCGGATGGTTCCCTATAGATTTCAAGAGCGTCACATCCGGGTCCCCGATCGGTTCGCTTCCCGTCGATCCCGTGAATGCCACCTCGAGCGATCTCTATTATACCTATGAGACGGATGGCACTGGGGGATATAAACTCACCGCATTCTTCGAATCCAAGAAGGACGCACCGCTCATGGCGAACGATGGAGGGATCGATCCCTCGCTCTATGAAAGAGGATCCGACCTCGCGCTTTTCGATGGAAGGGGGCTCATTGGATATTGGCCCCTTGATGATGGAAGCGGAGTATCCGCCGCCGACCTGTCGGGAGGAGGAAACAACGGAACATTGAGCGGCACGCCAGACTGGAATTCCGCCGGGAAGGTGGGCGGGGATTTCATATTCAACGGCAGCAGCTCTTTCAACATGGGAACGGCGCCGCTCTTCAATGTCTCGGGGAGCGTCACCATTGCGGGCTGGGTCAATGCGAGTTCCATCAATCCGAACGATGCCGATGATGAGATCCTTGGGAAGGTATATTCCTATCCTTCGCCGACGGCATATCGCATGAAAGGCTCCCAGGATTGTACCGGGGTGAATCTGGAGGACAACATCCTTTTCGGCATAAGCGCCGATGGTACTACGATAATCGATCGTTGCAGCAATACGATAATACAAACGGGCACGTGGTACTTTGTGACGGGCGTATATGATGCATCCGTTCCGACGTTGCACGTTTACGTGAACGGCGTCCTCGATGATGGCCCCCTGCATAACGGTACAGTGGTCCCTTCGGCGATCTATGATGCATCGGGAACACCGATGACCATGGGAACGCTCTATGGCGATCCGAGCGGTGCAGAGAACTGGCATGGTCAGCTCGATGACATGCGCGTGTACGACCGTGCGCTCTCTTCCGCGGAGATCATGGAATTATACAATGCAGAAAAATAATCCCACGAAAGAACGTTCCGCCTTCACCCTCATCGAGCTTCTCGTTGTGATCGCGATCATCGCGATCCTCGCGGTCGTCGTGGTCCTCGTCTTGAATCCCGCCCAATTGCTTGCGCAATCGAGGGACGCGAACCGGGTCCAGGACATGGCCACCCTGAGCTCCGCCGTTTCCCTCTATGAGACGGACGGAGGCTCTTTCGGAAGTATGACTTCCACATATATTTCAATTCCAGATACGACGAGTACTTGCGCGAACGTCGGCTTTCCGTCTGGATTCTCCTGCGTGAGTAGTACGGTATCAAGGGACGTGGACGGTACTGGGTGGATCCCGTTGAACTTCAAGAACATATCCTCGGGAAGCCCGTTCGGCTCTTTGCCCATGGATCCGTCCAATACCTCATCTTCCGGCCTCTATTACAGTTATATGACGAATGGGACCAGCTATGAACTGATTGCAGGAGCAGAATCAGAGAAATATCGTAATACCGCAAGGTCGCTCGGGGGAGGCATCGATGTCCAAGGATCGATGCTTAGTGGTGGCCTGGTGGCATGGTGGCCGCTCAATGAGGGTTCAGGGAACATCATCTACGATCGGTCAGGGAACGGGAATAACGGGATGGCTAGCGGGACGGTCTGGACGGCTGGCATATCAGGTAACGCTTTGTCCTTTGGTGGGAACTCTTATGTGAGCATTCCAGAAGGTCCAAGTTTGGATTATGACCCCGTGTCTTTCTCTCTATGGGTCGATGAAGCATCGTCAACGTACGGAACCTTTATGTTGGGTCAAACTTCTTATGGGGGATTTCTTAGGGACGCCGGGAGTGGGCAGTACGAATGGGACATTATGAGTGGGGTAGAGAATAATGTTTTTGCGCCCATTCCTTCGTACAATCAATGGCATTTTTTGGTCGGCACTTATGATGGTGTTTCCGAGAGGATGTATATAGACGGACAATTGGCCGTGCAGCAATCGGTATCCGTCACGCCATTGGCCACAAGCAATTTTGGCATTGGCGCCTGTTTGTTTTGCGGGCCAAGTCAGTTCATAATCGGAGATATTTTCGACGCGCGTATCTATAACCGAGCCCTTTCTCCGGCTGAGGTCATGGAACTGTATAATGCCGAGAAATAGCCGAAGCGTCCGCCGTCCTTCATCTGCTATCATTAACATATGCATTACAAAAGCCCGCATCGCGGGGCTTTCACTTTGATCGAGCTTCTCGTCGTGATCGCGATCATCGCGATCCTCGCGGTCGTCGTCGTGCTTGTGCTGAACCCCGCCCAATT
>DAIEHA010000011.1 GCA_027355945.1 Candidatus Parcubacteria bacterium | reverse complement strand
ATGGACCCCGTGAACTCCTCCTCCTCGGGCCTCTATTACAGCTATGCGACGAATGGCACCCAGTATGAGCTCATCGCTCCTATGGAATCCCAAAAATACCAAGGGAACGTGAACGGGTCTCTCGGGGCAGGGATCGCGACCCAAGGGAGTATGGCATTGCAGGGACCGATGGTGCAGTGGCCCCTCAATGAGGGATCGGGGAATATCGCCACCGATCAATCGGGGAGCGGGAACAATGGGGCGTGGCAGGGTAATGCGTCGGGCACCAACGGATACTATTCTCCTGGAAGGGGAGGCAGATGGGCGGGAGCATTCAACGGCTCGAGTACGTATATCGCATCGCCCGACCTCGGGTCTCCTCCCCTCAGTCTGACCCTGTCCGCATGGGTGAGGCCCACGGCTTCGGGAGGCGTGGTGTTCAGCGAGCAGAGTTTGTCGGGATGGCACGCCTCCCAGATGGAGGTCGAGCAGAATAATTCGATAAATCTGTGCGTATGGACGGGAAGCGAGACCTGCATCGTCGCGGCGACAGGGATCACGTATGGGAACTGGTATTTTGTCGCGATGACATACGATAGTTCGTCGGGTTCCTTTTCGAGCTATGTGAACGGCGTTCCTGGAAGCAGGATGAGCGTGGTGAAGCAGTATCCGCCCGTTCTCTACTATTTTGTCGGGGAGAGCGATACCACGAACGGGGGCAATGGCGGATATTTTTCCGGTCTCATCTCCAATGTCGGTATCTACGGCCGCGCCCTTTCTCCTGCGGAGATCATGGCGCTGTACAACGCAGAAAAATGAGCATCGATGCGATAAAGAGGATAGGGGAGGGAGGGTATTGACTAAATACGCTGTTCTATGCAATAATGCGACCAGAAGAACAAAAGTTCATATGGCCGCAGATGCAGTGCGAAAAGGGAGGTTTCAGGCGGCGGCCCCTTTTCAGCGCGCGTAGCGGCCTTCCGGCGGGATAATAGTATGACCCCTCCTCTCGCCGGAATCGCGGAAGGGGATTTCGCTGTTGCCTGCGAATTCCCCTTCCGTCCTTCCAAAGGCCTTCCCTCGTTTTCGGGGAAGGCCTCTTACATTATTTGACAATCGCCTACTCGTGCCCTATAATCGTTCCATGTTCGGTGGGGTTCCACCTTGCCGATATTTTTTTGGAGAATTACGCGACATACGATGCCTACAATCCGTCAACTCATCAAGAAGGGAAGGAAGCCCCTCAAGGCAAAGACCAAAGCCCCGGCGCTTTCATATTATTTCAACTCGCTGAGGAACCGTCCGGTCGATTCCGGATCGCCCTTCAAGCGCGGCGTATGCGTGAAGGTCTTCACGACCACCCCGAAGAAGCCGAACTCGGCACTCCGCAAGGTGGCGCGAGTCCGTCTTTCTAACGGCATGGAGATCACCGCGTACATTCCAGGGGAGGGCCACAACCTTCAGGAGCACTCGATCGTCGTGGTTCGCGGCGGCCGCGTACCTGACCTTCCGGGCGTACGCTATCATGTGGTCCGCGGCGTGCTTGATGCGGGCGGCGTCGAGAATCGCAAACAGCAGCGTTCCAAGTACGGCGCGAAGAAAGCGAAGAAGTAAACGGTATCGAGGAAACCTACTCTCATCCATGCGCAAGAAACGAGTCTATAAGAAGTTCCATCAACCCGACGCGACCTACGGCCGCGTGGAGCTCGGCCGCTTCATCAATTACGTGATGCAGGACGGCAAGAAATCCACCGCTGAGCGCCTCGTGTATGGTGCGCTCGACAAAGTGAAAGAGGTGACCAAGGAGGACCCGATGACGGTCTTCGACCGCGCGCTCGAGAATGCATCACCGATCCTCGAGGTCGCATCGAAGCGCGTCGGCGGCGCCAACTACCAGGTACCCCGCGAGGTGCGCCCCGAGCGCCGTTTCATGCTCGCGGTCCGCTGGATCATCAGCGCGGCGCGTGCCAAGAAGGGGAAGGGCATGACCGACAAGCTCGCGGAGGAGATCATCGCAGCCTCGAAGAACGAGGGCGCAGCGATCAAGAAGAAGCAGGACATGCATCGCATGGCAGAGGCGAATCGCGCGTTCGCGCACTTCGCTCGCTAAGGAGGAATATGATATATGACCGCCCTTTTTCCAGGGATCGGCGTTAAAAACTAATCTTAATTAAATATGCCCCGACAGTATCCGCTCGAAAAGATCCGCAATATCGGCATTATCGCCCATATCGACGCCGGTAAGACGACCACGTCCGAGCGTATCCTTTTCTATACCGGCGTTTCGCATAAGATCGGCGAGGTGCATACGGGCGATACGGTGATGGACTGGATGGAACAGGAGCGTGAGCGCGGCATTACGATCACAAGCGCCGCAACGACCGCATTCTGGACGCCGACCTATCACAACCACGACAAGAAGTTCGAGCATCGCATCAACCTCATCGACACCCCGGGACACATCGACTTCACCGTGGAGGTGAAGCGTTCTTTGCGCGTGCTCGACGGCGCAGTCGTCGTGTTCGATGGCGTAGCGGGCGTGGAGCCGCAATCCGAAACGAACTGGCGCTATGCCGACGATTACAAAGTGCCGCGCATCTGCTTCATCAACAAGCTCGATCGCACCGGTGCAAGCTTCGATAAGAGCTATCAGTCGATCGTCGACCGTCTCACGCCGAATGCGCTGCCGCTCCAGCTTCCGATCGGCACGGAGAGCGATTTCCGGGCGCTCATCAATCTGCTTGAGAACAAGGCATACGAATTTCAGGGCGAGCACGGTGAGATTATCGTTGAGATCCCGATCCCCGAGGATATGAAGGAGAGGGTCGAGAAGGCCCGTCATGCGCTCATCGAGAAGATCGCCGAACAGGACGATGCCGTGATGGGAGATTATCTCGACGGCAAAGAGATCTCACATGAAACGCTCAAAAAGACGCTCCGCAAGGGCGTCATTGCGAACACCATCGTACCCGTAATGTGCGGATCGGCGTACAAGAACAAGGGTGTGCAGTTCATGCTTGATGCGGTCATCGAATACCTCCCGTCGCCGCTCGATCTGCCGCCCGTGAAGGGGCATGACGAGAAAGGCAATGAGATCGAACGGAACGCGAGCGATACCGAGCCGTTCACCGCGCTTGCATTCAAGATCGCGACCGATCCGTTCGTCGGTAACCTTGCATTCTTCCGTAACTATGCGGGCGTCATCCGGCGCGGCTCTTATATCTATAATGCGACGAAAGGCGTGCAGGAGCGCGTCGGACGCATCGTCCGTCTGCATGCGAACGATCGCGAAGAGGTGGAGGAGATCTATGCCGGAGAGATCGCGGCGATCGTCGGTCTGAAGCAGACGACGACGGGCGATACGCTCTGCGATCCCGAGCACCCCATCATCCTCGAGAAGATAAGCTTCCCTGAGCCGGTCATCGGCCTGCGCATCGAGCCGAAGACGAAAGCCGACCAGGAGAAGATGGGTACGGCGCTCCACCGTCTTGCTGAAGAAGATCCGACGTTCCGCGTTGCGGGTGATCCCGATACGGGCGAGACGATCATCAGCGGCATGGGAGAGCTGCATCTTGAGATCATCGTGGATCGCATGAAGCGCGAATTCAACGTGGATGCGAACGTGGGCCGGCCGCAGGTCGCCTACAAGGAAACGATCCTCGGCGAGGCGGACGGAGAAGGAAAGTACATCAAGCAGTCCGGAGGCCGCGGTCAGTACGGCCATGCCAAGGTGCGCGTGAGGCCGCTCGAGCGCGGTACGGGTTTCGTGTTCCTTGATGAGATCAAGGGCGGTTCGATCCCGAAAGAGTTCATCAATCCTACCGAAAAGGGTGTGAAGGAGGCGATCGAGAAAGGTGTCGTTGCGGGCTATCCCATGGTGGACGTGGAGGTCACGCTCTATGACGGATCATTCCACGAGGTGGACTCCTCCGAAGCGGCGTTCAAGATCGCCGGTTCCATGGCGTTCCAGGATGCTGCGAAGAAGGCGAAGCCGGTGATCCTCGAGCCGATCATGAAGGTGCAGGTCATCATCCCCGACAATTATATGGGCGAGGTCACGGGCAACGTGAACGCGAAGCGCGGACGCATTGAATCGATGGACGACCGTCCTGGCCTCAAGGTGATCAACGCGAAGATCCCGCTTTCCGAGATGTTCGGATATGCAACGGACCTCCGCACCATGACCCAGGGCCGCGGATCCTTCACGATGGAATTCGATCACTACGAGCCTGCGCCGAACAACGTCGCGCAGCAGATCATCGAGGGCAAGAAGCGATAGCAGCGAGGGCATTTACCCTCGATCGAGAAGGGGTTTTCCATCCGTGATTGACAAAGCCAGGGGTTCTGGCTTACAATTGCCTGGTAAACCTTTTCTCTAAACCGGTCGATTGGTTTAGGTTTTTACAGCTTTCAAAGCTGTTTTTGTTCGAGAAGGGGGGACAAAAACCGCAGGCGGCCATTTGGTGCGCGGCGACCAAACGAATAAAAATAATTTTTTATAAAAATGGCTGAAAAAGAGAAATTCGATCGATCGAAGCCGCACATGAACGTCGGTACGATCGGCCACGTCGACCACGGCAAGACAACCTTGACCGCGGCGATCACGCACGTGCTCTTCATGAAGGGCCTTGCGAAGAAGGAGGAGAAGGTTGACCAGATCGACAATGCTCCGGAAGAGAAGGCGCGCGGCATTACGATCGCGTTGCACCACTCGGAGTACCAGTCGGAGAAGCGCCACTATGCGCATATCGACGCGCCGGGCCACGCCGACTATATCAAGAACATGATCACCGGTGCCGCCCAGATGGACGGCGCGATCCTCGTGGTCGCCGCGACCGACGGTCCGATGCCGCAGACCCGCGAGCATATTCTGCTTGCGCACCAGGTCGGCGTCCCGAAGATCATCGTGTTCCTCAACAAGTGCGATATGGTGGATGACCCTGAGCTCATCGACCTCGTTGAATCCGAGGTGCGGGAACTCCTCAAAAAGTATCAGTTCGACGGCGATAACGCCCCGGTGATCCGCGGTTCGGCGCTCAAAGCGTTGAACGCCGCCACGGGCGACTCCGAGGATGCGAAACCGATCCTCGATCTCGTGAACGCGATGGATACGTATTTCCCGGACCCGGTCCGCGAGCTCGATAAGCCGTTCCTCATGCCGGTCGAGGACATCTTCTCGATCGAAGGCCGCGGAACGGTCGTCACAGGCCGCGTGGAGCGCGGTGTGGTCAAGGTGAACGAGGAAATCGAGATCGTAGGCCTTCGCCCGACCTCGAAGACCGTCGTCACCGGGATCGAGATGTTCAACAAGCTTCTCGACGAGGGGCATGCCGGCGACAATATCGGCGCATTGCTTCGCGGTCTCAAGAAGGAGGACGTGGAGCGCGGCCAGGTGCTTGCAAAGCCCGGCACCGTGACCCCGCATTCGGAATTCGAGACGGAGGTATACGTGCTTTCGAAGGAAGAAGGTGGTCGCCATTCTCCGTTCTTCAAGGGCTACAAGCCGCAGTTCTATATCCGCACCACGGACGTGACGGGCGAGGTGACCCTCCCCGAGGGCATGGAAATGGTCATGCCGGGAGATACGGTGAAACTCAGCGTGAAACTCATCACCCCGGTGGCGCTCGAAGAGAAGCAGCGTTTCGCCATTCGCGAAGGCGGCCATACGGTCGGCGCCGGCGTCGTGTCCAAGATCATCAAGTAAACGAACTCGAACCACGACGATGGCAAAGACAGAAGTCGCACAGAAGCTCCGCCTCCGCATCAAGTCGTATGATCACAAGCTGATCGACAACTCGGCGCGCCAGATCATCGAGGCGGCCGAACGCAACGACGCGAAGGTGACGGGTCCGATCCCTCTCCCTACGGAGATCAAACGGTACACCGTGAACCGCGCGACATTTGTGAAGAAGGATGCACGCGAGCAGTTCGAACTCCGCGTCCATAAACGCCTCGTCGAGATCATCAACCCGAGCCAGAAGATCATCGAATCGCTTTCGAACTTGAATCTTCCTGCAGGTGTGGATATCGAGATCAAGATGGCGTAGAACGGCAGAAGGAGCTATCGAGAGAATCCCCGCGAAGGCGGGGATTTTCTTTACGGGGCAGCTTGAAAACTGCCGATATATTCTTTACAATAGGGAAGTTGCGTTCCCGATGCGCGGGTGGCGAAACTGGCAGACGCACTACCTTGAGGTGGTAGCGCCCGTAAGGGCTTGGAGGTTCGAATCCTCTCCCGCGCACAAATATTTTTATGTTACCATTTATTTATGGCACTGATTTACGAAACGAAGAATTTTATCGTCGAGTCGCGTGAACAGCCGTTTCTTTCGAGGACTGACGGAGGGCATGTTCGAGTCCTCAGTAAAGATGTGTCAATAACGGATCGGACGAAGCTTGTGTCGAAAATGGCGATCGAATTAATGCGACTTACCATGATAGTGGGGGAAGCTTTACAAATTGCAATGAATAATCGCGGTATTCCCGTCGTGAAAATCAATTATCAGGATATGGGCAATTGGGCATATAAGGAAGGGGAGAATCCAATTCTTCATGTGCATATATTCGGGAGAGCATCTAATGCAGTTAAACAACCGTGGCCGGAAAGTATGTATCTGCCCGATCGAAAGACTGGATTTTATGATGGATTTGAACCGCTCAACGAAGAGGATAATAAGGAGATTTTAAACCAAATATTAATTATATCGGGCAAAGACAAATACAAATTGGAGGATTGGGGTTTAATGGCATAAGTCTTTAACGAAATAAGTTCGAATTTGGTTCGCTGTCCCGCACACGACAGGAAATTTTTTGACGAAATCCACAATTCGCATTGCGGGGCTCGCTACGGTAAGCAACGTAGCAGCCACCCCAGGGTGAGGGTAACTGCCCGCATTTTACTATTTGACGGAAAATTTGTAAAATGATATAATATCCGTGGTTTCAAATTCACAACTAGGAGCACAGTATGTCCGAAGGGATGCTGTTACCGAAATTCCTGACCAAGGAGATTACAGAGCAAGTAGTATCCTTGGTCTTCGACGCTGTCTTCAACGGGAGCTTTGCTCTCGCCAAACGCAAGGCGTTCCACATCGTGATCCTCGTGCCGTCCATGAAGGACGATCGGGCGATGGATTATCCGGATTATCCGAACTATGTCATCACTCCGACGGTCCTTTACGAAGCGAGCCTTAATCGTGAGTTGTGGACCGGCGAGTATGACAATATCGCGCGGTGCAAAGGCCTCCAGCTCTGGCACGACCGCAATGACGATCGCACCGACGTAATGCCGCATCTGCTCTTCCCCGGCGACACTCCGTTCTGGGGCGGCGTGAAGCGGCGTGGTATCGTCGTTTCCGGCTCGGGCATCCAGTCGCACTTCGACAAAATGATCTGCGGCATGGTCGCCGACATGATCGTCGCCATGGCGTACGACGCCTGGATGACAAGCAAAGACCGCGAGGACAAACTCGCATTTCTCAGTTAGGGAGGTGGATCAAATGAAGCTCACTGTCGTCGTCTCTGGCAAGGCGGATGAAGGCGGTCTTTGGGAAGTGCAGTTCGGGCCTTTCCCGGATCGTGCTGCCGCCGAGGGATGGTTGCGGCGGTACAACTTCTTCGAACATCGCGGCATATGGTACTCGCGGGGAGGAATTACGATCAGATGCGCGGGACGGACATTTAAGGATAATAAAGTCTTCGCGTCGATTGGTTTGATCTTCACTCCGGGAGAACTCAGCATTCTCCCGAGTTGAGGATTTATTTAGAAGGATTTAATGACGGCGATTGGCTCATAAAGCAATCGCCGTTTTTCTTTGCGGGTGATTTCACCATCAGGGTTGGAACGCATCAGAAATAGTCCGATCTAAGCTGTGAATACTGGATAAAATAGGTTCGCACTTGGTCCGATACCCCGCATAGAAGAAAAAAGCACAGCGATTTCTTAAAGATCATCCAGGCATGCCTCCCAGATGATTTTACGCTGTGCTATCTCCTCCCCAGGGCTTCGAGGTAATGCAGTGATAGGCGACCACAGTGGCAATGGATCGTCAGGGGGCCTGAGGAGGTTGTTTGCCCCATTTTCTCGTCGTGCTTTGTCATCACGAAGTCCTAAGAGACTTATACAAGATAGTTCGAAAATTATCCTCTCCCGCGCACAAATGATATGATCAATCTATGCCTCTTGATATTGGGCTAGGAATTTTTTGGGCGATAATCATAAGTCGGTTTGCTCTCGTGCAGCTGAACTGGTCGACCGTTGTCATTGCTGTGATTTTCGCGTTACTGCCCGACGCAGATTTCCTGCTGTACGTTTTCAAACAAGGCGTAAATCAATTTAGCCACGAACATAGAGATATGTTCCATAATCCATTGGTATTCATGCCAATTGGGTTCGCCATACTGGCGCCGTTTAGTATTGGACTTGCGTGTCTTTTTCTCTTGTGTTCTCTCGGTCATTTTTTGCACGATTCCATCGGAATGGGATGGGGAATTCGTTGGGCATATCCATTTTCTAAGCGATATTATAAATTCTTTTCGGATAAACAAGGGAGAATGGCGAGTAATTTCTTAATTTCATGGACCCCAGAAGAACAGCGAGAAGCTGCAATTCGATCCGGAAATCCACATTGGCTTAAAGATTATTTGAAATTTAGCCCAGACCTTTTATTGGAATTGTTCATTTTCATTGCTGCGATCGCAATACTATTCGCTATAAAATAGGTTCGAACATCGTCCATTCCCGCATTGAAATTCCGCGCACCATTGATAGCGATCAATGGTTATAATATAGTTCCATTGGAATAGAAAGGAGGTCTTTGTGAGTATCGTTTCCCAACAGAGACTCTCGGTGGGCGTTACGTGCCCTCATTGCGGAAGTTTGCTCGAAATCGTTTCGCATGGCGGCTGCGGCGGCAGTGGCGCAATCATGGGGTGCATGAAGTGCGACTCCATGTGGATGCAAAATTCGGGAGGAATTGTGCCGACTTCTGGCGGAGAAAGCTGGAGCGTTATGGCAGAGCCCCTTTCCGCATACAAGGCCAGAAAAACAGCGAGAGAAAAGACGGTCTAGATCCGTCCAACAACGAGACGTTTCAAGGGGTTGCTTCGGCAGCCCCATTATTTTGAAAATTGAATTTTAAAAATTGTTCGGAGATCGTCCACTCCCACGCACAACAAAAAAGGAGAGTCCTTAAACCCTCCTCCGCTTAAATCCTGCCGCTAGTCGATCTTCGTGGTCTGGCCGTGGCCAAACTTTCCTCGATCCCAGTCGCCGCCTTGCACGTCCTGCGTCGAATGGATATGGGCTTCGATGGCCGTTACGGTGTCTCCATTGCCATTCCCGTAGCGACTCACCCTCGCCCACATGCGGTTTTCGGGTGCTACATCATCCATGAGGGTAATTTTCATGCAGCACGCATTCTTATATTCCATCGGTCGCAGTACGCCATCGGAATCTCGGACCAGCAAGGTCATCGAATCCGATGCGCCCAGGTAAACCCCTTCGACAAGAAATGTCGTGTGGTGTGCGCCCAATCCACGCGCGCCGCATCCCATGAGTAGCAGGGATGCCACCAGTAAAATCGTCATATTCAGTTTCATCGGGATGGCCTCTGCGCAAAATATATATTATAGCCGAATAATCGTCAATGCGTTTTTGGGGCGCTTCATATTGGAAGACAAGTGTTAACCTTGTTCATTGCTCTGTATAAAAAGTGCTATATTTCAAATATGGATGGTATGGGAAAAGAATCCCCAAGAGAAACGAAGCCAAAAATGGGGACGTGGAAAAAAATCGAGGTTATTGTCTTTGCTATCGTGCTCGTGTGGTGTGTTCTTTGGCCGATATTCGAGGGGGTGGGCCTGTATGGAATTTTGAATGATATCGCCATTGGATCGACCATACTCATCATTATCGGGTTTATTGATACGATAAAGAATAACGACGGCAAAGGATTTCTTTATTGGATGGTGATTGCCATTGAGATGATTTTCATATGGCGAGAATCCTCCCGATCCATTACCGTCGGGTGCGCTACTACCTGGCCCACATTTCTGGATCCATTTCCGATGCCTATATCCTCAAGCGGTGATCTGTGTCAGTTTGCAACGAGCTTCCATACTCCTTTGTTTTTTATCGCCGTTGATATATTGGCCATAACCCTTCTTGCTGGGCTGGCGCATGCTGCGTTCGTCATGATCCGCGCCCGACGGAGATAGGCACCCGGTGCCTACGCGCGTTAAGTTCGCGATCGCCTGCGAGTCCAGCGGGATTCGATGAAATACGATTCAGCGATGCTGGGAAAAGAATGGAGACGAGGTATGATATATCCATGTCGAATTATTTCTGCATGGGCTGCGGTAGGGGGTATTCTGATTTGAAGATAAAGTCGAATTGGTTTTTGGTCCGCCACGGAGAAACCGACTGGAATCGAAAAGAGCGTATACAAGGGCATGCCGATACCCATTTGAACGAGACAGGCATCGCACAAGCAGAAGCTACCGCAGACTTCTTGAGGGATACGCACATTGATTTGATCGTGAGCTCTGATTTGGCCCGTGCAAAGGAAACTGCGGAGATCATCGCGAGAGCTACTGGTGCGGAGGTGATATTTGATGAGGCATTGAGGGAGATGGATTTCGGTGACTTAGAGGGGATGTTCATCCCGGAAGTAAATGAAAAATATGGAGATTTTCTCGGCCGCCCCTATAAAGAACTTGGCGGTGAGGTGTTCGAAGAAGTCGAGGAACGAGCCATGGGGGCATTGCATAAGTACCGAAAGGATCATGAGCATAAAAATATAGTGATCGTGTCCCATGGTGCATTGATGGGCTTGGTCATAAAAAATATCAGAAAGATCGATCACGCCAAGTCTGCAGGATTGAATATAGGGAATGCCGAAGCGATCAAACTCGAGATAGGGGAGCCATGCGATAACTGTGGCGGGGATCTCTATGAGGGTGGGCTCGGTGGTCTAGGATAGGGATGGAATAGGTGTGAACCCGACCTCATAGTTATCATGACCGGGTTTATCCGATATGGTATTGTCGACATGATCAAGACTTTTTAAGAGGGGAGCGAGATATAACCGGGATCCACGGGGCACGTCATCCATGAGGTTGTTGACGCAATTCACTTTTTAATGTATAAGATTATCAGGCGAAGGAATCTTCGCTATCTTAAAAAAGGAGATACGGCGATGAAAACATCATTGTCGTGGGGATCGGATCGAATGCCGAACCCGGACCCGGAGACGTTATTGAATTGGTATGACCAACTCGATCGTCAGGTTACAGAGATCAAGCGCCAGATGCGACGCGGGGTGCTTACACCACAACACGTGCAAGCGTTCGTCGAGCATCGGCCGGATAATTTTCCTGACAAGTGTTGGACGATCACCTCAAAGGGAAAATCGACGAAAGAACTTGTCGATGATCTGAGGGAAAAAGGGTGGGAATTTATAAAGTATTTTTCACCCGAATCCTATATTCACAAGATCACCATCCCGAGCGAGAGGACCTATTACTTGATCGGGATCGAGGCCCATCGCTTCGGAGGTGGGGGAGGGAAGATGGGATTTCCCCAAATGGTGTCGATCGCAGAAAAACGAGGGTATCAGCCCGTACCCCAAGAGGCCGCCATCATCCTAGGAACGATGAACGGCCGGAAGGAATTCGAGGGCTATACGGAAGTGATCGTGGTCACCGATTTCGTGAAAAGCTGGGGGCACTGGATTTATTCCGAGAACGGCAACGTACCCGGTGGCAATGCGCTCATCCGCTCCGATGACCTTTTCGTGTTTCCGGTCAGACATATATTGTTGGTGTTCGCTGTCGATGTGGGGAAATGATTTTCGGCGATGGTATCCTTGTGATAGCATCGCCACTTTTTTTATTGGGATTCCGGGTCCATCGTCCGGGAGAACGGACATGCATGCGCAAAAACGATTTTTAGGTGTATAATCCCAGGCATGAAGACCGAAGAAAAATTCATGGTCGAGGCGATAATGCTCGCAAAACGATCTGCGGCGGATGGCGATTATGCCCTTGGTGCGGTCGTCGTGAGGGGTAATGAGATCATCGGCAGGGGGGTCACGCGCCTTATGCATGAGAACGACCCTACCGTGCATGCTGAGATCATGGCAATCAGGGATGCATGCGAGAAGGAAGGAACAAGGTTTTTGAACGACGCGATTCTTTATACAACCCATGAACCTTGCCCCATGTGCGCCTCGGCGGCCATTTGGGCGCGAATGCAGGGAATCGTCTTCGGGGCGACCGTGCAGGATGGCCTGGATCAGCAAGATCTCAACGGTAAATTCACATGGCGTCAGATCGATATCCCTTGCGAGTACGTCTTGAGCAAAGGTGATCCCAAGATGGAGATGGTAGGCGGTTTTATGAGGGAGAAGTGCCTTGAGCTTTTCGATCTTTCGAGATGATGCGGAACGCGATTTGAATTCGGCGGATCACGCATATGCAGGGATGCCATCCCCTGCGGTTATCTCTTTGAGTGCCGCATGCGTGCCGGGTCATCCCTCTCAAACGTGGCGTGAATGGTCTGATATAATTATCCTATGCATCCCCGCAGGGCCTTCACCCTCATCGAGCTTCTCGTTGTGATCGCGATCATCGCGATCCTCGCGGTCGTCGTGGTCCTCGTCCTGAACCCCGCTCAGCTTCTTGCGCAAAGCCGGGATGCGAACCGGGTCTCCGACATGGCGACCCTGAACTCCGCGGTCTCCCTCTATCAGGCGGACGGAGGATCCCTTGGTGCCTCCACCTCCACCTCCACCTTCCTCTCCCTCCCTGATACTTCGACTTCCTGCACGAACATAGGGTTTCCCTCAGGATTCTCCTGCGTGAGCAGTACGGCATCCCGGAATACTGACGGTTCCGGCTGGATCCCCCTTGATTTCAAGACCATCTCCTCGGGAAGCCCTCTTGGATCCCTCCCCATGGACCCCGTGAACTCCTCCTCCTCGGGCCTCTATTACAGCTATGCGACGAATGGCACCCAGTATGAGCTCATCGCAGGGGCGGAATCGAAGAAATACAGGAACACTGTGGCGGCCCTCGGGGGAGGCGTCGATGTCTTGGGGTCCATGCCTTCGAAGAACCTCGTGGGCTGGTGGCCTCTCAACGAGGGATCGGGGAACATCGCCTATGACCTTTCCGGGAACGGGGACAATGGGACGTGGAACGGCTCGACCACCAATGGAAGCTATTATGCCGCAGGATACAACGGGAGCTCTGCGGGATATTTCGACGGGAGTACGGATTATCTTGCGACGGGGTATGTGCAGAACGCCGTCGTGCGATATTCTTTGAGCGCATGGGTGAACGTCACGGCCACCTCGGCGCTTCCGATAATTCAGGACCGGGGAAGCGGCGCGGGGATGGGTATCACATTCGAGATAGGATATAACGGGGGGCAAAGCGGGCACGCGGGAAGCGTGAATTGCGGTGCTGATTCGAACAGCTTATGGATCGGGGGATATACAACGGCAATCGTGGATGATGGAAAGTGGCATAACGTCGTGTGCGTATTCGATGGCGCACCGTCGGGAAGCAGCGTCGCGGCATCCGATTTCACCATCTATATCGATGGGGTTCAGGAGCCTCTTACCGTTACGACCATCGGAAGCGCGGTCACGCCGCTTACGGGACTCGGGGGAACCATCATAGGATACCATCAGTCATGGAGCAATTATTTCGGCGGCAGGATGCAGGATGTGCGGATCTATGATAGTGCCCTCCTTCCCGCGGAAGCGGAAGCGATCTACAATGCCGGAGCATAGCACCCCCTGATATTTCTCCAGGATATGGAACCGAGATTCATATTCATACGCCCGAAGGAGCTTGTGAGCCATGAGCGCACGGATCTTTTCAATGTGATATCGGTGCTGTTCGGTATGCTGAGGACGGGGGCGTTCACGAGGCCCATCCTTGTGGATCTCGCGACACGAACGATCCTCGACGGCCATCATCGCCGGAATGCCGCGCGCATCATCGGGCTGAGGCGTGTTCCGTGCTGGTGCGTGGAATATCTCGAAGATCCTTCGATCACGCTTTCAGCGCGACGGAAAGGGATTCCGGTCACCAAGGAGGAAGTGCTGCGTCGCGGCAAGGAAAGGAGGCCGTATCCGAAGAAAACGACCATGCATGGATATGAGATGCCCCAGACGCCGGCCATCGCGTTAAAGGACCTTTTGGAAGACTGACGCAGTGCGGGAAGGGAGTGCGATGATATATAATAAAGGAATGGCGATCAAAAAGATCATTGCAGCGAATTGGAAGGAGAATCCGGGGACCGCAAAGGAGGCGGAAGCGCTCTTCTCGGCCGTCATGCGTGCGGCAGCATCCGTACCGTCGGTGCGGGTGGTCGTGTGCCCGCCCTCGGTGTTCATCGGGAGCGTGGGGAATCTTATGCGAACGCAGGCGGGACGCATCTCTGCGAATTTCGCGCTTGGTGCCCAGGATGTGTTCTGGGAGGACGAGGGAGCATTCACGGGGGGCGTGGGACCGAGGATATTGCGGGGGCTCGGGGTGCGATACGCGATCATCGGGCATTCGGAGCGCAGACGGTTCTTCGGCGAGACCGACGAGATGGTCGAGAGGAAGGCACGCGCCGCCCGCGAGGGAGGGATCGTCCCTATCGTATGCGTGGGAGAGCCTCATGAGGTCCGCCGCAAAGGGATCGCTGCGGCAAAACGATTCCTTGCCGTACAGCTGAGGAAAGGATTGAAGGGCATCGCAGATCCTGACCGTCGCGGGAAGGGAAAGGAGCTCATCGTCGCATACGAGCCCGTCTGGGCGATAGGCTCCGGGAACAACGATAGACCTGCTGATGCTGCGGTGATCGCTGCATTCATAAAAACGATGGTTCCAGGAGCAAAAGTGCTCTATGGGGGATCGGTGAATGAGGGGAATGTACGGGAATATACGCAATCCGATGAGATAGACGGCGCACTCGTCGGAGGGGCGAGCCTCAAGGCCGATGCGTTCAAAAAAATAATACATACAATATGAATGAAGCAAAACTTTGGTTTTGGATCCTGATCGATGCGTTGGTGGCGGCGGTCATTATTTTCGGCGTCACGGTGGCGATGCCGGTCCTCGTGCTCTATGGGAGGTCGCTCGCGCCTTCCCGGACGGTGACGGTGACGGCGCAGGGCAAGACGACCGCAACGCCGGATCTTGCGGAGCTCACCTTTTCGGTGGTGACGCAGGGGACGGCCCCGCAGTCGCTCTCGAACAGCAATAATGCGCAGATGGGTTCGGTGATGCAGTTCCTCGAAGGGCAGGGGATCGCGTCAAGCGATGTGCAAACGGTGTCCTACGATCTCCAGCCGAACTATCAGTATCCGAAGACGGGAACACAAGGTCTTATCAGCGGCTATACGCTTACGCAGTCGGTACAGGTGAAGATCCATGATCTCACGAAGGTGGCGGCGGTGATCGGCGGGCTTGCGCCCCTCGGGGTGAACCAGATCGGCGGGGTGAACTTCACCTTCAACGATCAGACGAGGTTCCTCGCGGTCGCCCGTGCCGATGCGCTCCAGAAAGCATGGCAGATGGCTGAACAGATGGCGGCAGCGGAAGGCGAATTGCTCGGATCGGCGGTGAGCGTCACGGAGAACAGTTATATACCCGTTCCGAGGCCGATGTATGCGATGGCGTCGGGTATGAGCACTGCTGTCGCGGTGGCACCCACGATCCAGCCGGGATCCGAGGATATCACGGATACCGTGACGGTGACCTACGGGATCCGCTGAGCGTAGTGAAGGCATTGCATCGCACATCATGGAACGAAAGGACCTCATGCCGATCCTCGCAGTGGGCGCGGGCGTCGGTCTCCTCATACAGCCCATCCTTGCGAATAACCTTCCCGCACACGTGCATCTGAGCGCGGCGTTCCGGGTCGGTATCTTTCTCTTGTTCGTCCTCATTGCGCCATTCGCCCTTTGGGTCGCATCGCGCATCGCCCGGTTCGTGAAAGGGATCTACCAGTTCGCGCAGTTCGCGGCGGTGGGTACGCTGAACACGTTCATCGATATCGGCGTGTTCAACCTCGAGACCTTCCTGTATGGGACGCCCGTCATGGGTGCCGGCCTCTTCGCCGCGTTCAAAGCCGTATCGTTCCTTTTCGCAACGACGAACAGTTTCGTCTGGAACAAATACTGGACCTTCGGCGCGAAGCAGCGGGCGAGCGCGAGGGAGGCGGCGGGATTCTACTCGGTGGCGATCTTCGGATGGGCTCTTAATGTCGGTGTGGCCACGATCGTGAAGATGGCGGGTCCTGCGGACTCCCGCACATGGGTGAATATCGTGGCCCCGGTTGGAGGGGTTGCCGCATCCTTCCTGTGGGATTTCCTGGGATATAAATATCTCGTGTTCAGGAAGAGGGGCGATGCCCGTTTCGGTGCGGATCGATAGGGATCCGGGGGCCTGGCCTTGCGAATTTCCACGGAAAGGGTATAATACCAATGAACGAAGTGCGAGCATACCTCAACGATGATATCGATGGAGGCATGTCCCACACGATTCTGTTTGGCTAAGACCGCCCGAAAGGGCGGTTTTAGTTTGTGGCGCGGGCCTGTGGCGTTCCGGGGCGAGGGGCCGTATACTTAATGAGGAGCCGGTCGTTGAGCACTCGTTCAACACAAACAGAACCGGAGGTCACCACGGCCGCTCCGTTCAGTCTTTTGCCCCATACGAGCCATGAGGTGTGCGAAGGTTGAACGGAGCGGCTTTTCCATGCCAGGACGCGAGACGGTCCGGGATCATCATGAAATTCAAAGAGAACATATCACTTGCGGCATTCAGCAATTACAAGATCGGAGGACCCGCCCGATTTTTTTTCGAGGCGAAGGGCGAGCGTGAGATCGCGTGGGCGATGAAGGAGGCGAAAAGGATGCGCATCCCGGTTTTCGTGCTTGCGGGGGGGACCAACATCCTTATGGACGACGGAGGTTTCGCGGGGCTCGTGTTGCGTCCCACAATGAGGAAGATCCGCATGCGGCGAGGCGCGGTCAAGGGATCCGTGGAAGTGGAGGCGGATGCGGGCGCATCGATGAGCGAACTTCTCGGATTCGCGGCGCAACGGTCCCTCGCGGGATTCGAATGGGCAGGAGGGCTCCCCGGTACCGTAGGCGGCGCCGTGCGGGGGAATGCAGGATGCTTCGGCGGGGAGATGAAGGATCGCATCGTATCGGTGCGGAGCTTCGATCCGCGCACGATGAAAGTGCGGACAAGGACCGTGAAGCAATGTGCATTCGGGTATCGCGACAGCGTCTTCAAGCAGCTCGAGAAGAGGAAGGGCGGCGGCGAGATCGTGCTGTCCGCGGCCTTCCGGCTTTCGGGGGGCGATGCGAACGCGATCGTGCGCGAAGCGAAGAAGAGGATCGCATATCGAAGGGAGCATCAGCCGCTCGAATATCCGAATATCGGAAGCATGTTCAAGAACGTGCCACTCGAAACGCTTCATTCGAAAGGGGGCGCGAAATATCGTGCCGCGGTTACGGCGGGCGAGCTCCTTTATAAGGGGACGCGATTCTCGGTGAAGATGGATCCGTTCCCGATGATCGCAGCGGCAAAGCTCATCAGTGAGGCCGGCCTTCGCGGCGTGAGCATGGGAGGCGCCATGATATCGCCGAAGCATCCCAACTTCATCGTGAACGCGCTCGGCGCATCGTCGTGGGACGTCGCGGTCCTCATGCTTCTCGTAAAAGAGGTGGTGAGACGGAAGTTCGGGGTGCGGCTGGAAGAAGAGGTGCAAATGATATAATAGGAATATGAACATCATCATCAAAAAAACGCTCGATACGACGCCTGCGCTCGAGGCATATGTGAACGAAAAGATAGGTTCGGTGGGAAAGCTCGTGAAAGCATTCGATGACGCGCAGGAAGGAGGTCTCACATTGCGCGTGGAGGTGGCGCGCGCCACGGACCATCATCGCAAGGGCGAGGGGATCTTCGAGGTGACGGCATCGCTCGCGCTTCCGCACACGGAGGTCCGCGGCGAAGGTTCCGCATCGGACGCACGCGTCGCGATCGATCGCGCACGCGACATCCTCAAAGAGGAGATCGAGAAGTACAAGGCGAAGCATCTCGAGCACTATCGCGGAGGGAAGGAGCGCTGAAGAATTTTCTTCGCGAAGTTATCCACAGTTTTGACGAAAAACGCCAAATCGTTTTGTTATACTCATTATGTGGATATGCTTTGGCTTGGATAGGTCGAGCGTGTCGATCAATCCGAGAGAAGAATTGGAGTCGTCGCTACCCAATTAAATAAAAAGTTCTTCAATCCAATGCCTGCAAAGAAGAAAGCCAAGAAGGCTGCACCGAAGAAGAAGACCGCGAAGAAGGCTGCCAAGAAGCGCCGCTAGTCTTCGCATAAGGGTCCACATCGTTTCGGAGAATCATGGAATACGATTCCCCGAAAGGATGTGGGCCCTTTTTGTTTCCCCGCATCGCGCATCCGGTGGAATTCAAGGGGTAAATGGTATATGATAGGGCGTATGTTCGAAGGACTCAAAAAGGCGTTCCAGGGACGGCGGTTGGCTGATTTCGAATCGGTCGTCCGCGAGATATGCGCTCTCGAGGAGGGGATCGCGACGCTTTCCGATGATGCGCTCAGGGAGCGAGGGCTTGCGCTGCGCGATGCGGTGAGGGCGGAGGGCGAAGAGGTGCGGCGTCCGCTCGGCGATGCGATCGCGGAGGCATTCGCACTCGTGCGCGAGGCGGCCAAGCGCAATCTGAAACAGCGTCCATTCGATGTGCAGCTCATGGGCGGGCTCGTGTTGCACCGGGGCGCCGTGGCGGAGATGATGACGGGAGAGGGGAAGACGCTTTCGGCCGTCGCACCCGCATATCTGAATGCGCTCGAAGGAAAGGGCGTGCATGTGATCACCGTGAACGAATATCTTGCGCGTCGCGATGCGGTATGGATGGGACAGGTGTATCGCGCGCTCGGACTTACGGTGGGATGCATCGTTCCCGGGGGTGCGTTTTTATACGATCCGGAATGGAAGATCCCCCAGGAGGATGCGGATACGGCGGGTGCGATGATAAAGGAGGAGGAGACGATGACCGGAAGCTTCCTCGTCCAACAGGAGTTCCTGAGGCCGGTATCCCGAAGGGATGCCTATCAGGCGGATATCACGTACGGCACGAACCATGAGTTCGGGTTCGATTATCTTCGCGACAATCTTGTGCAGCAGCTGGAGGAGCGGGTGCAAAGGGGGCATCACTTCGCCATCATCGACGAGGTGGACAGCATCCTCATCGATGAGGCGCGTACCCCGCTCATCATCGCCGCGCCCGATGCGCAGTCGAGCGAGTTCTATCGCACGTTCGCGAAGGTGGCTGCGCGTCTCGAGAAGGAGACGGATTTCGAGGTGGATGAAAAGCGCCGGACGGTGGCCATCACGGATGCCGGCATCGAGAAGGTGGAAAAGGCGATCGGCGTGCAGAATATCTATGCGCCGGAGCATATCCGTCTCGTCCATTATCTCGAGGAAAGCGTGAAGGCCCATGCGCTTTTCCAAAAAGACAAGGATTACGTGGTGAAGAACGGGGAGATCTTCATCGTGGACGAGTTCACGGGCCGCCTGCTCGTCGGGCGGCGCTATCAGGCCGGGCTCCATCAGGCTATCGAGGCGAAGGAAGGGGTCCAGGTGAAGGAGGAGTCCCGCACCTATGCCAAGATATCCATACAGAACTATTTCAGGATGTATGGGAAGATATCGGGCATGACGGGCACCGGGCAGACATCGGCGGAGGAGTTCCATAAGGTGTATGGCCTCGAAGTGGTATCCATTCCTCCCAATCGGCCCCTCGCGCGCAAGGATATGAACGACCTTATCTATAAGAATTTCGACGCGAAGCTTCATGCCATCACGGAGGAGGTGCGCGCGCGCCAGAAGAAGGGGCAGCCGGTGCTGCTCGGCACGACCTCCATCGCGAAGAACGAGCTCATCTCATCCGCTCTTGCCCAGGCGAACATACGGCATGAGGTGCTGAACGCGAAGAACAATGAACGGGAGGGGGCCATCATCGCCCAGGCGGGACGTCGAGGGGCGGTCACGGTGGCGACGAATGTCGCGGGACGAGGCGTGGATATCCTGCTTGGCGGCAATCCTCCCGATCCGAAAGAGGCGGAGGAGGTGCGCGCGCTCGGAGGACTCCATGTGATCGGCACCGACCGACATGAGGCGCGGCGCATCGACAACCAGCTTCGCGGCCGTGCGGGACGCCAGGGCGATCCCGGATCGTCGCAATTCTATCTTTCGCTCGACGATGACCTTCTCCGCATCTTCGGCGGAGATCGCATCAAGGGTATCATGGAGCGTTTCAATCTTCCCGAGGATGAGCCTATCGAACTGGGGATGGTGACGAAGGCCGTGGCCCAGGCGCAGGAGAAGGTGGAGGGCGCGAACTTCGACCTTCGCAAGCATCTCCTCGAATACGATGACGTACTGAACCGCCAGCGGTCCGCGGTCTATAAGCGGCGCACGGAGCTTCTCAGCATGGTCGCCAAAGAGGATCTTGCACGGGCGATCGCGGATGCCGCGGGTGGGTACATCGATGCCATGTGGGGCTCCTCGTTCATCGAGCGGCCGGAGGAGGTGCGCGCCGAGATCGTGAAGGCATTCAAGGATGCGGATATCCTTCCGAAGGATGCCGCAGAAGACGATCCCGCCCATGCTGGAGCAGGGCTGGAGGATTTCCGCGCCATAATACAGGAAAAGGCTGCGCTCGTGGCGGGACATCCTTTTGCGAAAGCGCAGATGCTCGGCATCCTCGACATGCTGTGGATGACGAATCTCGAGGACCTTGAGGCGCTCCAGGAGTCCGTCGGACTCCGCGCATATGCGCAGCACGATCCGCTCGTGGAATATCGCCAGGAAGCAAGCCGTTTCTATCGCACATTCTGGGGTAATTTCAATGGATGGATATTCGGGAACATATTCAAGCTTGCCGGGATGATGATGAACGCCGCACCTTCATCGCAGGGACCCTCGGCGACGGCGATCGCGACTGCGATGGGAACCGCGTCTGCGGCAGTTCAAGGAGGGGAAAAGATGGGAAGGAACGATCCCTGTCCCTGTGGGAGCGGGAAAAAATGGAAAAAGTGCGGCCTTGTGAACACGGAAGAGCACCGGCAGCGCATGGCAATGGGCGGAGGAAAACCTCCGACGCATGAGGTGACGGGAGGATAACCGGAGAAGGATGAGGATGCCGGAGCGCCGCGAGCTCAATGTGCGGCGAGGATCGAGGCACCCGCAAGGAATCCGAGGAGCGTGGCGACGGCAATGAGGCGTTCGGCGCGCCGGATATCGCGGAGCGTGGGAGCAGGAGCGTCTGCGGCGGGGCGCACGATCGGCGTCTCCGAAGGCGTTCCTCCGAAGAAATTCGTCCCTCCGAGCGCGATCCCCAGGGCGCCGGCGAATCCGGAGATCCCGATGCCCCCATTGGGGCTTTCGCCGGCCTGTCCGAAGCGCCGCGCAGTGCGCCATGCGCCGCGGGGATCGTATCCAAGAAGGAACGCGCCTGCTGTGATGAGGAGGAGCGCAATGCGCGCGGGAATGAAATTGACGACGTCGTCGAGGCGGGCGGAGCACCAGCCGAATGCGCGGTAGCGATCGTTCTTATATCCGACCATGGAATCGAGCGTATTCACCGATTTATAGAAAAGGATCCCGGGCATGCCGAAGAGGAACGCATAGAAGAGCGGCGCAATGACGGCGTCGTTCAGATTCTCGGAAAGGGATTCGATGGTTCCGCGGATGACATCCTTTTCCGCGAGCGCATCGGTATCGCGACTCACGATCCAGGAGAGATGGCGCCTCGCCGAAGGGAGGTCGTTCCGTGCGAGGTCCTTTCGGATGCGTTCGCCGGCGTCGATGAGGGAACGGAACGCAAGACATATATATATGATGAGGACATCCCACGCGATCCCCAGAGCGGGAGCGATGCGTGCGAGCGCGATGTGCATGCCGATGGCGGACGCCTGAACCGCCGCAATGGTGCCGAGCGCGAGGATGATGCCTCCGGCGCGCTTAGGAATGGACGGGCGATAGAGCGCATCCTCGCCGCGCGCGATGATCCATCCGATGAGGCGGATGGGATGGTATTTTGACTCAGGGTCGCCTATAATGGCGTCCAGCAGCAATGCGGCAAAGAGGGAAAGGAGCAGAACGTGGGAGGGGGCCATTTTTCGTTATTGCGCGAAGAGCGCGGAGGGGATTATTTTGCGGTCTATATCCCGCACGATGTGTTTCCCCGAGTGCGGGCAGTATCATGGGCGATGAGGGGCGGCGGATTCGTATCGCCGCGCGTCATCGTGAACCACAGTACCAATGGTCTATGGATAGACGACATTGAGGATTATGTCAACGGATTCATCCGCGGGCATCGGTTTCCCGAGGAGGCTGTCGTGATGGTCACGACAGTGCCTCAGGGATTCCGCGGCACTGCGGAACGGTCGGCGGGCAGCATCGCGGTCAGGGTCCATGCAACGGTGGGTCTCGGCAATGCGCTTGCGGCGGGCGACCCCGTGACGCTTCCACGGATCGGCACCATCAACACCATCGTCCTCATCGATGCGGCCCTTTCCGACGCCGCATGTCTCGAGAGCATTGCGATCGCAACCGAGGCAAAGGCGGGATTTCTCGCTGCGCGCGGCGTGCGGAGCACGGTCTCGGGAAGGATCGCGACGGGGACGGGAACGGACTGCACTGCCGTGGTGGCGCTCGGCCATCCGGCGGACGGTCAGGATGCCTCCCGGCGTCCGGTCCTTTCGTATGCAGGGAAGCATACGCTTCTCGGCAAGCTCGTTGCGGAGGCCGTGGCGGATGCCGTTCGTGACGCGATGGCGGATAGCCTCGCGCGGCGCGCGGCAGGAATCGCCGCTTCGACGGAAATCGGGGATGATATCCCCCGGACCCATTCACTTTGAAATGGGTCCTTTTTTTGCTACCATCTATCGTATGGATTATCGCGTTTCCCTCGATGGTCAGGAGAAGGCACTTTCCTCGCTTGCCGCACGCACCGATGCGGAGGCTGCGCGCATCAGGCGCTACCTTGCGATGCCCGATCTTTCAAGGACGCAGGACAGTCCGATCCATGAGATCGTGGCAAGGATCCTCGCGAGCGATTATTTCAAGGATCTCGATACGATCGAGACCCCGGAGGTCGTTCCGGCGGATATCAGTTTCGACCTTTTCGATTTTCCGGAGAATCATCCCGCCCGCAGCAGGTCGGACACTTATTATGTGGACGATCGGAACATCCTGAGGACCCATACCACGGTCATGTGGTATTACTATCTCAACGAAAAAAGCGTCAAGGAGCGCATTGCGGCGAACAAGCCCGTGGGCTGCTTCAGCTACGGCAAGGTATACCGTAAGGATGAGATCGACCGGCGGCATATGAATGTGTTCCATCAGATCGATGGTTGGTATCTCGCGCCCAATGCGGAGAGGACCATAGGACAGAAGGACCTTGAGGATGCGCTTGCGAACATCGCCATTGCGGTATTCGGTCCCGACGTGAAATACCGCCTCAATAAGGACACGTTTCCGTACACGGATCCGAGCCTCGAGATGGAGGTGGAGGTGGATGGGAAATGGGTCGAGGTCGTGGGGTGCGGCGTGGTCAAAGGGAGCGTGCTCAAGAAGCTCGGCGTGGACCCCGAGAACTATACCGGCTGGGCATTCGGTTTCGGGATCGAACGGCTTGCGATCGTGAACATGGCGCTGCCGGATATCAGGCTTTTGTGGTCCGAAGATCCGCGCGTGAAGAAGCAGCTTCATATGGGGCAGAGGTTCGTCGAGGTGAGCAAGTACCCGCCGGCGATCAGGGATATATCGTTCATCGTTCCGAAGGCGTTCGTACCCAATGATTATTTCGACCTCGTGCGTGACATTGCGGGCAATCTCGTCGAGCAGGTGGAGCTCATCGATCAGTATGAGAACGACGCCAAGTTCGGGGCGGACAGGAAGAGCTATGCCTATCGCATCACGTATCGTGCGGACGATCGTACGCTTACGAACGACGAGGTGGACGTGCTCCATGGGAAGATAGAGGGGGCGACCGCGAAGGAGTTCGGGGCGGAGGTCCGCTGAGAGCCCGTGCATGAAAAAGCCCCTGCATGCGCTATGCATGAAGGGGCAGATAAGGGGAGGGGGGCATCTTCGAAACGCTCCCATTGAGCCGTCGAAGGACGCGGTGTTTTACGCCGTTCGGCACAAGGAAGGTGCATTCGAATTCCAGAGGATTGCCATCGAGCGACGTCGTGATGCGCCGGGGAAGCGTCCGCCTGGCTCCGGGAGGGAGCCATCGGGCGATCTCTGCGTCATTGAAGCCGAGCGTCGCGAGGCCGACGCGGGTATCGTGGACGAGGTGCCTCACGTTGGTCCTCGTGAACGGAACGACCGGACGGGGCGGAAAGTTCTCACGGAATGGATTGTGTTTCCCATACCGGGCGAACTCGTACGTACCATTCCGCTCGATCCAACGCCTCAGGATCTCGATATCGACGAGATCGGCCCGGTAGATGCCGGAGGCGAGGAACCGTGAGAGCGACGACCATGTCTTTCCCGCCTTCTCCTTCAGGAGGCGGGGGTGATGGAGGTACGTGCCGGTGCCGTACTTCTTGGGAAGGCGTATCCCCGGGCCCTGGTTCTTGTAATGGAAGATGAGGACGAACCTATCTTCGATGGGGAACGAGGGTTCGGAAAGCTGGTTCTCGATCTGGTCCGCATAGAGCACTATGCGGTCTTTGTTGTTTGCCATCTTTATCTCGACGCTGACGCGTGCGCCATCCGCGTCATCGAGGTCGAAATGGTCCTTGCCGCGATCGGCAAGCCATCCGTCCCATGAAGGGAGGGGAAGATGGAGGAGCCATCGCCCCAGCCGTTCGCCATAGAACGCGACGGCGGTAAGGCGCCCTTCGTCCGTGTAGACGGGGATATCCTTGAGAGCAGTCATAAAACGCCTCCGCGTTCGTGGTGAGTGGGATTGGAAGAAAGAGGGGATGCTGTCCCTATTATGGGTGTGCGCCGCGATGCGGTCAATGGATGCGTATGAAAAAGCCGCGAAAGGATATCGCGGCAGGATCAATGGTCGTGAATGATGGGAAAGAGCGATCGTTGCGGCGGTTCATCGCGCATGCCGCGGAGCTCGATCTTCCCGCCGATGTAATAGGATGCCGAAGGCACGCACCAGCGGCAGGTGCTGCGGACGACGCATATGCGGCACGTGCGCTCGAACGCCCGCGTCTGCGCCGCCGTCCATCGGGGGACGGGGACGATACTCGTGGAGCGGCCTTTCCTGTCCTTTGCTACGATGCTGATGTTCCCGGGATGCTGATTGCACATCATTCCCGAATACAGCCACACCGCGTTACAGAGGATGAGTGGATCCACGCCGTGTCGTGCGCAATGGTCGTGAAGCATGGCGCGCACCGCGGCGAGCACCGGTTTCGTGTAGAAGCCGTTGCGCGTAGCATCGTTGCGCTCCGCGATGACGATCTCATGGGCGAAGACCAGGCGCAGGCAGTGGAAGTCGACAGGAATGGGAAAGTTCCAGGGGTCCACGATGCCGGCATCCATGAAGAAATAGGTGATCATACTCACCATCTTCTCCTGGAAGCCGCCGAAACCGTTCATTCCCTTGTGCTGGATGCGGGCGCACGCCTCCTCGTAGGTCGAGATGCCCTTGAAGAGGTTGCGCGGATCGCCCTCCCAGCGCGCCGCAAGCATTTCCAGGTTTCTCTTCCAGAGGGTTGCGATCTGGCGTGAGTTGAATCCAAGCCCCACCTCATTGAAGCAGGCGATGAGGATGTCCCGATCGAGGATGCGCGCCGATTCCGGAAGGAAGATCCACGGAAGCCCTTCGTAAAGGCGCGAGAGCTGGCGTGTTGCGGTGTCGCTTTGCACTCCTCCGCGCATCCAGTAGCAGAGCGCAAAAAGAAAGAGCGCATGCTGCCGTGAACGGCGTACGATGCTGTGAGGAAGGTTGCCGTCGGCCTGCGGAAGCGCAGCCTCGGGTTGGTTGAACGGATATTCCTTGTGTGAATAGGCGGCCACGAGGCGATCGAAGACCGTCCGCGCCCTTTCATGGTCGATCCTCAGTGCCATGGCGTCTCCTTTGATAGTGTGCGGTTGCGGACCGGGAACCGGTGCTGCAGCCGCTGCTGCCCGAAGCATAGCCCACGGTGTCCCGGCGCACAAGGTTTTCCTTTCAGGCCGCCAATCGTTACAATGAGAGGAATGATGGAAAGGAAAGTTCCCGGGACGATCGCAGCGGCCCCGCCGGAGGCGGTGGCCGGCGTCTGTAAGGTCCTTATCGAGGCCGGCTTCGAGGCGTACCTCGTGGGAGGATGCGTGCGGGACATGCTTCTCGGCCGGGAGCCCAAGGATTGGGATGTCACGACGGATGCCACGCCCGAGGAGATACAAGGGCTTTTCGCCGATTCGGTGTATGAGAATGATTTCGGGACGGTGGGCATCAAGACGGAGTCGGAGGACCCCCGGATAAAAGTGGTAGAGGTGACGACGTACCGCATCGAGGGGAGCTACACCGACAAACGGCATCCCGATGAGGTGCGATTTGCGAAGACGGTCGAAGAGGACCTTTCCCGGAGGGATTTCACGGTGAACGCAATGGCGCTTGCGCCGGACGGTGCGCTCATCGACCCGTACGGAGGCGAGCTCGATCTTGCGGAGAGGACGATCCGCACCGTGGGGGATCCAAGGGCGCGGTTCGATGAGGATGCCCTTCGCCTCATGCGCGCGGTGCGCTTCTCGACGGAACTCGATTTCGAGATCGAGTTCAATACGCGGCGCGCGATCGAGGACCGCTCACGGGGCCTTGAGATGATCGCAAAGGAGCGCGTACGCGATGAGCTCGTGAAAGTGATCATGACGCCGCGCGCGGCGAAAGGGATCATCATGCTCGAGGAGTTGGGTCTTCTGGGATCCGTCCTTCCCGAGCTGCGCGAGGGGATCGGGGTGGGGCAGAACAAGCATCACGTGTACACCGTGTTCGAGCACAATGTGCGCGCGCTCGATTACGCGGCGCGGCAGGGATACTCGTTCCCCGTGCGCATGGCATCGCTCCTTCATGACGTCGGCAAACCGAAGGCGAAGCGCGGGGAGGGATCGGACTCCACATTCTATCAGCATGAATATGTCGGTGCGAGGATGGCGGTCAAAGCCCTCGACCGCCTCCGCTTCCCGCGCGATCTCACGGAATACATCGCGCATCTCGTGCGGTGGCACATGTTCTATTACGACGTGGGTTCGGTGTCGCCTGCGGGGGTGCGGCGCTTCATCGTGCGCGTGGGGCCGGAGAACATCGACGATCTCTTGAGGGTGCGCGAGGCGGATCGGATCGGCTCCGGGGTGGAGAAGGCGGTGTCGTATCGTCTTCGCCATTTCCTTTTCATGATAGAAAAGGTGAAGCACGATCCGATCGCGCCGAAGATGCTCGCGCTCAAAGGCGACGAGCTCATGGAGGTTCTCGGGATCGCGCCGGGGCCGAGGGTGGGGTGGATCCTGAACGCGCTCCTCGAAGAGGTGCTCGATGATCCCCGGAAGAATCTGAAGGAGACCCTCGCGACGCGCGCGAAGGAGCTCAATGGATTGAGCGATGCGGAACTGAGGAAGCTCATGGAACGCGCCAAGGCGAAAAAAGAGGAGGTCGAGCTTGCGCAGGAAGAGGAGATGAAAAAGGAATTCAAAGTGAGATGAACGATAAAATGGACGAGGGGATGCATGGTGGGACGGATCGCAAGGAAGTCCGCGTCAAGCGCTTCGATAAAGAGATCCCGATGCCGATGCATCAGACGGAAGGGGCCGCAGCATTCGATCTCTCGGCAAGGGAGGAGGTGGTCATCGGGCCGGGCGCGATCGGATACGTACCGCTCAATGTCGCGGTCGAAACGCCACGCGGATATTTCCTGCTGATCGCCGCGCGCAGCGGTACGCATAAACGGGGGCTCATGATGGCGAATGGCATCGGCGTCATCGATCCCGATTTCTCGGGGGATGGCGATGAGATCAAGGGCGCCTATTACAATTTCACCGCATCTTCCGTGGTCGTTGCAAAAGGGGAGCGCATCGCGCAAGGGATGTTCATTCCGGTTGCACGGTTCGGATGGAAAGAGGAGGAGATGCTGGGGAACAAGGATCGCGGAGGGTTCGGCACCACGGGTGCGAAGTGAGCGTGCGGCGGCGATTTGAATTTTTTCTTTAAAAAAGGTTAAATAGGTGGGTTGGGGTTCGTATGTGGTTTCGGGTCGCATGGCCGCTTCGCGGTCATCGTCCCTCCTCTCGTGGGAGATGGAGAGAGAGCGTATCCATTTCCTTCTCGACTTCGGGCCGTAGTATACCGGTAGTACGTGCGCTTCGGGTGCGTAAAGACCGGGTCCGATTCCCGGCGGCCCGACATGATGGAGGGAGGATCTCCATGGTGTCATTGCGGAGATCGTCATATTTTTGAGCGGTGCGGACCGTTTCATCCCGTGCATTCGGGATTTTTCCGCGCGCCGCGAGGTCCCATTCGCATACATGGATGCGTTCCCGGCGGAACAGGGGATCCATCCTCTTGACATCCGTTCATGCCCGAGTATACTAATCCAGGATACGATATGTTCATTAGGATCAACCTTCAAAGACGCTCCGGCTGAAGCCGCGCATTTTGCGCAGAATGAGGCCGCCGCGCGCGGCTGATTTTTTTGAAAGGAGTTCGTATCAATGCAATTTTCAATCTATCCGTCGGTTTTGACGGACTTCCGGATTGTAGAGCCGGGAGCATAATATGGAGACTCTGTGCCATTTATTAGATCGGAGGTAAGGAACTTCCGATCCGCGTGGTTATGCATCCATGCGCAATTTCTCATGGCAGGTCAGAGTCACACTTCATCGTGAGATGAAGGCAAGTTGGTTGTCCTGTTGTGTTCCGTCCGGTCTTGTGCGGCCGGTGCAGAACAGGACAACCAACGAGCAAGTCAGCATTGGGATGGTTGGCATTAAGGGCGAATGGTGGATGCCTAGACTAGAAAAGGCGATGAAGGACGTGGCGTAGCAACGAAATGCCTCGGGGAGGTGCGTAGCAACCTGTGATCCGGGGGTGTCCGAATGGGGAAACCTCATTGAGTAAACCTCAATGGTTTCGACGCAAGTCGATTCGCGTACCCGCTGAAGTAAAACATTTCAGTAAGCGGGGGAAAAGAGAACAAATCAGTTATTCCCTGAGTATCGGCGAGAGAAACGGGAAGAGCCCAAACTAAGGTTCTGATCTTACGATCACACTTTAGGGTCAAAAGGAAGGAACGCTCTTTTAGTGAATAACGTAGCGCATGCCTTTGGCGTACGTTGCGTTATTTGCTGATTGGTGGAGGAGTAAAAAAATCGTCAGCTAGCCGGATCCGTCTGGAAAGCGGAGCCAAAGAGGGTGATAGCCCCGTAGGCGAAAGCCGATGATCTCCTTAGTTTTTTAACTTGAGTACTTCGAGGTAAAACAGTCTCGGAGGAATTTGCCTGTACTATCAGGTAAGGCTAAATACTTTTCTAGATCGATAGTGAACAAGTACCGTGAGGGAAAGGTGAAAAGCAGGCCGGTGAGGCCGATGAAATAGAACCTGAAACCATTTGTCTACAAGGAATTGAAGTTCTAAGTGCGGGCCTTCGGGTCCGCGCGGAACGACAATGTGCCTATTGAAGAATGATCCAACGACTTATTTTGTGTCGCTTGTCTAAGCGCGAATAGCGCGAAGGCGCAGCGAAAGCGAGTCTTAAAAGGGC
>DAIEHA010000010.1 GCA_027355945.1 Candidatus Parcubacteria bacterium | reverse complement strand
GATCTATTCTTACTCCAGAGAGAACAATGCATCACTTTTTAGTAAAATCGAGAAATGTGTTCGGCGATATCAACGAGCCCGCAGAATTTGCCGATTTTAAAAAACGGAAAGCGCAAAAATTACTCATCAGCGGGACGCCTTCAAGACGGGTCGTGTGATTGAGGATATATAAATCCGGCCTCAATTCTCCTTTAAGACGGTTCCAATATCATCCACCAGCCCGCGCAAAATCCTCTATTTACAAGAATTCCCCCATCCGATATTCAGGATGGGGGTTCGAACGTGTAAACGAAAAACTATTTTTTCTGGCGGCGTGAGATTTCCTTGTGCTCCTCGATGAGTCTGAGGAACTCGGTCTTTGGGAATGGAATGTTGTGCTGGGAGCAGAATTCCTCCAAGAGATCCTCAGGAATGCCCATGCCGGTTTTCAGAGTGAAAGCGTGCTGTGCGTCGAGTTCTTTTGCTGCAGCGACTTTATCAAGATACTTGCCGCTGCGTCGCATCAGACTTTCGAATCCAGTGCGCTCTTCGCTGAGCCAATGCGCGATTTCAGATTTGTGACGAAGCGTCAGATCTTTGTCGTCAATCACTTCGCTCAGTGATTCCACCCATTCTTGCAGGATGGTGAGACTAATCCCGCGCAGATACACTCCGATCATTGCCCGCCGAAGCGCCCGTCTGAGCAGATATCCTTCGCGGGTGTTGCTGGGTGTAATGCCTTCCCGGATCATCAAGATGGAGGTTTTGAGATGGTCCAATATGATCCGGCTCCAGATCGCGTCACCGATCCGTTGATCGATGAGTTGATAGGGCTTTTCATACTGGTCGATCTCATGGATCGATGCGCGATTCTGAAAGATCATCGCGAACCGCTCCAGGCCTGCGCCGGTATCCACACACTTCATGGGAAGAGGAGAGAATACCCCTGCTTCATCCTTGAAGTATTGCATGAACACTCCGGCGTTCCAAATCTCAATGTGCCGACCCGGCACCAGCACGTCGTCGACCTCTCTCTCAGCAAATTCCTCGCCTCGATCGAAGAAGATTTCAGTGCAGGGACCGCATGGCCCGCTTATTCCGGCGGGACCCCAGAAGTTGTCCTCGGGGGGGCGTCCTATGATCCGATTGCTCGGAAGAAAGCGCTCCCAGATACGTGCAGACTCCTCGTCGCTCGGCACTCCCGGCATGCTTTCATCCGTAACGAACACCGTCCCAGAGAGGCGTTCGGCGGGAATGCCGAAGGTACCAGTGATCAGATCGAAAGCAAGTTCGATTGCCCGTTCTTTGAAGTAATCGCCGAACGACCATGATCCCATCATACGGAAACTGGTTCCGTGGTAGGAATCACCGATGCTTCCGACATCCACAAAGCGGATGCAATCCTGGATATTGACGAGGCGTGGATACGGCGGCCGCAATTGACCCGTGAAGTAGGGTTTCATCGGAGCCATGCCGGAATTGATGAACATCAGCGTGGAATCGTCCTTGGGGATTATCCCCGACGGTTCCACGAGTCGATGGTCGCGCTCGAGGAAGTATTCCAGAAATGCCTGGCGGACTTCCTCCGTGGTCATGTACGGTAGGTTCATTTGAAACTCCTTTGCGGTGCGGATTTTGACAGAACGGGGATCAGCTGCTGCCGTAGCCCATATGTATCCATCAACTTTGCCGGATTGGTGCAGGCGCCGCTCTCAAAGACGCGGATACCTCTTTGCAAAGCTGCGCGGAACCGCTGCTCCTCATTGGTGACGGTCTCGACTATCTGGGTAAGATGTTCCGGTGCGAACACATTGCAGAATGCGCGTACTATGTCCGCCATCAAGCATGCTTCTTGCAGATCTATCCAGACCAGTTCACAGCAGGATCGGATCATTTTCCTGAGGACGAATCCCTCTCTCTTATTGCCTGGACGTACGCCATTCAGCACGAGTACGGAGATCGTGCGGATGCGATCGGCAATGAGACGGACAAAGCCTCGGTCAAGCTGCTGGTTCGAATAAGATTCGAGTGCGGTTTTGGTGGCGGCGAAGATCTCGTGAAACGACGCCAACTCCCAAAGGGGCTTCCCTTCCATGATGATTGCGAGCCGTAACGATCCCATCCCGATTTCGAATCCCTGGTTGGGTATCGGCCCTACATCACCGTTGTTGTCTTTGCCGAATACGTGGATCAGGTTGCCGATTTCAACGCACGTTTCCGGTTGGGATGCCAGATCTTCCGCGGATTCCACATGGGTTCCTGGCCGTACGTGCACAACAGTGATGCCGCTGCCGAGCAGTCCATGCCTCCCAAACTTCCAGGAGCGCCAGTAATGCCCGTTTGCACTTATGGGATAGACCTGGTTGGGGTTGATTCCGCACGAGGTGACAGCTCCATAGAATGGGCTGCCCTCTGGCACTATGACGCGGATGTTCCCGGTTGATATGCCGACATGTACAAGCATGTCGATCAGATACCTCGTCGCTTCACTATGGGTTCGTCCAAAGCACCCGCTACCAAACATCTCGAACACCGAAGAGTAGTTCTCCTTGGTGCGCGCGATATCCGGATTTCCGGCTCCTCCGCCTACTCGCAGGCATTGTTGTACCAGCGCATAATCGTGAGGAGGGCTTTCTTCCAGGAAGAGATGCTTGAACGGCGTTATGGTCGCATTAGTGAAGATGAGGGTTGGGTCATCGGAAACGAGTGGAAACGAATCATAGATTCGGAACCCGTGATCGCGATGATAGCCTAGGAGTCTGCGGTTTATTTCCGCCGTCGCTTCGACAGCTGGATATGCGCACATAGCTTGCCTCTTTTCATGATGTGATAAAAGCGACACGGGTCGCTCTTGCTGACTGTACTTTACACTATTAGTTTAAGGTTGTACAATAAGTAACATTAATCGAGATGGGCAACATCAAGCCTTTCAAAATCAAGCCGGGAGACGCCATAGGGGTGATTGCGCCAGCAAATCCGGTGAAGGGAGTCTGCGCCGACGATGTCATGCAACGCGGATATGCATATTTGCGAGGGAAGGGTTTTGATGTCATCGAAGGGGAGTCGCTTAAAGAATCTTCCCGCTATCATACTTCTGCTCCGGTCGAAACGAGGGTGAATGAGATCCATAATTTTCTTAAGAATGACCGCGTGTCATGCATCATGGCCTTTTGGGGTGGGTTCAACTCCAATCAGCTTCTTGATTACCTTGATTACGATTTGATCCGGAGCTCCCGGAAAATATTCATAGGATACTCCGACATGACCGCTCTTACGACCGCCATTACAACAAAGACAGGTCTCATCACTTTTTCCGGTCCGGCGGTTATTTCGTTCGCAAAGCCGGAGCCGTTCGATTATACGTGGTCCCACTTCGAGGAAATGTGCGTCGCCGGGCGCGGCGCGCCCATTGTTTCTTCGGAAGCATTCGCCGACGATATGTATTTTCTGCGCCAAGACAACAATCATCGTGTTCTCAAAAGGAATGAAGGGATCAAAGTGTTCAATGGGGGAGCCGTATCGGGGGAGATTGTCGCAGGCAATCTCCAGACGCTCCTTGCGTTGGTTGGTACGCAGTATATGCCGGATGTGACCGGCAGGATCATTTTCATCGAAGATGACGAAGAATCGTCGCCGGCGATGATCGATAGATGTATATGCCAGCTCCAGCAGATGGGATGGTTCGAAAGGATAGCCGGGCTTGTTATCGGCAGGTTTACGCAATACTCCGGGTTTTCGTCCGAGGATAGTATCGAGTCCATCATTGGCAGGTATACTGCCGGAAAGAAATTCCCAGTGCTGTACAACGCTGATTTTGGCCATTCCGATCCGATGTTCACTATCCCCGTTGGCGGGACTTGCAGTATCAATGCCGCACAGATCCGATTTGATGCGGCTGTCGAATGATATTGCGGACGCAAAAAGAAGAAGATACTTCCATGGAAAAAGACCAACTTACAAGCGACGACATAAGGCAGATTTCCTATACGGACTTTGTCGGTTTAATCAATCAATGGAATGTGCTGCCCGGATCACATACCACGCTTTCGAGGTGGAGGGTATTTTCGCAGCTTGATAAAAGTTCGAGATTGCTTGAGATCGCATGTACTACCGGGTTTTCTTCTCGTGAGCTTGCCCTGCAATCCGGCTGTTCGGGAATCGGCATCGATATTTCTGAAAAATCCGTAGAAGCCGCGAACCATAATCGCGAAATCTATGCTCCGCACGTCGACGTCGCGTATCATGTTGCCGATGCATATGGTTATCGATCGGAAAAGAAGTTTACACACATTGTCTTGGGGGCGGCGCTGGGATTCTTTCCGGATCCGAGGAAAATGCTCGAACACTGCACTGAGTTGTTGGAAGATGGGGGGTACGTACTTGCTTCGCCATTTTATACGACCAGCAATATACCGACAGAGCTTATCGACCGTGCTAGGAAGGTTTTCGATATAACTCCGACCACCAACTCCTATAAGGAGGTCATGAAGGATTATAAGGGGTTTGAAATAATCTATGAGAATAGAGATGTTCTGGTTCGGGAAACCGAAGAAGAGCTTGCCCACTACTGCGAAAGCACGGTTGATCGGGCAGTGGCAGTGTTGGGCATCGCCGATCCTGGGATAAAGAAGTGCATATACGATCGCCTGTATGAGATCAAAAAAATGTCGAACGATCTGAGGCCCTACCAACGATACTCCGTCCTGGTGCTTCGATATCGGTCGGCCGTGTATCCGAATCGTTATGTGGAGCTATTTTAAACACACCCCATGGTTCTCACCGGATTGAAGATAAAAGAAGAAATTATAAGCGGTGCGATCTCCATTGAACCCTTTTGCGAAAATCAGTTAAACCCGAACAGTTATAATTATCGCCTTGGATCGACCCTCAAGGTTTTCGCGGGGTTCGATGGCCATAGGGCTGTTTTTAAGGAAATCGAGATCCCAAAGAATGGCTATGTATTGAATCCCGGCGCGATGTATCTAGCAAACACGCTTGAGATGATCGGAAGTAAGAAATATGCCATGTCGCTCATCGGGCGGAGCTCTATGGGAAGGTATGGGTTGTTCCTGCAGACTTCAGCGAACCTTGGGCACACTGCAAGAGAACACCGATGGACGCTTGAAATGGTGGCCGCACTGCCGATCAGGATTTATCCAGGGATGATAATCGGCCAGGTTTCGTTTTGGAAAAATTATGGCAAAGTGAACCCATATAACGGTCGATACGGGTTTATTAACTGTCCGCAGGAGTCATTCATATGATACTCACCGGTAAAAAAATTTTCGAGGAGGCCAAGGCGGGGCGGATAGATCTTGACCCTTTCTCGCCAGATCGGATAACAACCAACTCTTATGATTTGGCCCTTGGACGAACCGTCATTCGATATACCGCGGACATCATCGACCCGCGGGAGCCGGCACCCTTTGAGGAAATGATCATTCCGGAAGATGGACTACTTCTTAATAAGGGAGATTTCGTGCTGGGGCATTCCAAGGAAAGACTCGGCAGTGATTTTTATGTGCCGATCATCCATGGGAAATCGGGGACGGCCCGAATGGGTCTTTTTGTCCATGTGACCGCCGATTTGATTGATATAGGCTCGCATGGAGTTACCACGTTCCAACTTTACGCGACCTTACCCGTAAGACTTTATGCGGGCATGCTAATTGCTCAGGTAAGCTTTTGGAAACCACTGGGCAATATTGAGCTCTATAATGGGAAATATCAAAACAGTACGGGGCCCCGGCCGTCGATGACATATAAGGATTTTAAATAACAGATTCTAGTAGGCTGCGCAGTGTTAGAGATGTATTTTGTTATATTTGAAATAGGTTCCAACATCGTCCACGAGCCCGCGCATCTACTAAAAAGCACCAGCGAAAATCGGTGCTGTTCGGTTTTGTATACTTAATCTATTATGAAGATCCCGATGGCGGCGCTAACGGCTTTTTGCCGCCATGGATGGTGTCTGAGCACGCCGCGAGCATTGCGAATGTGATATCATTTTAATAAATCAAGCCATTGAGGATCAAATGTCCCTTTTCAAAAATCGCAGCGATCATCCGATTGCAAGGATTTTATTTTTCCTGCTTTTTGTCTGTGCGTTATCTTTCTTGACGTTCGGCACTGCGCATCGCGCACGGGCCGCTTCCTGGACCTACTACCGCGCCCTGACGGTCACCTCATCGGTCGCGATAGCTTCGGGAACCCAGGCCGATTTTCCCATGCTTGTCTCTTCGACCTTTCCCGATTGGGCGTCCGTGGCCCACGGAGGGGTCATTCAGAATCTTGTGACCGCTCCGAACGGGGGACAGAAGCCCGCCGATCTCGTTTTCGCCACTTCCACGGCGGACTGTCTGAATGGAAACTATCTTGATTTTGAGACCGAATCATACAGTTCAAGCACGGGATCTCTCGTGGACTGGGTGAAGGTCCCCATGATGCAGGCGGGAACCGTTATCTATGCCTGCTATGATAACGCCTCGGTGCTTCTCGACGAGAGCAATCCGGGCGGGACATGGAGTAATGGATATGCGGGGGTGTGGCATATGAACGACAACAGCTCTTCCACTCTCGTAGCCCAATCCACCGTAAATCCGGACGAGGTCGGTGTGGCGACGGCGAATACCAATATAAGGTCAACGAATGGAAAAATCGCGACGGCGCTTTCTTTTAACGGTACGACGGATTGGATTTATGTAGGAACTACCACAAATTTATACAGCAACCCGATAACGATTTCTGCTTGGGTAAATCCGAACAATGACGCTAATTATTTTTACCAACGCGTTCTTCAGGAGGGGAATAGCACCAATCAGTTGGATGGGGGGTATGACATCGAATGGAACAACGGAGGTTCTGGATTTGGATGCTATGGCCCCGATGGTTTTTACGGCGTGGCGTGGAGCACCACGAGCGGCACCTCGGTCTGTGCCAATGCAACATCCTCTCTCAATGAATGGCATCATGTGACATTTACCTATAACGGCTCGAGCGGATATACCTATGTCGATGGAGTGCCTGGCTCGTTATATAGCGGTACGACTTTGACCGCTCCGACGCCCTATCAGTTTGCGATAGGGGACCAAGGTAATGCAGGTGCAAACCCGTTCAGCGGTGCAATTGAAGAGGTTCATGTTTCTTCTGTCGCCCGCTCTTCTTCCTGGGTTCTCACCGAATACAATAACCAAAATGTTCCCTCTGTGTTCTATTCGACGGGCTCCCAGACGGACATGTTCCCTTCGGTGACGAGCTTCTCGATCTCTTCCGGACCTCTGTTCGTTGGCGACAGCATTGCTTTTTCATGGAACACCACGGGCGCTTCCACGATCTCCCTTATGGGTAGCGGCATAAACCTTACCACTACGACCCTGTCGGGCACGACGTCGGTCATTCCCGCTGCCACTGGCACGCTTGCATATACTCTTACCGCTACGAACCAGAACGGTACTTCCACCGCAACGACCTCGGTTACGGTCCTTCCCACGAGCACCATGATCCTCACAACCACGACCACACTCACGACCACCACTATGAGCGTTTACGCGACCGCTTCGTCCACCGCCACCTCCACCATCTCGATACCGTCCGGCGCGGCCACGCCCACCCTCGATCTGAACGCCCTGACCTCTTCGGGTACGGCCACCCTTCCGGGGCCGATCACGATCGTCACCCCTAGCACCACGGTCTCCCTTCCGGCGAACCTCGCGATCACTGCCGCCACGACCTCCTGGGACGGCATCCTGAACCTTCCGCAGCCGAGCGTTTCCTACGCCGCCCCCACGCCTTCTGCGGGACACACCGACTTGGTTTCCTCCGCCATCGAGATCGGACTTCCGACGGCGAAGGTCTCCTTCTCCCTTCCTGTGGAGATCGTATTCCCGGGCGCTGCCGGTTCCCTTGTCGGCTGGTCGATGAACGGCGTCTTGACCACCATTACGGCATCCTGCACGAGCCTGACGAACCCCGTCCTCGGCGCGGACGGCGACTGCACGGGCAATCAGGGCAATGACCTCGTCGTATGGACCCGCCACTTCACCACCTTTCTCGTCTGGACGGAGACCGCATCTGCATCGGCATCCTCGGCCATCCAAGTCGGCGGGGGAGGCTCCGCCTATTATCTCCGGATCGGCACCGGGTCTCCTGTGACCGCGACCACGAGCGTCTCCCTCTCCCTCTATGGCACCATGGCCTACACCATGCAGGTGAGTTCAGACCCCTCCTTCACGAACGCCCCATGGATCCCATATCGGACCTCCCTCCCGTGGACCCTCGATGCCACGACTTTGCCTCAGACCCTCTATGCACGGTTCCGCGCCGTTTCCGGAACGATCGTCGGTTCCGCCTCCGCCTTCACCACCGTCTCCTCTGTTACGTCCTCGTCCCCGGCCGCGACCTCTTCTCCGCTTCTTGCCGAACTAGCCTCACTGGAGCAGCAACTCAACATCCTCCTCGTCCGCGCGCAGGGGACCGCCGCAGCTCCCTCATTCTCCCGCAACCTCAGGCTCGACATGACGGGCTCCGATGTCCGTTCCCTCCAAGCCTATCTTAATGCTCATGGATTCCCGGTCGCCTCCGTTCCCCGTCCCGGCTCCTTGGGCCACGAGACAGACTTCTTTGGTCCCGCCACTATGAATGCGCTCATCAAGTTCCAGACCTCTCATGGCATCCCTGCCACCGGCTTCTTCGGCCCGATCACGAGGGGGAAGCTTGGTTCCCTCTACTGATGAACATCGGGGAAATACGTGGTGAGGACATCCGCTTCTTTGAAAAAGACAACGTTCTTTATCGGAGTGAGAATGCCGCGATAACGAGGCGCGCCCTCGCGCGATATGCGTGTATGCAGTTCATTTTTATACGTTCATCGTATCGTGTTATACTCCAGATATTATGGACATCGAATACGAGGCGAAGTTTTTGAAAATAGACAAGGAGGATGTGCGCAGGCGTCTTGGTGCCGCAGGCGCCACGCTGGCAAAGGCGGAGTTCCTTCAGAAGCGCATCCCGTTCGATCTTCCCGGGGAGCGGAAATCGAAGGATGCCTGGCTCCGCGTCCGCGACGAAGACGGACGGGTCACCTTGAGCCTCAAGATCGTTGATGGCGATCGCATCGAGAACCAGCGGGAGATCATGCTCACGGTGGACGATTTCGATAGCGCCGTTGCCCTTCTTGATGCCATCGGCTGTACGCGCAAATCGTATCAGGAAACGAAGCGAGAGCTATGGCATGCGGGGGATATGGAGATCATGATCGACGAGTGGCCGTTCCTTGAGCCGTTCGTCGAGGTGGAGGGACCCTCGGAAATCGCTGTGCGCAATTTTTCTGAAAAACTCGGGTTCCATTGGGAGGATGCGGTCTTTGGCGCGGTGGGGAAGCTGTATTTCATGAAATACGGGGTATATCCCGATGCGGTGAATCGCATCACGAAGATCGTGTTCGATATGGAGAACCCGTTCGAGGATATGAAAAAATGATCGTGTGACGGCACGGACGATCGGCTTTGCGTTCCGCGTCGACGCGTATCGTCGTATAATTCAACTATCATGGCAAAGACGCATAGCGTCGCAATTCTGTGCGGAGGACCGTCGTCCGAACATGACGTCTCACTGAAGACCGCAGCGATGGTTCTGAGGGATCTCGATCGGAGGAAATATGCTCCGACGCGCGTCATGATCGGAAAGGACGGACGATGGCGCTTCGGGGCTTCAGCGCCGATCGCCATAGGAAAGGCCCTCGCAAGACTCGCATCGTTCGATTTCGCATTCATCGCGATGCATGGCGCATTCGGTGAAGACGGCAGGATGCAGGCGCTTCTCGAATGGGTCGGTATTCCCTATTCCGGGTCCGGGGTGGCAAGCTCTGCGATGGCGATGGACAAAGGGATCGCGAACGGGATCTATCGGGAAGTGGGCATGCATGTGCCGCGTTATTTTATCTTCGACGGAGGTTCGTGGGAGGAGGGATATGATTGGGAGACCCCCGCAGTGATAAAACCGGTCAACGGAGGATCGAGCGTGGGTGTTTCCATTGCAAGGTCCCGCGTCGGGCTTCGCAAGGGGATCGAGGACGTTCTGCGGACGAACGGAAGGGTGATGGTCCAGCAGTTCATAGAGGGACGGGAGTTCACCTGCGGCGTACTTGAGGATGGGAATGGCGCCGCATTCGCATTGCCGCCGACCGAGATCATCCCGCGCTCATCGAAGTTCTTTGATTACGCGGCGAAATATGAAGCCGGCGGGAGTCTTGAGATAACGCCCGCGAAACTCCCCCCTTTGATGATCAAAAGGATACAACGAGCGGCGCTCAAAGCCCATTTTGCGCTTGGATGCCGAGGAATGTCGCGATCCGATTTCATCCTCCGGAGGTCGACGTTCTTCATCCTGGAGACCAATACCATTCCCGGCATGACGGAGACCAGCCTCCTTCCTCAGGCCGCACGCGCGGCGGGCATCGATCTTCCGGCGATGCTCGATCTCATCATCGTTGCAGGCCTTAGAAGAAAATGATCTTTGCGGATCTTCTTCATTCATTTTTCTTTTCTCTCTTCCTCTTTTCCTCTCTGTTTCCCTTTGTATCCCCCTCCGCTTCTCTCCACCCAGTCTGCTATCATTGATATATGCATCCCTCGCATCCCCGCAGGGCCTTCACCCTCATCGAGCTTCTCGTCGTGATCGCGATCATCGCGATCCTCGCAGTCGTCGTGGTCCTCGTCCTGAACCCCGCCCAATTGCTTGCGCAAAGCCGGGACGCGAACCGGGTCTCCGACATGGCGACGCTGAGCTCCGCCCTCAATCTGTACAGCACGGACCAGTCAGGGGCATCGGGATATACCATGGGATCTTCCTCCGTCGTGTATGCCTCCCTTCCTGATGCCTCAAGCACCTCCTGCACGGACCTCGGCCTCCCTGCGATGCCCACAGGATATGCCTGGGGCTGTACGACCCCCCAGGCCCTGAGGAATGCCTCCTCCTCCGGCTGGGTCCCCGTGGATCTGAAGGCCATCTCCTCGGGAAGTCCCCTTGGATCCCTCCCCATCGACCCCGTGAACTCCTCCTCCTCGAGGCTTTTCTACACATATACCACGAACGGCACCCAGTACGAGGTGACCGCCGCCATGGAATCGACGAAGTATCGGCTGGGGGGATCGGGGGACGTGATCGCAGGCGACGGATCTTCCCTTGCCACCGTCTATGCGAAGGGCACGAACCTCGCGCTTGAACCCCTCGATTACGGGGATCCCTCCCTCGTGGGCTACTGGCCCATGGACGAGGGATCGGGAGGCATCGCCTACGACTACTCGGGGAGCGGTGCCACGGGGACGTGGTCCGGCGCGCAGATCGGCACTTCGGGATATTATAGTCCCGGATATATCGGGACATGGGCCGGCGCGTTTGACGGAACCACCACGAAACTCATCAGCGGGCAATCGGTGGCGCTCGGAATGGCGTATACCATTTCCGCATGGGTCGATCCTACTGTGGAACCCGGACAGCAGCCATTCTTCAGCAATCGAGCGGGTGGGCAGATCTATTTCGGGACTGCAGGAGGAAGCGTGTTTCTCTATTGCAATTCATGTTCGCCGGCCGCGATCACCGGAGGAACAGTCCCGCTTTCCACCTGGAGCATGATCACTGCCGCCATCTCCCCATCCACCATCACATTGTATGTGAACGGCGTATCCGAATATTCGGGCACGTGGGTCATCAATTCCGGAGGAGGGACCGGAACGCTCATGATAGGATATGACACGATCCCGAATTATTGGAACGGATTCATCCAGGGCCTGCGGATCTATGATCGCACGCTCTCCTCTTCCGAGGTGGCGGGACTGTACCATGCACAGCGATGAGGGGTTCGTAACCGCCGCTATCCGTTTGTGCTAAAATAGGGGCAATGGCCAAACCTTCCGCTTCGAAGACCAGTGCGAAACAGGCCGCTTCCGACAAGGATGCGTTCGCGGCCCGCTATAAAGAACTGAACCCCGAACAACGCGAAGCGGTGGATGCGCTCCAGGGGCCCGTGATGGTGATCGCAGGGCCGGGAACGGGAAAGACGACGGTGCTCACCCTTCGCATCGCGAACATCCTGCGCGCATCCGAGGAGGGAAGGCTCCCTGCACGCACGGTGCCCGAGCGCATCCTTGCGCTCACGTTCACGGAGAGCGGTACGATCGAGATGCGGCGCAAGCTCGCGGTCTTCGTGGGGCAGGATGCATATAAGGTGGAAATCTCGACATTCCACGGATTTGCGAACCGCATCATCCAGGATTATCCGGATCATTTTCCTGAGATCGTGGGCGCTTCGCCGATCATGGAGATCGACCAGGTTGATATCGTGCGCCGGCTCCTGAATACCCCGTCGCTCGCGCTCGATAAGCTCCGCCCTTTCGGCGAACCGTACTTCTATCTGCGCGATATCATCCGCGCGCTCACGGAGCTCAAACAGCAGAGCATCTCACCCGAGATGTTCGCAACGATCGCAGAGGACGACCGCGTGCGCTTCAATGCGAATCCCGACCTCGTGCACATCTCCGGAAAAAACGCAGGCACCATGAAGGGAAAGTACGATTCCGCCGCGAAAAAGATCGAGAAGAATCTTGAGCTTGTGCGCGTGTACGAAGCGTATCAAGCCATGCTCCGTAACGCGAAGCAGTACGATTACGCAGATATGATCATGTTTACCGCGCTCGCGCTCGAGAGGGACGGCGATCTCCGCCGCGCGCTTCAGTCCGCCTACGATTATTTCCTCGTGGACGAGCATCAGGATACGAACGACGCGCAGAACAAGATCGTGGAACTGCTCGTGGAAGGGGAGGATGCGGGTGATCGGCCGAACCTCTTTGTGGTGGGCGATGAGAAGCAGGCGATCTTCCGGTTCCAGGGCGCGTCCCTCGAGAATTTCCATTATTTCCGCACGCGCTACAAGGACGTGAAGCTCATCACGCTTCGTACCAACTACCGTTCGACGCAGGCGATCCTGAATGCCGCGCACGCCGTCTCGCCGCGGGAGAGGGAATTGGTAGCCGGGGCCGGCCACAAGGAATCACCGGCGCATCTCGCGGTGCTTTCCACCCCGGATGCCGAGATGTTCTTCATCGCGCAGAGGATCCAGGAGATCCTCAAGGAAGCCCCAGGAGGTCCTGGCGGCGACCGCGTGCCTCCCGAGGAGATCGCAGTGCTCTATCGCGACAACAAAGATGCGGCGCCGTTGGCGAGGATGTTCGAACGCCTCCGTCTGCCGTTCCATATCGAATCGGATCAGGATGTGCTCGGCGATCTCGAGATCCGCAAGCTTCTGCGCGTGCTCCGCGCGGTTCAGCACTTCGGCAGCGACATCCAGCTTACGGAAGCGCTTCATGTGGATTTCCTGGATATCGCGCCGATGGATGTGTACCGCATGATCGCGTTCACGAACCGCATGCGCCGCGCCGCCGCAGCCGCGCCGCAGAATGATATACGGAACGCTGCCTCGGAGAGGCGCACGATGATGCTCTTCGATGTGCTCGCGTCCGCCGATCTCCAGAAGGAGGCGGGCGTCATCGCGAAGAAATCCGTGGATGCGGCAGTCATGTTCGCGCGCAACCTCCAGGAATGGAAGCGTGCCGCCGAGAACGAGGGTGCCGTCGAGGCATTCGAGAGGATCGTGCGCGATTCGGGATTCCTTGCCGCGGTGCTCCGCCATCCGTCGGGCAGTGAGAAACTTGCGAAGCTCCACGCGCTTTTCGATCTTCTTAAATCGTTCACCGAACGCAATCGCCGATATTCCCTCCGTGACTTCTTCGAGTATCTCGACCTCATGGAAGCGCATGGCGTGGCGGTGAAGGCCAGGGATACGGTGCGGATGCCGGGCCGTGTACGGCTCATGACGGCGCATAAATCCAAGGGGCTCGAGTTCGATCATGTGTTCATCGTGGGCGCAGTGGATGGCAAATGGGGCTCGCGATGGCACAGGGAATCGCTTACGCTTCCGAAAGGGATCTATCGCATGCCGCACGAACCCGAGGCGAAAACGGATGATGGCGGGATGGGGGATGCTGCCGCGCAGGATGCCGCGCGAAAAGAGGAGCGAAACGCCGACGAGCGGAACGTCTTCTATGTGGCGCTCACACGGGCGCGCAAGGAGATCTATGTGACGATGGCGAAAGCCAACCGTGAGGGAAAGGAGCTCCTGCCCACGCAATTCATCTCTGAGATGGATAAGGATATTCTCGTCGAATTCGATACGGCTCCTTATGAGAAGGCATTTGAAGCCCGACGTGCGGAGCTTGAATTCGGGGTGTCGGGCGAACGTGATGGCGCCGACGGGAATGGTGCTCACGCTACACAAGCGTCGAAGACGCCGGAGCTCGAGGATAAGGCGTTCCTCAATGCGCTTTTCGAGGCGCAGGGGATCTCCGTCACCGCGCTCAATAATTATCTTAAATGTCCCTGGGCATATTTCTATCGCAATCTGGTGCGTATTCCCGAGGCGCCGAACAAAAATCTTGCCTTCGGTAATGCGGTCCATGCGGCCCTGAAGGCCTATTTCGATGAGTTCGATCGTGGCGAGGACCTGGGCAAGGAATGGATCGTGCGCCGTTTCGAAGAGGCGCTCGCCCGCGAACCGATCCCCGAGCACGAGTACGAGGAGACGCGTGCGAAGGGCCGCAATGCGCTTCCCGCATTCTTCGATGAACATCATGACGACTGGCTTGCATTCCATGCCAGCGGCGCCCAGGCCATGAACGAGTTCCGCATCGCAGGCGTGTCGGTGGGTGGCGCGCACGATGGGCCGCCCGCAGTGCCGATCAACGGCAAGATCGATAGGATCGAGATCCTTGAGCACGACGTACGCGTGCTCGATTATAAAACGGGCCATCCCAAATCGCGCAATGAGATCGAGGGGAATACGAAGACATCGGATGGCAACTATAAGCGCCAGCTCGCGTTCTATGCGCTGCTTCTCGCGAAGGAAGGGAGATATGAGATGCGGGAAGGCGTGATCGTGTTCATCGAGCCTGATAAAAACGGCAAACCTCGTCAAGAGCCTTTTGAGATCATGAAGGGCGAGGTTGCTGTGCTCGAGAAACTCGTCATGGACGTTGCCGCCGAGATACGGGACCTCTCCTTCTGGAACAAGGGCTGCCATGAACCGGATTGTTCCTATTGCACCCTGAGAGAGGGGATGGGATAAGGGGATGGGTATTGGAAGGGATATTTCCCCAAGAAAGTAGGCCCCTTATATTTTCCTTGCATCATACGCCCAATGAAGCAGCGCCTGGCGCTGTTTCGCGTGGCATGAGAGATCGCCGGGACGACAGTTCTTGCGGACCTGGGCGGCGTGCCGGGCGATCGCGCGCCAGCGGCGTATCTGACGCTCATCCTCACTGCCTTTGCCATCGGGCGCCGTGCCGGGACCGAGACGGCGTCCCATGTAATAACGGCAGTACCACTGGAACCATCCTCGCGGATCGTGCGCCTCGTTGATCCATCCTTTCGCGCGCCAGACCGCGAGCGGCTGGCTTGCATGTACGCGGAAGAAATTGAGCGAGTCGTCGCGGCGGTGGTCCTTTGCGAGCTTTGCGCGTGCGAACCAATCGGCGGGAAACTCACGGCGACAATCGTTCATATAGAGCCCGCCGAAGACACCGAGCGCGAGCATCTCCTTCGGGGTAAGGTGTGGCGTGAATTCGGACGCAAAGTTGCGGCCTGCGGGCTCCGTGAGCACATATCGGTAGCCATCCTGCATGAGATCGTGGATGACGACGGTCCTGGGGCGGGAATGAGGAGCGGTCATGCGGGTCTCGCCATGAGCTTCTTCGCGAGCGGATGGATGTCGCGGATAAGACGATCCAGGTCGAACGATGTGGCATGCGGATAACGCTTCCTGAGTGCGGCGATGATCGCACGATGTTCGGGATAGGGGAGATTCCTCGATGAGAACACCTTCTGCCATTCCGGTGAATTGATGACGATGATATTGAATATCTCCGAGATGTGCCACAGAAGGAGATTCCGCTCGGGATCGCGGTAGCGCGGAGAGCGGGCTTCGATGTATGCATAGAAGCGGAAGTGAAGCATCTCATGGGCGACGATGACGGGAATGGCGCGCGCAGCACGGTATTTCATCGGAACCTGGAATGTCTTGTCGTCCAGAAAGCGGGGGAACATGCCCCAGATGGTCGCATAGGCGGCGTAGGCGCCTTTGGGCCAGGGGAAATCCCCGAAGAGGGCATCGGTCATCGCAAAAAAGACCTTTTCCTTCTTGCGCCAGTCACGTGCATACCGCGCCATGTTCCTTTTTGCGGAGACCCTGTCCTTCCGATACGCATCCGCAATATAGCGTTCGATGTGCGTGCGATCGACGATCGCGCCGTTCTTGAACGCGCGTTTCAAGGAAGGATGCTTTTTGAGGACCGCCCATCTGAGGCTTCGGCCGTTGTCGAATGGCGCCTGGGCGGCGAATGCCTCGAGGGACCGCATGTCCTTCCGGGGATCTATCTTGAATGCGACGCGGGGATTCATAAAAAAAGAGGATGGAATCAATCTCCATCCTCATTCTATCGCGTGCGGGACATGGGCTCAAGCCATTTGAGCATAGGTGTCCCATATGATCCATTCGAGGATCGCGTTGCTGTGGGTGCACGCCAGTTCGTCGGTGCGCCACCGACTTCCTTTCGTCATTTCCGCGTTTGCAGGACATCCGCCACCGCACATGGCGAGCGCGGGGCAGTTGCCGCCGGCCCACTTCACGAAATCCGTGTTGGGAGCGACGATAGTGCCGACCACCCGTGCCCTTTCCGCCATCTTAGGGACGATGCATTTCTTCACGGTGTTCCTTTCCAGTCCGAAGAAACGATGGAAATAGATATCAACGGACTGATTTTCTTATACTATCTTTCGGAACTTTAGCCCAATACCTGCTTCTTCCGCGTGATCATCTTGACCGCATGGCCATGTACGGTACAATAGACCCACAACCGCATAGCATCACGAGTGTGGAGATGAAAAGGGAATTGGCCCGATGCTCCGCCCGCAACCCCCGTCCTCAAAAACGGAAGGTGCGAAATCCAACCCTCACGGGGAAGATGTTCGATGAACGAAATCGACCGCCGTGCTGGCGGTTGTTTTATTGTCGACGCGTCCGTACACGCCGGACGTTTCGATATGCCGTGCGAAGATAAATAAATAATAACGATAAAGAATAATATGAAGAGGACTGCCGAGTTCGTCACGCCGAAGCATCCCGACAAGATCTGCGATGTCATTGCGGATACGATACTCAATGAATATATGAAGGCCGATCCGAGAAGCCGCGTGGCGGTCGAGGTGATGGGAGGGCACGGGCATGTCTCCGTATCGGGCGAGGTGACGAGTGCGGGACATGCGGACATCGAGCGTGCCGTGCGGAGCGTGGCGGGCGTTCCCGCAGATGCGGCGGTACACGTGTATCTCGTGCCGCAGAGCCGGGAGATCGGCGGCGGCGTGGACGGCGGCGGCGCAGGGGACCAAGGGATCATGACGGGCTATGCGACGCGCGAGACACCGGAACACCTGCCGCGTGAATACGTGCTCGCACGCGAACTTTGCAGGAAGATCTATGAGAGGTGGCCGTATGACGGCAAGACGCAGGTGACGCTCGCGGATGCCGCGGATGGCGGGGAAGCGACGATCGAGACCGTCGTTGCAAGTTTCCAGAACGCGCCGTCAGCGGAGCTGCTCGCATTCGTGCGCGAGGCGCTGCCGAGCGCCCAGAACTATTTCGTGAATCCCGCCGGTGACTGGGCGCAGGGCGGCTTCGATGCCGATTCGGGCCTTTCGGGGCGCAAGCTCATCGTGGACAACTACGGCCCCGAGGTTGCGATAGGCGGGGGATCGTTCTCCGGCAAGGATTGGACGAAGGTGGACCGGAGCGGAGCCTATATGGCGCGTCGCATCGCGGTGGATTGCCTCGAAAAATATCCGGATGCCGCGCGCGTACGCGTGAAGCTCGCATATGCCATCGGCCGTACGGAACCCGTGATGGCCGTGGCGGAACTCGAAAGCGGGAACGGCACACGCCGCGAGGTCGCCGTCGAGGGGTACGACCTCTCGCCTCGGGGCATCTTCAATGCGCTCAAACTCGGTGAGGTGGACTGGCCTGCGACCGCGGCATGGGGTCATTTCGGCCGGGAGTTCCCCTGGGGATAATCAGGCGGCATCTATTTGACCGAATTTATAAATGGGGGTATAGTAGCCCGCAGCGGTGAGGTTGTCTTGGAATACAGTACCAAGAGCCTTTTATTAAGGGGCATCAAGGAAAAGGTAATTCGGTGACAATAATGCGTGGAGTGACAATGATACATTGCACCCCATGCAAATTAACCATCGATGACCATGTCCCCGAGAGACCTCACCAAAGCAGCAGATCGTTTGCTGCGGAGCAACGGCTTTCGGCGCAACGGCCAACCCCGTGGGTCGGTGTCGTATAAGCAGTCCGTCTTTGAACGGAAACTTGTGCGCATCCCTATGGGCGGGAAGCCGATTAAGCGCTGAAGGTACGTGTTCCTAGTCGGGATGGGCCTGCTGCGTCCGACGATAAATAAACAGGTCCGCATCCGGGATAGACCAGGAAAACCGGTTGCAGAGTTCCCCCGCCGCCACATGCCCCCGAACGAACGTTCACGGGGGCGTTTTTTTTGAGCAGCACGCGGTATGACGGGGAAGTACCGGAATGGGAAAATAATTAAGAATGGGAAAATAGTTCGGAATGAAAAAAAGCACCCGTAAGGAACATGTCCTTTGCGGGTGCGATACGCGATGCGCGTGCCAACCTCTCTCTATGCATATCAGCGGAGAAGCACTCGCAGGTCCGGCGGCGTGCGGGGATCGATGGAATAGATCCTCGTGAAGCCCTCATCCATGGAGATGGGGTGCGACCGGAAAAGGATGTAGCTCTCGTATTGTTCCTCGAGAACATGTCGTTCCGTGAGCTCGATCCATCGGCGGTCGCGGGGATCGCTTGCGGTCTCCATCCGCTGCCGCCGCAGCTCCTTCAGCCATTTGATGGCGATGCATTGGGGCGTGATGAAGTGCCATGCTTCGACATCGTGCGCGCCAAGGGAATGGAGCTGCATCACAACCGCCTTGCGTTCGTAAGGCGCGTTCGGACAGTCGAGGACGATCCGCACGCTTTTGCCGTGTCGCTCGATGAGCGCGGCGATCGTGTCCCATGCGGCTGTTTCCTTCTCGGGTGATCCGTCGTGATGGACGAAGAGCACATCGTGCCGCAGCGTCGTGAATGTCTTGCAGAACGTCGTCTTTCCTGCGTTCCGCGGGCCCGTGGTGATTGCGATGCGAGGCATAAAGGACCCCTCCTCTATGGGGAGTGCTCATGCGCGATCGTGCTGCGCTGGAGGAATGATATATCAAAAAAGCCGGATTTCAAAGGTCCGGGGCGCTATGCGCCATGCGCGGTCGATCCATCCTTCGGGTCGTGATGGATATCGTTATGGATCTCCTTCAATTCGTCCTCGATGCGCCGTATCTCTTGTTCGATGCCGGGCAGTTCCGAGGATTCCTTTTTGACCACCTGTTCCTCCTTTTTCTCCTCTCTGAGGATCGTCTCACCTCCCGCGAGCTCCGAGACGAAGAGTCCCGTCGAAAGGAGGAGCGCGCTTCCTATCACGATGGATACGAGACCGTCCGCCGCGCTCGGCCATCCGAGTGCGATGCCGTCCGCACCGGGGACGAAGAGCGCGTAGAAATAATCCGCACCGTACCATATGCCGCGCCAGAAGAGCACGATACCGACGCCTCCCACGAGCGCATAAAGCGGGGGATATTTCCTGAGCCGTGCCCGGATCTCGGCTTCTGCTTTTTTGAGGAATGGCAGCGGGGTCATTGCGGTGTGTAAGGGGGTCTCCCGTTCGGTGTTCGTCATCTATCGTAGCGATTCGAGATAATGGCGGACGGTATACGCGAAATCATCCCCTTTGTCCTTCAGTGTGGAGAGCCATTGAAGATAGCTTCGGTCCGCGGCGGCGACCTCAGCGAACGTCTTCCCGGCGTACTGTCCGAAGGTCATGCGGCGGAGCAGTATCGGATTCCTGGATATCTCCACGAAAGCGCGGATCGCATCGTCCTCTGATACCCCTTTGTCGTCCCGATACTCGCGGAGCATGTGGTCGAACACCTTTCCGAGGATCGCAACATCGCCTTCCGCATCGTGCGCGACCGCGCCGTCGTCATCGATATCCCACAAATAGCGGAGATACTGCATCTTGTACATCGGCAGGTCGTACATCGCCATGGCCACCTTCATCGTGCAGATGAAACCTCCCGCAGGGGAGGGAAGCCCTTCGCGCACAAGGACGCCCATATCGAACGGAGCGTTATGCGCAACGAACACGGTGGCGGGATCGGTGAGGAGCGTGCGAAGTGCCGCGTGCGTATCCGAACCCGCGAACGAGGGACGCGCCGCCACGTGCCTTTCCGTAATATGGTGCACCGCCATCGCCTCGATCTCGATCGGGATCGGAGGCTTGAAATATTCGACGTGCATCATGCCCGGCGCCGCTGCCCCATCCTCATCCGTGCGCGCCGTCCCGCCGGGAGTGCGGAGCATATAGGCGACCTGGATGAGCCGCCCCTCTGCGATGCCGGTCGTCTCCGTATCAAGGAAAAGAAGGTTCGATATCATGACGTTCATTATATCATCCCGCCGTCCGCGGTGCTCATCGCGCCTGCCGCAAGAGGGATGCGGAAGGACGCAGGGAGCATCGCGGGAGAAAAAGAGGCGTAATGGGAGGGAGGGGAAAAAAAGTCCTCCGTGCACCAGGGTGCGCGGAGGAAATGATGGGGACGGGATCGATATCTCTATGATATGGAGGCGGTGCAATATTTGCAGATTATGGCGAAGACCGCGATCGCGATCATCGCGTCAATGGCGAATGGGGCGAAGTTCAGGAGATGCGACACGTGCAACAAGGGACCCTCCCTTATATATTCGACGGTGGCGTAACATGCTTCGTGACTGCGCCCAGTATATCATATTCTTTGCGGCGCGATATATTCCCTGCGCGCAGGATCGCGCGCCATATCTGCATCGCCGCATTCCCACAATGAACGCTTAGGGCACCGGGCCGGGGTGTGCTAGAATATCGGCATGGCGTCCGGCATGCGCATCGATTTTTCCGCAAAAGGGGAGAAGGTCTTCACGATCGCGGAGTATATTGAGGTCCTCAACGTCTTTTTCAAGGCGCAGGCGGCTCGCATCACAGGCGAGATCTCAGAGCTCAAACGCGCAGCGTCCGGGCATGTGTATTTCACGGTCAAGGATAAGGGCGCGCCGGGAGTGATCGACTGCATCATCTGGTCGCGCAACTATCAGTTGTGCGGCGTGGCGCTCGAGGTGGGCATGGAGGTCATTCTTGAGGGGCATCCGAACATCTATGCTCCGAGCGGACGACTTTCGTTCGTTGCAGACACGGTCGAGCTTGTTGGCGAGGGAGCGCTCAAAAAGGCATACGATGAGCTTCGCAGGAAGTTCGAGGCGGAAGGCGTGTTTGCCGAGGCGCGCAAGCGAGCACTGCCGGAGTATGTGAATCGCGTGGGCGTCATCACGTCGATGAAAGGCGCGGTAATCCATGATTTCATGAACAACCTTGGACGGTTCGGATTCCGCGTGCGCGCGATCGATTCGCGTGTGGAAGGCCAGCAGGCGGCGGCGCCCCTTCTTGCCGCGCTGCGGCGCATGCGTGCGGAGACCGTTGCGGGCGGCGCTTCCCCGGAGGATGCGATCGAGGCGCTCGTCGTCATCCGGGGCGGCGGCTCCCTCGAGTCGCTCCAGGCCTTCAACAATGAGATGCTCGTGCGGGAAGTGGTGGACTTCCCGGTGCCTGTGATCGCCGGCATCGGCCACGACCAGGATGTGCCCCTCATGGCGCTCGCGGCCGATTATATGACGAGCACGCCTACCGCCGCCGCGCATCTGCTCGGCCGGTCCTGGGAGGAGGCCTATGCCAAAGTGCGGGCGTTCGCGGGCCTGCTCTCCCGTTTCCCGCATGAGATCGAATCTGCGCGGAATCGCCTTGCGAGGGCATGGACCGCGGCCGCGCACGGTTTTGCTGCCGCACTTGCCGATGCGTGGCGTGTGATCGAGGTCGCCGATGTCGCGGTGCGCCACAACGATCCCGTGCGCCAGCTTTCCCTCGGGTATTCCATTGCGCGCAGGGATGGTAAAATCCTGAAGAGCGTGAAAGGGCTCCGACCGGGCGATGCGGTGGACCTTCAGATGACCGATGGCGCCGTGGAGACGAGGGTCACGGACGGCGGCCCTTCGCCGCGGAAGACCGATCGTCGCAAGGCAGGGAGGGTGGCGCGGACGCCCCAAGAACCGCTCCTCTGAGGCGCCTCACACGTTTCATTGCGGCCGTAGCATAAAAAAACACCCATCATCAATGGCAAAAAAGACCACCGACAGGAAAGGGGGCGAAGGATTGAAGGAGTATCTCGAGAAGATCAAGGCGATTTCCGAATGGTTCGATGACCGTGAAGAGATCGATCTTGAGGCGGCGCTCGTGAAGATCCGCGAGGCGAGCGAGCTCATCAAATTGAGCAAAGAGCGACTTGTCGAAGTGGAGAACGAGTTCGAAGAGATCAAGGCTGACATCGAAAAAGAATAACCCGCGCATCGCGCATCATACCTACGCATACCATGGAAACAGTCTCATTCAAGGCAATAGCACTTCAGGAGTTCGACAAGGAAATGACGACGACGCGCGACATGCTTGCGCGCGTGCCGTTCGCGGAGAGGAAGGATTGGAAGCCGCACGGCAAATCGATGGCGCTCGGGGCCCTTGCTCTGCATGTGGCCCGTCTTTCGGGCATGGCAGAGAGCATCATCGCCACCGATTCCCTGAAGTTCGGCGGCGGGGCAGGGCCCGACGGCGATGCGACGGATACGGAAAGCCTCCTCGCATTCTTCGATGGGAAGGTCCGGGCCGCGCGCGCGGCGCTCGAGGGCGCGACCGACGCTCATTTTGCGGGAGGCTGGGAGCTCGCATTCGACGACGGCACGCACGTGCGCGAGATCTACAAAGGTTCGCGCGCGCTCGCGTATCGGTCGCTTTTCATGAACCATCTCATCCATCATCGGGCGCAGCTCGGCGTCTATCTCCGCTTGCTCGATATCCCCGTACCGGGTTCCTACGGTCCTTCCGCAGACGAACGGTAGCATGCGCATCATCGGTCATCTCGACATGGACGCCTTCTTTGCCTCGGTGGAGGAGCGCGATCATCCCCGTTTTGCGGGAAGGCCGCTTGTCGTGGGATCCGATCCCGAGGATGGCCGTGGCCGGGGCGTCGTCTCCACTGCGAACTACAAAGCCCGTGCATATGGCATCCGTTCCGCGATGCCCATTTCCGCCGCGTGGCGTCTTGCTGAGACGGCGCGCATGAAGGGACTTCCTCCCGCAACGTTCCTCGCCGTCGATATGCATCGGTATGTCACGGTGTCGCGGCGGATCATGGACATCCTTCGTCAGCGCGCGGCGCACGTGGAGGAAGCGAGCGTGGACGAGGCGTATTTCGATCTTTCTCCATCCGCCGAGGAGGAGGGGGCAGGGCCGCATGCGGACCATTATGCGCAGGCCGCAGCGGCCGCACGCGCGATAAAAGAGGAGATCCGCGCACGCGAGCGGCTCGCCGCATCCGTCGGTATCGGCCCGAACAAGCTTGTCGCGAAGATCGCGTCGGATCGCGGGAAGCCCGACGGGTTCATGGTGGTACGGGCGGAGGAGGCAGCGCGCTTCCTTGCGCCGCTCCCGGTGCGTACCATACCCGGGGTGGGCCCGAAGACGGAAGAGGAGCTTTTGAAGCGCGGTGCGCGCACCGTTGCGGACGCCGCCCGGTTCACGGAAGCGGAACTTTATGCGATGTTCGGCATATGGGGGAGCGAGTTCTATGCGAAACTGCGCGGCACGTACGACGCGCCGCTCGTGGAGGAGAGGGAGGCGAAATCGATCGGCGAGCAAGAGACCTTCGCGCGCGATACGCGCGATCCCGTGGTGCTCGAGGAGCGCCTGCGCGCCATTGCGGACGGGGTCCATGCGCGTTTCATGAAAAGCGGATTCTCATCGTTCCGGACCATCACGATCACGGTGCGCTTCTCCGATTTCACGACAAAGACGCGCGGGATGACGCTCGCTGCGCCCGCAACGGATGTCGCTACCGTGCGCTTCGAGGCTTTGCGCCTTTTCATACCATTCCTCGATGCGCGCGAAAACCCGCAGCGCAAGGCGTTCCGTCTGCTTGGTGTGCGGGTGGAAAGATTCTCATAACGATCCCATGAAGATCCTCGTAAAGGCGAAGCCGGGTTCCAAAAGGGCATATATAAAAGAAGAGCCCCAGGGGCTCTTCGTACAAAACGACGCACATGGACCGCTCCGGCGTTTCACCGTCGCGGTCACCGAGCGCGCGGTGGAGGGCCGCGCGAACGGGGCGATCATATCCGCCGTTGCGGATCATTTCGGAGTAGCCCGTTCGCGCGTGCGCATCACGGCCGGATTCCACGGGAAGGAGAAGACGGTCGAGATCGAAAAAGAGTGACCGTTACTTCCTCGCCGCCTTGAGCGCCTCGCCGAGCCACGCAAGCTGATCGAGCATTCCCTCGCCTGCCTTTTCGAAATGCGTGGTATCGAACGATCCGTCCTCTTTCAGGAAGTTCCAGGGATGCTCCATGTTCACGGTTGCGGGAACCGGATGCATCTGGAGATTGCTGTTCACCACCTGCTTCAGCTGTTCCACGGCGCGCACGCCGCCATTCGCGCCGTATCCCACGAATGCGACCGGCTTATTGACCCATTCCCCGTAGATGTAGTCGATGGCGTCCTTGAGCGAAGAAGGATAACCATGGTTGTATTCGGGAGTGACGAAGATGAATCCGTCCGCCTCCGCAACCTTTTCGGCCCACTTCTTTGCCGTCTCATTCGGATAGCTGCCGCTCACCATTGCGGGAACCTGAGGTTCGGCGAACCTCGGAAGGGGATAGTCTTTGATGTCGAGGAGCTCGACATCGAATCCTTCGCGCATCTTCGCCTTTTCAAATATCCATTTCGCCGGCTTCTCCCCGAACCGTCCCTCGCGCACGCTCGCAAGCACTACTTTTATCTTCAACATTTTTATATTTTTTAGATTTTTATATTCTTCCCTTTTTTTCGACCATTCTTCCGCTGCACATTCATATCATCGACGAGGCTTTGAAGGAGCTTCAACGTATATTCGGCATTCACCGCGTACACCACTTCCTTTCCCTGACGCTCGTCGATCACGAGGTCGCAGGCTTTCAGTGTGGCGAGATGCTGGGATATCGACGGCTGGGAAAGTCCCACGACCCGCGTGATCTCTCCCACCGTGCGCGGTCCCTTGAGGAGCGTCTGAAGGATGCGGTAGCGCGCCTCATTCCCGATCCCTTTGCCGAACTTGTTGATCTCCCTGCAGAGGTCGGTCATATCTACATATTAGCATATGCTTATATGTTGTCAAACGGGACGCGCGCGGCCGTCCCGGAGGCGTGCACGTCAAATGCCGAGGCTGCCGTCGGCGCGAAGGGGATAGCGTGCGCCGCGAAGACGGACCATATAGCCCGCAAGCCCTATCATGGCCGCATTGTCGAGATTGTAGCGGAATGAAGGGACGAGGAAGGCACATCCCGCCTTCTTTGCCTCGCGCCCCAGCCGGGTGCGGAGCGCCCTGTTGGCAGCCACGCCGCCGCAGAGGATCACGGAACGGGCCCCGGATTCCTTCACCGCACGCATCGTCTTTTTGACGAGCACATCGAGCGCCGCTTCCTGGAAGGATGCCGCGAGATCCGCGCGCGACGGTCCCGCCGCGCCGCCACGTCCCGTGCCGCCTTTCACGGGCGGAAGTCCGTGGTCGCGCACGTAGTAGAGGACCGCCGTTTTGAGGCCCGAGAAGCTGAATTCCAGGTTCTTTTCGTGGAGCATCGGACGGGGGAATTCCACTGCGTGCGGATCGCCATCCCGCGCAATGCGCTCGATCTCGGGTCCTCCGGGATAGGGGAGCTCGAGCAGGCGCGCCACTTTGTCGAATGCCTCGCCTGCGGCATCGTCGCGCGTTTCGCCGAGCGTATGCCGCGCCGTGAGGGAATCCATTTCGAGGAGCATTGTATGCCCTCCGCTCACGATAAGGGCGATCGCGGGGAATTTCGCTTCCGCGATTTTCGTCGTTGCGGCCTTCGTCCCGGTCCTTCCCTCATTCCGGGTCGTGCGTTCCGGCGAAGGGAGCAGGAAGCTGTAAAGATGTCCTTCGAGATGGTTCGCTCCCACGAGCGGTACGCCAGTGCGCGCCGCAAGATCCTCCGCGAACGTGATCCCCGTCCAGAGGGCGGGTTCGAGCCCAGGACCCACGGTGACCGCGATCATATCGAAGCGGAGCGTCTCGCCGCGCCGGCGGAGCCGGCGTTCGAGGCGGGAATAAAGAATGGGAAGATTTTTGATATGCTCGCGCTTTGCGAGGTTCGGCACGACGCCGCCGAATTCCCGATGAAGCGCGATCTGCGATGCGACGAGGTTCTCCTTCACGATGGTCCGAGGCGCTTTTCTGCCGTCCGCGGAACCTCCGCGAATGTCGAGGAGCGCGATGCCTGTTTCGTCGCACGATGTTTCTATGGCGAGGATTTTCATGGATGGGTTCTGCGGCACGCCCTAACGATACTATAATGGGGATGAAAAAGGGAGGCCTTGCAGGGTCTCCCGATGTTCGATCGATGCGCGTCCGGAGCGGATGCCGTCAGCGTGGCGCGGTGCGGGCATGTCCCGGCGGGGAAAATGCGCTCTGCGCCCCCATGGGATGCACCTTTGTGAAATATTCCTTATGCACCCAGAGGGGAACGATCCAAAGCTTCCTGCGCCATTGGATCCACGTGTCGCCTGCGTCCGGCAGCTGGCTCATTTTCGCCACGGCGGCAAGCGCGTCCGGATAGTCCATTGCAGGTCCTATCGCGATGACCCCCGTTTCGATGCGCTGCCACGCCGGCCGCACGTGCTGCTGAGCATGCGCCTGCCGTACCGCTCCCGAGCTGAATGCGACGATCGCCGCCACGGCCGCCATTACCACCATGATGCGCTTCATGACGCACCTCCATCATCACTATCATCCCTTTGTTTTAATCCGTCAATTTCATCCCGCGCGCCTACCCGTCTGATATACTTATAGATATGCATTCCCGCAACGACGCTTTTACCATGGTCGAGCTGCTTATCGTGATCGCGATCATCGCGGTCCTTGCGGTGGTCGTCACGCTCACGCTGAATCCCGCTCAGCTCTTTGCGCAAGCCCGCGATGCGCGCCGGGTGAGCGATCTCGCCGTGATGAACGCCGCGCTCAATCTCTATGAATCCGACCAGGGGACCGCGCCGGGGTATTCGCTCGGCGCCACCAGTACCACATATGTTTCCATTCCCTCCGCATCGGCCTCCTGCGGCAATCTCGGCTTTTCCTCCTCTTCGTATGCCTATGCGTGCAGTTCTCCCTTGGCGTACAAGGGCACCTCGGGCGCAGGATGGATCCCCGTCGATTTCAAGAATATACGCGCAGGCAGTCCCATCGATTCGCTTTCCGCGGATCCCCTGAATCAGACGTCGTCGAATCTCTATTATTCCTATATCACGAACGGTTCCCTTTTTGCGCTTACGGCGTTCCTCGAGTCCACGAAATATGCGAGCACGGTCCAGGCGAATGGCGGGATCGATCCCGCGCTGTACGAGGTGGGTACGGGGATCGCGAACCTTCCTGAGACAGGAAGAGGTCTTGTGGGCTATTGGCCGCTCAACGAAGGGACCGGAAATACCGCGCTCGATTGGTCGGGATACAACAGCACCGGCACGTGGAGCGGCACCCCTGCGGGAACTTCGGGATATTATTCTGCCGGATATCCCTGGCAATGGGCGGGTGCGTTCAATGGCACGACGACCAACGATTTCGTGAATGGCGGGAACAATCCGGCGCTTGGAGTGACGAACTCGTTCACGATGGCCGCATGGATCTATGCCCCCTCGTCAGAAACCTATAAAGGCATCATGGGCGACGGGAATTGGTATGTTTCCGGCGTGACGTTCAGTCTTTATAACGGCTATATCCATGTGGAAATGTCCCAGGCAGGCTCAGCAAGCCTGCTCACCGCCAATACGGCGCTCCCGCTCAACCAATGGGTTCACGTCGCATTCGTCTTCAATAACGGCGTGGGAACGTTCTATATGAATGGCGTTCCGGTGGGTTCCGGGAGCGCGGTGGCGCCGGTGGCGGGAACATCAAATTTCTATATCGGTACGACCGCGCAGGGAGGATGGAATCCCATGGTGGGACTGTTGGACGATGCAAGGGTCTATAATCGTGCGCTCAGTGCTTCCGAGATCGCCCAGCTTTATGCCATGAAATAAGCGATATATGCACCCCTCGCACTTCCGCAGGGCCTTCACCCTCATCGAGCTTCTCGTCGTGATCGCGATCATCGCGATCCTCGCGGTCGTCGTGGTGCTCGTCCTGAACCCCGCCCAATTGCTTGCGCAATCACGGGATGCAAACCGGGTATCCGACATGGCGACCCTCACGAACGCCGCCGGTCTTTACACGACCGATCAGACCGGTGCGCAGGGATATACCCTTGGAACTCCGGGAACGGTATATCTTTCCGTTCCGGATCCTCTCGCGACATCGACCGCGGGAGATGCCTGCCAGGGCCTCGGCCTTCCCGCGCTCCCTTCGGGATATGTCTATCATTGCGCCGCACCAGCCACATTCCTCGCAACGAACGGCACCGGATGGCTCCCGATGGATTTCCAGGCCATCTCCTCCGGAGGTCCTTTCGGAACCCTTCCGGTGGATCCCGTGAACCAGACCTCCACGGGCCTCTACTATACCTATACGACGAACGGCACGCAGTTCGAATTGACCTCCATCCCCGAGTCGCAGAAACAAAGGACCGCGCTCAAAGATTCGCCGTCCGTGCCGGGATTCCCGGGAGTCGATGCGGTAGGAACGAATATCGCATTGTCGCCACTCTATAATCCCTCAAGCCTTGCCATCTCCTGGTCGCTCAACGAAGGGACCGGCACCGTGGTGAACGATATTTCCGGGAGCGGGATCTCCGGGACGCTCGTCAACGGACCTTTGTGGGTACCGGGTGTGTCGGGTCCTTATGCGCTACAGTTCAACGGCACGACCCAAGGAGTGAGCACCGTGAATCCCTTCACATTCTCGAGCTCCACCGTGACGATCGCCCTCTGGGTGAAGGGCACCGGGTATTTCATGGGACAGCAACCCTGCAACAGCGGGTGGCTTCTTCAGATAACTTCGGGCGGCGTCATCAATATGGCGACCCATTGCGGGGGAGCGTGGTATACCGGATCGCTTCCGATGAACACCTCTGTATGGAACTACGTCACGGTCGTGAGCGGACCGACGAGCACGCAATATTACGTGAACGGCGTGTTCGATTCCACTTTTGCCGGCACCATGTTCGATAACGCTTCGTATCCGCCTCCTTCATCGACGCTCGTATTCGGCGATGCGAGCTGGGACGGCTACTTTGCGGGTTCTCTTGACGGGTTCCGCACATACAACCGGGCCCTTTCCCCCGCGGAAGTGACGGCACTTTATGATTCCGAGCGATAGCGGTATCCTTTTCGTATAGTTGCCTCTCTCAGGAAGCATCATCCATTTTTCATGACATTCACGCATCTTCCCGAAAGGTCCCGTTTCCTCTCTCTTTCCATCGTTCTTTTTGCTGCGGCTGCCGCGTTCTTTCTCATGGCATCCCCCGTCCATGCCGCCACGGACACCTGGGTCGCCACCTCTTCGGGTAACTGGTCCTCCGCATCCAACTGGTCCCTTGGCGCCGCCCCCACGGCATCCGATACGGCCCTCTTTTCCACATCGAGCACCCAGAACGCCCTCATCGATACGGGCATCACGATCGGGGGCCTCGAGATCACCTCCGGCTATACGGGTACGATCGCCCAGGGATCGGGCAATGCCATCGCGATCGGCACCTCCACCGCTTCCTTCGGGCTTTCCCAGGCGGGCGGCGTCTTTGCGGGAAGCACGAGCACCGATGCCCTTACCGTCAACGGCCCCCTTTCCCTCACGGGAGGTTCCTTCACGAGCACCGCGGGAACGCTCTCCCTTTCCGGGGACTTCACGAATGCCGGTGGATCGTTCAACAGCGCATCGGGGACCTTCCAGTTCGCCGCCACTTCCACGATCACCGGATCGACGACCTTCGCCAATGTCGAGCTTGGGAATTACAACAACAATCTCACGCTTACCATTGCGACCGGTACGGTGCTCACGGTGCGGGGTACGACGACGTTCGCCACCGCATACACCGCAGTTTCCTTTCAAGGGGGAGGGGAG